>JALFAQ010000010.1 GCA_022772305.1 Corynebacterium glucuronolyticum
TCTCAACGTGGCCGACGGTGAGGGTCCGAGAAAGCCGGTAGAGGAAGGCGTCGAAAAGCTAGAGTGACAGCTTGAGCAGGCGTACGGCGTTGGACCATAGGATCTGCTTCTTCTCCTCCTCGGTGAAGCGGGAGGTCCGCACATAGTCGAAGGCGCGGACGTATTTCTCCTTCTGGAAATACGGGAAATCGGAACCACCCATCAGCTGCGAGACGCCGAAAGTCTCCGCAGCCAGGGCCAACGACGGCTCATGGAAATTGGCGGCATCGAAAAAGAACGTCCGCAACGTCTCGTTCGGCGAGGCCGGGAACGCGTCCCAATCTTCGTAATTATCCTCGATGCGCTGCGCCAACATGGGCAGATCGCCACCCAGGTGCGCGACGTGGAACGTGATGTTTGGGAAACGGCGCGGGATATCGGCCTTCAGCAGCTCCAACGTCGCGGTCGCGTCCTCGACAGGCGCGCCGTTGACCCACTCCAGATTGTGGTCGAGCAACCACGGCGAATTAGCCCCGCAGCCGGTCGGGTGAATATTGACCACCATGGCCCGCTCATTGAGAAAACTCCAGACCGGGTCGAGGTAAGAATCCGACAAATAGGGCTGCTGCGCCAGCAACGTGGGCAAGCCGATGCCGCAGAACTGGCCGGAATGTGCAATCCACTCCAACTCCTTCAAGGCTGCATCGACGTGCGGGAGAGGAAGGGCGGCGTAGTTATAGAAACGGCCCGGGTACGTGGCAGCGATATCGATATAGCGCTCATTAATCATCCGCGCTGCGTAGGCAGCGTGCTCCGCCTCAGGCAGCGCGGGGCTCTGGGGCGTCACCGCCAACACCTGCGCCTTCACCCCGGCGCGATCCATCCACTCGAGCCGCGCCTCCATATCCTCCTTGCCGGAATCAGCGCCCATGCCCTTGGCGATCTCGGTGCTGCCCTCCGGGGCCCCGTGCGCGCCGAGGTAATCAAGGTAATCGTCTGGGTACACGTGAGCGTGGGTATCAATGGAATCGAGTTTGTGCTGCATGACTAGATCCTAACTGTTGGTATGTGCTGTGTTGTTGTTGCGGCTGTCGTTGCGGCTGTCGTTGCGAGGTGTGCGCGCTGCTGCCGAGAGGATAACTGCGGCTACCCCCAAGACTATGCCGATGACCGCAAGCAGGTTGAGGGCACCTTCGCTCGGACTGTTTTCTGCCATCAAGGCGGCGGTGACAGCGGAAACCAACGCGGAGGAGATGGACATGCCGATGGAACGCATCAACGCGTTCACAGCGTTTGCCGAACCAATTTCTGCGACCCTGACGTGGACGACGAGCATCATCGGCAGGCCGGCGTAGCCGATGCCCACGCCGATGGAAATCAGCGTCGCCCAGACGAGAACCCACACGCCGTTGAAGCCGACAACCAAGCGGCAGAGATACCCCAGCGCAGTGATTACCGAGCCGACGGTGATCACCACCCGAGGCCCGAAAGACTGCGCAAGGCGGGCACTCACCGGAGCAACGAGCAGCATCGCGGCAGCGGATGGCAGCATCACGAGACCGGCAGCAGCAGCGCTCCATCCGTGACCACCCTCAGATATCGGGTTCTGCAGCTCCAACGTAGTAAGCAACAGATTGCTAAACATGAGGATACCCAACAGAATCGAGGCGAGATTAGTCAACAGAACCGGGCGATAAACGGTTGTGCGCAGGTTGACCAGAGGAAACTCCTGGCAGACCTCCCAGCGAACCCAAACAACGAAAAATATAACTGCCAGGACGAAGAGGCCGACTGTAAGCAAGCTACCCCAGCCCCATGCCTCTCCCTGGGACAGCGCAGTCAAAAAGGCACTCAGGCCTAGCGCCAACCAGACCGCACCGCCATAATCGAAACGGCCGTTGATACCACTGGAAGAGGGAATAAAGACCCACACCGCCACGAAAGAAATGACCGATAGACATGCCGCTATCCAGAACATAGACTGCCAACCCAAGGAATTGAACAGTACGCCACCCAGCGGGATACCCACGGAACCACCGATGCCCAACGTAGCGCTCAAAATGGCAAGTGCGCTACTGACCTTCTCGTGTGGCAGGCTGTACCTCATCTCCGCCATTGCCACCGGGATCAGCGCCGAACCGAATCCTTGCAAAGTGCGGCCAATAATGAGGGTAGTGACATTTCCGATGGGCGCGATGATTGAGCCTGCGAAAACAGCCGCGATAACAACCAACATGATGGCCTTGCGCGAGTACATATCGGCTATTCGGCCGACGATAGGCGTTGCCACAGCGCCGGCGAGAAGCGTAGCGGTAACCGCCCAGGACACCGCCGTGCCGGATGTCCCTAAGATACCCGGCAAGTTCGGGATCGCTGGAACAACAATCGACTGCAACAGGGTCACCACTAGACAGGAAAAGCCAGCTACGGTAATCAGAATCCCCGCCTGTGGCTTTTCCATCTGCATGTTTTCTTCCATACGTTCTCTCCCGTAAGCAATGGCTTGAATGACCGGCCTCAATGACCGAGAAGAAACACTAGAGAGAATATGCATAAAGATTCATATCAAGACATACTTTTTACAATTTTTTTCTTCCAAAACATATATTCGCTAGATTTGTGCGCAATTCTGCCTAATTCCTCCACGAGTGACTACGCTAAGTTTTAACACTCATAGATCGTCACCTAACAAGGAGCCGTCGTGCGCATATCCCCGTCCACCCTGGACGAACTTGATCATCGCCTTCTATCTGCACTTCGCCGCTCCCCCACAGCATCCTTTGCAAGCCTGGGTGCTCAACTAGATTCGGCACCGCGGACTGTGGCGCAACGTTACCGCCGGCTAAAATCCAACGGAATAGTGAGAGTGGTAGGCCGAACCGCAGCAGTATCCCCGGCATCCATCGCCTGGTTGGGACGGCTGTATGGCCCTCCCCAAGAATTGGAAAACCTTGGCTCGAAACTCGTAGAGCGAAAGAACACTCGGTGGATACGCATGGCAACCCATCGCGGAGAACTCATGTGTGGCTTTGCGACTCCCGCCAAGAGCAAAGAGCCACTCCTAGACCAACTGCGCAATTCCCTATCATTCGAACGCGTAGAGACCTTCCAACTGCTCAAGATCTGGGGAATTCCGGTGGCCAACCCAGGCGCATTCGCTGCTCTAGACGAAACTGATAAACGCATCCTCGCCACGCTAGCCATCGACGGTCGCGCCAGTTCCGTCGAGCTTGCCAAGGCAGCTCACGTGAATCAAGCCAGCGCCTACCGGCGCCGGAAACGCCTGTTAACAGACGGAATCCTCTATTTCGAAGCAGATATTCCACGCCAAGTGACCACCGACAATGTCGATGCCATGGCATGGTTTAAAGTCGCCCCCGGACATATCGCTGCACTCGGCGATTATCTTTCAGCCTCGAACTCCGTAGAATTCGTCGCTGCTACAGCGGGCCGCTTCCAACTGGTGGCAAATCTCTGGGCCGACTCCCAGACCGGACTCTTCAGTTTTCTGGACTCTCTGGATGGGTTCCACATTTTGGACACTGAGCTTGTACCGATGGGCTTCCCCTTCAAACAAGTACCCTTCTGACCGCTTGTCCTCCATTATCGACAACACGTGCGCCTGCTACAAACCATCCTGCCGCACCATGAACTGTAACGGCACTGTTGGGACGTAGGATAGTAATAATAAGTGAGCCGGAAATCTACGTAGAGGCAGGAGTCAAATGAAAACACAGCGGATGATCGCGGCAACGGTGGCCTCGGCAATTGCTCTGACGGGTATGACCAGCGTGGCTGGTGCCGAGGAGACCCAGAAGGGATACCAGTGCACCGTCAACAACACGACGTACACCAACCCCATCGTGTGGTCGGCTCCCGTCGTGGGAATCATTGGCATTTACTCCGCCATTCCGGAGGATATCCGCGCGCAATACGGGCTACCGACCTCGGAAAACGTGCGCGACCTCATTGGGCAGACACTCCCCCAGATTGATCGGCAACAGCTGGACACCTACGTAACGAACACGAACCTGTCCGCCATATCCATCTTTGCCTTCGTCATTGGCGCACTTGCCAGCACGCCCTCGTACTACGAAAACTGCGTCACCGATATCATGACACCGGATACAGGCGATAACTCAAAAACGGACTGGAGCAGCTCAAAGAAGTAAGGACGACCCCGGGAGCTTAAGGAAGGGGGCCAGATGCCTCGCCGGAACTCCAAGCGCCCTCTCTCCGGGGGGGTAAGAGGTAGCGCGCTCAACCAGGGCCATCGAAATGAATTATCACCCGAGGTGGAAAATCTTGCAGGACTAAGCGGGGGTAAACGGGGGCAGGGGGTGGGGTGTGCATCGGCGGGATTAGTCTTTCCAAGCAAGGCCTGGCGCAAACCACTGATCGGATAGGAAACGGCCACGCAGCAGCCAGAGGGGTTCGAGCTCGCGGAGGAAAAGCTTGGATTTCCAAGACTCGTTATCGATACGAATAGGGGTTAGCGCTTCGCTTTCGAGATGGTGATGCCGGGGAGATCAGTTAGATTCCAAAGCCGCAGACGATGGTGGTGAAGAGGCCATCCAGGGGCATTTGTCTTCTGCAGATGCCGGGGCGGAATCGACCGTTCCGATGATGTTCACTTACTCATGCTTGTGTATATCGTGGGCATCTCCCACAAGGCTGCTGCCGACCTACCGATAAGTGGTCGCCCCTCTATACCGGAGGCAACAGATCGGATAAGGTACTAATCCTCACGACGTAACTGATCGTAATACTCATCTTTATGTAAACACCGCGAGCGAGCTGCTTGAACGAATAGATTGAGCGACGCTGAAAAACTGAGGCACCGCGTGAAAAAAGATGCTTCCCCACGTTTATGGTTGTCATTGTCACACGGAGCGAGGGTCCGAGGGTCTTTGCCACCTGAACAAAAAGGCAGACATGTGCTTGTTAGCAGGTACGACGGGCTTAGTTAATAGTTTAAATCCACAGATAGATTTCGGTTAGATGTCGGTTTTTGCTCAGGTGAGCAGAAAAAGACCCCAGCACAACTTTGTGCCGGGGTGATTGTGCGCGATCTGTTTAGACATCCAGGAAGCGGACGTCCTTCGCATTGCGAGTGATGAAGGTGCGGCGAGCGACGACATCGTCTCCCATGAGGATAGAGAAGAGCTCGTCGGCACGTTCGGCATCCTCAAGATCGACGCGACGGAGGGTGCGAACACTCGGGTCAAGGGTGGTTTCCCAAAGCTCGGAGGCGTTCATCTCACCCAAGCCCTTGTAGCGCTGGATGCCGTCGTCGGTGTTGATCTTGCGACCGGCTTGGAGGCCCTCCGCAAGGAGATCGTCGCGCTCCTGGTCAGAGTAAGCGAAGCCAGGGTCGCCCTTCTGCCACTTCAGCTTGTACAACGGCGGGTTAGCGAGGTAGACGTGGCCTTCCTCGATCAGCGCCGGCATAAAGCGGAAAAGGAGAGTGAGCAGCAGCGTTGCAATGTGCTGGCCGTCAACATCGGCATCGGCCATGAGGACAATCTTGTGGTAACGGAGCTTGGAAATATCAAACTCGTCGTGGACGCCCGTGCCGAGAGCGGTGATGATCGCCTGGATCTCGGCATTCTTGAAAGCGCGA
>JALFAQ010000025.1 GCA_022772305.1 Corynebacterium glucuronolyticum
CTGATTGAGGGCGCGGGTCGCATCCGCCGGAACAACGAGCAGTTCAGGCTGCAGATTGTCCAGGACCTCCCAAGCTTTGCGACGGTCGGTATCTCCCTGTTTGCTGCGCTCGCCGCAGCCTCGATCATGGAGGAACTCGGCGTGGGCGATCAGCTGTCAAACACGCTGGGCGCGATGGATCTGCCGAAGTGGGCCATTGTCCTGATCGTTGGTGTGCTGGCGGTTGTGGTGGCAACGCCGCTGTCGTCAACAGCAACGGCGGCCGCGATCGGCGCCCCCGCCGTGGCGGCACTGACGGCAGTGGGAGTTGACCCGACGGTGGCGATTGTCGTGACGCTGCTGTGCACGTCGACCGAGGGCGCGTCGCCGCCGGTCGGTGCCCCAATTTACCTGTCGGCGGCGATGGCCGATGCCAACCCGACGAAGATGTTCGTGCCACTGATCGTGTACTTTGTCCTCCCGATGATCCTGCTCGCATGGTTGGTCGGCATGGGTCTTATCCCCGTCTATGTTCCAGGAGTGTAAGCAATGAATGCCTGTTTTAAACTGTTCCGCATCCTCTTCTTCGTCTTTCTCATTGCCTTCATGGTCGGCGGGGTCGCGCTCGTGGGCTTGCAGGCGATCGGCCTGTTCGCAACAAGCGGAGAGATCATTACGGGCGCGAAGTCGCACCTGGCACCGTGGGTATTTGGCGCGGCGACGCTGTGCGCGATCTGTGCGTTTGTGCTGGGGTATCGCCCGGAGGCTCGCGCCGCCAGGCGCACCCAGAAAGAGCGCGAGGAGCAAATAAAGCACCACGAGTCGGATTAGAGGCCGTCGACGTGTTCTGCCCACACCGATTCCACGCGGTGCCGGATCTCTTCCTTATCCGCGGTGCCGGAGGCACCCTCTGTCACAACCGCCTGCCGCACGAGCAGCTTGCCGGTCGTGGTGAGGTGGGAAAACATCTCCTCCCGTGCTGTGGCGGCATCCTGCGAGATAATCGCCTCGATGATGGGGCGGTGCTCATCCAGGATGTTCTGCAGCGATCGCGAGGTGTGCGCGGTGGTGTGCCCCAGAATGTTGGTGATGTCGCGCAGCCGGGACACGACGTTGTCGCCGAACCGGGAGCCGCTCATGCGGAAAAACAGGGAGTGCAAGGCGCGGTCGTGAATGAAGAATTCCCGTTCGTCGTCGGCATCGGCGGCGCGCTGCATGAGTTCGAGCAGCTCGTATACCTCGCTGAGGTGCGAAGATTGTCGGTGGAGCGCCGCGCGGTAGGCAGCCGCAGGCTCGATGCCGAGGCGCACCGCGAAGATTTCTGCGACGTTACCTGGGGAGGGAGGAAAGATTTGGAAGCCCCGGTTTTTCGCAAACTTCACAAGTCCGGCTTCCTCTAGCCGCAGCAGACTCTCACGCACAGGGGAGCGGGACACGCCGATCTCTTCGGCCAGCTGGATGACGCTGTACCAGTTGCCTGGGCGCATGTCGCCGTTGTGGATCGCATCCCGTACATAATTAACTACCGCGTCAGCCATTGTCGTCATAAGGAGTAACATGTTACCTGAAACCACCTCGTCTATCTCGTCAAAATTGCGCCGGGATATGCCGACGCGTGCAGCGTATTCCTCTGATGCGTCGTTGTTCCGGCGCGTCCCGGCGGCGGTGTTGGAGCCGTCGTCACGCGAGGATGTGCTGGCCGGTATCGCGCTGGCCCGTGAGCGCGGGTGGGCGATCGTCGGCCGCGGTGGGGGTTCGTCGGTGGCGGGCAACGCGATCGGCGACGGCCTGGTGATCGACACATCGCGGCACTTCAACCGCATTTTGTCGATCGATCCTGAGGCGAAGACGGCGGTGGTCGAGCCGGGTGTCGTGTGCGATCGCCTGCGCGAGGCAGCCGCCGAGTTCGGCCTCACCTACGGCCCGGACCCGTCGACGCATTCCCGCTGCACAATCGGTGGCATGGTGGCGAACAACGCGTGCGGTTCGCACTCGGTGGCCTACGGCACGTCGGCGGACAACCTCGTGGACGTGACGTTGGCTCTGGCTGACGGCCGCGAGGTCACATTCACGTCCGATGGTTGTGATGATGAGCTTATCGACGCCCAATTGCGCGCCCTGTACAGCCCCAACCGGGAGTTGATCGAGAAGGAGTTGGGGCACTTCCCGCGCCAGGTTTCCGGCTATGGCCTGCACTACCTGGGCCACGACATGGCGAAGGCGATCGCCGGGTCGGAGGGCACCCTCGGGGTGATCACGCGGATGACGGTGCGGCTCGTCGAAAAGCCACAGTTCACCGCGCTGGCTGTGTTGTCCTTCAAGGACGTGTTTGCGGCGGCGGCCGCCGCACCCCTGTTGCGGCAGCCGGGCGTGGCCACCATCGAGGGCATGGGCGGCGACCTCCTCGACGCCCTCCGCACCAAAAAAGGCCAGGAACACGCCGGTGAGAACCTCCCCGGGCAGCCCCACGCGGGAGGCTGGCTCTACTGCGAGACTGAGGGCAACACCCTGGAGGAGGCAACTGCCGCGGCGCAGGCGCTGACGGAAACAGTCGAACACACCGGCGCCGTCGTGGTCAGCGACTACGCGGAG
>JALFAQ010000054.1 GCA_022772305.1 Corynebacterium glucuronolyticum
CAGCTCAGCCCACAAGAACTCGACGAGGCCTACAACACACTATTACAAGCATTCATCCGGGATGGGAAAGACCCCGCCCAAGGATTCGTCGATGCCACCAACCACGCCATCGACTCCTACAACACCACACTCAAACTCGCCAACGGAGAAAATTTGGAAGATCGCCGAGTGGTACCCGGAACGTTATCTCCGGTGTCTCTATTACAGACCTTAGTGAATCCGGTGCCGGAAGCATTTATCGACATCAACCCGGCTGATTGCACTTATATTTCTCCAGGAACGCAAGAAACACATCCGGGAGATGTTTTCTATTCCGTAGCTATATCTGCGAGAGTTCTTAATCACGGGCATGCTGGCATATTCGTTTCTGACTATGTTCCTAACCCGGATCCACGCAAAGCTGGTGCATGGACAGTGGAAGCAGTGAATAAAGAAAGAGGTGTGCAGAAGCTGAACCCAGCTCGTCGAATTGGGGTTTGCAGGCCATTTTTGATGAAGGTGAAGGCTGATCCTGCAGTTCAACAGCGAGCAGTGGAATTTGCAAAGTCCAAGGATGGAAAGGCTGGGTACAACATCAACTTTCCCATGACACGGTTATATCCCTACGACACGGATTCGTATAACTGCTCTCAACTTGTATGGGCTGCGTACATGAAAGCTTCCGGTGGGAAAGTTAATATTGGGAAGGCCTATAAATTTCAGCCTCCTCAATACGGTGTCTACCCGTCGGATATTCTTTTTTCCAATTTGACCACTGTATACGCCACCCAACAATGATCGAGGGAATGTTGAGTATAACCGGACGCAGGAAGATTCCTGTAGTATTGCTGGCTCTCTTGTTCCTGTTAGTGGTCTGCCTTGTAATCTCGGTAATCTCAGTCTGGAATGGTCCAAACAGAGTCCGTGAAGGGCGCAGCGCTGAGTCTCAGGAAATCCCCACACTGCCGATGGATGTTGCGGTGTTCGGTGCTGCTACATCCGCCATGGAGTACTCTGCAAAGGACATCTGGTTTCAAACAAATGAAAAAGGAGAATACAAGCTAGAAAAGAGAAAACAGATTTATCATGTCGTTTTCGTGCCAGCCGGTGGGGGTTCGTTTGCGATCATGAACGATGGCAACCTCGATTTTGTTAATTCCGATGGTGAGACTACCGCTTCGCTTCCTACTGGGATGGACTCGTGGGGGATGCTATATGGCAGAAGGTCAGAAGATGGTAAATATGTTGGAATTCTCGCCTATTCAGATGATGCTGAGTCCTCTTTTATCTTGAGTGATGGTCAGCGAGCTAAGGCTCAGCCTCATCCAGACGGCACCGATACAATGATCATCACACCGCAAGGTCAGGTGTTTTCAGCTGCGCAAACGGTGGTCTTCAATTCAAGGGAACAATCGCGAGAGTTCTGTTTTCATTGGTTTGATTTTGACACGGATGTACAAGATCAGTGCTTCACGCTGCCGCAGGAAAGGAGTTTTGTATATGTAGTCTTGGGATTGGTCGAGGGTATACCGCGGGCATTCGTTGGGTGGACGCAGGACGGCAAAATAGGCTCCAGTCTCTACCGATTTGAGAATGGACAGTGGAAGTTTGTTAAGGATGGGCCTGGCCTCACCTTTGATTCAACAGTGCATGGTTATATCGAGCAAGAATACTTCTACAACGGTTATATATACATCCTTACTGATAAGCCTGGGCTGGTGAAATTTCCTTTCCCGGATGAAACTACAACCGCGCTTGATGCGGAATTCGTTGATCTGAGCGATATCGTAACAGGGCCGGTTATATATGTCTCAATTGATGGCAATATTTTTCATTACACGTTCTACCGTGATGAGAATCTCGTAGCGGGCCAATACGTAAGCGCTGTCAACATCGAGGATCCGTCAAAGCGGGTAGGGCCTTGGGAAATTCCCCCAGAGTTGATCAACACTGGAAAAAACAGCGTTCAGGCTGTCTACACTTTGTTTATTACCGATGAAAAGACTCGTGCCGCTTTGGGTGCGAAAGAATAAGAGCATTATTGGCTGTGAGAGTGATTCCGACGGAGATATCTCTTAGTCCGTGGGATCGCAGTGGAAGGCTTTTCCAGCTGTAGTGCTGTCATTCGTAAAACCGAACAAATCAAGCTACACCCTGCACGGTAATGCAGGAAACGATGAGCCGCATCTGCAAACGATAGGGCGAAACTAACCCTCGTGGTTTTCTATTTTCGTGGGTTTTGAATTATCCTTTATTACCACATGCCCTCCTGGGAGGTTTGCAACGGGTGAGCTTTTCTGGCTGATCCAAGAATTGCAGCGCGCAGGCAGGGCGTTTCCCCAGTTTGGGGCCAAGATGGGCCCAGGCGGGCGGGAAACACAAAAAGCGTAGGACGAAGAGAAAGCTAGAAAGCGTTTTATGGCAGGCGAAAAAGGCTCCAAGGCCGATAATAAGGTGGAGTCTGCCCCAGAAAAGGGGCGGATTACCTTCGTCGGCGCTGGGCCAGGTAACCCGGAGCTGCTGACGGTGACGGCGCGGAACGTGTTGGCCCATACTGCCTACGCACTGGTCGAGCCGACTGTGTCTGAAGGCGTGTGCGCGGTTGTGGGCGTCGAGCTGCCCGTTCCGCCGCAGAAGAGGCAAGAGGCCGAGGAGGCGTACGAGAAGCTGTGCGCTGAGGCTAAGGCCGGTGGCGCCAGGCGTCGGCCACCGCGGCCCGATCCGCCTACCGCCGCTGAAATTACGGTGATGGCGGCGCAGGACCCCGATAAGTCGGCGGACTGGCTGACAGCCAAGACCGAAGAGGGAATCGACGTTGTCCGCGTGGTCAGTGGCAACCCGCTTTCTAATCCAGCGGTGTTGGCGGAGATCAACACCGTCACCGAGCGTGGGCTTGATTTTCACATTGTCCCAGGGATGAGCCTGCCCGCCACGGTGCCCATGTTTGCTGGCATTACGTTGGATTCTAACTACACCAAGGTGGACCTCACCCTCGGTGAGGAGGTCAACTGGAAAGGTCTGGCCCAGGCGCCGCAGCCGCTGGTGATTCAGGCGGAGGCGGATCACCTGTCCACCATCTCCAGCAAGCTGTTGGAGGAGGGGCTACCCAGTGTCATGCCCGCAACGGTGACGGTGCACGGCACCACGCGGCTGCAGCGCACGCATGACACCACGCTTGCAAATTTGGGCAAGCTGGACGGGGAACTTCCCGGCACGCTCGTGGTCACGCTGGGCAAGGGTGTCGATGACCGCACGAAATACTCCTGGTGGGAGTCTCGCCCGCTGTACGGCTGGCGCGTCCTCGTGCCACGCTCGAAGGAGCAGGCTGGCCCGATGTCGGCACGCCTTGCGTCCCACGGCGCGATTCCACAGGAGGTGCCCACGATTTCGGTGGAGCCACCGCGGAACCCCGCACAGATGGACCGCGCGATCAAGGGCATCGTCGAGGGCCGCTACGAGTGGGTCGTCCTCACCAGCGTCAACGCGGTGAAGGCCCTGTGGCGCAGGGTCACGGCGTTCGGCCTGGATGCGCGCAGTTTCGCGGGCGTGAAGTTCGCGGCTGTCGGTGCCAAGACCGCCGAGAAGATCGCCTCGCTGGGCATCACCCCGGAGCTCATGCCGCCGGCCCGCAAGCAGAATGCGCACGGTCTCGTCGAGGTGTTCCCCGAGTACGACGAGGATATCGACCCCGTTGGCCGCGTCTTCATGCCCCGCGCCGATATCGCCACGGATGTGGTGGCCGAGGGCCTGCGCGAACTGGGCTGGGAAGTCGACGATATCACCGCCTACCGCACCGTCCGCGCCGCGCCGCCGAGCGTGGAAATCCGCGACATGATCAAGTCCGGTGGCTTCGATGCCGTCTGTTTCACCAGCTCATCGACGGTGAAGAACCTCGTTGGCATCGCCGGCAAGCCGCACGCCCGCACGATCATCGCCTGTATCGGCCCCGCCACCGCGGCCACAGCTAAGGAGATGGGCCTGCGGGTCGATGTCGTCCCGGAGGTTGCGTCCATCGTTTCGCTTGTCGACGCGCTAGCTGACCACGTGGCTGGTCTTCGTGCCGCGGGTACGCTCCCCGCGCCGAGGAAGAAGCGCAGGACGCGCAAGAAGAACGCGCAATAGTAGGGTAGGGGACATGACTAAGCTAACGTTTCGTCCCCGACGCCTTCGTGTAAATCCTGCCATGCGGGAGCTGACGGCGGAGACGCATCTCCACCGTTCCGATCTGATTTACCCGATGTTTGTGGCCGAGGGAATCGACTCCCCGCAGGAGATTTCCTCCATGCCGGGGCAGTACCAACACACGCTTGATTCACTGGTGAAGGCTGTAGAAGAGGCGGCTAACGTCGGTGTGCTCTGCGTCGACCTGTTCGGCGTTCCCACTCACAAGGATACCACCGGCTCCCAGGCATGGGCCGAGGATGGCATCCTCAACCAGGGTGTTGCCCGGCTGCGCAAGGAATTCGGCGACGACGTCCTCGTCATGGCCGATACCTGCCTCGACGAGTTCACCGACCACGGCCACTGTGGCGTGGTGACGGAGGATGGACGCGTCGACAACGATCCGACGGTGGAGCTCTACCAGAAGATGGCAGTCTCCCAGGCCCAAGCCGGTGCCCACATCGTCAGCCCCTCGGGCATGATGGACGGCCAGATCGCAGCCATCCGTGACGCACTCGATGAGAACGGCTTCGAAGATATTGCCATCATGGCCTACTCGGCCAAGTACGCCTCGGCCTTCTACGGCCCGTTCCGCGAGGCCGTCGATTCCTCCCTCAAGGGCGACCGCAAGACCTACCAGCAGGATCCACGCAACTTCCGCGAGTCTATCAAGGAAATCGAGCTGGACATTGCCGAGGGAGCGGATATGGTCATGGTGAAGCCGGGTCTGCCGTACCTCGATGTTCTGGCCGCAGTTGCTGAAATGTCCACGGTCCCCGTGGCCAGCTACCAGGTCTCCGGCGAATACGCCATGATTGAGGCGGCGGCAGCAAATGGCTGGATCGACCGCGACAGGATCATCATGGAGTCCCTGTCCTCCATCAAGCGCGCAGGCGCCGACCAAATTCTCACGTACTACGCAGTAGAGGCAGCAAAGAAACTGTGACACACCCCAACGAGCAGACCACGCCAGCCACCGTAACGTTCGCGTTGCGGTGCTGGGTCGTGCTGGCCTGCGCCAAGTTCCTGGGGATGGTGCTCCAGGGAGCGGCCGGCCTGTTTCCGCAATCCGCCGCCCGGGAGGCGCTGGGGGAGAACATTCCCGAGGGCTTCGACCCGGCTGTGTACGCCAAGCTTGCCGGTGTCATGGGACTCCTCCTCAACACCGGCTTTGGCCTGCTCTTCGCAGGGCTCATTTTGTTCTTCGCCTACCGGGTGAAACAGGGTAAGAAGCAGGCGTTTTCCGCCAATTTCACCCTGCAGCTGTTCTGTGGCATCCTCATCATCGACGCAGTAATGGGCCTGACTGTGGCCTCCAGCCTCGGCGTTCCCACGTGGTTGACGCTGCTCATTGGCTGGGTGCACATCCTTATCCTTGTATCAGCGGCAACGGGCATTTACTTCAGTTCCCGCCACGACACGCGGACGTGGGTGGAAGCCAACCGCGAGCCCCCACAGCAGAGGCGATAACATGCCAGAAATGTTCCCCTCCATGTACCGTCCGGAAATGCACGAAAACCAGGGCAATTCCCAATCGGGCTACCCGGCCTCGCTGACGGCGAGCTTCTTTTTGTTCATCATCACGGCGATTCTCATGATGGTGGCTGGCCTTGTCCTGGCGACCTCCGGATACACGGGGCCGATGGATGTCGACCCGAGCTTCCGCAGTGCGGTTGTCCGCAACCAGAAGATCGTGGCGATCTTCAACATTGTGGTCGCCCTCGTCATTTCCATCCTGGCCTCCCAGCTGCGCCGTGGCTCCACGATGTCCAGGCGCTGGTTGGCGATTGTCGTTCTCGTCGCCGTTGTGGGGAACCTGCTGGCGTTTGTGGTGAAGGCCGGTGGTTTCGTCCTGGGGATCATCCCTGTTTTGTTGGCTTTCGCCGCGCTGCTCATGTACACCTCGGCTGCGACGGCATATTTTGACCGCATCCGAGGTTTGAATGACTGACCTTAATTCCGTCGGTGAACGCATCGCTGAGGCGAAAGCCGCAGCGGCGAAGATCGGCATCAGCTATGACCGGCCGCGCAACCATCGCATTCGCGTCACGGATTCGAACCAGCCCTGGCGTGGCAACAACCTCACCAGCTACGGTTTGGAGATCGAGGGGCTCAACAACGCCGCTGATGTCTCTCAGGTCATCCGCCTGCTGGAGGCCTGCCCGGGCGTTCAGGTGAGCCTCGACTTCCTAAATTCTGTGGCCTGGGTGACAGCCCCTGATGTCGTCTCCCCTTCGTTCCTCATCGAGCAACTTAAAGAGCACGGTTTCGATGCCCAGCTCACCCCTAGTTCCCTCCAGCGTCGCACGCGCCACCGTGACAAGCCAGATCACCTGCGGTTTATGGGGGAGGACGAGTCTGTGGGGGCTTTTCGACGCTACGGTCGTTTGCCTCGCTCGGAAGAGCTACGGCTCCAGCGCCTCCGTTCCGCAACAGCCCCCGAGAGATCCACCGGTTTCCTCCGTTCAGGGCAGCCATGTGCACACCGTGACGAGGCCACAGGCTACGAGGTGCTGTTTACTGCTCGCGAACTCATCACCAAGTGGCGATTGTTAGTAAGCGTTGTTTTCACGCTGCCGATCCTCGTCATGAGCTACTCCGAGTCCTTCCAGTTCGACTACTGGCAGTACGTCTGTTTCGCACTGGCCACCCCCGTCGTAACCTACTGTGCGTGGCCTTTTCACAGGGCGGCCCTCGGTGGCTTCCGGAGAGGAATGTCCGCCCTAGATGCGGCCAGTTCGCTGGCGATAATTGCGGCTTTTTGCTGGAGTATCTTCCTCCTAGCTTGTACACCTGCAGGCAGTATTGGTTGGAATTCCATCCCGAGCCTATTTGCCTACGATTACCGGCGTATCAATGACGGCGAGCTGTTCCTCGACGTGGCCTGTGGTACGACGGTACTTCTCCTCTTCGGCCGGATTCTCTCCCGGCGTACGCGGTCTAACCTGCTGGAGGACTGGTCACAGCGCGAAGTCATGGCCGATACTCTTGTCACTGTCGTGCGCCGCAGCCACAAGACAGGCAAACCCAACCGCACCACGTTGCCGATTTCCGAGGTTCGCAACGGTGACGACGTTATCGTTCCGACAGGTGCCATGATCCCCGCTGATGGCAACGTCATTGGCGGTGCTGGGGAGGTGGAGCACACCTTCATTCACGACGGTACCCGCTACGCCGTGAAGGTGAGTTCGTCCGTATTCGCCGGTTCCGTTAACCGTGGCGGGCCACTTAAGATCCGCGTCACCAAAACCGGTTCGCAGACCCGCCTGGCGGGTATCCATCGCTGGCTGGCGCAGGCAACGCAGTACTCCAACCGCTCCACCTACATCGCCACCAAGTCGGCATCCATGCTGGTGCCTGCAGCCATCACCATCGCCGTGTTGGACTTCGGCCTGTGGTGGCTCATCTCCAACAATCTCAACGCCTCCTTCGCCTCCGCGCTTGCTGTTTTGGCCTCCGTGGGGCCGGTGGCCATGGCTCTGTCTACCTCTCTGGCGATGCGCCTCGGACTGGAAAACTGCGCCCGCAAGGGTATCCTCGTTCGCAACACGGAGACGATACGCAAGTTAGATGATGTCGACACCGTTATCTTTAACCGCGTTGGCACCCTCGCCACCGGTGAGCCCACCGTCGAATCCATCACCGCGGCACGTGGAGAGGACTCCGAACTCGTCCTCCGCGTCGCTGGCGCCTTGGCGATGGAATCCCAGCACCCAGCCTCTCGCGCCATCGTCCGCGCCGCCCGCGAGGCCCGTGATGCCGGAACCGGCGGCGACGACATTCCGCACTGGATCGATGTCGATGATCCCACCATCACCGACGCCGGCTCCTTCGTTGGCATGGTCACCATCCCCAACAAGGACGGCGAACTTGTCACCGTCGATGCTGAGCTGTGGCGTCCGCGTGAGCTGTCCGAGCTCCGCGGACACCTCGGCTCCGTCGCCCTGTCCGGTGGTGCGCCCCTCATCGTCAACTGGGACGGCAAGACCCGCGGTGTCATCCTCCTCCACGACACAATCAAGGAGGATGCCGAGGACTCCATCGATGAACTGGAAGCCATGGGCCTGGAGACGATCATGATCTCGCGCGACATCTACCCCGTGGCCCGTCGCTTCGCCGACACCCTGGGCGTATCGAAGGTGCTCGCAGGCATCGCCCCCGGCAAGAAGAACCTTGCCGTCCGCAGCGTCCACACTGCCGGCGCAAACGTGGCTATGATCGGCGATTCCTCCGTCCTGTCCTGCCTCAAGGTGGCCGATGTTGGAGTCCTCTTCGGAACGGGTGAATCCCTCAACACCAAGGAAGCAGACGTGGTTCTCTTCCGCGACGATGCCAGCTCTATCCCCGAAATGCTCGCCCTGGCGCGCCGGGTGTCCGCGCTCGCAGACCGCAACATCATCTTCGCCTGGGCCTACAACATTGCGGCGATGGTGGCATCCGTGGCCGGTGTCCTGCACCCGATGATCGCTACGCTGCTCATGGTCGGCTCCTCGCTTGTGATCGAGGGGGTCTCGTCCCGCGTGCGAAACTATTAGGGCACAATGGGGGTTATGAACCGCAGACAGCTGACCCACGCACCGCTCCTTCAGGCCGCCCGCGGCGAAACCCCCGACCACACACCCGTGTGGTTCATGCGCCAGGCTGGGCGCAGTCTCCCCGAATACCGGAGAATCCGGGCCACCGTCGGGATGCTGGAATCCTGCTTCGATCCGGAGCTGTTGGCAGAGATCACGCTGCAGCCCGTGCGTCGCCACGGTGTCGACGGGGCGATCCTCTTTTCCGATATCGTCGTGCCCCTCAAGGCCGCCGGGGTGAACCTCGATATTGTCCCCGGACGAGGCCCCGTGCTGGATCATCCCCTGCGCACCCGTGAGGATGTGGAGGCCCTCCCCATCCTCGAGCACGAGGTCACCGAGGTTGCCCAGGGGATTGAGATCATCCTCGACGAGCTCACCGATCAGCAGGCGCTCATCGGCTTCGTCGGGGCGCCGTTCACCCTCGCCAGCTACCTCGTCGAGGGTGGCCCGAGCAAGAATCACATCCACACGAAGGCACTCATGCACAACGACCCAGACACGTGGGCGCTGCTCATGGAGAAGATCACCGCAACGGTAACCACCTTCCTCCACACGCAGATGCACGCCGGCATCGACGCCATGCAGCTTTTCGATTCCTGGGCCGGATTCCTCTCCGAGCACGATTACCGCACCTACGTGCAGCCGTACTCCGCCCGGATCCTCCAGACAGCAGAGGACATCCCCAGCATCCACTTCGGCGTGGGCACGGGCGAGTTACTTCCGGACCTTGCCACCGCCGGTGCCGATGTCGTCGGCGTGGACTGGCGCGTCCCCCTCGATCGCGCCGCCGAACGCATCCACCGCGTATCCGGCCGCGCCACCGGCCTGCAGGGCAACCTGGATCCGGCCATGCTCTTCACCAGCCATGACGCAATCGTAACCGAGGTCACCCGCATCAGGGCCGAGGCAGCCTCTGCCATCGCCGCCGGTGACGCGACGGGCCACATTTTCAACTTGGGGCACGGTGTCCTCCCCGATACGGACCCGGATGTCATCACAGAAACTGTGGAATTTATCCACGAGTCCTAAAATACGTAACGAAAGGAATGATGTCAGTGCGATATGCAGTAGTAGGGGCGGGACTTGCAGGTCTCACCGCAGCGTACGAGTTGAAGAAGAACCACCCGGATGCGGACGTAGACGTTTTTGAAGCCACCGACCGCATCGGTGGCAAGCTTTTGACCATCGATGCCGAGCACGGTCCAACCGACATGGGTGCCGAGGCCTTCATCAACTTCCGCAAGGATGCCCACGCCTTCTTCGAGGAGCTGGGCATCGAGGATCGCGTCGTCTACCCGGCTGGCAGGGATTCCCGCGTGTACGCCGGTGGCACCCTCCTTGAACTTCCGCGCGGTGGTGTGATGGGCATCCCCGCATCGTCGACAGGCCTGGAACAGGTCATTTCCGCAGAGTCCTGCGCGCGTATCGACGCCGAAAAGGACGCCGACCCCATCGACTGGACCGTCGGCGAGGACCGCAGCCTCGGTCAGCTGGTCCGCGAACGTTACGGTGATGACGTTGTCGACCACCTCGTCGACTCGATGCTCGGCGGCGTCTACTCCTGCAACGCCGATGACCTCGGCATCCGTGCTACCGTCCCGCAGCTGGCCCAAGAATTCGACCAGCTAGCCGAGGAAGGCGAGCCCGTCACCCTCTCCGGCGCGGTCCAGCGCATCGATGCCAAGCGCGCCGGGCGCACCCAGGCACCTAACTCCAAGCCGATGCCCGCCTTCGGCGCTTTCGACGAGGGCTACCAGGTCCTTTACGACCGCCTCGCCGAGGCCTCCGGCGCCACCATCTATGTCGACTCCTTCGTCACCGGCATCTCGAAGAAGGACAATGGTTACGAACTCAAGGGCGCAGGTGAAGGAGTTTACGACGGCGTCATCTTCGCCACCCCAGGCCCGACCGTCGGCATGCAGCTCAAGGAACTCAGCCCTGCTGCTGCCGCCGAGGCCCAGAAGCAGAAGCTTGCCTCCTGTGCAGTGGTCTCCATGAAGTTCGCCTCCGACGAAGGGCTCCCGGATATTTCCGGTGTCCTTGTTGCTTCCGACGAGCCTGACATACACGCCAAGGCCTTCACAATCTCCTCTAAGAAGTGGGGCCATTACGAAAAGCGTGGTGGTGCCCTCGTCCGCGCCAGCTTCGGCAAGTTCGGCCACGACGAGATCCTTCGCGAGGACCCCGAGAAGCTCATCGAATGGGGCCAGGAAGACCTCAAGAAGGTGACCGGCTACACCGGCGAGCTCGAGGAAGCCTACGTCCAGGTCTGGTGGGGCGGCCTCCCGCGTTACGATGCCGACCACATCTCCTACGTCTCCGCTTTCCGAGCCGCCATCGCCGACCTCGACGGCATCGAAGTCTGCGGTGCCTGGATCGACGGCGTGGGCGTTCCCGCCATCATTGCCGGCGCTCGTGCTGCAGCCCAGCGCATCGCCTAAAAAGTAAAGCTCCTGTGGCCCCGGACCTCCGGGGCCACTCGCGTCTTCGCACCCCCATTCGCAATGCGGCCCGTCACCTCTCCAATCCCAAGAGCCGGTGAGCAGTTGGGCCGCATTGCGTTTTCCAGGATTCCGTTTGCGGCCCGGCCCCGCATGGTTCGTGTGTGGCTCGTTCCGCTTGGGCCGCGTTGTGTACGACTTAATCCAGAATGCAGCCCGGTTGGGATTGAGGCCCGAGAGCCGGTGAGCAGTTGGGCCGCATTGCGTTCCCCAGAAGTTCGTTTGCGGCCCGGCCCCGCATGGTTCGTGTGTGGCTCGTTCCGCTTGGGCCGCATTGTGTTCCCCAGAAGCTCGTTTGCGGCCCAAGGGATGCTGAACCCCGGGTGCGCGCAAGAAATTGGGCCGCATTCGAGAGAAAACCAATTCGAATGCGGCTCACGCCAAGAGCCAAGAGCCAAGAGCCAAGAGCCAGGAGAAGGAGCTAGCGGCGGATGTGGATGCCGAGTTCGTCGACATCGATGGCGATGGAGACGATGCCGTCGTCGTTGACAGAGACGCGCTCGTGCACGAGAGGGCCACCGTCGGTGCGGGTGACGGGCAGGCGGCGGAGTTCGTCCTCGGAAAGGGCGGCGGTATCGGCGGTGAAGGGGACGACCACTTCGGCGACGAGGGCGAAGTCGTCGTCGAATTCGCCGTAGCGGAACCAGCCAACATTGTGTGCGGCCCGGTAGATGCGTTCGGCGGAGGACTCGTCGGAGCCGGGGCTGATGAGCGGGTCGAAGCTGACCTCGCTGCCGGCATCCCATTCGCGGAAGACACCGATGGAGTGGGTGCGCTTCTCGCTGAGGGCGAAGTTGGAGTCCGGATCGGCGGCGATGGCGAGCCCGACGGCAGTCGAGGCGGAGGGCAGGGGAGAGCGGTGGACGCGGTGGCCGAACTTCTTGCGGAGCGTTTGGGCGACGACGGGGAGGGAGGTTGTGCCACCGACGAGGTAGATGCCGGCGATGGAGGTGTCGCGGAGGGAGTCGGAACCGATGAGGAGTGCAATGGCCGCGAGGGTTTCGTCGATAAGCGGAGAAGCAGCCTCGTAGAAAACGGGGACGGGGATGGTGACGTCCTCGTCGCCGACGGCAAGAACGATGCGCCGGGACTGCGGAACGATGGCCTCCTTGGCGGACTTCGCCTCGTCGAGAAGCCTCATGCGGGCAGTGGCGGAGAAAGCGTCGTCGGCGCGACCAAGAGTATCCAAGGCGAGAGTGGCGAGAACTTCGTCGAGGTCATCGCCGCCGAGGCGGGGGCGACCGACGGTGTCCACAATTGTGTGATTGCCACCGGTAATGGAGACGAGCGAGGCATCGAAGGTGCCACCGCCGAGGTCGTAGACGAGGATGGAGGTGCGGCGAGAGTTGAGGGTGCGGGAGTGGCGGTGCGTGTACTCAAAAGCGGCGGCGGACGGCTCGTTGATGAGTCCCTTGACCGTGATGCCGGTGCGCGAGAACGCGGACATGGTGATGAGGCGCTGCGCGTGGTGTGAGTGGGCGGGAACACCGAGAACCACCTCGATGGGGGAGGAATCGTTGAGTTCCTTCTGGAAGCGCTGCAGGTGGCCAACCACATGCGTGGCGTATGCCGCGAGGACTTCACCCACCGTGCGCGTCTGCGTGCCGAGGGCAACGGGGGTGGCGGCGGTGACGTGACGGCCGGACAGTGCCCGCTTGAATGACCGGGTGAAGGTGGGCGTACCGCGAAGTTCCATCGCCTCCCACCCGCAGACGATGCGCTCGCCGTCGAGGGCGACGACGGAGGGGAGGAAATCGTGGCTATCGCCGTGCGGATCTTCGACAGAGACGACAGGGTAGTTACCCCTATCGCAGGCAGAGATAACGGTGCGCGTTGTGCCAAAATCAATCCCGAACTGCATGCCCGTTAGCGTAGCAGTGCGAAAAGTTTTAGGCAGGGGAGTTGGTGTGGGTGTCAGAACGTACAATGAGGGGCATGACTTCTACACCTTTTACGTCGAACAAAGTTGCTCGCTCCGCCGAGCTTTTTGAGACCGCGAAGAACCTCATCCCCGGTGGCGTGAACTCGCCGGTGCGTGGGTTTGGGTCCGTCGGTGGGCAGACGCGATTCATCGCCAAAGCCAAAGGCTCTCACCTCACAGACGTGGATGGGAACGACTACGTTGACCTCGTCGGCTCCTGGGGGCCGATGCTTCTCGGTCATGCCCACCCCGCCGTGGTGGAGGCCGTGAAGAAGGCTGCCGAGAACAGTCTCAGCTTTGGTACGCCGTGCGAGGCGGAGGGGAAGCTCGCGCAGCTGGTCATCGACCGCACGAGCGTGGACATGGTACGCATGGTGAACTCCGGCACGGAGGCCACCATGAGTGCTGTGCGTTTGGCCCGCGGGTACACGGGTCGCTCCAAGGTGATCAAGTTTGAGGGCTGCTACCACGGCCACGTGGATGCCCTGCTTGCCAGCGCTGGCAGCGGTGTGGCCACCTTCGGCCTGCCGGATTCGCCCGGAGTGACCGGTGCGTCCGCAGCCGACACCATCGTCGTACCCTACAACGATATCGACGCTGTGACCAAGGCGTTTGAGGAAAACCCGGACGATATTGCCTGCATCATCGCTGAGGCTGCGGCCGGCAACATGGGTACGGTCGCCCCGCAGGATAACTTCAACCAGAAGCTCAAGGATGTGGCTCACAAGTACGGTGCGCTGCTCATCCTCGACGAGGTCATGACGGGTTTCCGCACCTCTTACAACGGCTGGTACGGCATTGATAACGTGGCCGCGGACCTGACCACCTTCGGCAAGGTTATTTCCGGTGGTATGCCGGCCGCTGCGTTCGGTGGTCGCCGCGAGATCATGGAAAAGCTTGCCCCGCTCGGCCCCGTCTACCAGGCAGGCACCCTGTCCGGTAACCCGGTGGCCATGGCTTCCGGTATCGCCAACCTGGAAAACGCCACGGAGGATGTGTACGACATCATCCGCGCCAACGCCGACCGCCTCGCCGGCATTTTCGACGACGCGCTCACCCGCGAGGGCGTTGCCCACCACATCCAGCGCGCAGCGACGATGCTGTCCATCCGCTTCGCAGAGGGCGAGGGCCACAACTTCGCCGACATGAAGGCAGCTGAGACGTTCCGCTTCCCGGCCTTCTTCCACGCCCTGCTGGATCACGGTGTTTACGCGCCGCCGAGCCCGTTCGAAACCTGGTTCGTCTCCACTGCGCTTTCCGACGACGACTTCGACCGCATCGAAAAGGCCACCGCCGTCGCCGCCAAGGCTGCAGCGGCTGCAACGGCTGCAACGGAGTAGCGGTCGCAACCACGTAACGGCCGCCATCGACCAAGGAGAAACCAACTGTGAGTTCCATCGTTCACCTCGTGCGCCACGGCAAGGTGTACAACCCCGGCAAGATCCTCTACGGACGCCTGCCCGGCTACCACCTCTCGGATCGTGGCCGGGCCATGGCAGAGGCCACGGCGAAAAGCTTCGCGGGCCACGATGTTACGTTCCTGGCGCATTCGCCCCTGCTCCGCGCGGAGGAAACAGCCCGTCCCATCGCTGAAGTCACAGGCCTCAAGCCTGAGGTCTGGGAGGAGATCATTGAGGCGGGCAACCGCTTCGAGGGGCTGCGCGTGAACGCCTGGAACTCGCAGCTGTGGAACCCGGTTCGCTGGCCACTGCTGAAGGACCCGAGCATCCCCAGCTGGGGTGAGCCATACGAGCAGATCGCTACACGGATGTTGGGGGCCGCAAAGAAAGCAGCGGAGATCGCCGAAGGCCACGAGGCGATCCTTGTCAGCCACGAGCTGCCGATCGTCATGGTCCAGCGCACCGTTGCCGGCAAGCCATTGCCACACAACCCGGCGACGAGGAAGTGCGCTTTGGCTAGTGTTACCTCTCTGCACTATTGTGACGGAGAAATACTCGATATCTATTATTCGGAGCCCGCGCAAGAGATATGATGCATAAACTCGTCACCGTTATCCTTTCTTCCGCTGTCGCCATGGCAGTGCTGACCGGCTGCTCCGAAGACCAGACGGCGGGCAAGGATGCGGTCGCCGTGGGTGGCACGTTCTCGTTTGTCAGCCCCGGCGGGCAGACCGTCATCACCTACCCGGAGGAGGAGCGCCAGCCGGTGCAGTCCTTCTCCGGCGAGTCCCTCATGGAGGACGGGAAGACAGTGAGCCTCGACGATTACGCAGGTAAGGTCGTGGTGCTAAACGCGTGGGGCCAGTGGTGTGGCCCGTGTCGCGCGGAGGTCGATGACCTGGAGGCGATCCACGAGGAGCTTGGGGAGGAGGGCACCGTGTTGGGCATTAACGTGCGCGATCCGCAAAAGGATGCCGCCCGCGACTTCATCGTGGACAACGGCGTGACCTACCCGAGCATCTACGATCCGCCGTTCCGCACCGCAGCAGCCCTCGGTGGTATTCCCGCGACGGTCATTCCCACGACGATTGTGCTGGATAAGCAGCACCGTCCGGCTGCCGTGTTCCTCACGGAGGTGACGGCGGACGATCTGCGTCCAATCGTTGAGGAGTTGGTGGGCTAGCATGGGCGAGACCTTTGCGGGGATCGCCGCCTCCGGCCCGCTTATCCTGGGGCTGCTGGCGGCCGCCTGCGCTGGGCTTGTGAGTTTCGCGAGCCCGTGTGTGGTACCCCTGGTGCCGGGCTATATTTCGTACCTCGCCGGCATTGTCGGTGGGGACGTGGGCCGCGAGGGGGTGAAAAAGGGCTCGCGCGGGCGTGTGGCGCTTGCCGCGTTGCTGTTCATCATCGGTTTTACGGTCATCTTCGTGCTGGCCACGGCGACGGTTTTCGGGGCGATCAGTTTCCTCACGCTGTCCGCCACCACCCTGCAGCGTGTCGGCGGTGTAGTGACGATCATCATGGGCCTGGCGTTCATGGGGCTCATCCCTGCGCTCAACCGCGACACCCGCTTGACCCCCAAAAAGCTGTCTACCTGGGTCGGGGCACCTGTTCTCGGCGCGGTTTTCGCGCTCGGGTGGACGCCGTGCTTAGGCCCCACACTCGCCGCGATCATCTCCGTCGCCGCTGGTACAGAAGGTGTGACGGCCCTGCGCGGCGTCTTGCTCATCGTCTTTTACTGCCTTGGCCTCGGCGTCCCGTTTCTGCTGGTAGCCATCGGGTCAGCCGGTGCCATGAAGGGTATCGATGTGCTGCGCAGGCACTCGCGCACGATTCAAATCATCGGCGGAATTCTGCTAGTCGCCGTAGGCATCGCCCTGGTCACGGGCCTGTGGGCGCAGTTTATCGGCTGGATTCAAGTTCTCACCTTGGAGTATGGAGCGACACTGATCTAAATGGTGAAAGTATTCTTCCTTCGCGCCTGGCGGTGGCTGACAAGCATGCGCACCGCCCTCATTCTGCTGTTTCTGCTGGCACTGGCCGCCGTCCCCGGCGCCCTTTTGCCGCAGCGCAGCCTCAACGAATCGAAGGTCATCGAGTATATCGCCTCCGGCGGTCGCGCCGCGGAGCTCATGGATAAGCTCCAGCTTTTCGACGTTTTTTCGGCATCGTGGTTTACTGCCATCTGGTTCCTCCTGGGAATCTCTCTCATCGGCTGCATCCTCCCCCGCACGTGGGATCACATAAAGGTCATGCGAGGCGAACCCGTGCGCCCGCCCCGCAACCTCGCCCGCCTGCCCAAGCACGCTTCGGGGCTTGTCGACGACTCCATCGACTCGGTTCAGGAAAATGTCACCCGCATCTTTAAGGGCTGGCACACCCGCTGGTATGAGCCGTCCGAGGACCGCACCGGGGCGCTTACCCTCAGCGCCGAGAAGGGTTACGCCCGCGAGATCTTTAACCTCATCTTCCACCTGGGCATCGTCGCCATGCTCGTGGTTATTGCCTGGGGCCGCCTCGTCTACACAGAAGGCCATCGCATCGTTGTCGTCGATGGACAGTCCAACGAGTTCTGCAATACGGCACTGTCCAACTTCGACTCCTTCCGTGCCGGCCGGCTTGTCGACGGCACCGACCTCACCACCTTCTGCGTGAAGGTCCACGACTTCGATGCCAATTACCTCCCCAACGGGCAATCGGAGATGTTCGAGTCCAACGTCAGCTACACCACAGATGTCGCCAACCCCGACTGGCAGGACTACCACCTAAAGGTGAATGAGCCCCTGCGCCTCGAGGGCTACCGCGTCTACTTGCAGGGCCACGGCTACGCGCCGACGTTTACCGTCACCTGGCCGAACGGCGAGGAGCGCGTCCAAACCCTGCAGTTCCGCCCCGACGACCCGATAAACCTCCTGTCCACGGGTGCCATGCGTTTCGACCCGCCGGCGGGCCTTTACCAGGACGACCTCACCCGTCGCCAAAAACAGGTATCCCTCCAAGGCCTCTTCGCGCCGACGGCCTCCTGGGACGGAACCATCCTTGCCTCCTCCTTCCCGGCACTGACGGATCCAGCTGTCGCCATCGACGTGTATCGTGGCGATAACGGCCTCGACTCCGGCACCGGCCAGCAGCTGTTCTCCCTGGATACGCGCCAGATCGCGATGGGGGAGTTGCAGAAGGTCGCCCGCGTCAATCTCGTGCAGGGCGAAACTGTGACGCTGGAAGACGGCACGACGGTCCGTTTCGACGGCGCTGTCCCGTTTGCTAACCTACAGGTTTCCTATGACCCCTCGCAGGGCTGGCTTCTTGTAGCCACTCTCATCATGCTGGCGGGTCTCGTCGGTTCGCTTATGACCAAGCGTCGTCGCATGTGGGTCCGCCTTACCCCCACCGACGGGGGCACCCGGGTGGAGACGGGCGGGTTAGCTCGAACTGACCACGCCGGATGGGGGACTGAGCATGACGATTTATTTGAGGAGATTACTTCTGCGCGCTAGGCTAATGCACTATGCTGGCAAACTCGGAACTCGCAGGCCTGTCTGACCTTTCATTCAAGACTGCGCTGGTTATTTATGTGGTGGCGCTCGCCGCGTCGCTTGTCTTCTACGGGTTGTCCCACGCCGCTAAGGAAAAGCAACGTGAGCTAATCGGCGCCGGGGGACCCCCGGTTGACGAGCCCCAAGAAACTAGCTCCAAGGCCGACCGCTTTGCCGGCATGACCACAGCACTCGTGTGGCTGGGCGTTGTCATCCAGTTTGTCTCCATCATCCTGCGTGGCATGAGTACCGGCCGGTTCCCGTTCGGGAACATGTACGAGTACATCTCCATGATTGCGGCGTTCACCATGCTCATCGCGGCATTCGTGATGACCCGCACTAGGATCGTCTCCCTGTGGCCGTGGCTTCTGGCTCCAATCGTGGCACTCATGTTCTATGGCGGCACGCAACTCTACGTCAGCGCCGGCCCCCTGAACCCGGCCCTGAAGAGCTTCTGGTTGCCGTTCCACGTCTCCGCCGTTTCCATCGGTGCATCCATCGGTATGTTCTCAGGTGTCGCCAGCATCCTGTACCTGCTGAAGCGCTGGAAGCCGGACGTGTTCCCGCTGTCCATCCTGCCGTCCGCCGACACGATCGACCGCGTCGCCTACCAGCTCGCCGTCTGGTGCTTGCCGGTCTTCGGCCTTGGCATTCTGCTGGGCGCGCTGTGGGCTGAGTCCGCGTGGGGCCGCCCCTGGGGCTGGGATCCGAAGGAGACCTTCTCCCTCATCACCTGGGTGATGTACGCCGCCTACCTGCATGTTCGTGCAACTCCTGCGTGGCGCAAGATCGCCGCGTGGATCAATATCGTGGCGCTGAGCACGATGCTGTTCAACCTGTTCGTTATTAATTTGGTGGTCTCCGGCATGCACTCCTACGCCGGGGTCTAAACCGCTCGACCGGACGAGGGGGCCGTACCCGGGTCAATAGCAAAGACGGCCACAGTTATGGCTTGGTTTATCCTCATTATTTCCGGTTTGTTCGAATCCGTCTGGGCCGCGGCGCTGTCCTTGTCCCACGGCTTCACCCGCCTCGTTCCCTCGCTCGTATTCCTTGTCGCGTGCGCCATCTCCATGAGCGGCCTCGCATTCGCCATGCGCACCCTCCCGGTGGGCACGTCGTACGCGATCTGGGCCGGCGTCGGCGTCGTCGGTGCCCTGTTGTACTCTTTCCTCACCGGCGCGGAGCCCGTTTCCCTCCTCAAGGTCATCTTTGCTGCCATGATCGTGGGCGGCATCGTAGGATTGAAGCTGGTATGAACATTCTTGTCACAGGTGGCGCGGGCTTCATTGGCTCCAACTTTTGCCACTACACCCTTGCGCACTACGATCACGAGATCACCGTCCTCGATGCCCTCACCTACGCGGGCAACCCTGCTTCGGTTCCGGAGGGCTGCCGTCTCGTCCATGGTTCCATCCTCGACGAGGAGCTTGTCGACGATCTGGTGAAGCAATCCGATGTCGTCGTCCACTTCGCAGCCGAGTCCCACAACGATAATTCGCTGCGTGATCCGCTGGCCTTTGTGCGCACCAATGTCGAGGGCACGACGGTCCTCGCCGCCGCCTGCGTGCGTCACGACATCCGCCTCCACCACATCTCCACCGATGAGGTCTACGGCGACCTGCCGCTGACCGGTGGCGAGCCGTTTACCCCCGAGACCCCGTACCGCCCATCCTCGCCGTATTCGGCATCGAAGGCCTCTGCTGACCACATCGTCCGCGCCTTCGTGCGTTCCTTCGGGCTGCGAGCGACGATCTCCAACTGCTCCAACAACTACGGGCCACGCCAGCACCCGGAGAAGTTCATCCCCCGCCAGATCCTCGCCCTAGAAAACGGCGAGCCCGTGCGCCTCTACGGCGACGGGCTCAATGTGCGCGATTGGATCCACGTGGATGATCACAACTCCGCGGTCTGGGCGATCCTTGAGCGCGGCGAGATCGGTGGCACGTACCTCATCGGTGCTCACGGGGAGCTTTCCAACCGTGATGTGGTAGAAGAGCTGATTAAACACTATCCCGGGGCTGAGGTCATCCATGTGCAGGATCGGCCGGGACATGATCGTCGATACGCGATCGACCCCTCCTCCGTGGAAGCCTTGGGTTGGGAGCCTCGCTACACCTCGTTCCCCGAGGGGCTCGCCCAGACCATCGACTGGTACCGGGCGAACAAGCCGTGGTGGGAGGATGCCCGCGAGCGCTCCGAAAAGATCTACCGAGCTACAGAACAAGCGCGAGGTTAAGCGCAATAACAATGCCGGCGATGACGATGTTCATCACGTTTGTCTTCGGCCCCGAGGCGTACTCGCCCATAACCTTCTTGCTGCCCGTCGCCCAAAACAGTGGGATGACGGCAAACGGGATGCCCACCGAGAGAAGCACCTGGCTCCACACGAGGCTCATCGTCGGGTCTGCGCCCCAGGCGATGAGGAGGATCGCGGGGATGAGGGTGACGAGTCGACGGGCGAGGATCGGTACGTTGATGTGCAATAGCCCGCGCATGATTTCCGAACCCGCATAGGCGCCGACCGATGTCGATGCCAGGCCGGAGGCCAACAGCCCGATGGCGAAGATGAAGCCCACGCCACTGCCAAGGTTGTCCACGATCGCGTGGTGTGCACCCTCGATCGAGTCGGTTCCCTCCACCCCGAACAGGGAGTTAGCAGCCACCACGAGGAGGCCGATATTCACTAGACCGGCGAGAATGAGTGCCCCCACGACGTCGATCTTGGTGGAGTGGATGAGCTCCTTCTTGCTGTGCCCCTTGTCGCCAAACCTATCGACGACGAGCGTGGAGTGCAGGTAGATGGCGTGTGGCATGACCGTCGCACCGAGCATACTCGCCGCCAGCATGACCGTATCCGGCCCCTGGAAGCGGGGGATAAGGCCCGTGGCTACCTCGCCGGGGTTCGGCGGATCGATAAACAGGCCCGCCAAGAAGCCGACGGCGATGATGAGGAGCAGTCCAATGACGACGCGTTCAAAAATGTGTTGACGCCCGCCACCCTGGACGGCGAGCAGCAGCAAACTAATCAAGCCGGTAATGATTGCGCCCGTCAGAAGCGGAAGGTCAAACAGCAGGTTGAGGGCGATGGCGCCACCGATGACCTCGGCGATGTCGGTTGCGCCCGCAACGATCTCCGCCTGAATCCAATACAGGAGGCGCGGGGCGCGCGGCATCGTGTCGCCGAGGAGCGCCGGGAGCGACTTTCCCGTCACGATCCCTAGCTTGGCGGAGTGGTACTGGACAACAACCGCCATGGCGTTGGCGAGGACTAGCACCCAGATGAGGAGGAACCCGTACCGGGCGCCGGCCGTAATGTTTGCCGCTACGTTACCTGGATCAACATAGGCCACGGCGGCGACAAACGCCGGACCGAGAAGCGAGACCCGTCTTATCAATTTCATGAATATGAGCATACAAGTTCAACTACCCGAACACTAACCGGTCGTTTGCTGAGCGAGTTTTTTCCCAAAAGGTTCTGTAACCTGGTTCACACATCACACCAGAGGAGAAACTATTTGAACGGACGCGGAAAGAAACGCATCGCGCTGGCCTACAGCATTTCTGGACTCGGCGACAGTATCATCCCCGCAAGCTTTGCCATTCAGTCCTACCGCCTCGATGAATCCGGCAGGTTGCTCACCATTGTCCTGCTCTCGGTCTGGCTAGGACGACTTCTTTCCTCCATTGCGGCGCAGCGACTGCCCGCACCCACCTTCCCCGCACGCTGGATGATCCTCTCTGACGTCGTCCGCATGCTGGCCCAGCTTCTCCTCCTGGGGTGGGTGGTGGCCAGTGGCTCTCACTTTGCCGTGGCCTTCTTCGTCTCCTGCCTGTCCTACGGGCTCGCGACAGCCTTCTTTAACCCGGCCCGGTTCGAACTCATCAGCATCGTGTGCGAGACGGAGAAAGAAAAAGTTCGCCTCAACAGCCTGCTCTCCGCCGTTAGCGACATCTTGTTCGTCTGCGGCCCGCTGCTCGGCACCTTCACCACCGTGCACGGTAGCTTCGAGACGGCCCTCCTCGTGGATTCGCTCACCTTCGCCGTCTCCATCCTCGTCCTTGCCAGCTTCTGGCCACTTACCCGCGGGAAGCATTCCGCTCCGGAGGAGGAGTCCTACACAAAGGAGAAGCTCCCCGCGTGGGTCAACCCTGGCCTCGCCACCTGGTTCGTGCTCTCTGCTTCCATCGGCTTCCTCGGCACGGCCGCACCGACCCTTGTCATGCAGCACTTCGACGAGCGTATGTGGGGCTGGGTTGCAGCCGGTGCCGCCGCCGGGTCCCTTGCCGGATCCGCAGGCTCCGTCGTGCTGACGTTCGCCTTCCGCTACAAGCAGGCCCTCGCCCTGTTCCTGTCCGCGGTCTACATCGTCCTGCTCGTCTCGGCGCCGTCCGTCGCGCTCATCGTCGCAGCAGCAGCGATCTCCTCCGCGCTGACCACCATGGCCGGCATTTCCTGGGATGTCGCAGGTCAATCCTTCGACTCGGCAGCTCTCGTCCACCAGTTTGCCACCAAAGACCAGCTCGTGAATACCGCTGCCATCCCGACAGGAATGGTCATCTTCGGCATCGCCACCGCCGTCCTCCTGCCCGTATCCGTAGGATTCGTTGTCATTCTCAGCGTCGTTGGGGTGGTCTACGCGCTAAACTGGGGGCATGCTGCAGGAAACGAACCTCTCAGGAGTCTTACTTAGCGTCCCGGAGATCCACCCCGATGACCGGGGAACCTTCCACGAATGGTTTAAGGCCACCGACTTTGAGGAAGCCGTAGGGTTTCCGTTCGACCTCCAGCAAGCAAACGTATCAACGTCGAAAAGCGGAGTACTGAGAGGTCTCCATTACGCCGACGTGCCCCCGGGACAAGCCAAGTTCATCTCGTGTATCAGCGGCCGGATTTGGGACGTCGCCGTGGACATCCGCAAGGGGAGCACCAGCTTCGGACACTACATCGGCGTTGAACTATCCGCGGAAAACTGGCACAGCCTGTACCTTCCCGTCGGCTTCGCACACGGCTTCGTTGCGCTGGAGGATTCCACCGTCGCCTACCTGTGCAGCGAGGGCTACAACCCCTCCCACGAGCACGGCATCAACGCCTTCGATGAGGAACTCGCCATTGAGTGGCCCGAAATGGACTACATCCTAAGTGACAAAGACCGCGACGCGCCGGGGCTCCGCGAGGTGGAGCTACCCCTTTACAACGAGTGCAAGGCGTTCGAAGACGTGGTACGCGCGACGTGGGCGGACGCCTAGATGAAGGGCATTATCCTCGCCGGTGGGACCGGTTCCAGGCTGTACCCCATCACCAAGGGCATTTCCAAGCAGCTCGTGCCTGTCTTTGACAAGCCGATGATCTACTACCCGCTGACAACCCTCATGCTCAGCGGCATCACCGACATTGCCATCATTACCACCCCGCAGGACGCCCCCCAATTCCGCCGCCTCCTCGGCACCGGCGAGCAATTCGGCATCACGCTCACCTACCTTGAGCAGGACGAACCCCGCGGACTTGCCGAGGCTTTCATCGTCGGCGAGGACCACATCGGCGACGACTCCGTCGCCCTCGTCCTTGGTGACAACATCTTCTACGGCCCCGTCCTCGGCACCCAACTCCGCCGCTTCCACGACATCGACGGCGGCGCCATCTTCGCCTACTGGGTCGCCGACCCCACCGCCTACGGCGTCGTCTCCTTCGATTCCGACGGCCGCGCCCTCTCCCTCGAAGAAAAGCCCGCTCACCCCTCATCTAACTACGCTGTCCCCGGCCTGTACTACTACGACAACCATGTCATCGATATCGCCAAATCCCTCACCCCCTCTGCCCGCGGCGAACTCGAAATCACCGATGTCAACAACCGCTATCTAGAAGAAGGCGCCCTCCACGTCGAAGTTCTCCCGCGTGGCACCGCCTGGCTCGACACCGGCACCGTCGACCTGCTCATGGCCGCCGGCGACTTCGTCCGTACCATCGAGCAGCGCCAAGGCCTGAAAATCGGCTCCCCCGAGGAAGTCGCCTGGCGCATGGGATACATAACGACGGAGCAGCTCCTGGAGCAGGCTGCAGCCTTGGAGAAGTCCGGCTACGGCACATACCTGCGCTCCATCGTGAATCGGGAGTTCCACTAGGGTTTGTTCCCTTTTGCGGCCCGTTCGTACTTGAAGCTCGGGTGTGTGGAAACGGTTGGGCCACCTTCGAGTTCTACGCTGATCCCTTTTGCAGCCCGACTCCTCCCAGCAATCGGGTGCGTGGAAGCGATTGGGCCATCTTCGGGTCACTCTTCTAGATCATCAATACTCGCAAGCCAGCAACTGATTTCGTTTCGCATATCCTCTTCGGAGGGAATGGGCAGCTTCCACTAGCTGAGCGGAGATCCGCCATCCGCAACGTATGCTGCCGACGAGTAGCCACTAGGCACGTACTCACTCGGACAATCGAGCCACTCCACATCCCGTTGCACAGGACTCACCCACGCACGGAACCTGTATCCGTCAACGGACAGGTCATATTTTCGCCACCGCTGCCACGGCCACCGAATCCTCATTCTTAAAACCTTCCTTGGTCAGGCAGACACATTTCTTTTGCGGCCCAGCTTCACCTCTTTGCCGGATCCTCGGGAGCGTTTGGGCCGCATTCGGGCGGACCCGGGAAAGTGACAGAGACCTTTTGCAGCCCATCCCCACCTAACATCCGAGTGGCCGAATCCGACTGGGCCGCATTCGGGTCGGCCCAAAGTCAACCTCGGAACTAACGCGGCCCAGGCCGCGCCAACGCCCGAAATCTCGATACTGAACGGGCCGCAAAGGAAAACCGGCCCCAGCAAAGAACCCAGCTACTTGTAATCCCCCTCGCGGCGGCGGCGTTCCTTTTCGGCCTCCTCGGCTTCTTGGCGGGCGCGCATCTCCTTGAAATGTTTCTTTTCCAGCTCCCAGAGAAATTCCTCGTCGTCATCAGGTCCCTTGATCTCGGGGGCCTGCGGGGTGCGGTTCCAGGTTTGTGGCCCGAAGGCCTTCCACACGAGGTAAATGGCTACAACGATGAGGACAAGTAACAGGACACGTCCCACGAAACTCCTCCTTGGATTGTTGGTTTAGGAACTAGTTTAATATGCTTAGCCCTTGTGACCGATATTGCACCTACACCAGATAAGAAGTTGCGTGACCGTGCGTGGTTCGACGTCGTTTTGTACGGGCTGGCACGTCTGTTGCTGTTTGTCGTCCTTACTGCGGTGATCCAGGGAATTTCCATGCTCGTGGGGGTGCCGTTCCCGCTGATGATCTCTGCTTTGTTGGCGTTGATCGTTGCGTTCCCGCTGTCGATGTTCCTGTTTAAGGGCTTGCGACTGCGGGTGACGCAGGAGTTAGCGGAGTGGGATCGCCAGCGGAAGGAGCACAAGAAGTGGATGAATGAGGAGCTAAGTAAGCGCTAGTACGAGCGCGGTGATCACGGACCACACGATCATGCACCGGCCAGTCAGCCCCAGCACGGGGATAAGATCCTGGCCGGTTTTTCCGTCTCTGACCGGCAGTGCGGCGATGACGGCGAGGGGGAGTGCAGCCAGTGCAATGAGGGCGAAAATAGTTTGTGTCGCGATGAAGAACGACATGATGAAGGGCACTGCCACGAGAATGTGGAAAACCAGGCGTGAGCGCTGGTCGCCAAGTCGAACGGCGAGGGTCATCTTGCCGGAGGCTTGGTCGGTGGGGATGTCGCGGATGTTGTTGGCAAGGTTGACACCTGCGGAAATGCAGCCGATGGCGATGGCACTGCAGATGCCGACCCAGGAAATGTGGTTGGCCTGGGTGTATTCGGTGCCGAGGACTGCAACGAGGCCGAAGAAGATGAAGACGGCGACTTCGCCGAGCCCGATGTAGCCGTATGGGTGGGACCCGCCGGTGTAGAACCAAGCTCCGAGAATGCAGAGAATTCCTACGAGAATCATCCACAGATGCCCGGAGCTGACTGTGAGAATGAGGCCGAAGATGGCAGCAATGCCGAAGCATCCGAATGCGGCCAGTTTCACCACGGTGGGTTTGACCTTACCTGATGCAGTTATGCGGAGCGGGCCGGAGCGATCTTCGTCGGTGCCGCGGATGCCATCGGAATAGTCGTTGGCAAAGTTCACGCCTAGAATGAGCGACCAGGCCACAAGGAGCGCGAGTAACATGTGCCCGAGGTCGAAGCCAAAGTGGAAGGCGGCGGCACCGGAGCCGACGATCACGGGCGCAAAAGCGTTTGGCCATGTGTGAGGTCGGGCGGCTTGTATCCAATCGTCAACGGTTGCGTGCATGTGGTCTATTATCCACGCTTTAGGAAAAAACTAAACGTCGAGAAGCCAAAAGGAGGACCAGAGATGTGGGTGAGCTACGTGCTTGGCCAGGTAGCGAGCATCTTTTTGACGCTCGGACGCATGGTTCCCCTCAACCTTCGCAACCGTTTCGGTCGCGGGCGCGTCCCGCAGACCGGGGACGTTGTGATTTCTCTGACCTCGCACGGCGCGCGCCTCAAGAAGGTGTACCTCACGCTCGAGTCGCTCGCGCGCGGCTACGTCAAGGTCCCGATCATCCTCTGGCTCGATCCAGAGGACTTTGGCGGCCCATACCCGCCGTCGCTGCAGCGGCTCATCGACCGTGGCGTCCAGGTCCGCTGCTCCGACGGCCACTACGGGCCGCATACGAAGTATTGGAATCAGTTTCGCGAGGTAGCGGGCACGGGAACGCGGGTCATCACCGTCGATGATGATATCATTTACCCCGAGTGGCTCGTCGAAAAGCTCCTGGTCGTGGGGCAGTACCGCTTCGATACCGTCGTTGCCTATCGCGCGCACCGCATCGAGCTTCGCGACGGTCGTCTCCGCCCGTACGCAAAGTGGTCCAAGGCAATCAGTTCCTCCGCCTCCATCCTCCACTTCGCCACCGGTGTCTCCGGCGTTCTTTACCCCGCCAGTTTCATCTCTTTTGTTGCAGCTCACGGTGGTGATTTCGCCGAGCACGCGCCGAACGCCGACGATGTCTGGCTCCACCTCATGGAGCTGCGCTCCGGCCACCAGGTGCGCCAGGTCTTTGCTCAGCCGCGCAACTTCGCGGTCATCCCATCGACCCAGCTCACCTCGCTCGTCCAGCACAACCTCGCCGGCGCCAATGACACGCAGATCGCCGCCACCTACACCCCCGCTGACATCGAGGTTCTACTTCAGGCCAGCGCTGCTGAGGATTAGCTCTTTTGCTTGTCGACGATCGACCTTACCGCTGGTCATCCTCGGCACCGTCTCCACGTGGCTGAGGTGTTTGGGAAGCTGCCAGCGTGGTAACTCACTCAGCCCCTCGATGATCTGCGCAGGAGTAGGGGAGCCCGCATACACTGCAGAAATCGCCGTCCCCAGCCGCTCATCTGGTACTCCGACAACAACCACTTCGGTAACCCCCGGAATCTGCATGATGGCCTTTTCCAACACCTCCGGATGGAGCTTCAGCCCGCCGGAATCGATAATCGCATCCAGCCTGCCGATGACCTGGAGTTTCCCGTTGTCAATGCGCCCAGCATCGCTCGTGCGGAACCAACCCGGCTCAGGGAACGCCTCCTCGCTTGGTACATTTCGGTAACCTTTGGCCACCATCGGGCCACCCAGCCAGATTCGCTCGCCGTGCAGTTGTACCTTGGCTCCGGGAATCGGGACACCGTCGTACACGCAGCCACCGGATGTTTCCGACGACCCGTACGTGGTAACGATAGTGATCCCCAGCCGTGCAGCCCTTGTCGCCATATCGCCGGTGATGGGTGCCCCGCCGACGAGGATCGCCTCGTATTGCTGGAGCGCCTCCACGCCCTTCAAAGACTGCAGGAGCTTGGCCAGCTGGTTCGGTACGAGCGAGGTGTAACACCCCTCGCCGATCTCCGCTGTCTTCTGCGCGAAATCCTCCACACTAAAACCACGGGAGACATCCATGACTAGAGGGTCGTAGCCTGCAACCAACGAGCGAACAAGAATCTGCAGGCCCGCAATATTGTGTGCAGGCAGTGCACACAGCCATGGACGCGGACCTCCCAACCGTGCGTGCGTCGCGTCCGCGCCACTGACTAGGTTCTGAGCGGTCAGCATCGCACCCTTGGGCACACCAGTCGACCCAGACGTTGCCACAACGAGGGCCACGTCATCGTCGATCTCCTCGCCGATCCGCTGCGTTGACCGCAGCGATGTCGCCCGCGCCCGATCACCTGCCGACGCTCCACTCGGCACCGGGCAATATGCCGTCTCCCCAGCAATCGCCCGCTCCAGCTCATCCACCATCCCCCGGCTCGGGATGGGAAGTTCCTCCAGCTTCTTCATTAGTAGTAGAAGGGGAACTCTGACCAGTCCGGATCGCGCTTCTCCAGGAAGCTGTCGCGGCCCTCCACGGCCTCATCGGTCATGTACGCAAGGCGCGTTGCTTCGCCCGCAAACACCTGCTGACCCATGAGACCGTCATCCACCAGGTTGAAAGCAAACTTGAGCATCCGCTGGGCAGTGGGGGACTTGCCATTGATCTCCCGCGCCCACTCAATAGCAACCTTTTCCAGATCCTTGTGCGGCACAACCTCGTTGACCGCGCCCATCTCCTTCATCTCCTGTGCCGAGTAGGTGCGACCGAGGAAGAAGATCTCACGTGCCTTCTTCTGTCCAACCATCTTGGCCAGGTAGGCGGAACCGTAGCCAGCATCGAAGGATCCCACGTCCGCATCCGTCTGCTTGAACTTGGCTTCCTCCTCGCTGGCAAGCGTCAGGTCACACACCACGTGGAGGGAGTGTCCGCCACCGGCGGCCCACCCATTCACCAGGGCAATGACAACCTTCGGCATATTGCGAATGAGCCGCTGCACCTCCAGGATGTGGAGACGGCCTGCGCGTGCCTTATCCACGGTATCTGCAGTCTCACCGTCGGCATACTGGTAGCCGGAGCGACCACGGATCCTCTGGTCGCCTCCAGAGCAGAAGCCCCAGCCGCCATCCTTCGGGCTCGGACCGTTTCCGGTGAGCAGCACCACGCCAACATCTGGTGTCTGGCGTGCATGGTCGAGCGCCCGGTAGAGCTCATCCACCGTATGCGGGCGGAACGCGTTACGCACCTCCGGCCGATCGAATGCGATCCGCACGATCCCATCCTTGCGCTTAGTGCCAACGTGGCGGTGGTAGGTAATGTCTGTCAGATCCTCAAAGCCCGGTACAAGCTTCCATTGCGACGGGTCAAACGGGTTTTCACTCATGGTTGTAACTCTATACGGTCAGGCCGCTGTCGGATTGAGGCCCTTCCACACCTCAGTTACGCCCGTCTCTCGGAAATGAACTGCTCGCTCTATTTCGTCGAGAACCAGGTCCAAGTAATGGAAGGTGTCGTCGGTAGTAAAGCGGAGCACACGGAGTCCTCCCATTGTCGCGGCGTTTTGTTTCCACCGATCTGTTTGGAACGTCCTCTTACGTCCTTCGCCCTCGTGGAACATAAACGAATCCAGCTCCACCAAAACGTCCGTCTTGCCGATCTTGATATCAAACATGTACCCATTGACCTTAAAGTTCAGCTCCACTTCATACCCCCGGAGAACGAGGCCCTGTCCCACCCGCAGCTCCTGGTTGGAGTAAGCCCCGGGGAGCACGAGCCGGAATTCTTCCTTCACAACGTGTGCCAGATGTCTCCGTCGCACGTTTCGCATATCGAAATTCCACTGGCGTTTGCCCTGCTTTTTGGCGTAGTACTCGTTGAGCTTATCGATGAGGTTCGGTGGCCTCTCCGCCTCGGCAGTGGTGATTGCAGCCTCCAGCATGGAAACACACTTGAAGATCATCCCCGGCTCAGACTTTAGGCTGCGCGACCTCTTGATATTCACACCTTTAATGTTCGGGATCCTCTTGTTCTTGGGAATAAGTGCCTCGATGTCCCCTTCGGGTATCTCCTTAAGGTGCAGCGCAAGGGCCGTTTTCCCGCTAAAAACCAAATCCGGGTGCATGAGCTGGAGGACGAAGAGCTGATCAAGCATCGATGGCTCGTGTGTGCAGTACCAGCCTCTCCGGACCCGAAACAGCTTTCCCTCCTTCATTTTCTTGCGGATTTGGCTTTGGGGCATCCCCAATTCCTGTGTGCGGTAGTACCCGTTCTCCATGGTGTATTTCCCCTTTGGTTCGTGTGGTTTTGGTGTGGTGGTGTTGTGCCTTGCTCACACCATAAACTATGACATCCACACTCACTTTCGAACTATTCAAACATGCACGTAAAACACAGAAAACTCGCAAAATGCTATCTGCAGTTGCGTGTCTTGTTCTATTTTGCTCACGAAGCGGCCCGGACCTTGTCACTCTGGTGGCTTTCACCCCCTCTTGGGCCACATTCGAAGTATCCCTCATCGTTTGCAGCCCATCGCGAGCAAAAAGCCGGGTGCCTATTGGCGCTTGGGCCGCATTCCGTATCAACCAATCCACAACGCGGCCCATCTGTCACCAAATCCCGCGGATCCGCTACCGGACGGGCCGCCTCCAACGAAACGAAAGGGTCAGCCGCCGACAGCATCGCAGCCCCGCACCGAATACGGCCCAACCAAGCCTTGCCACCCGGAAGCTCACGGCGCTTGGGCCAGGAAAGAGCAGACCAGCGATACCCTGGAGAGCATGTATACGTTTGAGGAGATTGCGCAGCGGGCGCGGGTCGTGGATCTGCCGATGATCAAGTTTCGGGGGATTACCCACCGGGAGGCCATGCTTATTGAGGGGCCGAAGGGCTGGGCGGAGTGGTCCCCGTTTCTGGAGTACAAGACCCCGGAGGCAGCAACGTGGCTGAAGTGTGCGCTGGAGGTGGCGTTCACTGGGGTCCCTGCCCCCAAACGCCAGAAAGTGCAGGTCAATGGAACCGTTCCGGCGGTGAATGCGTCTGAGGTGGAAAATATTCTTGCTCGCTTCCCGGGGGTGAAGACGGTGAAGGTGAAGGTTGCAGAGCCTGGTCAGAGCCTGAAGGACGATGTGGAGCGAGTGGCTGAGGTGCGCCGTCTCATGCCGGAAGCGACGATCCGCGTGGATGCCAATCGTGGCTGGTCGGTGGAACAGGCGATTGAGGCTGCAAAGAAGCTCGGGCCGCTGGAGTACATGGAGCAGCCGTGTACCACCGTCGAAGAGTTAGCGCAGGTGAGGCCGTACGTGAAGGTGGCGGCGGATGAGAGTATTCGGAAGGAAAGCGACCCACTGAAGGTGAAGGGCCGCGTGGACTATGCGATCCTCAAGTGCCAGCCGATGGGCGGCCCGACGAACGTGCTGAAGGTAGAAAAGGATCTTGGCCTGCGCGTGACGGTGTCGAGTGCGTTGGAAACGGCGGTGGGAATGTATGCCTGCTTGGCAACTGCTGCGGCCCAAGAGGTGCAGCCTGCGGCGGGCCTGGGCACGGGCGGGTTCTTCTATGAGGATGTGGCTGAGCGTCGGCAAATAGTTGACGGGGAAATCGATGTCACCCCTGTCGTCCCAACGAACTTTCCCACGTGCGCAAACGAGGACTTTTGGTATCGGCGTTTAAAGGAGTGTCTGGGTTATTTACAATCGAGGTCATGACTAGTTCACCGGAGTTGGCTAAGCAGATTGTGGCAGACCTCGAAAAGTCGGGGGTGACGGACGTGGTGTACTGCCCGGGTTCGCGGAACGCGCCGTTGGCTTTGGCGTTCGCGGAGTCCTCGCTCAGGGTTCATTCGCGTATCGACGAAAGGTCCGCTTCTTTCACGGCCCTGGGAATGGCCCGGGTCACCGGTCGGCCTGTTCCCGTGGTCACCACCTCCGGTACGGCGGTTGCCAACTGTCTACCAGCGATGGTGGAGGCCTACTATTCGGCCACGCCGTTTGTTGTCCTGTCTGCGGATCGCCCCGAGCGCTACGTGGGTAAGGGCGCAAGCCAAACGATCGTGCAGAAGAACCTGTTCGAGCCGTTTGCCCCGACGGTGTCTTCGGTGGGGGAGGCGTTGGAGTACCAGCAGGTGCACATCAACGTTCAGTTTGACGTACCACTTGTGGGCCCAGCCGAGAGCCCGGAGGCGACGGTGGGGACGTGGGAGCGACCGGTCGTCGAAAAGCGTGAAGTGAGCATCGATATTTCCAAGAACACCCTGGTCATTGCAGGTGACGGGGCGAAGGAGATTCCGGGGTTGGAGGATGTGCCCACGCTGGCAGAGCCCACCGTGCCGGCCCCGTATCACCCAGTGCATCCCCTGGCTGCGGCAATGTTTGACCAGCTAGATAAGCCGGAGCAGATCGTGGTCGTGGGCCATCCGACGCTGCACCGCGACGTGATGAAACTTGCCAACGAGGTACCGAAGATCGTCGTCAGGCAGCCTGGGGAACACTACGTCACGGACCCGGAGGACACCGCGCAGGAGATTGCGACGGAGCTGAAAGTCACAGGTCAACCCCGTGACGAGTGGCTGAAAGTCCTCGACGCGGCCAGCGAGCTCGGCGCTGAAGCCGTCCGCGAGCAGTTGGAACACTTCACGGGCTTGACCGTTGCCGCGGCGGTGGCAGATTCGCTGTACCAAGCGAACGCCCTGTTCGTCGGCGCGTCCAACCCGATCCGGGATATTCATCTGGCTGGGCTGCCGTTTGAGGGCGTGGACACCTATTCCCCGCGCGGAGCTGCGGGAATCGACGGCAGCGTGAGCCAGGCGATCGGTGTCGCGCTCGCGCACCAATCGAGCGACCCGACGGCACCGACCGCGCCCCGAACTGTTGCCCTCCTTGGTGATGTCACCTTCCTTCACGATGTCGGCGGCCTCCTCATCGTGGACGGCTCCCCGCGCCCGGAAAACCTCACCATCGTGGTCGCCAACGACAACGGTGGTGGCATTTTCGAGACCCTGGAGCAGGGCGCGCCGGAATATCGGGACGCGTTCGAGTCGTTCTTTGGCACTCCGCACACCGATGTCGACATCGCCCACATTGCCGAGGCCTACGGCATCGAATACACCAAGGTCGTTGACCTACCCAGCCTGCAAGAAGAGCTGGAGCGCGAGCCCATGGGCATCCGTATCATCGAGGCGGTCACCGATCGCGACAACCTGCGGGATATCCACGCCAAGATGCGTGCGAGGATGCACGTGTGACCAGGAGAATTAAGCAGGCCATCATTGGCGCGTGGGTGCTCGTGGCGATCATGTGCGTGGCGATGGTCGGCGGTGCGTACATGAATGACCGCCTCATCAACGAGGCCCCCGTGCGCTCCCTCGCGCGCGTGACCTCGGTGGGAACGCTTCGCACCGCCATTGACTTCCAGGATGTGCACGGCGCTCTCCAAAGTCCTGAGCTGGGTCTTTTGTATCCCACGGGACTCAATGAAGGGCAGCGCGTGTGGGTGACGTACAACTCCGCGCGCCCGGATGTAGTCAAGGTGGACGGGCGCGATTGGACGCTCGCATTCCGGCCAGCGCTGTCGATTTTCGCTGTCTCATCCGCTGTAGCTGCGGTTTTGTTCGCTATTGTGTCCTTTGTGTCCCGTCGGCGGCCTCAAAAACGGAACGAAAACGTCACCAACATTTAACTTTTCTTCCACATAGTTTTCAGGCGGGGAGTGCATAATGGCCGTTATGCGAGTTGCGATTGTGGCGGAAGCGTTTCTGCCAAACATCAATGGAGTGACCAATTCGGTCCTGCGTGTCCTTGAACATCTCCGTCGCGAGGGCCATGAGGCGCTCGTCATCGCCCCGGGGGCCCGTGGCCACGAAGAGGAGGTCGCCGAGTACGAGGGATACCCCATCGTCCGTGTCCCCACCATCATGTTCCCCGGCGTCAACTCCCTCCCCGTCGGTGTCCCCACCACCGCCGTCGCCCGCGCGCTTGCGAAGTTCAAGCCGGATGTCGTGCACCTCGCCAGCCCGTTTGTCCTCGGTGCGGCCGGCGCGATTGCGGCCCGCCAGCTGCGCATCCCCGCCATCGCGATCTACCAAACGGATGTCGCCGGTTTCGCCACGAAGTACCACTTCACGCTGCTCGCCACGGCCGTCTGGGAATGGACGCGGTACATCCACAACATGTGCCAGCGCACGCTCGCCCCCAGCTCCATGTCCATCGCCGAGCTCGAGGCCCACGGCATCCACAACATCTATCACTGGGGCCGCGGTGTGGACACGGTCCGCTTCCATCCTTCCAAGCGTTCCGATGCCCTTCGCCTCACCTGGGACTCCGAGGGCACAAAGGTCATCGTCGGTTTCGTCGGCCGTCTCGCCGCCGAAAAGGGCGTCCGCCGCCTCCGCGTTCTCGATGCCCGTCCTGATGTTCAGGTAGTCATCGTCGGTTCCGGTCCCGATCATGATTCGCTTGTCGACGCTTGTCCAAACGCAGTTTTCACTGGAGCGCTCTCCGGTGAGGACCTTGCCGAGGCCTACGCCAGCTTCGACGTTTTCGTCCACACCGGCGAGTTCGAGACATTCTGCCAGACAATCCAGGAGGCGCTCGCCTCTGGTGTTCCCGTCATCGGCCCCCGCGCCGGTGGCCCCATCGACCTCATCACCGAGGGTGTTGACGGCTACCTTCTCGACGTCGACACCTTCGAGCAGAAGCTGTCCTCCACCCTGGACACCATCATCGACCCCCGCCATTACACCCGCATGCGCCAGGCCGCCCGCGACGGTGTGCGCCCAAAGACCTGGGAAAACCTCTGCACCCAGCTGGTCAAGCACTACACCGCCGTCATCGAGCAGTCCCGCCTCGTCCCGCTCACATTCTTTGGCCCAATCCCTGAGCTGCCCCGTTGGGCCGCGAAGGCTCTCGGTGCGCGTGTCTGACTAGACTAGTCACTTGTGGCTAAAGCAACCCTAGAAAAAGACCCGTCCGACGTTGCCCGCATGTTCGATGACGTGGGCAAGAACTACGACATCACGAACACGATCCTGAGCTTCGGTCAGGACCGTATGTGGCGCCGTCGCGTCCGCGAGCGCCTCACCCTCAAACCGGGGGAGAAGGTCCTTGACCTGGCAGCCGGCAGTGCTGTGTCTACGGAGGAATTAGCCAAATCCGGTGCCTGGTGCGTGGCCTGCGACTTTTCCCAGGGCATGCTCGCCGCCGGTGCTCACCGCCATGTCCCCAAGGTTGTTGGTGACGGCATGAATCTTCCCTTTGCCGACGACACCTTCGACGCCGTCACCATCTCCTTCGGCCTCCGCAACATCCAGGACACCGGCCAGGCCCTCCGCGAAATGGCCCGCGTCACCAAGCCCGGCGGTCGCCTGACGATCGCCGAGTTCTCCACCCCGATCCTCCCGGTATTCTCCTTCGTCTACAAGGAATACCTCATGCGGATCCTGCCCCTGGTAGCCAAGCAGGTCTCCTCCAACGGCGAAGCCTACGAGTATCTTGCCGAATCCATCCGTGCCTGGCCCAACCAAGAGGAACTCGCCTCCATCGTGAACGCCAACGGCTGGACCGACTGTGGGTGGCAAAACCTCACCTTCGGCATCACCGCCATGCACTCAGCCATCAAGCCGTAACCCCGGCAGTTATCTTTTGCAGCCCATCTCCCGCCAGCCTCTCTCCGGTCGGCAGTAGATGGGCCGCTTTGCGTTTCCAGTCGTCCCAAACGCGGCCCATCCCACCCCGAATCGCTCGTTGCCTGCCACCGATGGGCCACTTTCTATCCCCGCCTATCCGCAGTGCGGCGCAACCGGTGCTTGCATCTCGATTGTTGGCAGGGGATGGGCCGCATTGCAGATGCGAAAAGAGCCTACCCCCAGAGTGGCGCCGTGTTGAAGGTCCGAGCTGCCTTGCCGGCGGCGTGCCAGGCGCGGGCTGCGATGTCCCGATCGGCGTCGTCGATGAGATTGCCCATTGCGCGAGCGACGGTGGGCATGAGCAGCCGGCGAAGTGGTGTGCGGAAGGCGAGTGGGCCGAATGTCGGGAGCATGCGGGGATAGGTGAGCAGCTTGGCAAGGCTGCGGGCGAGGGAAAACGTTTCGCCGTAGTGTTCGCGGAGGACGGATGGCCATACGCGGAGGTCTTCGTCAATCAAAGACGCTGCGAGTCGGGCCGTCTCCAGTGCATAGTCGATGCCCTCGCCGTTTAAGGGATTGACGCAGCAGGCGGAGTCGCCAAGCAGAGCCCAGTTGCGGCCCGACACCCCGGAGACGGATCCGCCCATGGGCAGTGCCGCGGAGGTGACGGAGGTGGGTTCTCCGAGCCCGAAGTCGTCCCGAATAGAAGACGCGTAGGAGCGGAGCAGCTTCTTGGTGTTCAGCTTGGCGGGGCGAGCCGCGGTGGACAGAGCTCCACAGCCGACGTTCGCGGCGTCGACAAGCGGGAAAAACCAGCCGTAACCGGGGAGATCACCGAAGTGGGAGTGGATCCAGGGGTCGGAGGCGCGAGTGGAGGTGCAGTAGCTGCGCGCGGCGATGCCGTAGACCTGCTGCTTGTGCCATGTGCGGCCTAGTTGCGTGCCGAAGGTGGAGCGGACGCCGTCGGCTACCAGTACCACCCGCGGATGCACCCAATGCTCACCCACAGAAAAGCGGACCAACCTGCCATTTTCCACGACAGGAGAGGTGGCAACCCCCGTGAGTTTCTGTGCGGGAGCCCGGTTGTACAGCAGGGCATCGAATTCGTGCCGACGCATCGCCGAACCGATGCCCCATTCCCACGGGATTTCCGCGGTGTGACCGAAGCCGTGGAGCTTCAGGCCGAGAGTTCTAAATGGCAGCTCGATGCCGAGCGCGGAAAGCTCCCGCATCGCTCGGGGAGTGAGACCATCGCCGCATGTCTTGTCGCGAGGAAAGTCCGCACTGTCGATGAGCAGCACATCCCTATCTTGTAGATGAATTGCTGCAGCCGACCCAGCTGGGCCTGCGCCGATAATCGCTACCTCCGGGAAAAACTCCATGGCCACCATTTGTACCCTGGGGTAGGTAGAAATGCATGTTTAGACTACGGTAAAGGGGTAAGCTATCTAACCAACGTATCGGACAGAGGGCAGTTTTTACACTATGAATGACACCCGCCCCCGGCTGCACAGGGACACGCCCCTAACTGGGATTTCGTTTGATGAACCCGAGCTTGCGGCAACGGTTTCTCGCGACCTGCAGCGTGTGGAAGAGCTGCTGCGAAAAGAACTCAACCGCGGCGAAGACTTCGTCAATGAGAAGGTCATTCACCTCGCTGCTGCCGGCGGAAAGCGCTTCCGCCCGATGTTTGCCGTTTTGGCCTCTCAGCTGGGCTCTAAGGCCTCTTGCGACGATGTGATCAAGGCCGCAACCGTGGTCGAGATGACGCACCTGGCGACGCTCTACCACGACGATGTCATGGACGAGGCCGATCGCCGTCGCGGTGTGGAAAGCGCCAACGCCCGCTGGGGGAACTCCGTCGCGATCCTTGCTGGTGACATCCTCCTCGCCCACGCGTCCCGCCTTATGGCCGCTCTCGGCACGGAGACGGTCGCCCACTTCGCGCAGACCTTTGGTGACCTCGTCACCGGCCAGATGCGCGAGACGGTCGGCCCCGGTGACGGCGACAAGATCGAGCACTATCTCAATGTCGTTCACGAAAAGACCGGTGTCCTCATCTCGTCTGCCGGCTACCTCGGTGCTCTCCACGGCGGTTGCAGCCCCGAAATTACCCGTGCGCTGCAGCAATTCGGTGTCTACATTGGTACTATCTTCCAGATCGTCGACGACATCATCGACATCTACTCGGCCTCCGAAGAATCCGGCAAGACCCGCGGCACCGACCTCCGCGAGGGCGTTTTCACCCTCCCCGTCCTCTTCGCCCTCAAGGAAGATTCTCCCGCCGGCGAGGAGCTCCGCGGCCTCCTGACCGGCCCTCTTACCTCTGACGAGGATGTCGCCCGCGCGCTCACCCTCATCGAGCAGACCTCCGGGCGTGAGCAGGCCCTCGAGGTTGTGCAGCAATTCACCGACAAGGCTTTCGCTGAGCTCACCTCGCTTCCCGACGGCCCCGTGCGCTCCGCCCTCCGCTCCCTCACCGAGTACTCCATCTCTCGCGTCCGATAACCCCGTTACGCTGCCGGTTTGCCTTTTAGGGGTGGGGACATAGTAAAGTATGTCTCGCACTCACGAAGTGCTTGCCAGGTTGCCCGAGTGGCCAAAGGGAGCGGACTGTAAATCCGTCGGCTTTCGCCTACAGAAGTTCGAATCTTCTACCTGGCACCATCACCCCGATCTTCGCTCTGAGGATCGGGGTTTTGCGTTGCTGTCTTTTTGCGGCCCGTCTCCTCCCGCTTCCCGGGTACTCGGCAGCAGTCGGGCCGCGTTTGTTTCTTGCCGTCCGGTTTGCGGCCCATCTGCTCCTGGCTTTTCGACGTTTCCATCCCCTTGGGCCGCATTCCGTGCAGTCACTGAAAGCCCCACTGCTCCCAAGAGAACGACCCGCAAAAAGACCGGGGGTAGGAGCCGAAAACTCGCACTGCGAAGACCTCGCAGACCCGGTAAGACAAGAACTGACGATAGTTTCTTTCTACTAAGAGATTGGGAATTTCTATGAGTGGTTCATAGTTGGGTTTGGCGCTCGTCAGTTCGGTGGCAATCGTCGCCTCGGCGGTGTCCCCGGCGGTGGCGGCACCAGACGGGTCAAACGCGGAGGATTTTGTGATGGGCGCGCCGACGCCGGGCAACCTAAAGCCTGAGGATGCGGGGTCGGTGACCATTGCGGACATTCAGGGTACAGGGGAGGTAACGCCCCTAAACAGCCAGCGGGTGACGACGACCGGTTACGTAACTGCAACCTACACCGAGGGTGGCTTCGACGGCTTCTACCTGCAGCAAGGCGGGGAGAAGACGGATGCGTCGAATGGTATTTTCGTCTGGCTCGGCCGGGGCGCGACGGAATACCCCGAGTTCGGTGCGTGCGTCACGGTGACGGGCACGGCGGGCGAGTACACGGGGGAGACGCAGATCTCCGACCCCGAGGTTGCCCCTTTCGACGATTGCGGCCCGGAGCCCACGCCCGTCGAGTTCACGGAGCTTCCCCGTCGGCGATGACGCGCGCGAGGGCCTTCGAGGGCATGCTCGTGCGGCTTACTGGGCCGCATACGCTGAGTAACAACTACGAGCTCAACACGTTCGGTTCGGTCGTGCTCGCCCCGGGCTCAGAGCCGTTCTACCAGCCCATCGATGTCTTTCCTCCGTCGTCTGACCCGAACTCGGACGTTCAAAAACTCACTCGTAGCCAGGCGTTACGGAAGGTTACGCTTGACGACGGAAGGTCCCGCAACTATGCCAAGACCGATACTGAAACCTCGCTTCCATACCCGGTGACGGGCGGAAAGACGGTGAAGTCCCTGCGTACGGGCGACATTGTAACGTTCACCGAGCCTGTCATTTTGGGCGGCTGCTTTGACAAGTGGGGCCTGCAGTCCACGGCACCGATTACTGGCAATTCCGAGTCCCGGCCCATTACCTGGGACGATTCTCGGGCCGCAGAAGAAGCAGACCCGACGGTGAAGGACGCGGAGCTCTCCCTCGCTTCCTTCAACGTGCTCAACTACTTCACCAGCCTCGGCGAAAACGAGGAGGGCTGCAAGGCGTACACCGATCGCGAAGTGAACAACGTTATCGCCAACTGGTGCACGGCGCGTGGCGCGTGGTCGCGGCAGGCCTTTGAACGCCAGCAGGCAAAGATCGTCAACGCGTTCAACAGGCTCGATGTGTCGGTTCTCGTCCTGGAAGAGATTGAGAACACGGCGAGTGTTACCGGTGACGCTACCCGTCGCGGTGAGGCGTTGGGCAAGCTTGTCGCAGCGCTGAATGCGGACCTGACGGCGAGGGGTAAGGAGCCGACATGGGAGCTTGTTGCCTCGCCGGACACCGTTCCCGATCAAGAAGATGTCATCCGTGTCGCCTTCATCTACAACAAGTCCGCCGTCACGCCGGTTGGGCCGTCAATCATTATCGACGATCCTGCCTACACAAGGTGTTGCCCGTCAGCCACTTGCACAGGCCTTTGCCCGCGTGGGCCACGATAAGGCTGAGTTTGTGGCTGTCGTCAACCACTTCAAGTCCAAGGGGGCAGTGGCCCGCGACGACAAGGATCAAAACGATGGTCAGGGCAATAACCCGAACCTCCGCGCGGCGCAGGCTCGCGCGCTGACCACCGCTGTCGAGTCCCACGACAGTGTGCTGTCCTTTGCTGTTCTCGGCCGCGTCGAAGGTGTTCGCGAAGGCACCCTGGCTGCGGCTCGCCTTGTCGGTTTCATTGCCAAGTACTTCGTCCGTTGGATGGAGCCCCTGAAGAAGTGGCTTTAAGACCTTCTAGTCTGCTTTGTGGCCCATGCCCGGACAATGCGTGAGTGTGTGACACCGGTCGGGCCGCATTCGGTACCAGAGCCAACAACAACGTGGCCCAATAGCTGACAAACCACACGCTCCCGGAACCGGTTGGGCCGCACTTCAGATCACTGTGACCACAATGCGGCCCATCCCCAGTCAACCCCGGGATCCTCGTGCACGGTCGGGCCGCATTCGAAACAGCTCTGATACAGCCCATCCACAATGCGGCCCAAGCAGGGGAGAAGGTCGAGTAACCACCGCCAGATGGGCCGCAAAATGAGCACAACGCCAAAAGTGCAGCGTAAAACACATAATGACGTGCCGATTTGTGTGAACATGCATACGTCAGTTACTCTATCCAAGGCTTCGAGATGAAGTACCGGCCCCCTTAGCTCAGTCGGCAGAGCGTTTCCATGGTAAGGAAAAGGTCGTCAGTTCGATTCTGACAGGGGGCTCTGTTCTTTTATTAGAACAATGGCGGTGTAGCTCAGCTGGTGAGAGCGCACGACTCATAATCGTGAGGTCGAGAGTTCGAACCTCTCCACCGCTACAGCACTGAGCCTCCCTCGCCAAGGCGCGGGGGTTTTCTGGTACAGTGTGCAAGGTGCATGCATTGCGCATGCGACCTGAAAAGGGGCGTGGCTCAATTGGTAGAGCAGCGGTCTCCAAAACCGCAGGTTGCAGGTTCGAGTCCTGTCGCCCCTGCAAAGTACTCCTAGTGCAAAGAGGATTTAACGTGGCTGAGGAAAATCGCACTGCTCGTCCAACCGGCAAGCGGCAGCTTACGGGTGCGAGCACTACGAGTGCTGATGCCTACGCTGAAAAGCGCCTTGTGAAGGAAAGCAAAGACGAAAAGTGGGGCGGTGGTGTCAAGTCTTACATCCCCGAAGTTATCGAGCAGATGAAAAAAGTCATCTGGCCGACGGGGAAGCAGATGGTTAACTACACCCTCATCGTCTTCCTGTTCCTCATTGTGATGACGGTTATCGTGTGGGGCACCGATATTCTTACCGCCAAGGGCGTGCAGTGGTTGCTCACCCCGTAGCTAGATGGTATAAACGTTTTTGACACTTCAATTATCCCGCCTCCTGGACAATCCAAGGAGGCGGGATAAATTTTTGGACTGGAGAGAGTGAAGATGGAAGAGCAAGAAAAGGTCGAACACCAGGCAGAAGCTCCCGAAGCAGAGGCCACCGAACAGGAAGCAGCTGCAACCGAAGCAGAGGCCCCTGAAACGGAAGCCGCCGAGGAGCTTTCCCCGGAGGAACAGGCTCTGCGTGAGTACAAGCTGCGTCTGCGTAAGTTCATCCGTGAGCTGAAGAAGCTTCCGGGTACGTGGTACATCATCCAGACGTACTCAGGCTACGAGAACAAGGTGAAGACGAACCTCACGCAGCGCGCTGAGAACCTTGAGGTGGACGAGTATATTCACGACATCGTTGTGCCGGTTGAGGAAGTCACCGAGATGCGCGATGGCAAGAAGAAGATCGTGAAGAAGAAGCTTCTGCCGGGCTATGTGTTGGTGCGCATGGAGATGAATGACTCCGTGTGGTCGGTTGTGCGCGGTACGCCGGGTGTGACCAGCTTCGTGGGTAACGAGGGTCAGGCTACACCGGTGAAGCCGAAGGATGTGGCGAAGTTCCTCATGCCGCAGCAGACGGTAGAGCAGACGGAGACCGATACCGAGGGCGAGACTGTGGTTGCTGCGCCAGCTGCCGAGAAGAAGCCGGTGGAGGTCGACTTCGAGGTCGGCGAGTCCGTGACGATTCTGTCTGGTGCTCTGGCTACAGTTTCCGCCACGATTTCCGATATCGATCGCGAATCCGGCAAGCTGCACGCGCTCGTTTCCATCTTCGGGCGTGATACTCCAGTGGAGCTCACCTTCGATCAGGTGGAAAAGATCAATTAGCTTTTTATGGGGCACGTGGTGTAATATTTGCGCCCGTGCCTTTTGGGCATGTAAGAACACGTTTCCCGGTGGCTGTAACAAGGCATCCGGACGGTGTCTCGCCCTAATTTTGAAGCATCTCGAGGCGAGGCGCTGGTAACAAGGAAAGTAGGTAGAAGATGCCTCCGAAGAAGAAGGTCTCGGCCCTCATTAAGTTGCAGATCGAAGCTGGTCAGGCTAACCCTGCACCGCCGGTTGGTCCTGCACTTGGTGCTCACGGCGTGAACATGATGGAGTTCTGCAAGGCGTACAACGCTGCCACGGAGAATCAGCGCGGCAACATTGTGCCTGTGGAGATCACCGTCTACGAAGACCGCTCCTTCGACTTCAAGCTGAAGACCCCGCCGGCAGCACAGCTGCTGCTCAAGGCTGCTGGCCTGAAGAAGGGCTCCGGCGTTCCGCACACCGACAAGGTGGGCAAGGTGACCCTTGACCAGGTCAAGGAGATCGCTAAGCAGAAGGAGCCGGACCTCAACGCACGCGACATCGACGCTGCCACCAAGATCATTGCTGGCACCGCCCGCTCCATGGGCATCGTTGTCGAGGGTTTGTAAGAAAACATTTTGTGGAAGGGCCGGCCAGGCCCGTTAACCACACATCGAAAGGATTGATGAATTATGGCAAAGCGCTCTAAGGCTTACCGCGAGAACGCTCAGAAGGTGGATTCTTCCCACCTGTACACCCCGCTTGAGGCAGTCAAGCTGGCTAAGGAGACCTCCTCCAAGAACTACGACGCTTCCATCGACGTTGTTATGCGTCTCGGTGTTGATCCCCGCAAGGCTGATCAGCTCGTGCGCGGCACGGTTTCCCTGCCGAACGGCACGGGTAAGGAAGTTCGCGTTGTCGTCTTCGCTGAGGGCACCAACGCCACCGCTGCTGAAGAGGCTGGCGCTGACTTCGTCGGCACCGCTGAGCTCATCGAGAAGATCCAGGGTGGCTGGACCGACTTCGATGCAGCTATCGCAACCCCTGATCAGATGGCCAAGGTTGGTCGCGTTGCTCGCGTCCTTGGCCCGCGTGGTCTCATGCCGAACCCCAAGACCGGCACCGTGACCCCGGACGTTGCTAAGGCCGTCAAGGAGATCAAGGGCGGTAAGATTTCCTTCCGCGTTGACAAGGCTTCCAACCTGCACGCTCTCATTGGCAAGGCTTCCTTCGATGCTGAGAAGCTGGCTGAGAACTACGGCGCTCTCCTCGACGAGATCAACCGTCTGAAGCCGAGCTCCTCTAAGGGCATCTACGTCAAGAAGATCACCGTTGCCGCCACCAATGGCCCTGGTATCCAGGTTGATCCCTCGGTGCAGAAGAACTTCGCTGAGGTTAAGACCGAGGTTTAAGACAAGGCTTAAAACGCCGAGCCCACCGTAACCGGCCCACAAAACCGGTACGGGGGGCCGTCGACAAGCTACATAGAGCTCACCTCCAGCGTGGAGGTGAGCTTTTTGTTTTTGCGGGATAAAATACTAGGTGGTAAGCGATAAATTCTCCAGTAACGAGGATCGTGAATGACAAATTTTGAATATAAAGCCGAGGTGAACCCCTTCCTCGGTGCGCCTGGTATGGCCTGCATGCATGGTGAAGCGCAGTCGTCGGACTGCTCGCCGGTGCCGGGCCCCGGGGCAGGTCCGTGGGATGTGACGCACATCGACATGGGTGGTGCCTGCCCGACTATCATGGTGGGAACCGACGGTTTTGTGCAGGTGTTGGTGACGCAGCGGTTCGGTTCGAAGCTGACGTTCCTGCAGCCGAAGGTGGCGATCCTTGATCCGGAGACCGGGAGCACCCTCGGTAGCCTCGAGGTCCCGAAGGGCGCTCTGCTGGGTGGCGTGTATGCCTACATTGACCACCAGGATCGGATGGTGTTTGTCGATGGTTCGAACACGCTGCTCCGCGTCGCGCACTCCGCGGACGGCACGCAGGTGTACGTGGACGAGCGCATTTCCCTTAACCGCTTCCTGTCCCAGTATGCGGGCGACCAGGTTGTCGGTGTGGTCCCGGATTGGCAGGGGCGCGTGTGGGTGGCCTCCGCACACGGCGCGATCGGTGTGGTGGACAGTAAGCGTCGGGAGATCCGGTCGATCTTCCTCAACAAGCACGTCGCGATCGGAAGCGAGACTCCCTTCGAGACCGTCGACAACTCCATCTCTGCCTGCCCGCGTGGCGTGTCTGTGGTGACATCGCACGCGATATACATGCTGGAGGCAGACGACAACGGCACCCCGCGCATCGTGTGGTACGCCGGCTACGACCGCGGGACGGCCCGCAAGCCGGGGCAGCTGTCCTGGGGCTCGGGGGCGTCGCCGACGTTTTTCGGCCCGACAGGCTCGGACTACGTCATGCTCACGGATAACGCCGATGAACAGGAGAATCTCCTGGTCTACGAGACGGAAACGGGCCACCTTGTCGGTCAGACGGGCGTCTTCGAGCCGGGCACGTCCGGCACGGAATGCTCGGCCATCGGTGTCCACAACTCCATCGTCGTGGGCTCAACCTACGGCTACCCTTACCCCCGCTACCCCGAGGGGGCCGGCCCGTCTGTCCCCGCGAACGCCCTCTTCGCGCCCGGTCTCGAGCGCTACGATGTCACCCCCGGAGGCCTCACGCCCGTGTGGAAACGCGCGGATGTCTACTCTGCGGTTGTTCCCCGCTTGTCGACGGCCGACGGATACATCTACGTCTGTGAGCGCCGGCGGTTTGGGCTGGTCAATGGCTCGGTCATTGCGGGTTCCATCATCGATATGGAAACCGGCGAGACGGTCTACACGCAGGACTTCCCAGGGCTCGTCACGGTCTTCGGCGTTGATACGCTGCAGATGGTGGGCACGATTGATAACAACGGCACGTGGTGGCAGGGCACCATCGGTGGCATCTTCAAAATCACAAAGAAGTAGGTAGTCATGACTCTTTCTCTTTCCCGTCGCGCGTTCCTCGCCGGCTCGGCCACCGTGGCTGCCGCCGCGTCGCTGCCGGCTGTGTCCCTCGCACAGGAGTCCCCGGGCATCTCGTTCACGGTCGGTTCGGTCGTCGCCGACGGCCAGGCGCTCGCCCTCCCCATCGCCGTGACACTCAACCTCGACACGGACCTCCCCGCCGGCACCGCGCTCACACTCTTCGTCCGCGCGCTGGACGTTTCCGGTCTGGTCGCCGGCCCCTCGTCTATCGCTCCTCGCTTGTCGACGCTCAGCCCTACCGCCGAAAACGCAGGCGAATATTCCTTCGCCCTCCCTGAGGACATCCCTGCCCACACGCCTGTTTCCTTAGAGTTGTTGTGGAAGACTGGCCTTTCCAACTTCCGTGCCGTTCCGCGCACCCAGGTGCTGGCAGCGGTGGTGCTTCCCGGCGAGTCCTACCGTGAGGTACAGTCCGAGGAATTCATCTGCGAGGGCGCCCCGGTTGGTCCCATCTTGTCGACGGGTTCGTCCCTGTTGTCCAGCTAATTTGCAATACTCCTGCGGCGGCTGTATGGTCTATCCACGAAGTTTGTAAGAGAGCGTGTCACATGTTCTCGGTTCAAGTTTCACCGTAGACCGTCGGTCAGCCGAAAGGCTCGAAGGTTTCCTCATAAAACAGGAAACGGCCCACGCAGGAGTCACTTGCAACACCTTCCAATGTTTTGAATTGGTTTGTGCCCTGTGCTCTTGCACGGGGCATTATTTGTGCCCTGTGACGGACAAATGTTTTAGAAACCGTTTAATGGAAGGAGGCGAGGAAATGGCAAACCCGAAGAATACTGCGGAGCTGGCCAAGCTCAAGGAGTACTTTGACGAGGCTGATTCTCTGGTACTCACCGAGTACCGTGGTCTGACTGTTCAGCAGATCACTGATTTCCGCACTGATCTCGGTAAAGACGTGAAGTACCACGTCGCCAAGAACACCCTCATCAAGCGAGCCGCAGCTGAGGCTGGCATTGAGGGCCTTGATGATCTCCTCACCGGTCCTACCGCTGTCGCCTTTATTAAGGGCGAGGCAGTGGATGCTGCCAAGGCCATGAAGAAGTTCGGCTCCAGCAATGAGAAGTTCATTGTGAAGGGCGGATACATGGACGGTGCTCCTCTGGACGCCGACCAGGTCAAGGCACTTGCAGACCTCGACGACCGCGAGACCACGCTGGCCAAGCTGGCTGGCGCCCTGAAGGGCAAGATGACGCAGGTTGCTGGCCTGTTCTCTGCTCCTGCATCTCAGGTCGCACGTCTTTCCGCTGCACTGCAGGAAAAGAAGTAAGTCTTCCTTTCCGCCAGGATCGATAATTTCATCACCATTTACCTCCCCGGGCATGTGCTCGGAAACACAAACTGAAAGGACTTGACCGTTATGGCTAAGTACACCAACGAAGAGCTCATCGAAGCTTTCAAGGAAATGACCCTCATCGAGCTCTCTGAGTTCACCAAGCTGTTCGAAGAGACCTTCGACGTTACCGCTGCTGCTCCGGTTGCCGTTGCTGCTGCAGGTGCCGCTGGCGGCGAGGCTGCTGCTGAGGAAGAGAAGACCGAGTTCGACGTCGTGCTCGAGGATGCCGGCGCCAAGAAGATCGGCGTGATCAAGGCTGTCCGCGAGATCGTCTCCGGCCTGGGCCTGAAGGAAGCCAAGGAGCTCGTTGAGGCTGCTCCGAAGGCTATCCTCGAGGGCGCTTCCAAGGAGGACGCTGAGGCTGCTAAGACCAAGCTCGAAGAGGCTGGCGCTTCCGTTTCCCTCAAGTAGTCTTCACAGACATACTTCATCCCCCCGCCCGGATTTCTTTCCGGCCGGGGGGATTTTTGCATGCCCAGCTTTCCTTTCGCGGCCCAGCAGGTTCTGATTTCCGCCCAGCGCATTCCGCTTGGGCCACTTTGTGTACGGTTATCATCCCGTTTGCGGCCCGTCCCTGTTTGAATCTCGTGTGGCTTGTACCCGATGGGCTGCGTTGTGGTTTGTGTGCACGCAACGTGGCCCAGCTGTCGGTGTAGTCCATGTGGCTTCCGTCCCTTGGGCCGCGTTGCGTACGACCCTTATCCCGTTTGCGGCCCGTCCTTGTTTGAATCTCATGTGGCTTGTACCCGATGGGCCGCGTTGTGGTTCTTCCGCACCCAATGCGGCCCAGCCCCGCCGGAAGCTCAAGGGCCTTCAACTGGCTGGGCCGTGAAAGAGACGCAGGTTCATGGATTCAACCTTTCTCGATGTACAGTAGGTGCCATGCTTCCACGTTCTCGCGTTATATCCGCTCTGCTTATCGGTTTGGGTTTGGCTCTGCTGGTGTGGGGCCTTGTTACGCCTAGGTTCACACAGGTGGGGGAGAACGTCCCCGTGGCGCACGGCGAGCTGACGTATACGCTGCGCGATGAGAACGCGATGAGTTTGGCGCCGGCGGAGATGGCGACGAAGATCGAGCCGGTGGAAGAGCAGCTGCATGTCGTGTACACCTCGCCGATCACGAATGAGGAGGCGACGGTCCGCGTTGGTCTGTCTGCGCGGCGGACGGAGCGGGCGACGGATCTGGAAGGCCTGCTCAAAGCGGAGGTCTATAGCTACAGGTTCGACCGCATGACGGGGGAGTCCATGACACCGGCAACAGTGTCCGAGCAGCTTGCGAGCCCTGTGGCCACCGTCGATGTGGATGGGCTGTGGTTCGCTTTCCCGCCGAATGCTGACGCAGACGAGTATCCGCTTTTCGACGCCACCCTCCGGGCCTCCCGACCTGCAGTAAAGGAGTCGACGGAAGAGGTTGACGGCCGTGAGGTTGTTACCTACAAGCAGGAATTTGCGCCGGAAGCGGTGGGGGAGACTGAGGATTCCTTGCCAGTGTTGTACCATGGCGCCAAGCGCGAAATAGTCGTCGACAAGGCCACCGGAATCGTCGTCGACATGACAGCCAAGATTGAGGATTACTACCTCACGGACGGCGAGCGCCAAGATGTCCTTCTCTTTGAGGGCGGGCTCGACCCGGAAGAATCGGCAGAGTTGCGTGCTATCGCCAGTGATGTGGCGGATCCATCGGCATGGCGGACGGCGAACTGGGTGGCAGCAGGTCTCGGAGGAGTACTTGCTTTGCTGGGTGTGCTGGGAGTTTTCGGAGTATTTGACAAACGTCGAAAAGAGCACTTTACAAATTAGTCGGCATGGGCTATGGTGATTTGTTGCGCTAGATTCGGTGGCCGATGTTTTGAAGGCCTTGATCAGAGGATGGCGAAAGCCGGAATTTGACAAGGTCATTCAGTGCTATCTGGGCACCGAAACCTATAGCAGACCGAAAGCTTTACAAAACCAAGCGGTCAGGTGCTCAAATAGTGGGGTGCTTCTGACCGCGCGAGGTGCTGGAAGGATGCATCTTGGCAGTCTCCCGCCAGACCAATATCAACGTTAAGAACCCTGGAGCTCCTAAGCGATACTCGTTCGCGAAGATCAAGGAGCCCATTGGGCTACCTGGATTACTAGACCTACAGCTGAATTCCTTTGCTTGGCTCGTTGGCACGCCTGAGTGGCGTGAGCAGCAGAAGGCTGAGAAGGGCGAGGATTACAAGGTAACGAGTGGCCTTGAAGATATCCTCGAGGAGCTTTCTCCTATTCAGGACTTCTCTGGCAACATGAGCCTGTCCCTCTCGGAGCCGTACTTCGAGCAGGTAAAGGCAAGTGTTGATGAGTGCAAAGAGAAGGACATCAACTACTCTGCGCCGCTGTACGTGACGGCCGAGTTTGAGAACAAGGACACCGGCGAAATTAAGTCGCAGACGGTGTTCATCGGCGATTTCCCGATGATGACCCCGAAGGGCACCTTTATTGTCAACGGCACCGAGCGTGTTGTTGTTTCTCAGCTTGTTCGTTCCCCGGGCGTGTACTTCGATGAGACTCTGGATAAGTCCACGGAGCGCCCGCTGCACGCTGTGAAGGTTATCCCTTCGCGCGGTGCATGGTTGGAAATCGACGTCGATAAGAAGGACACCGTTGGTGTTCGTATCGACCGCAAGCGTCGCCAGCCGGTGACTCTCCTCCTCAAGGCCCTGGGATGGACCGAGGAGCAGATCCGTGAGCGCTTCGGTTTCTCCGAGATTATGATGTCCACGCTGGAAAACGACGGCGCAGCCTCCGAGGATGAGGCTCTGCTCGAGATTTACCGCAAGCAGCGCCCGGGTGAGCAGCCCACGCGTGACCTTGCGCAGGCTCTGCTGGAGAACAGCTTCTTTAAGCCCAAGCGTTATGACCTGGCCAAAGTGGGCCGTTACAAGGTCAACCGCAAGCTGGGACTCGGTGGCGACGACGACGGCGTGAAGACGCTGACCGAGGAAGATATCGCTACCACCATTGAGTACCTCGTGCGCCTGCACGCCGGTGAGCGGACGATGACGTCCCCGGACGGCGTGGAGATTCCGCTCGAGACGGATGATATTGACCACTTCGGTAACCGTCGCCTGCGTACCGTAGGCGAGCTGATCCAGAACCAGGTGCGCGTTGGTCTGGCGCGCATGGAGCGTGTGGTGCGCGAGCGCATGACCACGCAGGATGCAGAGTCGATCACGCCGACGAGCCTGATCAACGTGCGTCCCGTGAGTGCAGCTATCCGCGAATTCTTCGGAACAAGCCAGCTCTCCCAGTTCATGGACCAGAACAACTCTCTGTCCGGCCTGACGCACAAGCGTCGCCTGTCGGCTCTTGGCCCTGGCGGCCTGTCGCGTGAGCGCGCTGGCATTGAGGTTCGTGACGTGCACCCGTCCCACTACGGTCGCATGTGCCCCATTGAGACCCCTGAGGGGCCGAACATTGGCCTCATCGGTTCGCTGGCTTCCTACGCCCGCGTTAACCCGTTCGGCTTCATCGAGACGCCGTACCAGAAGGTGGAAAACGGCAAGATCATCGATCAAGTCGATTACCTCACTGCTGATGAGGAAGACCGTTACGTCATCGGCCAGGCTGATACCGAGCACGATGAGAACGGCGTTATTACCCAGCAGCGCAATGAGGTTCGTCTGAAGGACGGCGCCATTGAGGTTGTTGGCCCGGAGTCCATCGAGTACATCGATGTGTCCCCGCGCCAGATCGTGTCCGTTGCTACGGCCATGATTCCGTTCCTCGAGCACGACGATGCTAACCGTGCCCTCATGGGTGCGAACATGCAGCGCCAGGCTGTGCCGCTGATCCGTTCCCAGTCGCCGTACGTTGGCACGGGCATGGAGGCCCCGGCTGCATACGATGCTGGCGACCTGGTCATCAACGAGCACGCCGGTGTGGTTGAGAACGTGTGCGCTGACTTCATCACCGTGATGAGCGATGAGGGCAAGCGTGACACCTACATGCTGCGCAAGTTCGAGCGCACGAACCAGAACACGTGCTACAACCAGAAGCCGCTGGTAGACATCGGAGACCGTGTGGAAAAGGGCCAGGTTATGGCCGACGGCCCGGGTACTCACGATGGCGAGATGTCCCTTGGTGTGAACCTCCTCGTGGCGTTTATGCCATGGGAAGGCCACAACTACGAGGACGCCATCATCCTGAACCAGCGTGTGGTGGAGGAGGACATCCTCACCTCGATCCACATCGAGGAGCATGAGATTGATGCCCGTGACACCAAGCTTGGTGCCGAAGAAATCACCCGCGAGATCCCGAACGTGTCTGAGGACGTGCTCAAGGACCTCGACGAGCGAGGCATCGTCCGCATTGGTGCTGACGTCCGCGACGGCGACATTCTCGTCGGTAAGGTCACCCCGAAGGGCGAGACCGAGCTGACCCCTGAGGAGCGCCTGCTCCGCGCCATCTTCGGTGAGAAGGCTCGCGAGGTTCGCGATACCTCCCTGAAGGTTCCGCACGGTGAGACCGGCAAGGTAATCGGCGTTTCCCGCTTCTCCCGTGACGAGGGCGACGAGCTTCCTCCGGGAGTCAACGAGATGATCCGCATCCACGTTGCTCAGAAGCGCAAGATTCAGGACGGCGATAAGCTCGCTGGCCGCCACGGCAACAAGGGTGTTGTGGGCAAGATCCTCCCGCAGGAGGATATGCCGTTCATGGAGGATGGCACCCCGATCGACATCATCCTGAACACGCACGGCGTTCCGCGTCGTATGAACATCGGTCAGGTGCTCGAGGTTCACCTCGGCTGGCTGGCGAAGGCTGGTTGGGCCATCGAAGGCGATCCTGACTGGGCCAAGCGCATCCCCGAGGAGCTGCGCAACGTCCCGGCTGATTCGCTGGTGGCAACGCCGGTGTTCGACGGTGCGACCAACGAGGAGATCGAGGGTCTGCTCGGCTCCACGTTGCCCGACCGCGATGGCAACCGGTTGGTTGATAAGTTCGGTAAGGCAACGCTTTTCGACGGTCGGTCCGGCGAGCCCTTCAAGTACCCGGTCTGTGTGGGTGAGAAGTACATGCTCAAGCTGCACCACCTCGTGGACGAGAAGATCCACGCCCGCTCGACTGGTCCGTACTCCATGATTACCCAGCAGCCGCTGGGTGGTAAGGCTCAGTTCGGTGGCCAGCGCTTCGGTGAGATGGAGGTGTGGGCCATGCAGGCATACGGCGCGGCTTACACCCTGCAGGAACTCCTGACCATCAAGTCCGACGATGTTAACGGCCGTGTTCGGGTGTACGAAGCGATCGTGAAGGGTGACAACATCCCCGATCCTGGTATCCCGGAATCCTTCAAGGTGCTGCTGAAGGAGCTGCAGTCCCTGTGCCTCAACGTGGAGGTTCTGTCCGCTGACGGAACGCCTGTTGAGATCAGCGGTGCAGATGACGACGAGTTCGAATCGGCTAGTGCGTCCCTGGGCATAAACCTGTCCCGTGACGAGCGCGCAGACGATATCGCATAGCAGGTAGGCGGGTAGAACCCGCCTGCATTCGAACCGAAAATTACTCTTAAAAAGACGAAAAGCCTCGTGTGAAAGACACGAGTGAAAGGTTTTAACTGTGCTCGACGTCAACTACTTTGACGAACTCCGCATCGGCCTTGCCTCCGCTGACGACATCCGTCGTTGGTCCAAGGGCGAGGTGAAGAAGCCGGAGACCATTAACTACCGCACCCTGAAGCCGGAGAAGGACGGCTTGTTCTGCGAGCGTATCTTCGGACCTACCCGCGACTGGGAGTGCCAGTGCGGTAAGTACAAGCGCGTACGTTACAAGGGCATCATCTGTGAGCGCTGTGGCGTTGAGGTGACCAAGTCCAAGGTGCGCCGTGAGCGTATGGGCCACATTGAGCTGGCCGCGCCGGTCACGCACATCTGGTACTTCAAGGGTGTCCCGTCCCGCCTGGGCTACCTTCTGGACCTTGCTCCGAAGGACCTGGAGCGCGTTATTTACTTCGCCGCCAACATCATCACCACGGTGGATGAAGAGGCTCGCCACGACGACCTCACGACCCTCGAGGCCGACATGCTTCTGGAGAAGAAGGATGTGGAGGCTGACGCTGAGGAGGAAATCCAGGAGCGTTCCCAGAAGCTCGAGGAGGACCTCGCTGAGCTGGAGGCCAACGGTGCCAAGGCTGACGCCCGTAAGAAGGTGCAGTCTGCTGCTAACCGTGAGATGACCCACATCCGCCAGGCCGCTGAGCGCGAGATTGAGCGTCTCGACGAGATCTGGAACACCTTTGTCAAGCTCGCCCCGAAGCAGATGATCATCGACGAGACCATCTACGAGGAGCTCGTTGACCGCTATGAGGATTACTTCACCGGTGGCATGGGTGCTGAGGCCATCCAGACGCTGGTCCGCAACTTTGATCTTGATGCCGAGGCAGAAAACCTCCGCACCATCATCAAGGAGGGCAAGGGTCAGAAGAAGATGCGCGCCCTCAAGCGCCTCAAGGTTGTCGCTGCGTTCCAGCGTTCCGGCAACGACCCGGCATCCATGATCCTTGATTGCATCCCGGTCATCCCGCCGGAGCTGCGCCCGATGGTTCAGCTCGACGGTGGCCGCTTTGCTACCTCGGACCTGAACGACCTGTACCGTCGCGTGATTAACCGCAACAACCGCCTCAAGCGCATGATCGACCTCGGTGCCCCCGAGATCATCGTCAATAACGAGAAGCGCATGCTGCAGGAATCCGTCGATGCCCTGTTCGACAACGGTCGTCACGGCCGTGCCGTTACGGGTCCGGGTAACCGTGCACTGAAGTCCCTGAGTGACCTGCTCAAGGGCAAGCAGGGCCGTTTCCGTCAGAACCTGCTGGGTAAGCGTGTCGACTACTCCGGCCGTTCCGTGATTATCGTCGGCCCGCAGCTGAAGCTGCACGAATGCGGTCTGCCGAAGCTCATGGCCTTGGAGTTGTTCAAGCCGTTCGTGATGAAGCGCCTCGTGGAAAACGAGTACGCACAGAACATCAAGAGCGCAAAGCGCATGGTGGAACGTCAGCGCCCCGAGGTGTGGGACGTGCTGGAAGAGGCTATTTCCGAGCACCCGGTGATGCTGAACCGTGCTCCTACGCTGCACCGCCTGGGTATTCAGGCCTTCGAGCCAAAGCTCGTTGAGGGTAAGGCTATTCAGCTGCACCCGCTGGCCTGTGAGGCCTTCAACGCCGACTTTGACGGTGACCAGATGGCTGTTCACCTGCCGCTGTCCGCTGAGGCACAGGCTGAGGCCCGCATCCTCATGCTGGCTTCCAACAACATTTTGTCCCCGGCATCCGGCAAGCCGCTGGCAATGCCGCGTCTGGACATGGTGACCGGCCTCTACTTCCTGACGATGGATAAGCGTGAGGACGAGATCGGTGGCCAGGGTCGTTACAAGCCGGCCACGACGGATCACCCGGCAGAGGGCGAGTACTCTTCCGTGGCCGAGGCCATCATGGCCTACGACCGTGAGCAGATTGGTCTGCAGGCGCCCATCCGCGTCCGCATTTCCCACCTGCGCCCGCCGGCCGATATCGAGGCCGAGCAGTTCCCCGATGGCTGGCAGCGTGGTGACACCTGGACAGCTATGACCACCCTGGGTCGCATCTACTTCAACGAGCTGCTGCCGTGGAACTACCCGTACCTTGAGGGCGTCATGGTCCGCAAGGGCGGCGGCGAGGGCAAGATCCTCCTTGGTGACGTGATTAACGATCTTGCTGCCAAGTACCCGATGATCACCATCGCGCAGACGGTGGACAAGATGAAGGACTGTGGCTTCTACTGGGCCACCCGCTCCGGCGTGACCATCACCATGAGTGACGTGCTTGTTCTCCCGAACAAGAAGGAGATCCTCGAGCGTTACGAGAAGGCCGCTGCCGAGGTGGAGAAGAAGTACTGGGTCAAGGGTGCCCTTACCCAGCGCGAGCGCTACGACCGCCTCGTGGAGCTGTGGAAGGACGCCACCGACGTCGTCGGTAAGGCTGTGGAGAACCTGTACCCGGATGACAACCCGATCCCGATGATCGTGAAGTCGGGTGCTGCCGGTAACATGCGCCAGCTGTGGACGCTGGCCGGCATGAAGGGCATGGTTGTGAACTCCCGCGGTGAGTACATCACTCGCCCGATTAAGACGTCGTTCCGTGAAGGCCTGAACGTGTTGGAGTACTTCAACAACTCCCACGGTTCCCGTAAAGGCCTGGCCGATACGGCTCTGCGTACCGCTGACTCCGGTTACCTCACCCGTCGTCTCGTGGATGTGGCGCAGGACGTCATCGTCCGCGAGGAGGATTGTGGTACCCACCAGGGTGTCCGCGTTGCTGTCTGCCACGCGCAGCGCGATTCTGAGGGCAACGTTGTGGGCTACGAGCGCGACGGTCTCATCGAGACCTCCGTTTCCGGCCGCGTTCTCGCGCAGGATGCTACCGATGCCGACGGTAACGTTGTGCTCGAGGCCGGTTCTGATCTCACCGATACGCACATCGACACGCTGGTGGAGAAGGGCGTTGAGCAGATCAAGGTCCGCTCCGTTCTAACCTGCCAGACCCCGTCCGGTGTGTGCGCGAAGTGCTACGGCAAGTCCATGGCTTCCGGTCACCTCGTGGACATCGGCGAGGCTGTCGGCATCGTCGCCGCGCAGTCGATTGGTGAGCCTGGTACCCAGCTGACCATGCGTACGTTCCACCAGGGTGGTGTCGGTGGGGACATTACCGGTGGTCTACCGCGTGTCCAGGAGCTGTTCGAGGCCCGCGTGCCCAAGAACAAGACCCCGATCGCCGAGGTGTCCGGTACGGTTCACCTCGAGGATGATGGTTCGAACTTCTACACCCTCACTATCGAGCCTGACGACGGTTCCGAGGACAAGGTGTACGAGAAGCTCTCGAAGCGTCAGGGCCTTGCTCAGATCACCGTTCCTCTGCCCGGCATCCCCGGCGCCACGACGGATCGTGCAATTGCCGACGGCGACCATGTGGAGATGGGTGACCGTCTCCTGCGCGGTCCAGCTGATCCGCACGATGTCCTCGCTGTGCTCGGACGTCGCGGTGTGGAGAAGCACCTTATCGACGAGGTTCAGGCCGTGTACCGGACCCAGGGTGTGGCCATCCACGACAAGCACATCGAGATCATCATTCGCCAGATGCTGCGTCGTGCGACGGTCATCGACCCAGGCACCACGGACTACCTGCCTGGCACCCTCGTAGACATCTCCGAAGCGAAGATCGTCAACACCGAGGTACGCAAGGAAGGCGGCACGCCTGCCGACCTCCGCGTGGAGATCATGGGTATCACCAAGGCCTCCCTGGCAACCGAGTCCTGGCTGTCGGCCGCCTCCTTCCAGGAGACCACCCGAGTTCTGACGGATGCAGCTATCAATAAGCGCTCCGACAAGCTCATCGGTCTGAAGGAGAACGTGATCATCGGTAAGCTGATCCCGGCTGGTACGGGCATCTCGCGCTACCGCAACATCTCCGTCAAGCCGACGGAGGCAGCACGCAATGCGACCTACGCAATTCCGACGTACAGCGACGCCGTCTATGGCGGCGAAGATGCATACGCCGAGTACACGGGCGCTTCCGTGCCACTGGACGATACGACCTTCTAAAAGGTCGCTGACCGACTAAAAAGGTGGATCCCACAAACGTGGGATCCACCTTTTTTGCTTTTCCTGTGGCGAGCTCAGCAGATTGGCTGTACCCTGGGTCGCATGACTGATAAGCATAACCTTAACTCTGAAAACAACAACACCGGATCCCATACCTTCCCGGGCAACGAGCATGAGCGCGTAACCCCGGAGTTCCACACGGAGGAAGCCCCGGAGCGCGTGGAGAAGGTCGTCCCCGCGCAGGAGACCCACGTTGAGCGCATCAACGAGCAGCCAGTAGTTGAGGCACACCGTGAGCGCCCGCAGCGCGTGGTAGAGGACACCGAGAAGAAGGGGTCTGCCCTTCCGTGGATCATCGGTATCATCGTCCTGCTGCTCCTCGCAGGCTTTCTGTGGTGGCTGCTCGGTGGCCAGAACGACGAGGCCGCCGTCGAGCCCAGCACCACGACGGTGGATGTGACCACCCAGGTTACCGAGACCGTTTCCCCGGAGGCATCCCCGGTTGAGGAAACCCCCGCCCCCTAAGCAATGAGGACCGCTAGCCCCTGCATATGCACGGGCTTTATTTATTCGAAGTGCACTTCAACGCCACCGAAGAGGGCGAGGCCATCGATGTAGACGGTGGGGGAGCCCGGGGTGGCCGCAAATTCCCCTTCCGTTCCGAAGCCCCCGAAGATGCCGTGGCCACGGATATCGATCGTCATGCCACGCGGGGCATAGATATCAATGCCCCCGAAGACGGCGACGCAGTTGATGACAGTAGGGTTAGTTTCGAAGCGGACGTTTCGTAGATCGATATCGATGCCCCCGAAGATAGCAACGGGGGTGTAGCGCTTTCCGCATGCCCATGCGCCGGAACGGACGGTACCCCCGAAAATGGCTAGGTCAGTGGTGCGACCGGTCAGGGCTGGGGGAGTGGGGGTGGAGACCTCGGGCTCCTGAAGATCGTCGACAAGCGAGATGAGATCACCCATCGTCGTCGCGGAACAAGCCGTAGAACAGCGGGTATCGAACTCAGATACGCTGAGCTGGCCGGTTTCGACGGCGCTGCGGAGGATCTCGAGAGTGGATTCGCGGTCTTTATCTGTCGCACGGCGATCGGGGTGAGTCACGGCTACAGTCTAGCCAAACGGGGGAGGTTTCGACTGTAAAGCTAAGGAAATCACATGTGCTGGTGATAAGGTATAAAAGTTCGAGGTCACTCCTTTTTAGGGTGGCTGCCCCCCCCAAGAGAAGCGATTGTGGAAAATATTGCACCATGACTGACCAGAAGCATGACGTTGGCCCGCAGCAGATCTTTTTCTCTGTCACTGACGATAAAGGCGTAATCACCGATGCCAACTCGGTATTCGTGAACATCTCCCGCTACCCCCGTGAGGACCTCAACGGTTCACCGCACAACATTATTCGTAACCCCGAAATGCCGGGTGGCGCGTTCCGCCTCATGTGGGACAACCTGGAAGCCGGGAAGCCTTTCATTGCCTACGTGCGCAACCAGGCGAAGGACGGGCTGCCTTACGAGGTGCTTTCTACGGTCACACCGCTGGTCGAGGGCGGCTACCTCTCGGTGCGTACCCGCGTGAGCGATCCGGACTTCGCATCGAAGATCTGGTGGTTGTACGGCGAGACGCGTGCGAAGGAAGATGAGCTTTTGGGTGACGGAAAGAACCGTCGAGAAGCTGCGGAGATGGGGGCGCACTTCATCGACAAGAAGGTCGGTGACTACAACTTCGCCAGCTACGAAGAAGCACAACGCTTCATTCTGCCGCACGAGATCGCGGCGTGGGAGAAGAACTTTGGCGATACGGCCGTTACCGATGTCACCGAGGGAGATCTCGTCCCGCTGTCGCGCGCGGTAAGTCAGCTGCGCACGGAGGAAGAGGCCTGGTCAAGCAGACAGGACGCGATGGCAGAGCTGGCCAATCGCCTGACGGACGTGGCGGGGAAGACGAAGGAGTCCCTCGACCACACCGCGGAGCTGAAATCCCAGGCCGATGCTTGGAGCGACAAGCTCACGCCGATGGAATCCATCCCGCTCAACGTTGCCGTGTCGATGGGCAGCATCGTCTCCGAATACGTCGATGACCTCGCCACCAAGCTTGCTGATCTAAAGACATGCATCGAGACGGCCCGCTTCACCATTGCGCTTGCACGCGTGCAGACCCACTCCCTGGCCAGCTTCGTCCGCGAAACCGCTGACGGCTACCCGGGCATTCCTTCTATGAAGACCCTGACCAGCGCCCTGACCACGGAAGTCGAGGCAATGGGTAAGGACGTGGAGGCGTACACGCAGAACCTTGCGCGGTGCGAGCGCCGCCTGCGCGCCGTGCTTAGTCTCGTGGAGATTCCGCAGCAGATGATCATGGACTGGTGGAAGAACGTGCAGGAGTTCGGCCCCTCCATTGAGATGCCGGAACTCATTAGTGCTGTGGCCGCAGAAATAGAGTCCACGGGCACGATGGTGACGGAACTGAACGAACTTCTGGGGCAGTTGAGCACTATTGAGCAAAAGAGCCCGCAACAGATGTTGCATGTACTGGACACGGTGGACGCTGAAGTGCGAAAGCTGCAGGTCTAGTAGGTGGGGTTTGGAATTTTTCCACTGACAATGTAGTGTGCTATTCCAGTCCCGTTTACGTTTCGGGAGCGAGAATCACCCAGTAGGCCAGCGAGAGCGGCTGACTGGGTTTCGCACGGTTAAAATACCTTGGGTTTTCGCACAAAAGCTTGAAGTTTCATGTCGGACGGTCTGCAGGGGCCGTCGCCCGCGGCCTATCGCAAGAGGGCTCACGAAAGTCGGGTCGTCGAGCGTCAGGCTAAAAAAGACAATTTTTGAGGAAAGACGGTTAATGCCAACAATTCAGCAGCTGGTCCGTAAGGGCCGCCACAGCAAGAAGTCGAAAGTGAAGACCGCTGCTCTGAAGGGTTCCCCTCAGCGTCGCGGCGTGTGCACCCGTGTGTACACCACCACCCCGAAGAAGCCGAACTCTGCTCTCCGTAAGGTTGCTCGTGTTCGCCTGACCTCCGGTATTGAGGTTTCCGCTTACATCCCCGGTGAGGGCCACAACCTCCAGGAGCACTCCATGGTGCTCGTTCGCGGCGGCCGTGTGAAGGACCTCCCGGGTGTTCGTTACAGGATCATCCGCGGCTCCCTCGACACCCAGGGTGTGAAGGATCGCAAGCAGGCACGTTCCCGCTACGGCGCGAAGAAGGAGAAGTAATAAACAATGCGTAAAGGTAAGGCACCCCAGCGTCAGCTGGTAAAGGACCCGGTTTACAACTCCGCTCTCGTTACCCAGCTGGTTAACAAGGTTCTCGTCGACGGCAAGAAGGCTACCGCCGAGCGCATCGTCTACGGAGCCCTTGAAGCTTGCCGGGAGAAGACCGGTACCGATCCGGTCGGCACCCTGGAGAAGGCTCTGGGCAACATTCGCCCGGAACTAGAGGTTCGTTCCCGCCGCGTCGGTGGCGCTACCTACCAGGTTCCGGTTGAGGTTCGCCCCGGCCGCGCCAACACGCTCGCTCTCCGCTGGCTCGTGAGCTTCACCCGTCAGCGTCGTGAGAACACGATGGAAGAGCGTTTAGCAAACGAGATCCTCGATGCTGCTAACGGCCTCGGTGCTTCCGTCAAGCGCCGCGAGGACACCCACAAGATGGCAGAGGCCAACCGCGCCTTCGCTCACTACCGCTGGTAGGAATTTTTTCGGTCATCCGCTTCCCGTCATGCGAGGGAGCGCCTGTGATGGCAAGATAAACAAACGTACAATATCCAAAACGGTATTTTCTCCGCTGTGGCCGGCAATCGGCACTGTCGGTGGGGAACTGCCGCAACAATACGATTTGGGGAACTACTGTGGCACAAGAAGTGCTTAAAGATCTTCACAAGGTCCGCAATATCGGCATCATGGCTCACATCGATGCTGGTAAGACGACCACGACCGAACGTATCCTGTTCTACACCGGCATCAACCGCAAGGTTGGCGAGACCCACGACGGTGCCTCCACCACGGACTGGATGGATCAGGAGAAAGAACGCGGCATTACGATTACCTCCGCCGCCGTGACCTGTTTCTGGAATAACCACCAGATTAACATCATCGATACCCCTGGCCACGTGGACTTCACCGTGGAAGTGGAGCGTTCGCTCCGCGTCCTCGACGGTGCAGTTGCCGTGTTCGACGGCAAGGAGGGCGTGGAGCCCCAGTCCGAACAGGTGTGGCGTCAGGCTGCTAAGTACGACGTTCCGCGTATCTGCTTCGTAAACAAGATGGACAAGCTCGGTGCAGACTTCTACTACACCGTTCAGACCATCATCGACCGTCTGGGTGCTAAGCCGCTCGTTATGCAGCTCCCGATCGGTGCCGAGGATGCCTTCGACGGCGTCGTCGACCTGCTCGAGATGAAGGCCATCACCTGGCGCGGCAAGGTGGACGTGGGCGCAGAGCCGACCATTGAGGAGATCCCGGACGATCTCAAGGAAAAGGCTCAGGAATACCACGAGAAGCTCATTGAGACTGTTGCTGAGTCCGACGAGGCTCTCATGGACAAGTACTTCTCCGGCGAAGAGCTGACCATGGACGAGATCAAGGGCGCTATCCGCAAGATGACGGTTGCTTCCGAGATCTACCCGGTTTACTGCGGTACCGCATACCACAACAAGGGTGTCCAGCCGCTGCTCGACGCTGTTGTTGATTACCTGCCTAACCCGCTGGACATCGGCGAGGTTCACGGCCACAAGATGGGCGATGAGTCCACCGAACTGACCCGTAAGCCTGACGAGACCGCACCGTTCTCCGCTCTCGCCTTCAAGATCGCGGTTCACCCGTTCTTCGGCAAGTTGACCTACGTGCGTGTCTACTCCGGCAAGATCGAGCCCGGCAGCACCACCTTGAACTCCACCAAGGACAACAAGGAGCGCGTCGGCAAGATCTTCCAGATGCACTCCAACAAGGAGCAGCCGGTTGACGTTGCTCACGCTGGTAACATCTACGCCTTCATCGGCCTCAAGCACACCACCACTGGTGACACGCTGTGTGACGAGCACGATCCGATCATCCTCGAGTCCATGGACTTCCCGGATCCGGTTATCGAGGTCGCCATTGAGCCGAAGTCCAAGGCTGACCAGGAGAAGCTCGGCACCGCCATTCAGAAGCTTGCTGAAGAGGACCCGACCTTCACCGTGAAGCTCGACGAGGAGACCGGCCAGACCGTCATCGGCGGCATGGGCGAACTTCACCTCGACATCCTTGTTGACCGCATGAAGCGCGAATTCAAGGTTGAGGCTAACGTGGGTGCCCCGCAGGTTGCTTACCGCGAGACCATCCGCAAGCCCGTGGAGAAGTTGGAATACACCCACAAGAAACAGACCGGTGGTTCCGGCCAGTTCGCTAAGGTCATCATCTCCATCGAGCCGTACAACCCGGATCCGGACACCCTGGAAGAGGGCGAGTCCCCGATCTACAAGTTCGAGAACGCCGTTACCGGTGGTCGCATCCCGAAGGAATACATCCCGTCCGTCGATGCCGGTATTCAGGACGCTATGCAGTACGGTTACCTCGCCGGCTTCCCGCTGGTTAACATCAAGGCAACCGTTCTCGACGGACAGTACCACGAGGTTGACTCCTCCGAGATGGCCTTCAAGATTGCCGGCTCCCAGGCTCTGAAGGAAGCTGTTGCTAAGGCAAAGCCTGTTCTACTTGAGCCGATCATGGCAGTTGAGATCACCACGCCCGAGGAGTACATGGGCGAAGTTATTGGTGACGTGAACGCCCGCCGTGGCCAGGTCAGCGCAATGGAGGATCGCTCCGGCGCTAAGGTGGTCAAGGCTAAGGTGCCGCTGTCCCAGATGTTCGGCTACGTTGGTGACCTGCGTTCCAAGACGCAGGGTCGCGCCAACTACACCATGATCTTCGATTCCTACGGCGAGGTTCCCTCGAACGTGGCTCAGGAGATCATCGCCGAGCGCACCGGTAACTAAGAACTCCATCATGGCCATCCTTTCCGGGGAGGGATCTCCTGCCCGGGAAGGTACACGGGGTAACGGTCTGCTGACCTACAAGAGTTAGTGCTTGCGGGTGAGCTGGCCGTTACTCCTAAGGCCAACAGTGACGTGCTAGTTTGAAAATGTCCACGGAACTACCTAGGATTATGTAACTGGCACAAAAATTATCTGTGCCCTCTGCCTGCCAGTAACTATTGACGGCGGCGGGCATAGACAATGTAAGTATTAATCAACTTGTGGCTGCGAGATCCGTGGCCACCGCGAGTCCAGGAGGACAAAGAAGTGGCAAAGGCGAAGTTCGAGCGTACCAAGCCGCACGTTAACATTGGTACCATTGGTCACGTTGACCACGGTAAGACCACTACCACCGCTGCTATCACCAAGGTGCTGGCAGACCGCTTCCCCGACCTTAACGAGTCGACCCCGTTCGACAACATCGATAAGGCTCCGGAGGAGAAGGAGCGTGGCATTACCATCAACATCTCCCACGTGGAGTACCAGACGGAGAAGCGTCACTACGCACACGTTGACGCCCCGGGTCACGCCGACTACATCAAGAACATGATCACCGGTGCTGCTCAGATGGACGGCGCAATCCTCGTGGTTGCTGCTACCGACGGCCCGATGCCGCAGACCCGCGAGCACGTGCTCCTCGCCCGCCAGGTGGGCGTCCCCTACATCCTCGTTGCTCTGAACAAGTGCGACATGGTTGACGATGAGGAGCTCATCGAGCTCGTCGAGATGGAGGTCCGTGAGCTTCTGGCTGAGCAGGACTACGACGAGGATGCTCCGATCGTTCGCATCTCCGCTCTGAAGGCTCTCGAGGGCGACAAGAAGTGGGAAGACTCCATCATGGAGCTCATGGATGCTTGCGACAACTCAATCCCGGATCCGGTTCGCGACATCGACCACCCGTTCCTCATGCCTATCGAGGACATCTTCACCATCACCGGCCGTGGCACCGTGGTTACCGGCCGTGTCGAGCGTGGCAAGCTGAACATCAACGAGGACGTTGAGATCATCGGTATCAAGGACAAGGCAATCGCCACCACCGTTACCGGCATCGAGATGTTCCGCAAGCAGATGGACTACACCGAGGCTGGCGACAACTGTGGTCTGCTTCTCCGTGGTACCAAGCGCGAAGAGGTCGAGCGTGGCCAGGTTGTTATCAAGCCCGGCGCTTACACCCCTCACACCAGCTTCGAGGGCTCTGTCTATGTTCTGTCCAAGGACGAGGGCGGCCGCCACACGCCGTTCTTCGACAACTACCGTCCGCAGTTCTACTTCCGTACCACTGACGTGACCGGTGTTGTGAAGCTCCCTGAGGGCACCGAGATGGTTATGCCTGGCGACAACGTCGACATGACCGTTGAGCTCATCCAGCCCGTCGCTATGGACGAGGGCCTGCGCTTCGCTATCCGCGAGGGCTCCCGCACCGTCGGCGCTGGCCGTGTTACCAAGATCATCAAGTAACACTAGCTTTTAGCTCCTTAGCAAAACCCTCGACCTTTTGGTCGGGGGTTTTCTTGTGCCTTAAGTATTATCAATTAGTATGAACAGTATGACTGCGAAAAGCTCAACTCCCGCCCGCAAGCCCCACGTCTCACCGTGGGTCCCCAACCAGCACGGTGCTTGGTCCATGCTTATCGGCCCGGCGATCGTCGCCACCGTCGCACTCGTCGTCGCTCTGACTCAGGGCGCCTCTCCTGAGCCAGGACTCGCGGTCATCGCCCTCATCTGCATCATTGTCGCCTGGATCATGGGCTACTTCACCTTCTTTGCCTTCGGTCTCTGGGTGAAAGCCCGCAACCCCAAGCGTCGGCACCTCTACGCCAAGCCGATGGAGGTCTACGGCCCGATCTGCGCAGTCGTCTGCATCATCGCGGTACTTCTCTACCCGCGCCTCATGGTCTGGGCCATTCCCTTCGCCATCCTCATTTCTGTCGCGGTCTTCGAGACCTGGCGCGGCCGCCCCCGCTCCCTCCTTTCTGGCTTTTCGACGACCGTTGCTTCCGCTTTCATCATCCCAGCGGCCCTCCACTTGGTTACCCGCCCCGCAGGTCCCATATTCGCCGTCACCATCTTCATCGCCCTCTACCACTTCTCGACGACGATGTACGTCAAATCCGTCATCCGCAAACGCGGCGACAAATGGTTCCGCATCGCCTCCATCACCTACCACGCCGCCTGCCTCGTCGCAGCCCTCGTCGCTGCAGTCCTCTGCCCGAAGGCCTACGTGCTCCTGTGCCCGCTGGTCATGGCAGCCTGCCTTTACCGCGCAGTTCGCGTCCCCAGCCTGCAGGACCAGGGCAAAACCTTCACGGCCCGGCAGATCGGCATGTGGGAGGTCCCCATCACCATTACTGCCTATGTCCTCGCCCTCTGGGGCCTCATCGACATCCTCCTCTAGCCCCGCCCTTTCTTCTCGTTTGCGGCCCGTCCCTTCCTATTCGCCGTCCCCAGTCTCCCCGTCGGGCCACTTTCTATTCCATCAATCCGCAATGTGGCCCATCCACGGTAAGCCTCTCAGTGTTCCGCGCCCGTTGGGCCGCGTTCGGGATGCCGGCGTTCCTTTCGCGGCCCAGCCTTGCCATTTAGCTTGCACTCGCAATCCGTCGGGCCACTTTCTATTCCATCATTCTGGCTCATCCGCTGAGATACTCCGGCTACGTGTTCAACCATGGGCCGCTTTGCGTATTCCTGGGGTAGGGGAGAGTCCTTTTGCGGCCCAAGGATGTCAGAGACAATGCGCATCAGTTCTGACTGGGCCGCAAAAGGACAACGCACCGAACGTTTTGTGGCCCGACCCCTTCCAAACCAAAACCACGGAGATCTGCCTGGGCCGCATATGAGCGCGGGCCGAAATAGAAAAAGAGCGCAACCGGGGAACGGTTGCGCTCTTTTGCGTGGAGCAGTTAGTCGGCGTTGCGCTGCACGGGCTCCATGTGGAGGCGGAAGCGGGAGTCGACATCGACGTCGCGAATTGCTTCGCGGAGGTCGAGGTTGGCCTGTTCGATGCGTTCGCGAATCTGGACTGAGTTCACGCGCGGGTCGGCGGTGATAGTGAAGTCCATGATGGGGCGATCGCGGAACTCCTTGACCGAGGCACCGGCATTTTCCACAAAGGGAATGTCCTCGAAGGATTTGGCAATGGCATCAGCGACGCGGCCGAGGGCCAGGGTGATGTTGCCGTCTTTGTTGGATGCAGATGACGGGACGCGGTTGACGGTCTTGCGGGTGAAGTTGCTCAGGATCAGCCAGAGGCCGAGGATGATCGCAACAATACCGATGAGACCGAGGAGCCAGGGGTAGGCTGGGGCGTCGGAAAGTGTGCGCCAAGCCTCTTGGTCTGCAAATTCAGTGGCGTACTGGGCGTACGGGTTGTTGAAGTGCAAAGCGATGAGGAGGGCACCGACTGCGGCGAACAGCAGGAAACCGAGAAAGGCGATGATGCGGTTAAATGCGGCTAGGCCTCTGTTCATTACTCAGTCACTCCTTCCGGTTCCTTGACATGCACAGTGAGGGTCGGTGCACCTGCCACATGGGCGAGGTGCGGGGTGAGGTGATCCGTTACGCGGCGGGTGAGATCCTCCGCGGTGGCGGTATCGCCATCGACGCTGACGGTGATGTGCTTTGGTGTCACAGTCGAATGTGCGTGGAGGACACCGGGCACCTTTTCTGCCTGCGCGGTGCACAGGCGAGCGATGTCGATCGGACGCATCCACAGCGACGTGGCGGATTCGATCTTCCGGTGGGTGCTCTTTCGTGGCCAGAAGGTCACGCAAAGGAGCACGAGGGCGATCACGCACAGCAGGATGCCCACGGGGAACATCCAATCCTGGTAGGTCAGGTTGCCAAGCCAGGAGTACACAGGCTCCAGCCAGCTGGATGCTGACGTGTTCCCGTACAGTACCCAGAACTCGCGACCGATGATGATGGCAAACGCGATGAGGAGGATACCGAGGATGACGGATACCCACTTGGCACCGGGGTCGCGAACAGGTTCGGAACCTAGGTACGAGCTAGTGGAAATTGTATCGACCTCGTTCATTGCACAGCACCTCCTTTACGCGGTTCTTGTTAATGGCAATGGGCTTCAGCGGGTGGTGTACAACCTGCGGCCGAACAGCTGGAATCCCGCGAGAAACAATCTGGGGAGACACAACGCGAATGGGCGGTGGTGTACGAACCGGAACGGGCTGAATGGGTGGCAGCGCTGCGACGCTGCGCACTCGGGACTGCACCGTCGTCGGGTGAATAAGCGGGCGGGGCTTCTTCACCTGCGGCGAAATGGCCTGCACGGGGAGCGGAGTCGTGGGGGAGACAACTCGGGTGGTGCGGTTCACGCGCGGAGAGGTGGGGGTTACCGGCTCGGGGGCGTGGATCGACATGACTGGCTTGGCGTTCGGCTGGGAAGTCGGACGCACGAAGCGGGGCTCGGGTGTCTCTGGAATCCAGGGCTCCGGAATCGTTCCCGCATTAATGGCGCGGAGCACGGGCTGGCGGCCACGATCGATGGGACGCAAGTCGGGGAGGTGTCCGCGATCGATGGGGCGAAGTGCCTGTTGCTCCTTCACTGTGGGGGACACGGGGTTGGTTTCCGTGTACCGGACGGGAGTGATGACCGGGTCAAGGTCGAATTGCAGGAGATTGTTCATCGTCACGCGGTTCGGCACGTTTACAACGGGGCCGACCGCCACGTTCACCGTGACGTTTTCAATGCCAGTAAAACGGCTGATCCAGGTGCGCACCGTATCGCGAACTGTCTCGGCGACGGCGGTGACGGGCGAGGGCCACGTCACGGCGATCGTGGAGTCGATCGATACGCTGCTGTCGGCTTCGTCGGAATCGATGTTGAACCGTGGGTAGGAGCGCCCGGTGATTATCTCCAGGCCGGAGGAACGTTGTACTACGCCTGGCACGGACAAAATCGCCTGCTGGACAATGGTGGACAAGGCACGCTCCGTGAAGTGGTTCAAGCCACGCTTGTTTGCAAAGTCCGTGGGCACCTCAGCCACCTCCGGCAGGTCTGCCGACGGTAATGCTTCGGTTTTCTCGGGGGTCGTCACAGGTTACCCCCTGCCACGGTTGCCGAGTGAATCCACGAAGGTCCGGATATCGAAAGTACCGTCTAGTTGGGCTCCTACGAGGCCGCCGATAATGGCGAACACCAAAGCGAGGAAGAATCCTCCCACGCCGCCGGTGAGGGCAGCGAGGGCGAGCAGCAAGCCAGCGAGGAGTCCAACGAATGTTTTGTTCATCATATATGCATCATTCTTTAGATAGTCGAACTATTGGGCATCGCCAAAGATTACGTCTACGGGGAGATCAACGTGTCGGGCTACGACTGCGCGAACCTTCTCGGCTACTCGGTACAGATCCTCGCCTGCTGCATAGTCGCATACGAGGTGCACCTCGAGGCGAGAATCTCTTACGCGGAGTCCCTGCACTTTCGTGCCGGGGTAGAGCAACGCAACTTCGCCGAACTGCCCACTGTGCATGTCATTGACACCCGTGACAGAGGTAATCTCCGTCACCAGGTCCTCAGCGACTTCTAGCGGAACAGACTGGGTCACGTGTCGTGCTCCTTAGCGGTAGTTCTTGGTGCCCTCGATGGCGGTGGTCTCCTCCGACTCTTCCTCCTCCAACTCGAGGTGGACATCGTGGACGGTAACGTTCACGGAGTTAACAGTTAGGCCGGTCATGCGCTCAACAGCGTTGATGATGTTCTGGCGGATAGCCTCGGCGAGCTCGTGGATGGCAACGCCGTACTCGGCGACGATGGCAACCTCCACGTCAGCTGAGTTCTCGTCGGTGTGGACGGAAACACCCTGCTGGATGTTGGTGGAAGCGCCGACGGTGTCGCGCAGTGCGCCAACCATACGGGCAGCCTGGCCGCCGAGTGCGTACACACCGGAAACCTCGCGGGCAGCCATGCCGGCGATCTTGGAAATGACGGAGTCCTCGATGGCGGTGTAGCCGTGGGAGGTTGCCTTGGCGTTCTCAGACTCGAAGTCGGCGTTCTGGGTGACGGGCTTGGTAGCGTCCTTGTTATCCTGTGCGACGGCCTTCGAGGTGTTATTCTGTGCCATGGAAGTTTTCTCCTTGCCTAAAAAATGGGGAAATAGTTTGTGTAGCTGCAGATTTGCGGATAAATCAGCAACTACGTTCAATCCTAATGAAAAACATGTAACAAATGGGTAACGATTATTTCGTGCCTGAACAGCGTGCCTGAACAGGTCGTATACTGCACAAAAGTCACAAAAGCACTGTTCGTACGGTGACCGCAAGGGGAGGGGAGACCGGTGTGGGCCGGGCGTCGACAAGCGGAGAAAAGAAAAGTTTTGCAATTTCTGGGGGCATATGTTTTAATGTCCAGGTTGCCAATTGAGCGCCAGTTTGCGCGGATATTGGGAACAGTGATTTTCCGGCAAGGTCTGGAAGCCAGAAACTGGCTCACGTGTAATTCAACAGTGGTTCGTAGGCGATTATATTCGATTATATTATGGTGCCTTCATGTAGATGAAGAGCTGCCACCCCATGTCTATCCTCTGTTGCAACCGGCGTGAGTACCACGGACTGGACAACGTTATAGAGATTTTTAACCATCAGCTCCCACCAACCAGGTAATACTGATGTGGGACGAGCGAGGAAGAGGATAAGCGTGGCGGGACAAAAGATCCGCATTAGGCTCAAGGCCTACGACCACGAAGCGATCGACACATCTGCGAAGAAGATCGTGGAGACGGTCACCCGTACCGGTGCCCGTATCGTTGGCCCCGTGCCGTTGCCCACAGAAAAGAACGTCTACTGTGTTATTCGTTCTCCCCACAAGGACAAGGACTCGCGCGAGCACTTCGAAATGCGCACGCACAAGCGCATGATCGAGATTCTCGACCCGACCCCGAAGACCGTTGACGCTCTTATGCGCATCGATCTTCCGGCCAGCGTCGATGTCAACATTCAGTAACTGCGAGCGAGCTTTTCTTCCGGAGAATGAACAATGAGTGAAAATGAGATCAAGGGCATTCTGGGCACCAAGCTCGGCATGACCCAGGTCTTTGACGAGGACAACCGGGTTATTCCGGTTACCGTCGTTGAGGCCGGGCCGTGTGTGGTCACCCAGATTCGCACCGTTGAAACCGATGGCTACAACGCTATCCAAATCGCATATGGCGAAATCGACCCCCGCAAGGCTAAGAAGCCACAGGTGGGTCACGCAAAGAAAGCTGGCGCTACCCCGCGTCGCCACGTGGCAGAGATTCGTATGGACGATGTGTCCGGTTACGAGCTCGGCCAGGATGTGACCGTCGACATCTTCGAGGGCGTGAACCTCGTGGACGTCACCGGCACCACCAAGGGCAAGGGTTACGCCGGCGCAATGAAGCGCCACGGCTTTGCAGGCCAGGGCGCTGCCCACGGTAACCAGGCTGCTCACCGTCGCGTCGGCGGTATCGGTGCTTGCGCAACCCCCGGTCGCGTGTTCAAGGGCACCCGCATGGCTGGTCGCATGGGCCAAGATCGCGTCACCACTCAGAACCTCAAGGTTCAGAGGATTGACGCCGAGGCCAATCTCATCCTGATCAAGGGTGCAATCCCGGGTAACCGCGGTGGCCTCGTGACTGTCAAGACCGCAGTGAAGGGCGGTGCATAAGCATGAGCAACCTAGTACTCGATGTCCATACCGCAGACGGCAAGACCGACGGAACCGTCGAGCTTCCCGCCGAACTGTTTGACCGTAAGGTGTCTGTTGCGCTGCTCCACCAGGTTGTGAACGCACAGCTTGCTGGCGCACGTCAGGGCACGCACTCCACGAAGACTCGTGGTGAAGTTTCCGGCGGCGGCAAGAAGCCGTTCCGTCAGAAGGGAACCGGTCGCGCTCGCCAGGGCTCGATCCGTGCTCCTCACTTCACCGGCGGCGGTATCGCGCACGGCCCGAAGCCGCGCGATTACTCGCAGCGCACTCCTAAGAAGATGAAGGCTGCCGCTCTCCTGGGCGCACTTTCTAACCGTGCACGCACCGGTCGCATCCACGCGATCACCGAGGTCGTTGCCGGTCAGAAGCCGTCCACCAAGGCTGCCCGTACCTTCCTGGAGTCCATCACCGACCGCAAGAACGTGCTCGTCGTCGTTGGTCGCGAGGATCAGACCTCCCGTCTGTCCGTCCGCAACCTCCCCGGCGTTCGCTTCTGCGGCCCCGAGCAGATCACCACGTTCGATGTCCTCAAGGCTGACGACGTGATCTTCTCCGTCGAGTCTCTGCACAAGTTCATTGAACTTAAGTCCAAGAGCTCCCTGGTGAAGAAGGCTGCCACGACCAAGGAAGAGGAGAAGTAAATGGCTACCATTGCAGATCCCCGCGATATCATCATCGCGCCTGTGGTTTCCGAGAAGTCCTACGGTCTCACCGAGCAGGGTCAGTACACCTTCTTCGTGGCCAAGGACTCCACCAAGCCGCAAATCCGGCACGCCATCGAGGAGATCTTTGACGTGAAGGTTACCTCCGTGAATACCCAGAACCGCGAGGGCAAGCGCAAGCGCACTCGCACCGGCGGTTTCGGGCGCAGGAAGGCTACAAAGCGCGCCATTGTCACCCTCCGCGACGGCGATTCCATCGACATCTTCGGCGGTTCCGTCTAGGCCCCCGAGGTTTAGACCGGAAAAGATAAGGACGTATTAACTATGGCTATTCGTAAATATAAGCCGACAACCCCGGGCCGCCGCCAGTCTTCTGTGTCTGAGTTCGAGGAGATCACTCGCTCGACTCCAGAGAAGTCTCTGCTGCGTCCCCTGCCCAAGAAGGGCGGCCGTAACACTCACGGCCACATCACCACCCGTCACAAGGGTGGCGGACACAAGAGGCGCTACCGCGTCATCGACTTCCGCCGCAACGACAAGGACGGCGTGCCGGCAAAGGTCGCTCACATTGAGTACGACCCGAACCGCACCGCTAACATTGCGCTGCTGCACTACGTCGACGGCGAGAAGCGCTACATCATCGCACCGCGTGGCCTGAAGCAGGGCACCATCGTTGAGTCCGGCGCTACCGCCGACATCAAGGTGGGCAACAACCTTCCGCTTCGTAACATCCCCGCTGGTACGACGATCCACTGCGTGGAGCTCAAGCCCGGTGGCGGTGCCAAGATGGCCCGCTCCGCTGGTACCTCCATCCAGCTTCTCGGTAAGGAAGGCAAGTACGCGATTCTGCGTATGCCCTCCTCCGAGATCCGTCGTGTAGACATCCGCTGCCGCGCCACTGTTGGCGAGGTTGGCAACGCGGACCAGATCAATATCCGTTGGGGCAAGGCCGGCCGTATGCGCTGGAAGGGCGTTCGCCCGACTGTCCGTGGTGTTGTGATGAACCCGGTTGACCACCCGCACGGTGGTGGTGAAGGTAAGACTTCCGGTGGTCGCCACCCTGTGTCCCCATGGGGCCAGAAGGAAGTTCGTACCCGCAAGCCGAACCGCCCGAGCGATCGCATGATTATGCGTCGTCGTCGCAGCAACAAGAGCAAGAAGCGCTAAGAGGAGGTAACTTAGAATGCCACGCAGCCTAAAGAAAGGCCCGTTTGTAGACGAGCACCTCCTCAACAAGGTAGATGCTCAAAACGAAAAGGGGACCAAGCAGGTCATCAAGACCTGGTCCCGTCGTTCCACGATCCTTCCGGATTTCATTGGTCACACTTTCGCCGTTCACGACGGCCGGAAGCACGTGCCGGTGTTTGTCGATGAGTCCATGGTTGGACACAAGCTCGGCGAATTCGCACCGACCAAGACGTTCAAGGGTCACGTTAAAGACGATAAGAAAGGGCGGTAAGTAAATGACTGATCAGATTACGTCCGCTCGCGCTACCGCGCGCTTCGTCCGCGTCTCTCCGATGAAGGCTCGCCGCGTCATCAACTTGGTTCGCGGCAAGTCCGTTTCCGAGGCGTTGTCCATTCTGAAGTACGCTCCGCAGGGTGCTGCTGAGCCGGTGGCCAAGGTTGTTGCTTCTGCAGCAGCTAACGCCGAGAACAACTTCGGCCTGGATCGTAGCTCGCTGGTCATCTCCGAGGCATACGCCAACGAGGGCCCGACCATGCGCCGGTTCCGCCCGCGCGCACAGGGTCGTGCATTCCACATCCGCAAGCGCACGAGCCACATCACCGTGGTTGTCGAGGAGAAGAAGGAAGGGGCCAAGTAATGGGCCAGAAAATCCATCCTCATGGCCTCCGTCTGGGCATCACCTCAGATTGGAAGACCCACTGGTACGCAGATAAGAAGACGTACTCGGACTACGTTGCCGAGGACATCAAGATTCGCGAATTCCTGTCCAAGGGCCTCGACCGCGCCGGCATCGCCGACGTCCTCATCGAGCGCACCCGCGACCGTGTTCGCGTCGACATCCACACGGCCCGCCCGGGTATCGTGATTGGACGTCGCGGTACTGAGGCTGACCGCATCCGCGGCGAGCTCGAGAAGCTCACCGGCAAGCAGGTAGCCCTGAACATCATCGAGGTTAAGAACATCGATGCCAACGCTCAGCTGGTGGCACAGTCCATCGCCGAGCAGCTTTCCAACCGTGTCGCTTTCCGTCGTGCTATGCGCAAGGCTATCCAGTCTGCAATGCGTCAGCCGCAGGTCAAGGGCATCAAGGTTGTGTGTGCTGGCCGTCTCGGCGGTGCCGAGATGTCCCGCGTTGAGCGCTACCACGAGGGTCGCGTTCCGCTGCACACCCTTCGTGCCGAGATCGACTACGGAACCTTTGAGGCTCACACCACCTTCGGCCGTATCGGTGTCAAGGTGTGGATCTACAAGGGCGATGTCGTCGGTGGCCGTCGCGAGAGCGAAATGAATGCACCTGAGAATCGTCGTGGCCGCGGTAACCGCGGTGGCCGTCCGCGTCGCGGTGGCCAGCGTCGCCAGCGTGCAGAGCAGAAGAAGCAGGAGGCTTAAACACCAATGCTTATTCCAAAGCGCGTTAAGTACCGCCGTCAGCACCGCCCGACCCGTCGTGGCGTTGCTAAGGGTGGCACCCGCATTACCTTTGGTGATTACGCCATCCAGGCTCTTGAGCCGGCTTACATCACCAACCGTCAGATCGAAGCTGCACGTATTGCCATCAACCGCCACGTTAAGCGTGGTGGCAAGGTATGGATCAACATCTTCCCGGATCGTCCTCTGACCCAGAAGCCGCTCGGCGTTCGTATGGGTTCCGGTAAGGGCCCCGTGGAGAAGTGGATTGCCAACGTCAAGCCCGGCCGCATTCTCTTTGAGATGAGCTACCCGGACGACGCCGTGGCAATTGAGGCTCTGCGCCGCGCCGGCCAGAAGCTTCCGTGTAAGTTCCGTATCATCAGCAAGGAGGATCAGTTCTAATGGCAGCTGGTATCCCCGCCTCCGAGCTTCGTACCCTAGACAACTCCCAGCTGGTTGAGCGTCTCAAGGAGTCGAAGGAAGAGCTCTTCAACCTTCGTTTCCAGCACGCTACCGGTCAGCTGACCAACAACCGCCGTCTGGGTGTTGTGAAGAAGGACATCGCCCGCATCTACACGGTCATCCGTGAGCGCGAGCTGGGCCTGTCCAACGTTCCGGAAGCTGAGGCATAATCATGACTGAAAATTCTGAGAAGAAGAAGGGTGCTCGTCGCGTCCGCGAAGGCTACGTTGTCTCTGACAAGATGCAGAAGACCATCGTTGTCGAGCTCGAGGACCGTAAGCAGCACGCCCTCTACGGCAAGACCATGCGCTTTAACAACAAGGTTAAGGCACACGACGAGGACGAAATCGCCGGCATCGGTGACCGCGTTCGCATCGAGGAGACTCGTCCGCTTTCCAAGGACAAGCACTTCCGTCTTGTTGAGATCATCGAGAAGGCTAAGTAACTCCTAACTTTTCGACGACTCCCGCCCGGCCCCTACTGGGGCCGGGCTTTTTCATGCCCACCTCCGCCTTGTAGCCCATCCGGTTCCTTTTGGGAGGCATTCTTCATCTCGTCTGCGGCCCTTGTACTTCCAGCTTCTCTTCCTTTTACATCGGTTGGGCCGCTTTCCGTTGCAGGCGCGTCTGGATTGCGGCCCTGGCGGGTTTCGATCCGCGTCCTCTTGTCTGCCGTTGGGCTGCGCTTGTTTCTTCCATCCGGTTTGCGGCCCATCTGGTTCTTGCTTGTCGACGTTGGATTCCCCTCGGGCCGCATCGCGTACTTCTTCATCTCGTCTGCGACCCATCCCACTGAGTCCCTCAGGTGTGTGCAGGGTTTGGGCCACGATGTGTGTTAGTACCTGAGGATGAAAGCCCTACAAAAGCAGCATGTGTTTGTGTAGCTTTGATTGAAAGCAAATTATGTAAGAGGGGTGCACTCGATTGCTCCAAGGTGTGCTAGCCCCCAGAAGGGACTATCCATGAAGATGCAATCAATAATGTTCACGTTACTTTCGATTCCGTTGCTGTTGGCCGGTTGCTTTGCACCAGGCGGGGAGAACAACGCGGAGAAACTAGAGCCGGCAACGATCACCTCGACGGTCACTAGCGAGGAGAAGCCGGCAGGTAGCACATCGTCACAGTCCCAGCCAGCAATCCGCGAAGTGGACCCGCAGAAGTTTTACTCCGTTGACGCGTATGGCAATGACGTATGATCCGTGTCGTTTCGGGCTGGAGATCTACTTTGCCAATTTCGCACGCCTCACGGTGTTGATGGGGCAGGCTGCATGGTGAAGAAATGGGAGGATGCGCCACGTAATCTGGAGCCTGACAAGAACTTCTTCGGAGCGCCCCTTAACTTTATCAGTGGGGGCGAAGAGTCCTTCGAGGCTCATTACATGGTGACAATTCTTCCCGACGGTGGAACTCCCACGGACACCACCATTAACGCCGGTGAGAAAACCACTATCAACGGATTCGAGATTTCAGTTGATGAGAACGACACTGTAACGGTGAGACATGGGGACAACTTCTTCACCTTTGATGGGACATTGACCACGCAGAGCTGGTCGCAGCAACCTGATACAAATGGCTGGTCAGCACCGGGTGCGTATTATGGCAGAGTTATGGACGAGTTTGGTGAGCGCGATTACTTCGTGGGGTATGAAGGCGGTAACTGTGAAGTGGGGCTAGAAGCCGTGCGCCAATACAATACAGAACTTGCAAATGGCGGAGGAGAAGGCGTTACCGGATTTTGGGACAACGGCTCGTGGCAGTGCCTCGGGGACGAAACCTACGCTCCTGATATAGCTGGAGTGGATCGAATGGTGTACTGCAAGCTCGGTGATTCCGGCGATCTGTGGGGTGCCAATCCGTCAAAGTATCCGAACCCCCAGTAGTGGCACTTGCTGTCTGGGATTACTGAAAGCCTTGTGTAGCAGCGCGAATGAAGTGCGACCCAAGCCCCACGAGAAATTGGAAACATCGATTGCAGCTGGGCCATGTTTGAGCAATTCCCAAATTCTGGAAACCCAAGAGACCGGGAAGCCTAGTTTCGCAGTGCTAAATGTGAAAGTACGTAAAGGTGCTAACAGGGCTTTTACCGTAGCGACCGTAGAGATCGTAGAGATCGTAGAGATCCTCGATCGACAATGGAAGTAAAGACCAAGGCAGGGAAAGGAACCACCGTGAAGATTGCGTCGAAAATGTGGGCAATTGTGACGATCCCGCTGCTGCTGGTCAGTTGCTCTGCGCCGGGAGCGGATACGAATGCGGAAAATGAGGAGCCGGTGACCCTCACTACGACGGTTACGAGTGGGGAAGTGCCCGCAGAATCCATGTCGAAGGGCTCGCCTACAAAGACCACCGAGCCGAAGTAGCAGGCTGAGGTTGATTCGCAGAAGCTTTTTAGGACGAATAGCTACGGTACTCAGATGTGGGTGATGGAGATGCGTGGCGGCGATGTGGTCTGCCTGTTCGACGAGTGTTCAACGCAAACAGGGACAATGTAAATGCGCCACGAAATGTGGAGTCGGATCCTTTCCTTTTTGGGGGCGGAATACGGCATTATCTTGGGCGATCAATCGGGCTTTGCGCCTACTAAGTTGTTGACTTCCATGCCCGATATTGGTGGCTATCCCGTCCCCTTGAATCCGGGGGGAGAAGACGTCTATCCAGGGGTACGAGATTTCGGTCGATGAGGATGACGTTGCCACGGTTCGCAGGGGTTCCCAATTTTTCACCCTCGACGGCACGCTGACCACGGATAGCTGGTCGCAACATCCTTACAAAAACGGGTGGTCTGATCCGGGGAATGTCTACAGGCACGACAAGGGGCCGTTGGGTGATGACCGGGTGTTCTTCGTCGGCAGGAGGCGTGGCAACTGCGAGGCGAACCTGGAGACGTTCCGCAAGTACGGGGAGGCGCTCAACAACGGCGAGGGTGGCGGAAACTTTCAAGCTGTGAAAAAACCGGGGTGGGAGTGTTCGCTGTCCACCCCCTATGCCACGGGCATTAGCACCTCGCAAGGCAAGGAATGGTGTGAAACAGACGGCCAGGGGGAGATATGGGTCACTGACCCGACGAAGTCGCTCTAATTGAGCCTAAAATACAGAGATTTCCCCTACTGAACTACCTTTTTAACTCATAACGGGGGTATGTTGTGAAAAGGTCAGACATGCACTGTGATTTTGGGGTGTGGGGTGGTCACCTATTGCCCTATTCTTGGTTAGCCCAAAAAGGGTGAGTAAGCTCAAAGTGTTCAACGAAACCAAAAGCGTCCGCAGGAGATGACTGTGGGACAAGGAGAATGTGTACACGTAGTTCTTTGAGAGTCTGGGTGGCATAAGTTAAAAGGAGGCTGGTATGTCTGCAGAAGAATTCACCCCATTTACGTTGTTGTGGGATGTGGGTTGGATATCACTTTTGATGGTGATCGGTAACACGCTTCGCAGGCGGGTCGGCCTCTTCCAGCGTCTGCTCATGCCGGCGTCGATCACGGGTGGCATTCTGGCTCTTATCCTGGGGCCGCAGGTTCTGGGGTGGATTCCGTTCTCGGATTCGATGGGAACCTACACCACACTGCTCATCGCATTCGTCTTCGCATCGATGGCCTATTCGATGGAGCTCGGCGGGGGTGTGGCGAGGAATGCGCGCAACATGTGGGCGTATTCGACGTCGATGTTTCTGGGGCAGTGGGGGCTGTTCATCGTCCTGGGTATGTACGTGCTGGATCCGATTTTCCACACGGGTGAATGGTTCGGAATGATGCTACCGGTCGGCTTCGTCGGTGGCTTCGGTACGGCGGCGGCTGTTGGCTCGGCCCTCCAGGAGGCGGGCGCGCCCGATGCAGCGTCGCTCGGTTTCACGTCGGCGACAGTGGGAACGGTCGCGGCGATTGTCGGTGGCATGATTTTCTCGGCGTGGGGTATCCGGACGGGGCGCACGAGCGCGATTCCGCAGCGACTGCCGTGGGATTTGCGCACGGGATACATCGAGAACTTGGAAGATCGCCCGGCGGTTGGCCACGCGACGACGAACCCGTCGGCGATTGAGCCGATCACCTTGCATATTTCGGTGGTGACGCTGACGGTGCTGGCATCCGATATGGTGGTGAACGTCATCAAGGATATGTTCCCCACGGTGAGCATTCCGCTGTTCGCGATGTCGTTCGTCATGGGTCTGGCCGGCCGCATCTTCCTCAAGGTGGTTCGTCACCCGTACTTCCTGGATAAGGACCTCATTGCTGCGAACTCGGGTGCGGCGACGGATTACCTCATCGCGTTCGGTGTCGCATCGATTGCTCCGTCGGTGGTTGTCACGTATTGGCAGCCGTTGCTCATCATGTTCGTCCTCGGAGTTGTGTACTGTTTCGTCGTCTTCCGCTTCCAGGCGCCGATGTACTTCGGCGACCGCTGGTTGGAGCGTGGCCTGTTTACGTGGGGTTGGGCAACGGCTGCGGTCGCGACGGGTATCGCTCTGCTCAAGATCGTCGATCCGAAGCTGAAGTCCGGCACGCTTAACGAGTACGGCGTCGCCTACGTCGGGTTCGCGCCGTTTGAAATCGGTATTACTATTCTGGCCCCGATGGCGTTTGCCTTCGGTTGGATGGCCGGCCTCGGCTGGGTATCGGTTCTCCTCGGCCTGGTTATCGCCCTCTTGCCAAAGCTCCTGCACTGGGAGTACACGCCACCGAAGGTCCGCTCTTGAGATGGGCGTGGGTGTGGATAGGGTTTTTGAACTCTGCTCACCGTCGGTGGGTCGATCCAGTTGCTTGTCGACGATTCGGTGCACGGTTTCCGATACCTCACCCTCGCCACGGGTGTAGCTATCTGGGCCGTCACCCTCGTGAAGTAGTTTCCCCGCAGGCTTCCACTCGTGGATTTCTGGAAGGGGAGCTATACAGGCTTTTCCATTGCCTATGTGGTGGCGAGCGTGGACCTTGCTGCGCTGTGGCAAGTCCTCGCCCCACTGTTTTTCGTCATCATTGTGTATACGGTTTTCCTGGAAAACGACAGATTTATGACGTGGTTGGATGACCAAGACCCAACTACGGAATAGGATAAAGGCCACCGAAAAAACGGTGTCCTTTTTGTCGTCTCGCGTTAGCTTGCCGCTTTCTTCATCGCTTCGAGGAAGGAAATATAGCGGTTTCGGATCTCCATAAGTGGGGCAACGACGGTGTCCTCGGAAATCTCGGCGACCTCGTTGCGGATGGCTCGTTTGGTGCGGTTTTTAATTCCCGCGCCGATGGCCCACCCGAAGGCGCCGGTGAATAGTCCAAGCACGAGGCCGATGAGGAGGCCGGTAAGGATGAGTAGCGTCGGCACCGGCCAGCCCTCTACCTCGGGAATGCGGGGCTCCATAATCGGTGCGATCACACCGGGAAGGAAAGCAATGACGAGGTACCACAGCACGCCGACGAGTGCGGCGAGCAGTCCGATCCACTGGAAGAACGTAAAGATTCCCCAGCCCTTACCCGGTTGGGCGGGTAGCTCGGTGCGGGCGACAGCACGGTCGAGCTGGTCGGGGAGGTCATCGACGATCTCCTCGGTGTGATCGAAAAGTGCGGAGGACCAGCTCGTCGGCAGGCCCTGTGCAGCGGTATCGGCGAAGGCGCGTACGCCCTTGTTTGCCACCGCGCGTGACGACGCATCAAGAGCAGGCATAGAGGAGCGGTGCACGCCCAGCTCATCGGCTTCCTCCCGCAACCCGAGCCGCTTCAGCGGATCAGCACGGAAGCGAGGGATCCAGCTGGTAAGAAGCCATCCGGTCTTCTGTCCCAAACGCTTGCGATAGGCTGCTGCTGTGACGTTGGCGATGGAGTCCGCGCCGGCGGCCTTGGCCAGGTAGGTGTCCAATTCCTTCTTTGCACCGCGGGGTACATCTCCAGGCACCTTTTGTTCTGCCCAGGGCTGGGTAATGGTGTCGATGTCGGCGGCGATGCGCTTTTCTTGCGCCACGTGTGACTGCGCCACGCGGGCGATCTCCTTGCGCAGTTCCTCCACACCAGCACCGGTTTTGGCACTGGTGGGGATGACGCGGACGCGGGACAACCCATCGTCGATAAGCAACTGGTGGAAGGAGCGGGCGACGTCCCGCATATCGTCTTTTGTCAGCTTGTCAGCCTTGTTCAAAACAGCGAGGGTGACGGAGCTGTGCGAGGCGTGGGGACGGATGAACTCGTCGTGGATAACGCTGTCCGCGTACTTTTCTGGGTCGGTGACCCACACGAGGACATCTACCTGCCCGGCGAGGCGCTCGGCAACGGCGCGATGCTTGGGCTCTACCGAGTCGAAATCGGGGAGATCGAGGAGAATGAGCGGGCTGCCATGGAAGGTTCCGGTGCGCATCCTCCGATCTTCTACCTGCAACCAGTTGAGCAGTTCCTCAGAGCCCTCGGGTTCCCAAATGGCTGCGAGGGGAGAGGACGTCGTGGGTCGACGGGCAGCGGCCTTCCCCAAATCCTCGCCGACGACCGCGTTGAACAGGCTCGTCTTGCCGGAGCCCGTGGCACCAAAAAAGCCGACGACAGTGTGAGAACCGGAAAGCTCGCGACGCTGTGCCGCCTGCTCCGTGACATCCGTGATGGCCTCCTGCTCGTGCGGAGAAAGATAGCCGTGGCCGAGGTCAGCTGCAGTATGCAGCGCGTCGAGCCTCTCGGTGAGGGTAGTCTTCTTGCCAAACATCTACTTTCCGCCCTTCGCCTGGTTGTGCACGTGGGAGACTGCCTCGGAGGCGAGCTCGGTCAGCGTCGCCGCCGGAGTGCCATCACCGAGATGATCGGTGAGGAGGTAGTACCGTTCCGCCTCATCGGCAAACAGTGCATTGACGCGCTTGTTCAGCGATGCGCGGGCCTTGTTGGCCATCCGCCGGACGGCATCCTCACCGAAGATGGTCTCCAAAAGCTTCTGGCCGACGACGGCGGAACCGCCGGCGATCGCGACCTCACCACCGGTAAGACCCGCTGTACCGGCAAAGACGACGAGCATAAGAGCGACGGTTGCGGCGTTAATGCCGAAGCTCATGATGCGCGCCTTCATCCGCTTGTCGCCGGCGCTATCTTCAATGTCGCGCATGAGCTCGCCTTGCCATTCGCGCACAAGCGAGGACGCGCGGTCACCGATGTCCCGGCTGGCATGTGCGAGGGTTGGATCAGCGCCCTCCCGCAACATCGGTGCGTTCGAACCGATATAACCCCACGAGCGCGTCGCGCCGGTCTCCGCGGCATCGACGATGACGGCGTGTAGTCCCTCTTCAATTTCCGTCTCGACTTCGCGCACCGGCTCCGGCTGGCCGGAGAAGAACCGGCCGATGCGGTCGATGGCCTGCGCGTACAGGCGCTCGACCGTGCGGAAAACGTCCGAGGTTCCCACGAAGTCCTGCCAGCGGTTAAGCACCTCCTTGCGCAGGAGCTGCCCATCGCTCGTTGCTTCCAATACCTGTCGCGTCGCGGCCTCGTAGTTGTCCGCAATGCCTTCATTGAGCTGCTCGGCGAACGTTTCCTGCTGCCTTTTCACCGTGGCGATGGCCGTTACTCGCTCTTCAAGCTTTCCGACGGCCCCAAACAGCGTCTTCCCTGCCATCTCACGGCGTGCCGCAGCATCCGCGGCAAGCGTTGACAATCGGTTCGACAGCTCCGCAACGTGCTTGTGGGGGAGGAGCTCCTCGATGTGTCCTGCATCGGGAATGACGATGAGTTCCGCCTCGTGCAGCTGGGCCTCGTCCATCATCCGGCGTAAGTCGTTCGGTACAGAATTACCGGAATCATCCTCCACCTTGTTGAGGACGACGATGACTTGGAGGTCGCGCCCGGCTGCGTCGTGGAGGAAATTCCACACAAGCTGATCGGCGTAGCGCGCCGGGGTGGTGACGAAGATCCACAAATCCGCCGCGGCAAGGAGCTGGGTCGCGAGTGCCCGGTTGCGATCCTCAATGGAATCGAAGTCCGGGGCGTCGAGAAGCGCAAGACCGGGAGTAAGACTATCGGCGACGACCGTGCGCAGGCTCGTCGCCTCGGGATTCTGATCGGGATCCCCGTGCTCGCGCGCGAGCCCCGGCAGGACGTGTGGCGAGTTGAACCACTCGGCATCCGCCGGGTTGGAGACAAGCACGGGCTGCCTCGTTGTCGGCCTAATCACCCCGGAGCGGGACACGCGCTTGCCCACCAGAGCATTGACGAGCGTGGACTTGCCACTGCCCGTGGAACCGCCGATGACGGCAAGGAGAGGCGCATCGACGTTTTTCAATCGAGGCAGGATGTAATCGTTAATTTGGTCGATGATCGCCTCGGTCTCCCGCTTGGATTCAGGGTCGGTGGAAAAACCGACACCTTTCAATCCGTCGCGGAGGCGGACGATTGTGTCCAGTGCGTTGTCATTCACACTCCCATTGTTCCACGAACACCGTGCGGGTGAGACCTCTATACTTGTCTTTGTTTTCGTATTCTGTGTATATAAAATTTTGAAATAGGTGTTCCACTGTGTGGAAAACATATTGGTAATTGGGCTCGCGTATTTTGGGCTCACCGTCGGGGCGGGGTTCGCATCGGGGCAGGAGGTGCTGCAGTACTACGTGTCCTACGGCACGTGGGGGCTCGCCGCCGGACTCATTGTCCTTCTTCTCATGCCGATTACCGCGATGGTGATTTTGCAGTACGGCAGTTATTTCCGGGCCACCAGTCACGGCAAGGTATTTGATAACGTCACCTCCGCCTTCACTGCCCGGTTCCTGGACTATACGCTCACCGGGTCGCAATTCTGCTTGGGCTTCGTCATGATGGCGGGTGCGGGCAGTAACCTCAACCAGCAGTTCGGCCTGCCGCTGTGGGTCGGCTCCGTCATCATGGCCCTGCTCGTCCTGGCTGCGGGCATGCTCGACGTGGAAAAGATCACCAACCTCGTCGGCGGAATCACCCCGTTCATGCTGCTGCTCATCCTCGTCGCTGCCGTCAACGCGATCATGTCCGGCCCGGGCGATCTTGCCCACGTCTCGGAGATCGCGCAGCAGTCGGTTGATCAGCCCCTGCCCAATTGGTGGCTGAGCGCCCTGAACTACATTGGTGTCGCGATGCCGTCGGGAATCGCCATGGCCTTCATTATTGGTGGTAACAACTGGCGTCCGAAAGAGGCCGGTTGGGGAGGCTTCTTCGGTGGTGTACTCTTCGCCACGATTCTCCTCATAATGGCGGTCGCCCTGCTGTTCCGTGTGGAAGATGTCGCCGACGCCGACCTGCCCACGCTGCTCCTCATCACGCAGGTGCACCCGGCACTGGGGCCCATCGCGGCAATTGCCACCTACCTCATGATCTTCTCCACCTGCCTGTCCGTCATGTACTCCATGGGCAGGCGCGTCTCGGTGGGGAACCAGAAGGCTTTCCGCCTGCGCTACGCCATCCTCGTCGGTATCGCGTTCCTCCTTAGCTTCTTCCCCTTCACCGAGCTGGTGAACAAGATCTTCCCCATCATGGGCTGGCTGGGCATCATCATGGTCTTCATCCTTCTGGCCGCGTGGCTCCTCAGCGGTCGACAGGACATCTACACGGAGGGACATCGCCGCGATAAGATCCGCGCCCTCATCCTCCGCAAGCTCGACCCGGAGGAAAAATTCTCCAGTCGCGACTGGATGCAGCTCACCACCGCGCTTCGCGGCTCGGAGATCGACGCTGCTGAACTCCGTGACGGTTTGACGGAGGAGGCCGTTCAGGAGCTTCACGACGATGAGTCGTCCGATTTCACCAAAGAAGACTTCGACGAGGCTGAGCTGTGGGCCGATGCAAGTCGCCGTCCTCTGGTCAAAGGCGAGGTGCGCATTGTCGACGAAGAGATGCCTGAATAACACCGACGTAGTGAGCTAATAATAGGTACACTGGCAAAGGTAGATGTAGTTAATGCGAGACCTTATGAAGAAAGGGTGACACACATGTCGCTACTTACCTCCGCCGCTTTCCGTCTAATTCCGGGCGCTTTCATCCTCAACTCCGGTATCGGCAAGCTTGGTATGGACGAGAGCTCCTCCGCCGGCCTGCAGAACATGGCCGCTACGGGTATTCCGCTGATGAAGGAAATCCCCACTGAGAAGTTCGGCGAGTTCATTGCTTACTCCGAGATTGGCATCGGCGCCACGCTGCTGGCCCCGTTTGTTCCGGATCGCCTGGCCGGCATGATTCTTACGCCGTTTGCAGCAGGCCTGCTGTCCATGTACTTCGGCAATCCGGAGAACACGGAAGACGATGGCATTCGTCCATCCCAGGAGGGCCAGTTGCTGGCTAAGGACTCCTTCCTCCTCGCCATCGGTCTGGGCCTTGCATTCAAGGGCAAGGACGACAAGAAGACCAAGAAGGAAAAGGCCATCGAAGCTGCTGAGGAAAAGGCTCAGCGCGTAAAGAAGGACGTTGAGAAGGGCGCAGGCAAGCTCTGCAAGAATCTCAACCTGAAAAAGCTGCCGTTCTTCAACTAAGTTCTCCGCGATTCCCCGTCACATTGTGGCGGGGTTTTGTTTTTGGCGGGGGGCGTGGTAAATTGTCTCCCGTTGCCCAGTTGGGTGCGCGCTAGCGTGCCATAAAGGGTGACAGGCCAGGTACGTTCCGGTCGGTAATCGGGCGTACGAAAATTTCCAGGTCAAGGAGACTTAATCGTGATTCAGCAGGAATCGCGCCTCAAGGTCGCCGACAACACGGGTGCTCGTGAAATTCTCTGCATCCGCGTCCTCGGTGGTTCCACTAGGCGTTTTGCTGGCATCGGCGACACGATCGTCGCTTCCGTTAAGGATGCCACCCCCGGCGGCAATGTGAAGGCCGGCGAGGTTGTCAAAGCAGTTATCGTCCGCGCTAAGAAGGAGACCCGTCGTCCCGACGGCTCCTACATCAAGTTCGACGAGAACGCAGCCGTACTCATTAAGAACGATGGCGAGCCCCGCGGTACCCGTATCTTCGGACCCGTTGCTCGCGAGCTTCGTGACAAGAAGTTCATGAAGATCGTTTCTCTCGCACCGGAGGTGATCTAACCTATGAAGATTCATAAGGGAGATACCGTTCTCGTAATCGCTGGTAAAGACAAGGGCGCCAAGGGTAAGGTTATCCAGGCGTTCCCGAAGACCAACAAGGTTCTCGTTGAGGGCGTTAACCGCGTGAAGAAGCACGTGGTTAACTCCGCTCCTGAGCGTGGCGCAGAGTCCGGTGGAATTGTTACGCAGGAAGCTCCTATCCACGTCTCTAACGTCATGATCGTTGATGCAGATGGTAACCCCACCCGCGTTGGTTACCGCATCGATGAAGACGGCAAGAAGGTTCGTGTTTCCAAGAAGAGCGGGAAGGATCTGTAAGAATGTCTGAAAATTACACCCCCCGTCTCAAGGCCATCTACAAGGATCAGATCCGTGAGCAGCTGAACAACAAGTTCAACTACGACAACGTGATGCAGATCCCCGGTCTGACCAAGATCGTTGTGAACATGGGCGTCGGCGAGGCAGCTCGTGACTCCAAGGCCATCAACGGTGCACTCGAGGATCTTACCCTCATCACCGGTCAGAAGCCGGAGCTCCGTCGCGCACGCAAGTCCATCGCTAACTTCAAGCTCCGCGAGGGCATGCCGATTGGTGCCCGCGTTACGCTTCGTGGCGACCGTATGTGGGAATTCCTCGACCGCCTCCTGACGGTTGCTCTTCCCCGTATTCGTGACTTCCGCGGTCTTTCCGACCAGCAGTTCGACGGCCACGGCAACTACACCTTCGGTCTCACCGAGCAGACCATGTTCTACGAGATCGACGTTGACAAGATCGACCGTCAGCGCGGTATGGACATCACCGTTGTCACCACCGCCACCAACAACGAGGAAGGCCGCGATCTTCTGCTTCGCCTAGGCTTCCCGTTCAAGGACAAGGACGGCGTCAAGCAACAGCCGCAGGACTAATCCTCGCTAGACTCTGATGCTTTTCACCCTCACCAATTGGTGAGGGTGATTTTTTATGCCTCCTGCAGGCATCTCACGCACTTCATCCCGATTTAGCTCTTGACGCTTTGTGGCCCAGTGACCGCCGAACCCCGTGTGCATGGGAGCCACCGGGCCGCAGTTGATTCCGGATGCGACAGCCTGCATCCAGTGTGCGGCCCAATCACTACGGGAGCACGAGAGTTCGGGTGCGCACGGGCCACCTTTTGAACTTCGCGCGTCCTTCCTTACTCGCTTTGCGGCCCGAGGTTTCTCAAACCCCGACAGCTCGGATACGGATGGGCCGTAGTGGATACCGGAGCAGAGGGCTGGCATCCGCTTTGTGTCCCATCGATCCCCGAACCCTGATACCTTGGCAGCAGATAAGTCATCTTCCAACGGTTTCCTCCGCATCTCACCAGCCGAGCCTCCGCAATGCTAAAAACCATAGTGGCCCAGCGCACCCCGCTCAGAAACAAGGCAGCGCGGAATAGCTCATCCCGATACAGCGGCATAGTAAAAGCCACCCAGTTTCCCAGGTGGCCATGCAGGTCAGAGACTAAATCCTCTGGGTGGTTACTTCTTCCAACCGATGTTCTGTGGCTTCACAATGGCGAAACCGAAGGCGCCCTGGTTGGCAAGGTTTTCCTTCTGCGCGATGATGTCGGGGCCGGCGTACATCGGGACGATGCCGTAGCGTTCGATGAACTCGGGCTCGAGCTCGTTGGAGCGCTTGGTCTGCTCTTCGCGGGTGGGCAGTTCCTGCAGTTCGGCGATCTTGGCGTCGCCCTCAGCGTCGCCGGTGGAGGAGACGTTGAGGTCGGAGTCGGAGCCGAAGGTCTGGTCGAAGTAGGCGACACCGAACGGGTCAGAGGAGGTGAATCCCATGGGGAACAGGTCGAAGTCGCGCGCGGTGTAGATGTTGGAGAATTCGCTGGAGGGGCGCTCCTCGATCTTGATGTCCACGCCGATTTCCTTCATCATCTTCTGGAAGGCGGTTGCGGTGTTGCGGGTGATTTCCTCGGCACCGGTGAGGACGTAGCGTAGGGAGAGCTTTTCGCCGTCCTTTTCCCGGATTCCGTCGCTGCCCTTTTCCCAGCCTGCTTCGTCGAGGATTGCGTTGGCCTCGTCGGGGTCGTAGCTGACTACCTTGGAGAAGTTGTCCTCGTAGGCGGGCTGGAAGGAGTGGATGATGAAGGATCCGGGGGGAGTCTCGTTGTAGGGGAGGCCGTTGAACCAGATCTTGGAGAGGGTCTCACGATCCATGCCCTTGACGATGGCCTCGCGGACCTCCTTGTCAGCAAGCTGCGGAGTCTTGGCGTTCAGGGTGAGCAGCGAGATCTTCGGCTTGTGGCTGATCTTCTTCTCCACGCCGCTCATGCCGTCGATGGCTGCCCAGCGGTCGCGGGAGCTGACGCTGGTCGAGTCGATTTCGCCGTTCTTGAAGGCGTTGATGGAGGCGTCTGCTTCCATCTGGCGGTAGATACGCTGGTCAAGCTTGCCCTTGTCGCCCCACCAGTTGTCGTTGCGCTTGAACACAGCCTCGCCCTTGTTGAAGTCGACGTAGTCGACGGTGTACGGGCCTGCGCCCCATTCGGGGTGCACCTTGTTCACGTAGTCGTTGTAGTTGGCGGGGTCTTCGAGCGCCGGGTGGGCGGGCTCATTGAAGAGGGACTGCCACCAGGGGTAGGTGCCGCGGAAGGTGACTACCGCCTGCTTGTCGTTGTCGCCTGCGGTGACGGAGGTGATGCGGTCGTAGCCGTCGGTGGCGTTCGGCTTGTAGTCGTCGCTTTCGCCGTTGTTGATCTTCCAGGTGGCGTGGAAGGTCTTCCAATCGATGGGGGTGCCGTCGTTGTACGTTGCTTCGTCGCGGATGGTGTAGGTGACGACGGTGTTCCCGTCAACAATGTCTTCCTTCACGTCGGTGAGGTAGTCATCGTTGAGGGAGAAGTTGCCTTCGCCATCGAAGAGTATGAACTGGGGGTTGTACCAGCGCCAGAGATTGAGGGTGTACAGCGGGGCATCCGCGTGGTGGCGGTTTTGCTGTGTGGAGATCTCGGAGATGGCGGTGACGAGCTTGCCGCCGTCCTTGACCTGGTCGTAGGGCGTTTCGTTGTAGTCGGCCGCTGGGATCTCCATCATGTCCGAGTCTGCGCCTGTTTGGGCGCTATTCGACGACTTGTTGGAGCCGTTGGCACTCGAGTCACCCTGGGGGTTGCTTGCGCAGCCTGTGAAGACGAGGGCGGATGCGGCGACGATAGCCGCTAATTTGGTGGGTAAGGGGCGTACTTTCATGATGGTTTGGACTCTCCTTCCAGGAACAGTGGCAACGGTCGCTGCCGGGGTTCCGCTATTAGCACAGTTAATTAGTCGGCTCAAAGCGTTTTAAAACACACTATGCAAAACTAATAGATATAAGGGTATCTAGAGTTAACCTAAATTTCAGCAGTTTACTCGAAAAACTTGGGAAAACTACCAAGAAATAGCCGACGGTATAGCTACCGTCGGCTGTATGTTATTTAATTGTTGAACGAAGGCTACTTCTTCCAGCCAATGTCCTGCGGGCGAACAACAGCGTAGCCGTACGCACCAACGTTGGCCATGCCCTCCTTCTGCGCACGGATCTCCGGCCCACCGAACTCAGGGATGAGGCCGTGGCGGGCGAGGAATTCCTTCTCCAGCTCGTTGGAGCGCTCACTTTGCTCCTCACGGGTCGGCAGCTCCTGCAGTTCCTTGATCTTGGCATCGCCCTCGGCATCACCGGTGGAGGAGAGGTTCAGCTGCGAATCCGAGCCGTAGTACTGGTCGAAGAACGCAACAGCGTAGGCATCACCGGCGGTGATACCCATGGGGAGGATATCGAAGTCGCGGTTAGTGGACACCTCAGACCACTTGTTACCTGGCAGCTCCACGACCTCGATGTTGATGCCCACATCCTTCAGCATGCGCTGTGTTGCCGCTGCGGTGTTGCGGGTGATCTCATCGGAGCCGACGAGCATGTAGCGGAAGTCCAGTACCTTGCCGTCCTTCTCGCGGATCCCGTCGCCGTTCATCTTCCACCCGGCATCCTCGAGAATCTGGTTAGACTTCTCGGGATCGAACTGGACAACCTCGCTGTATAGGTCCTTGTACTGGGGCTGGAACGTCATGAACATGAAGGATCCTGGCGGGTCCTCGCTCACGGGGAGACCCTGGAACCAGATCTTCGCCAGCGTCTGCCTGTCGATGGCGCCGGCCAGAGCCTCACGCACCTCGAGCTCGTCCAGGCCCGGGGACTTGGCGTTGAGGGTGAGCAGGGAGATGAACGGGCGGTGGCCGAACTTCAGCTCAATGCCGTCCATGCCGTTGACCTTCTCATACCGGTTGCGGGCACCGGCACTGGTGAAATCAATCTCGCCGTTCTTGAAAGCGTTGATCGATGCATCCGGGTTCATCTGGCGGAAAATACGGCGGTCAAGCTTGCCCTTGTCGCCCCACCAATCGGAGTTGCGTTCGAAGATGACCTCGCCCTTGTTGAAGTCCGCGGATGCCACCGTGTACGGGCCGGCGCCCCACTCGGGGTGCAGCTCGTTGACGTAGGCATCATAGTTGGCGGGATCCTGTAGAGCAGGGTGGGCGAAGAAGTTAAACAGGGAAACCCACCACGGGTAGGCACCGTTGAAGGTGACCACAGCCTGCTTATCGCTGTCACCCGGTGTAACAGACGTGATGCGGTCGTAACCGTCGGTGGCGGCGGGGGAGAAACCATCGTTTTCGCCGTTGTTAATCTTCCAGACGGTCTCGAAGCTCGTCCAGTCAATCGGCGTGCCATCGTTGTAGTGGGCATTTTCGTTGATGGTGTAGGTGACGACGGTGTTGCCGTCCACCATGTCTTCCTTCACGTCGGTGACGTAGTCCGGGTTGGGGGAGAAGTCACCTTCTGCGGTAAACAGTGAGACAACGGGGTTGTACCACTGCCACAATGTGCGGGTGTACGTCGGTGCGTCGGCGTGCCATACGTTTTGCTGCGGGGAGACCTCGTCGATGGCGGAAATAATCTCGCCACCGTCCTTGACCTCCTCGTAGGGGGTTTCGTTGTAGTCGCCGGCAGGGATGTCTGCGCGATCCATCTCCTGTGACTGCGAACTACCGGAACCGTCGGCTCCATTCGCACCGGTGCCCTGCTGTGAGGCGCAGCCGGTGAGAATCATGGCGCTGGTGCAGACGACGGCTAGAACCGCCTGCGCCGTCTTCTTTATCTTCATTATTCTTCCTAATCCTCCTGGGTGTGAGAATTGATCGGGGGAAATGCAACGTTGCAGTGTGCGCGCCGGGGCTATCAGCTAGCGTGGCGCCAGTGGCAGGCGAAGAAGTGGTCCTTTTCGCCATCCTGCTCCATGGGCGGAGTCGTTCCGTTGCATAGGTCTTGTTGGCTTGCGTCGAGTTCCCGGAACAGCGGGCAGCGCGTACGGAACGCGCACCCTTCCGCCTTCTCCGTGGGGGAGGGGAGAGAATCGGGGAGCAAAATGCGTGTGCGCTGGCGCTCCAAATCCGGATCCGGGATGGGAATGGCCGACAGCAGCGCTTGCGTGTACGGGTGCTGCGGGTTATCAAAGAGCGTGTTCGTCTCGCCCTGTTCCACGAACCGGCCGAGGTACATGACGGCCACACGGTCGGAAATGTGGCGGATGACGGACAGGTCGTGAGCCACAAAGAGGTAGCTGACACCGAGGCGAGCCTTTAGCTCGTCGAGAAGGTTGAGCATGCCCGCCTGAATCGACACGTCGAGGGCGGACACAGGCTCGTCGAGCACGATGAGCTTCGGCTCTGCGGCGAGTGCGCGTGCAAGGGAGATGCGCTGACGCTGTCCGCCGGAGAAGTGGCCGGGGAACCGGTCGATGTGCGCCGGGTTCAGTCCCACCAGGTCCATGAGCTCGGCGACGCGCTCGTCCTGGTCGCCTTCCCAGCCGAGGGCATCGAGGGGTTCCTTGATGATCTCGGACACGGTCAGGCGCGGGTCGAGGGCCCCCATGGGGTCCTGGAACACGATCTGGATTTCCTTGCGCAGAAGGTGCCGTTCCTTCTTCGGCATGCCGTTGATGTCATGGCCACCGATGGAGATACGCGTGGGATCCTCAGGCTTCATGTCCATGATCTCGAGCAGGGTGGTGGTCTTGCCGCAGCCGGACTCGCCCACGATGGCGAAGCACTCGCCCTGCTTGATGTTGAAGGTGAGACCACTGACGGCGTAGACGCTGCCTACGCGGCGTTTGAACATGGCGCCCTTAATGAGCGGAAACGTCTTGGTCAGGTCGTGCACGTCGAGGATGGTCTTACGCTCCTCTCGGGGCACATCTGCAAACGCGCTGACGGGTGCGTCCTTCGCAGGGAAGATCTCATTCCCCTCCAGGTGTCCGCCAGCGATTTCGTTGGCGCGCACGCAGGCGACGGAGTGGCCGGGTTCGATCTCGGTGATCTCCGGCTCCTTCTTCAGACATGTCTCGGTGGCGATGGGGCAGCGCGGTGCGAAGGTGCACTCGTCGGGAAGATTCACGACGATCGGCGGGGCGCCTTCAATCGTGGTGAGGGCCTTTTTTTCGCGCTTGGCCACGCTCGGGATCGCGCCCAACAAGCCGATGGTGTACGGCATGTGTGGGTTCTTGAACACGGTGTGGACATCGGACATTTCCACGGGGCGGCCGCCATACATGACGAGCACGTCATCGGCGGTGCCGGCCACAACGCCGAGGTCGTGGGTAATCATGATGGTCGCCGCGTTGGTTTCTCGCTGCGCCTTCTTGATGAGCTCCAGGATCTGTGCCTGGATGGTGACATCGAGGGCGGTGGTGGGCTCGTCGGCGATGAGGACGCGCGGGTTGTTGGCAATCGCGATGGCGATGACCACACGCTGGCGCATACCGCCGGAGAACTCGTGGGGAAAGCTCTTTGCACGGACCTTGGGATTGGGGATGCCCACTTCGTCGAGAAGCTCAACAGCCTGCGCCCAGGCCTTGTCCCGGGAGATAGACTGGTGCGTCTGTAGAGCCTCGACGATCTGGTCACCGACGGTGAAGACGGGGGTGAGTGCTGACAGCGGGTCCTGGAAGATCATGCCGATCTCCTTGCCACGGAACGCGCTCATCTCCTTGTCTGTCTTGCCCAGGAGCTCCTCGCCGCCGAGTTTGACAGAGCCTGTGACACCGGCGTAATCCGGCAGCAGACCCATGACGGCGAGCGAGGTGACGGACTTACCTGAGCCGGACTCGCCCACGATGCCGAGCGTGCGACCGGGGTAGAGGTCGAAATTCACACCACGGACGGCATCCACCTGGCCTGCTTCGGAGGGGAAGGAGACGTGTAGGTCGCGGACTTGAAGAATAGGGGAATTCATTATGCCTTACCTCCAGCAGCAGAGTTTGGATCGAGGGCATCGCGGAGACCATCGGCGAAGAAGGCCACCGACACGGTCAGCATGGTGAGGATGCCAGCGGGGAAGAAGAACTCCCACGGGGAGGCTTCCACGTTATTGGCACCGTTGGCCAGGAGCGTACCGAGGGACACATCGGGGATCTTCACGCCCAGTCCCAGGAAGGACAGGCCCGTCTCACTCATGACGGCCGACACCACACCGAGGGTAAGGTAGATGGCCAACAGCGAAGCGATGTTGGGGATCATGTGGCGCATGACGATCTTCCACGTGGGCACACCCATGTAGCGGGCGGCAGCGATGAATTCGCGTTCACGAACGGAGATGGACATGGACCAAATGACACGGGCGCTGAACATCCAGCCGAAGGCGATGAGGACGATGGTCAGGATCTTCCAGTCACCGCCGGAGCCACTCACCATCAGGCCGATGAGGAGGAAGGACGGAATGACGAGGAGGAAGTGAATCAGCGTCAGGATGATCTTCTCCGCAGTGCCACCAAGCAGTGCCGCGGTGGTGCCCACGATGGCGGCGATGACGATAGTGGCAATGGACACGGCGGAGGCGATGATCATTGACCTACCCAGACCGTGGACAGCCATGGCGAACAGGTCATTGCCGGCAGAGGTGGTGCCAAAGTAGTGCTCGCTGTTCGGGGGAACCGCCAGGGAGAGGAAGTCCGGATCATCGTAGGACCACGGGGTGAGGAACTTTCCAAAGATAGCGAACAGCAGCAGGATGACGAGGACGAAAAAGCCGACGACGGCTGGTTTGTTGCGTGTGAAGCGGCGGAAGTACAGCGTGGACTTCTTCATTGGCTTGGCCACAGAGTGGTCAGCGACCGGTGAGTTGGGATCCTGCATCGCCTCCAGGCGACGGAGATCATCCATCTCGTCTTCCACCGTGGCGGTCACACCGGCCTGGTTGGTCGGATCCGAATGGGGGCTGAAGTCACCGGTGGGGTTGTTCAGTGCGGATGCCGGAGGCAGTGGTGGCTCCAGGCCCTTGTCCAGGTATTCAGGCTTTCTTTCAGACATTTAGCTCACCCTCACTCGTGGGTCAAGGAAGACGACGAACAGGTCGGACAGCACGGCGCCGATGGCGGTCATGAGGGCACCGAAGGCGGCCACGCCCACCGCGCCGTGGATGTCGTTCTTCTGGATGGTCTCAAGGAAGTAGCTGCCCATGCCGTTCCAACCGAAGATGGTCTCCGTCATGATGGCACCGGTGAAGATGCCGGGGATGGAGAAGGCGATGGAGGTTGCCACGGGAATGATGGACGTGCGCAGCGCGTGGCGTCGAATAGCCTGCGCCTTGGTCAGGCCCTTGGCGCGGGCGGTGCGGACGTAGTCGGCATCGATGTTGTCCAGCAGCATGTTGCGTTGCATCAGGTGGTAGCTCGCGTACGAGATGATGAGCAAACAGATGGTGGGCAGGATGAGGTGCTGGAAGCCGTCGACAAGCTGGTTGAAGAAGCCTTCGACACCAATCGAGGATGCGCCGGTGACGTAGAACACGGGCTGGCCGGCCATGCGGTTGATGGTGATGGCGATCCAGACGACGAGGACGGAGGCCACAACTACGTGGGTGTTTAGCGTGATGAGGGAGACAACCATCCAGCCGCGGTCGGCGGGCTTATCCTTGCGGGATGCGGTGAATACGCCGAGGGCGATACCGATCACCACGGAGAGGAATGTGGCGAGCAGGAGCAGCCGGGCGGAAACCCAGATGCGGTAGGAGATTTGCTCGTTGATGGAGTCACCCAGGGGGCTGGAACCCCAGTTCCAGTGGAAGAGGATTTGCGAAAGCCAGTTCCACCAGCGTTCCAGGATGGGGACCTTGTCGTTGAGGTTGAGTGGTTCAAGGATCGCGTCAATGCGTTCTTCTGGCACAGGCGGGCGACGGCCCGCGTAATTAGAGCGTGGATTGAGGAAGCTTGATGCCAAGAAATACGTAATGTTCACGGCGACGAAGATCATGGCGAACCAGCTGGCCGCCTTCTTCAGCATGTATTTCAGCATGTTTCTGCCTTGCTAGTCTCGGTTCAGTCGCCTGTCTTGTAGGCGACCTCTCGTGCGTCACTATCTGGTCAAGATCAATAGGCCCACTCTTGTGGGTGTTGTCACAATCGTAAAACACAGTGATTGTTGACGGGGGTTGTTCAACACGTGAATACAATAACCAGTGGGGAATAGTATACATTCAGGCGTATTTTAACTGGTGTTTGCCTGGCTGTTTCTCAAAACTTGCACAGAAAAGGGGTTTGTATCGGCGGAATAATTACCACCCGTGGGGGTGGTAAGTCTTAAATATAAGACGCAGCTTTTGTCTGCTTCGTGAAGTTGATTGACCTAGAACAGGTGTGGTCTGACCTTTGTTTTGGGGTATGCCATGAGGCTTTGGTGGCCTCCGCTGCCCCTGAAAATGCATAAACGCGCGGGCGTTCCCTTGGCTTCCGCGCGTCTATACACGTGCGAAAAACGCTAGGAGAGCTCCCCGGAATAGAGATTAAACCTATCCGGTCGCACGAAACCGGCAAGGAACATGCCGTGCGTGCGGGCGAGCTCCACGGCAAGCGAGGTGGGTGCACCAACGGCGACGAGGCCGGGGATGCCCGCCATGAGTGCCTTTTGCACCAACTCGAAGGAGGCGCGCGAGGACATGACCAGGATGGAATCCCGGGCGGGAATGAGTGGCTCGGGCTCCTCCAAAAGGAGCGAGCCGACGAGTTTGTCCAGGGCGTTGTGCCGCCCCACGTCTTCCCGCACAGCGTGCAGTTCCAAGCCAGCATCGGTCGCAGTGAAAAGCGCAGCGGCGTGCGAACCGCCGGTTTTCCTAAACGCCGGCTGCTTTTTCCGCAGCTGTGCAGGTAATGTTGCGACTTCTGCAGGTATGAACGGGCGCGGTTCGAATGGGTGAGGTAAGCGCTTGGAAAGCTGCTCAATGGAAGCCGTACCGCAGACCCCGCACGCCGACGTGGTCAGTGTGTTCCGAGAGGCCGTATCGAGTGCGACCGTTGTTGCCGCGGCGGCGTTGCGCAGATCGATATCCAGCACGTTGTACGTGTTCACGCCGTCAGCGGTGGAACCCGCGCAATATCGGGCGGAGAACACGTCATCCTTGCTGGTGATGAGGCCCTCGGAGTAGAGGAATCCATGGGCCCACTCGACGTCATGGCCGGGCGTGCGCATCGTCGTGGTGAGCGCCGTACCCCCGACACGCAGTTCCAGCGGTTCCTCGACGATGACGGTATCCGCACGAGCGTCCGTCGAATAGCCCCCGTCACCAGTTAGTTCAACTTGGGTGACGGGGAAACCAGTGGTGATCCGACCCATAACTCCCTAATCAGCGTCCTGGTCAAAATCGTGAGCGGAAACTCCCAGGGGCTCGAGGCGGACGGGGGTGGACTTCGACACCGGAGTGTGCGACTTCTTCACAAAGCTCTCCAGTGGGATGAGCACGTTGGCCTCTGGCATGTAGGCTGCGACGCAGCCCATCGCCGTGTCGTACTCGACGACGCGGAAATTCGGTGCGCGACGCTCACCATCGGGGGCGATGGAGACGAGGTCCACCAGGTCGCCACCCTTGAGGCCGAGCTTGTAGCAGTCCTGCGGGTTCACAAACACAACGCGGCGACCGTTCTTCACACCACGGTAACGGTCGTTGAGGCCGTAAATCGTGGAGTTGTACTGGTCGTGGGAGCGGATCGTGTTGAGGAAGAAGTACCCCTCGGGGATCTCTACTACCTCGAGCTTGTTCACCGTCAGGTGGGCCTTGCCATCCGGGGTGGTGAAGTTACGTTCACGCGGCCCGTTGGGGAGCAGGAAGCCACCGGGGTGCTTGATGCGCTCGTTGTAATCGTCGAAGCCAGGAATCGTGGCCTCAATGTGGTTGCGCACCACTGAGTAGTCATCGATCATCGGGCGCCAGTAGCCGTCCTCCGGGAACAGGCGATCACCGATCTCGCCGAGGATTTCCACCTCAGAGCGCAGGTCAAGGTCCTCGTTGTGGCGGGACTTGCCGCCGGAAGCGTGGACTGCACCCTGGGAATCCTCCACTGTCACGACCTGGCGGCCGGACAGCTGCTCGTCCAGGTCCGTGCGGGCCTTGGTCGGCAGAATGAGGGACACCTTGCCCGGGTGGGCGTGTGTGTTGTTCAGCTTGGTGGATACGGACACGGTCATGTCCATGGAGTCCATCGCGTGCTCACACGCGCCGGTGTCGCTGGTGACGCGTACGAAGTTGCCGCCGAGCTGCCAGAAGAAGCTGGCCTTGCCTTCCTTCATGCCACGCAGCGCATCGACCGTGGACCAGCCGGGCTCGCGGGGGCAGGTGAAGCCGAATTCCTTCTCCAGTGCCTTGTAGAAGGTCTCGGGCATTTCCTCAGCAATACCAACGGTGCGGTCCCCCTGCACGTTGGAGTGGCCACGCAGCGGAGCGGTGCCCGCGCCGGGCTTGCCGATGTTGCCGGTGAGCAGTAGGAAGTTGGCGATCTCCTGGATTGTTTCGATGGAGTTCTTGTGCTGCGTAAGGCCCAGCGTCCAGGAGACGATGACGGAGCCAGCCTGCTCCACCATGTCGGCCACCTCCTGCACGTCGTGCATGGTCAGACCAGTCGCCCGCAGGTAGTCCTTATCGTCGAGGCTCATGATGTTTGCAATGGCCTCGTCTGCGCCAACGCAGTACTTATCTAGGAACTCGTGGTCAATCGCATCGCGACGGATGAGCTCGCGGTTGAGCGCGAGGAAGAACGCGTGGTCGCCAGCGGACTTAATCTGCAGAAAGCGGTCCGAAATATCGGTGCGACCGCCGAGGATATGCTCGGGGTTCTGCGGCTCCTGGAAGCTGTTGGTGTACGTCTCATTCAGCGGGTTGATCGTGACGATCTTGCCACCGCGGTCCTTAATTTCCTTCAGCACCGTCAGCATGCGCGGGTGGTTCGTACCCGGGTTCTGGCCGACGGAAATGACAAGGTCCGTGACCTTGAAATCGGCGTAGGTGACGCTTCCCTTGCCCAAACCGACCGTGGGGGCGAGAGCCTTACCTGTGGAATCGTGGCACATGTTTGCGCAGTCCGGCAGGTTGTTGGTGCCGTAGCGACGCGCCAGCAGCTGGAACATGTACGCCGGCTCGTTCGCGGTACGGCCGGACGTGTAGAAGATAGCCTTGTTCGGGTCATCCAGCGTCTTCAGGTAATCGACGATCGTGTTGAAAGCCTTGTCCCAGCTCACCGGGTGGTAGTAATCGTCGGTGCCGTCGTACATCATCGGGGTGGTGATGCGGCCTTGGCGTCCGAGCCAGTAATCGGTCTTCTGGCGCAGGTCAGACACGGAGTAGCGCTCGAAGAACTCGGGGTCGACGCGGCGGCGGGTGGTCTCCTCCGCGACGGCCTTTGCGCCGTTCTCACAGAACTCGACGATGTTGCGGTCGCCCATCGGCGGCTCCGGCCAAGCGCAGCCGGGGCAGTCGATGCCACCGGGCTGGTTCATCGTCAGCAGTGGTAGGAGGGCATTCTCCGGCACGGCGAACTTCATAGCGGTGAGCACACCGGGGATGCCTGCGGCGAGACGGTGTGGGCGTTCAATCTTAGGGTTATCGAATCGATTTTGCTTACGCGGCTGGCGGCGCTTATTGTCCACGGTCTTAGTCATGCCACCATTGTATAGGTATAGGCAAACGTTGCGGAATTATAACTAAAATAGGTGGGTGACCAGTACGTTCTGGCCACCCACCCAGGGCTAGTTTCACTTCTCGTCGGAGGGGTACTTTTCCTCGATGACCTTGACCAATGTCTTGATCGATTCGAGTGCGCGGTCGCTGATCACCTTCGCGTCGGCGGCCGCCCCCACCTGGCCTGCGGACACACCCACGAGGAACGCCGTCAGTGGTGCCGCCGGCCGCGACGGCCCGTGCGCCACGTGCTTCGTCAGGTCGAGCAGGTCGTTGATCCTTGGCTGCAGCACCTCGTAGTCAACGTCCAGCTGCCTCGCCGCTTCCCGCAGCCATTCCTCAAAGTCACCCATGGTCTATCCTTCCTTTTCGCTTTTCGACGTGCAGGTCCTCCCACACCGTCACCATATATATAACAGTGTAAACCGAATTACGCTCCTCCGTCGCCCACCAGCTCCAGCCCTCATCCACCCACATCTGCTTCGCGGCCAGGCAGCTCCCATCGCCCGGGTGACGGGAGCGGCATGGGCCACATTGCGTGCGCGCATCATTTCTACTGCAGCTTCTGCGGCCCGTTTCGTTCACCTGACTCGTGCTTCTCGTCCTCCTGGGCCGCCCTTCCGTACGTAGCCCTGGTCGAAGAAAACTTTTGCGGCCCAGCTCCCTCCTGCCACTAGCCTCTCAGCCATCCTTGGGCCGCATTCGATGCCTGCCCGTCTGCTTTGCAGCCCAACCGACCTCATCGCTAGAGTGCCGGGGAGGCGACGGGCCACATTGCGTACATTAAACTCGCCCCAAGAATCATTTGCGGCCCGTTCCTTCCAAAGCACTCGTGCTTTTCCAGCGTCTGGGCCACATTTGATTACGACGGGGGCGGTTTGCAGCCCATCCGTAGACATCGCCCGGGGCCGGAGAGGGGGATGGGCCGCATTCCGTACAAGAGACTGTCCAAAGAAATAGTTTGCGACTCAACTCCGTGAGATAACCCGACCTTCCGCCACTGCTGGGCCGCATTGCAGCGTGTAGCTATGCACCACCCCAATGGAGGGAAAGGGAGGGTCAGTGTAGCGTTGGGGCGGAGCTGAGAAAACGGCAGTTAACCGGCCTAAAAGTGGGGATTTGGGTTTTTGGTGTGACGCGTGTAGCCTTGGCTCCCAGGGTTTGCCCGCTGGTTTTGTGTGCCGTTTTTACGGTTCGCAAGAAAAGTGAGTGACCTTTGTAAAACGAAGAATCAACTTTGTTGTAGGCCCTCCGCCTATGTGCACTGATGAGTGTGCAGAAGCGTCCACAGTTTTTTATACGGCAGCGAGCTTTCTGGTTATTGAATTAGTCAAGCGGCTAGTGGCCGTCGAGGCGCTGTGATAACGCTGGGTGGTGACGAGTGATCGTCGAAAAGCCTGGGAAACCGGGTGTAATGGGAACCGCAACGAGAAAGGTATGTCGATCACTCATGACTATGACTGATCCTATTGCTGACATGCTGTCTCGTGTGCGTAACGCTAACCACGCTTACCACGAGACCGTGTCTATGCCGTCTTCCAAGATCAAGGTGAACATTGCGAACATCTTGAAACAGGAAGGCTACATTTCTGACTTCAAGGTCGAGGATGCTCGCGTTGGCAAGACGCTTACGCTTGATCTCAAGTACGGCCAGAACCGTCAGCGTTCCATCGAAGGTGTTAAGCGCGTTTCCAAGCCTGGTCTCCGCGTTTACGCTAAGTCCGACAACCTGCCGCAGGTCCTCGGCGGCCTGGGCGTGGCTATTATCTCCACGTCCCAGGGTCTGCTCACCGACCGTCAGGCTCACGAGAAGGGCGTAGGCGGGGAAGTCCTCGCTTACGTCTGGTAGAAGGAGGCTGAAGACTTAAATGTCACGTGTAGGTAAGAACCCGGTCGCTCTGCCGAAGGGTGTCGAGACCACCATCAATGGCCAGCACATTTCTGTAAAGGGCCCGAAGGGCACGCTCGAGATCAACATTCCCGAGCCGATCGAGGCCAAGGTTGAGGACGACAAGATCGTCGTTACTCGCCCCGACGAGAACCGCAAGAACCGCGCACTCCACGGTCTGTCCCGCTCCCTCATCAATAACATGGTTGTTGGTGTGACTGAGGGCTACAAGATCAACATGGAGATCTACGGCGTGGGCTACCGTGTCCTGCAGAAGGGCTCCAACCTGGAGTTCTCCCTGGGCTACTCCCACCCCGTCCTCATCGAGGCTCCGGAAGGCATCACGTTCGCAACCGATGGCCAGACCAAGTTCTCCATCGAAGGCATCGATAAGCAGAAGGTAGGCCAGATCGCGGCTAACATTCGTCGTCTGCGCAAGGACGATCCTTACAAGGGTAAGGGCATCCGCTACGCAGGTGAGCAGATTCGCCGCAAGGTCGGAAAGACGGGTAAGTAATGAGCAACGAGAACAATCAGAAGCGTCTGCCTGTGGGCAAGGACGTGTCCACCCGTCGTCGGGCGGCTCGCGCTCAGAGGCACTTCCGCATCCGCAAGAATCTCCGTGGTACCGCCGAGGTTCCGCGGCTTGTCGTCCACCGTTCCTCCCGCCACATGCACGTTCAGATCATCGACGATATCGCTGGTCGCACGCTCGCCGCCGCATCCTCCATCGAGGCAGAGGTGCGCGCTGTCGAGGGTGACAAGAAGGCTCGTGGCGCCAAGGTTGGCGAGCTCATCGCTGAGCGCGCCAAAAAGGCAGGAATCACCAAGGTCGTCTTCGACCGCGGTGGCTACAAGTACCACGGCCGCGTCGCTGCGCTGGCAGAGGCCGCGCGTGAAGGTGGTCTGGAATTCTAATGTTTACTAAGACCGAAGGAAAGGAAGCGTAATGCCGGGACGTGAACGTCGCGATGACGACAACCGCAAGAACGACCGCAACCAGCGTCGCGGTAATCGCCGCGACAACCGCAAGGACAAGAACGCACAGGACGAGCGTAATCAGTACATTGAGCGCGTAGTTACCATCAACCGCGTGTCCAAGGTGGTCAAGGGTGGCCGCCGCTTCAGCTTCACCGCACTCGTTGTGGTTGGCGATGGCAAGGGCATGGTTGGCGTTGGCTACGGCAAGGCTAAGGAAGTTCCCGCCGCAATCCAGAAGGGTGCTGAAGAGGCTCGCAAGAACTTCTTCCGCGTTCCGCTGGTCGGTGGCACCATTCCTCACCGTGTTGAGGGCCGCGCAGCCGCAGGCAAGGTTATGCTTCGCCCGGCTTCCGAAGGTACCGGTGTGATCGCCGGTGGCGCTGCTCGTCCGGTGCTGGAGTGCGCTGGTGTTCAGGACATTCTCTCCAAGTCTCTCGGCTCCGACAACGCCATCAACGTTGTTCACGCAACCGTTTCGGGCCTGAAGTCTCTGGCTCGTCCCGAGGAAGTTGCCGCACGCCGTGGCAAGTCCCTCGACGAGGTTGCCCCGCCGCACATTCTTCGTGCACGCTCTGGTCAGGAGGTTAAGTAACCCATGGCTCTGAAGATCACAATGAAGAAGGGCGTCGTCGGCGCCAAGCAGAAGCAAAAGGATACGCTGCAAGCTCTCGGCCTGCGTAAGATCCACCAGTCCGTCGTCCGCCCGGATGACGCCTCTGTTCGCGGTATGATCCGCGTTGTGGACCACATGGTTGAGGTCGAGGAAGTAGCAGGGGAGTAGGTAAAAAATGAGCGAAGACGTAATCAAGCTCCACGACCTTCGCCCTGCACCGGGCTCCAACAAGGCTAAGACCCGCGTTGGTCGCGGTGAAGGTTCGAAGGGTAAGACCGCTGGTCGCGGTACCAAGGGCACGGGCGCACGTAAGAATGTGCACGCTGCGTTCGAGGGTGGCCAGATGCCGATTCACATGCGCCTGCCTAAGCTCAAGGGCTTCAAGAAGTACAACCAGGTTGTCTACGAAGTAGTTAACGTCGCAGACCTGGAGAAGTACTTCCCGCAGGGTGGCACCATCACTATCAAGGATCTGCAGGATCGTCGCATCGTTAAGAAGCGTCGTCCCGTCAAGGTCCTCGGCGACGGTGACCTGAGCGTGAAGTTCGACATCACGGCTAACAAGTTCTCCAAGTCCGCTAAGGAAAAGATCGAGGCTGCCGGTGGCTCCGTCACTGAGGTCTACTTTGCCAAGGCTGACAAGACTGGCCGTAGCCTGAAGGAAGCTGCCAAGGCAGAGTCCGAGGACTAATCGTCACTTCTTCAACACCCCTATCCCGGTGCTTACCGAGGTAGGGGTGTTGTCTTTTGCAATCTGGCAGCCAGGAAGCCAGATTGTTGGGCAAGCGAAGCAGCCCGATGACATAGAAAATCAGACTAGAACGACCTCCGAGCATCCAACTTTGCTAGCGAAATAAATGCAGCGTTATTTTTTAGGCTAGCGCAATTAAATTTGAATGCCGTTAGCCGTGCCAATTTGATCTGCTACTTAGTCTCCAGTGGGCGAGCGGGGCGATTGGCGAAATCACGCAATTTCACAGTTGTGCCTTTCGTTCTTAGCGCAACAACGGTTGCATTATCCTCCGCGATCTTCGGGGTGCTGTAAACAATGACATCATTGAGTTCCGGCAAGCTTGCGAGGTTGGCAGGCAGCGTGGTGAGGTTCTTACCCAGAAGTTGAGTCCTTTTCAGCTGCTTGAGGTTGCCTACCCATTCAGGAACGGCCGTTTCATCTTCAAAGTTGATGGTCATGCCAGTCACCAATGTGACCCACTCCGGTACAGAATCAGTCGGGACTTGCCCCGTAATCGTGAGGTAGAGCAGGTTGCTGAGGTATTTTTTGTCACCTTCTCCGTCTATCGTCCGGATCTGGGGTGCAACCAGTTCAAGCTGGTCGCCAGAAACAGTAAGGCCTTGCGCGCCTGAAACGTCCAGGGGCAGAGCCGTCAGCGGGTTGTTGGCAATCCCGACAGACATCAGGCCTCCGAAATCCTTTGCTGACTCTGGAAGCGTTGTCAGCTTGTTGTTGGAAATCATCAATTTACTAAGGTCTCTGAGTTGGCCTATAGATTCTGGCAAGGCCGTCAGCTGGTTGTCGTATGCCGAGAGGGTGACGATCTTCGTTTGTTCTTGGCCAAACTCAGGAAGAGCAGTGATCTTATTCCTGTCCACCTGGTAGTACTTCAGGTTGGAGAGCCTGGAAACTGAGGATGGGATGGCGGTCAGCTGATTGCCTTGAAGATTCAGACGTTCCAATTTGGACAGATTGCCAATGGATTCCGGCACATCAGTCAGCTTGTTAAATGTGACTTCTAAGTCGGTCAGGTTTGAGAGATGCCCGATTGACTCCGGTAGCGCAGTCAGTTTGCCACCCGTAAAATTCAACGTCTCGAGCTTCGTGAGATTTCCGATGGAGTCGGGTAGAGACGTGATGGGTTCTTGCCAGAACCAGAGCATTGTAGCTTCTGTGGCGTACTGAATTCCCTCTAGTGACTTAATGCCAGTTTCAGGTGGTGTGCTGATTGAAGCCAGTGTCTTCATCTGCTCAGCAGTGATCGGATCGTCGAGATCAGCCTCAGCCTTGCCAAAGTATTGTTTGTTCAAAATTTGCCGGAATTTTTCATCCGGGACCACACCCTTGACTGCCGGTTCTGGTTTTTTACTGGTGGTAGGTGTCGGGTCCGGAGATGGCTCGCTCGGAGCCGGACTTGTCGTGGCTTCTGTTGTCATTGACGGCTTGGGAGTCGGCGTCGGCTTCTTTTTGTCGTCGTTTGCATCATTTGAACTGCCGGTGTCCTGGGTTAGTCCCACCGATAGGCCGATGATCAGCGCAAGAAGAGCAACCACTCCACCTACTGCCGATGGAACGGGAATCCTCGTTCCGAATACATCAATGGTCTGGTCAAGTCCGAGCGGTGCTGCATATGGCACAACGGCGACTGATTCGTCCGGTAAAGCCTTGGGTTCTTGTGCGGACGCCGGTGGTACGACAACCGCAGTGCTGAAAAGCGCGAGGCTAACACAGGTCGCTTGTGCCGCCTTGAGTACTTTCCGGGATGAAACTCCCGGTGACTGCAATTTCATTGTTTTCCTTTCGGAATGCTCTTGTGAGTGGAAAATATTGTCCTGAGACTGCAACGACGTGTCGTTTTCGTCACGGCACGGGGTGTAAGCAGCTATAGCGCCATCGTAAGCGGGTTTTCGCGAGTAAATCCGCATTGAAATGCCCCCAGATGTAGTGCCACCGAGTTTTGTGGCATCGATTGGCCTCAGTCACAGGCGGTAAAACTGGATTGCACTGCCGTAAGCCTCAGGCAGTCCTAGAAGAATGCTCTGCTTGGTGGTGCCGGGCTTATGAAAGAAACTCCGGGTGAGACTACCTTGTCTCTTACTTCTTGCGTGGCCTGTCTTTCATAGGAACTACCGGACCCTATTATTAGATAACGTCAAGCCCCCAAAAATGGTGGCACTTCAATTTGTAGGCCGGTTTAGTGAGGTCGTGGCGTTGCAATTATTTTTCCGTGGGGGTGAAAACTCATTTTTACATGGAGTTGGCAGTCTTGCTGACGTAATATTTAACACTATGGCCAGGAAAGACGATGTCAATGTTGCGGTGATCGATGATCACGATGTTGTGCGACTTGGCGTTGTCCATATCCTGGAATCCGTCCCGAAAATAAACGTTGTGTGCGCGGCCGACAATGTGTCGGATGTCATTGAGTGTCTTGAGGGCCTTCCTCGCAGCAGCGAAGAGAATGCACCCGCAGCAGTAGTACTGCTTGACCTGCGCCTCAGCGACGGGTCGATGCCCGCCGAAAACGTGCTGGAGCTGCGGCGGGCCGGGTGCAAAGTCATCATCTTTAGTTCTGCGGATCGTCCATTTCTGTTGAGGGAAGCCTTGGGGGCGGGAGTGTCAGCGCTGTTCAATAAGTCTGACGACATTTCCCACCTGCCAGCACTAATCCGGGAGGTCGCGAACGGGGCCACCGTTTTCAGCTCTGATTATGCAAGCGTGATGTATGACGATGAACACTTCAGCGGAGTCGAACTCAGTGAGAAACAGCTACAGGTTCTCCGGCTCATTGCGAAGGGCATGGTTGTGAAACAGGTCGCCCGCGCGTTGAACCTGACGGAAAACACCGTCAACGATTACCTTAAGCGGATTCGCCGGAAGTACGTCCTTGCTGGAAAAAACGCGGGGACGCAGGTGCAGCTGCAACTATGTGCAATGGAAGACGGTTACGTGGCTTATCCCACGGATTTGGTTCGAGGTTAGGCTCAAGGCTGGTCCAGCGTGAACCCACTTTTTGAGGACCCACCACGGGCGCCGGAAAATGGCGTGTGCCCCTCGGGAATTAAAGCGCGGGCGGTGACGCAGGAATACATTCTTCGCGTCATTCTCACCGTCATCTTCTGTGGTTGGTTGTGGTCATTGTCCAACGGCACAAGGCGGTTCTTTGAGGTTTTCCACGGCACCTTTAACACCAGTGTTGTGCTTCTCATTGTTGCCTTCTTCCTCACCTCCGCGATTCCGTTGTATGCGCTGTTCAAAAACCGACTTCATGTCTATCGTCGTGCGACGTGGGTATTCCTCATTGTTGGGTTGACGCTTTTCAGTGTGTACGGCATTGAGAAGGTGATAGGGCTACCGAACGTAGACGCGCTCTACCTCGGAGATCTGACGAGCCATTTAGGTGTTGCTATCGTCGTCGTTTTCCCCGTGCACATCGGCTTGCCGTTGGGGGTGATTACCATCGCCGGTGGAATGATCGCTGATTACGGCATTCCCCGGGATATCCAGTCGTTGCTGGTGCAAATCAATGCCGTGTTTCTGGCCGCGCCCTTCATTGTCGCTACCGTGCACGGTATTCGAACCACTCGCTTCATTGACAAGCAGCTCGATGCTGTGTGGAAGCATTCTCTGCAGGTCAGCTGTGTCAACTCGTTGGTGGCAGCAGAGAATCGGTTCCTGTCATTCGTTCATGACGACGTTTTCCCCTATCTTATGGCGTATGCGAACCGGTTTACTGCCGAGAAATACACTATCGAAGACCATTTCTCCGCGACACCAGAAGTTTCTGAGCCGGTTCCGCTCGCCGAGATGATTGCCATGCTGCGTCGCCTCGATCCGTCAATTCCGATTACGGTTCAGGCTGATGGCGATCCTCGGCGCATTCTTCTGGCTGGTCCCGTTGCTGAGGGGTTCATCACGGCCACTGCTCAAGCCATTCGCAATTCGGAGCTCCACGCTCCTTCGGCTTCTCGACGAGTAGTCGTTCGTGCGCGAAATTCCTACCTAGCAATCGATATCCGGGACGCGGGTAATGGCTTCGATCTGAGCGAAGTCGTTCCGAATAACGTTGGGTTGCGTGTGTCCGTCATTGAGCGGCTAGCGTCCGTTGGTGGCAGCGCCAAGGTGATGAGTGCTGAAGGGAAAGGAACTCGAATCCTTCTGCGCTGGTCCCCAACGCCAGAGAAGCTTCATGAGGCAGGTAAGGTCGTCGACCTGCGGATGGGAGTTCTCCTTCATCCACTGACAGGTGTCGTTTTCAGCATCTACACGTGTGTTCTGGCCTTTGTCAGTTCACGGACCCCACAACTCGGATGGCGCTGTGTGTCACTGGGAGCTTTTATTCTCGCCTCCACTCTCATCTTCCGCAGGGGGAAAACGTTTACACCTCGGTGGCTTATCGGCTTCCTCTTGCTTGTCGCCTTCTGGGCGGGCTACCTGGAAAAGTCAACGATATTGTGGATAAATTGGCCGGAGGAGTGGTTCCGTTGGCCATTCATCATTCTCCTCATTTTTTTGGCGTTGTGTTCGGAATTGCTCTTGGCATGGGGTACGCTGGCAGCGCTATTTACCGGACTTTTCATCTTCCACGTTCCGAACCTCCTCTACATGGACTTCATTCTGACTGCGGTCATTGTCGCCTCACTCGTGCCGTTTATTATGGCCCGGGCACAGAAGGCTCTGCTGAATATCAGCGACTCTGACTTTGAAGTGGCCTCCAATTATGCGAAGGGCCAGGCAGAGGCGTATACCCGCGATCTCATGGCGTGGGTGCAGGCCCAGCTCGATGCAGTCACCACGCCGGAGGAGCACCGACTCCTGGAGCTGCGGCTTCGCGACGCCATCAAAAGTCCCGTCCTTCTTCACCCCGAAATTGTTGAAGCAGTATGGCAGGCGCGTGCGCGCGGTGCGACAATCACACTTCGCGACCGACTGTCCACACGATTCACGGACTCGATGGATCCCAGATTTCTTGAAAAGATCAACCAGCCTCAAGACTTTAGGAAAGACCTGTCCTTATTCTCTGCATCTAACTCCGAAATAGATGTACCGAAGGTGGTTGCAGCTCTTGGCTCGGCCAGGGCTGATGACCAGATAAGCGTGACTGTTGAGTCTAACGGTGGGGTGCACTTAGACAAGGTTACGGGGGCCTGGTAAAGTTTGGGCGTTGACTATCTAATGATTCGACCGGAGGAACCAGCTTGTCTGCAATTCTTCAGGCGTTTAAGGATCCAGATCTTCGCAAGAAGCTTCTTTTTACGCTGCTGATGATTATCCTGTACCGCGTAGGTGCACAGATCCCGTCTCCTGGCGTGGATTACGTTTCCATCGCGGGCAAACTGAATGAGCTCACCGAAGGACAGTCCAATGTCTACTCGATGATCAACTTGTTCTCTGGTGGCGCGCTGCTGCAGCTGTCAGTCTTTGCCATCGGCATCATGCCGTACATTACGGCGTCGATTATCGTCCAGCTGCTCACCGTCGTGATTCCGAAGTTTGAAGAACTGAAGAAGGAGGGGCAGTCGGGTCAAACCAAGATGACGCAGTACACCCGCTACCTCACCGTGGCGCTTGCTTTGCTGCAGTCTTCGGGCATCGTCGCTCTGGCTGCGCGTGGCCAGCTGCTCGGACCATCCGTGCGGGTGCTTCGTGAAGGCCACA
>JALFAQ010000022.1 GCA_022772305.1 Corynebacterium glucuronolyticum
AGTCGGGTCAAACCAAGATGACGCAGTACACCCGCTACCTCACCGTGGCGCTTGCTTTGCTGCAGTCTTCGGGCATCGTCGCTCTGGCTGCGCGTGGCCAGCTGCTCGGACCATCCGTGCGGGTGCTTCGTGAAGGCCACACCATCTGGGACCTCATCATCCTGGTTATCTGCATGACCGGCGGTGCCGTCCTCGTGATGTGGATGGGCGAGCTCATCACGGAGAAGGGTATTGGCAACGGCATGTCGCTTCTCATTTTCGCGGGTATCGCCACTCGTCTCCCCCGCGACGGCGCGAACATTTTCCAGAGCTCCGGTCCGGTTGTGTTCACCACCGTCATGGTCGCGGTTATCATCCTCGTGGTCGGCGTGGTCTTCATCGAGCAGGGCCAGCGCCGCATTCCGGTGCAGTATGCAAAGCGCATGATCGGGCGTCGCCAGTACGGTGGTACCTCCACCTACCTGCCGCTCAAGGTGAACCAGGGTGGCGTTATCCCGGTCATCTTCGCCTCCTCGCTCATCTACGTCCCGGTTCTCATCACGCAGATTGTGAACTCCGGTTCGCCAACTCCGCCGGACAACTGGTGGATGCGTAACGTGATCGCCTACCTGCACGCTCCGAGCTCCTGGCAGTACATTGTCCTATACTTCGTGCTGATCATCTTCTTCAGCTACTTCTACGTCTCCGTCCAGTACGATCCGTACGATCAGGCTGAGAACATGAAGAAGTACGGTGGCTTCATCCCGGGCATCCGGCCCGGCCGACCCACCGCCGAGTACCTTGGATTCGTCATGAATCGCCTTCTCTTCGTTGGTTCGCTGTACCTGGGTATCATCGCGATCTTGCCGAATATTATGCTTGATCTAGGCGTTGGCAACCTGAACGCGGGCAGCACCCCGTTCGGTGGTACGGCCCTGCTCATTCTTGTTTCCGTGGCTCTGACCACCGTGAAGCAGATTGAGTCCCAGCTTCTGCAAAGCAACTACGAAGGAATTCTCAAATGAAATTAGTTCTCCTCGGACCTCCCGGTGCCGGAAAAGGCACGCAAGCAGCCTTGTTGAAGGAAAAGTTGGGGATTCCGCACATCTCCACCGGCGATCTGTTCCGCGCCAACATCGGCGAAGGCACCGAGCTGGGCAAGGAAGCCAAGAGCTACATGGATGCCGGCAACCTCGTCCCCACGGACGTCACCGCCCGCATGCTCTGGGATCGTCTTTCCCACGACGATGCCAAGGATGGCTATCTTCTCGACGGCTTCCCCCGCACTGTTGAGCAGGCTGAGCTCCTCCGCGATCACCTCGCAAAAAACGGCGAAAAAATCGATGCCGTCTTGAGCTTCGAGGTTTCCGACGACGTGGTTGTTGAGCGCATGCTCGCCCGTGGCCGTGACGACGACAACGAGGCCACCATCCGCAACCGTCTCAAGGTCTACCACGAGGAGACCCAGCCCGTAGCAGACTTCTACGGCGACAAGCTCCTCGCCGTCGATGCCGAGGGCAGCGTTGAGGAAATCAACGAACGCGCCATGAAGGCGCTGGGTAAGTAAATTACCTCTACATAGTCGCACACGCCTTCCCGGATTATTCTGGGAAGGCGTTTTGCATGCACCGGGTGCGCGACGGGACGCAATACGGCCCATGCGGTGGCAATCCGCTGCAGGACCGCCACGGTTGGGCCGCAAAAGAAGATGGCTACAACGGAAAGCGGCCCGAGGGTGACCGCGCTCCCTGCTCTCACCACCGCCTGGGCGGCAGTTCGTCCACCCGCGATACAGAATGCGGCCCAACCGTTACCGGTGCGATGGACATCGGGAGCAGATGGGCCGCATTCGGTAAATGACGGCTAGCTAGGACGTGATGAGTGTCAGCTGCGTGGGGGATGCCTCCACGCGGAAGCCGGAGGATGAGGCGATCTCCGCAACCTCGTCGATGGAGCGCGCGTCTTCTGCTGAGGTGGCCAAGCACCGGGCGAGCTCCCCCTTGTAATACTTGTTGAAGTGGCTAACGACCTTCCGCGTCCCGTCGGGCTGCTCGGTTTCCACACGTACGGTACAGACACCCACGGCGGGGTCCTTCACGGGACCGAGTGAGTGGTAGGCGCCGGAGCGCATGTCGACAATGAATTCGGGGAGCTCGTTCAACACAGTAGTGAGGGCTGTTCCCCAGAAAGACTTGACGGTCTTCTTGCCGGGCAGGGTCGTGTTGCCAGACAGCCGGTACGCGGGGATGGCATCGGTTGCGCGGGTGACACCGAAGAGGGCGGAGCCGATAAGGATGCGGTCCAGAGCAGAGTCGGGGAGTGTGCCGGCATCGAGGGTGTCGAAAAGCACACCGGTGTAGCGGTAGATGGAGGCCATGGTGGGAGCCTCACGGAGTACAAGGTTCGCCTCCGCCTGGTCGATGAGACGCGTGCTGATTTTGAGGAATCCGAGCTGTTCTTCGGCGGGGATGGAGGCGAGCTCGTCCATCAGTGTCTTCCGAATGGGATTGAGGGAGGGGAAGGAGACCTCCATGGGGTCATTTTCCCCACCTGGCTCCTTAGTTTCGCTGGGCGGAAGAATGATGAGCATGTGTGCGATTCTACCGATGGGGCAGGTGACCCAGCGCGCGGCAGGTGCGGTAGTACGATTGGGTGCCAGAAACGGTAAAGGAGAAAACAGTGGGTTTTAGGCGTAACAAGAAGATTGTCGCGAGGACACCGAAGGAGCTGGATGCCATGCAGGCGGCCGGCGAGATCGTCGGCGAAGCGCTCATCGCTTGCCGTGAAGCCGCCAAGCCGGGGGTGTCCACCCTGGAGCTCGACGCGATTGCGGAGAAGACGATTCGCGCCGCGGGTGCCAAGCCGACGTTCAAGGGCTACGAGGGATTCCCCGGCTCTATTTGCGCATCAGTTAATGACATCATTGTTCACGGCATTCCAGACGAGAAGACGGTGCTGAAGGACGGCGACCTCATCTCCATCGACTGCGGTGCGACGTACAAGGGCTGGGTTGGCGATTCTGCACTCACCATCGAGGTCGGCACCGTCGCAGCAGATGCAAAGGCCCTCAACGAAGCAACCGAGTGGGTGCTCATGGAAGGCATGCAGGCCATGGTTCCCGGTAACAGACTTACCGACGTTTCCCATGCGCTGGAGATGGCAACGCGGGCAGCGGAAAAGAAGTGGGGCTACAACTTCGGCATCGTCGATGGCTACGGTGGCCATGGCATTGGCCACGAAATGCACGAGGATCCGTACCTGGCCAACGAAGGTCGCGGTGGTCGTGGTCCGATCATCCAGGAGGGCTCAGTTCTAGCCATTGAACCCATGCTGACCTTGGGTTCTGTGGACTCGGTGGTCTTCGACGACGACTGGACTGTTGCTTCCATCGACGGCTCGTGGGCTGCTCACTGGGAGCACACGGTTGCTGCCACGGCTGATGGGCCCCGAATCCTCACCCCGCGAAAAAATTAAGCAAAAAATCAGGATTGGTGAAATGTCACCTATGACCAGCATGTCCGTAAAGGTATATTCCCGAATCTTTTGGAATAGCTGTGTTTTGGTTTAGAGAACGATAGCACCGCAACCTATAATGCCCGGTATGAGTGGGAAGCATCGTTTGAAGAGCACTACGACACGTCGCTCCACGGCTGCACTGGCAGCCGCAGCGACGGCGGGCGCACTGCTCGCGCAGCCTGCAGCTGCATCCGCGCAGGATTTTGGTTCGTCCAACATCACTGCGGGGCTGGACCAGCTGAATAATGACATTCGCAACAATGCATGGCAGACACGCAACAACCTGGTGAACCAGGCCGATGCCGTTCTGCCTGCACCGCACAACCAGAACGTTAAGAACATGGTTGATGGCGGTATGAACCTTCTGTTCCCGGGCCTTGTGGATCAGAAACTTGCGGAGAAACGCGCGGCTGAGGAAGCCGCTGCTCGTGCAGAGGCGGAGCGTCTCGCCGCTGAGCAGGCTCGCGCCGAGGCAGAGCAGGCTGAGGCCGCTCGTCGCGATGCCCTGAACATTCCGCAGGAAGTCTGCCCGCCGGAAGCAAGGGCCTGCATCGATATTGAGGGTAACCGCGCCTGGCTGCAGGAAAACGGCAAGATCACCTACGGTCCGGTGCCGGCATCTGCAGGCGCTGATGGCTATGACACTCCGCAAGGCATGATGACCGTAAACCGCAAGATCAAGGACGAGGTGTCCCGCGAGTTCGGTAACGCCCCGATGCCGTACGCTGTCTACTTCACGTACAACGGCATCGCGTTCCACGCAGGGTCCCCGTACATCCTGTCCCACGGCTGCATCCACCTGAACTACGGTGATGCCAAGGTGTTCTTCGAGCAGCTAAACATCGGCGACCGCGTGTTCGCCTACGGTGACAAGACTTACGGTTACCCGAACGGTCCGATCTAAAATCTTCACGCTTCCGCGAAGTGGCGGGGTGTCCGGTAACACCGGACGCCCCGCTGTTGCTGTGTAGTGGCCTGTCAGTTGATGAACTAGAACGCGGTGGCGAAGGCGAGTGGCAGAACTGTTGTACCGAACCTATCAGCAATGTCGCTACCGGCGACGGTGACCGACCAACCGGTGTCCACTATGTCGGTCAGCAGAAGAACAGGAGCAGTGGTATCTGTAATGGATACCTGTCCGTAGTCGTAGTGCGCATTAAGCGCGTTGACGCGGAAGGTGGAGTTCATCGCCGTGACCGGTGCCGTGCGGATGGTAACCACCCCGCCAAATTCCATCTGCCCGATGGCGGCGAGCCCCTGGCCACAGGCAAGGAGCATGTCCCGGCGGGCGGGCTCCTCCGGTTCCAACACAACGATGGTGTGCGGGCGCTCCTCCCAGTTCCACGAAGCGAGAACACGGACGAAGTTGCTGAGCCAGGGATCCTGCTTCCAGTTCGAGTTTGGTACCCAGGTCGGATCGGCAAACAGCGCGCGTAGCGCGGGGCCACGGGTAATGTCGTTCATCCTTCCCAGCGCCTTGCCTGGAGTTGTACCTGTGATCTTTCCGCGGCGGATAGCACCCGTGGGCCACCTCTTGCGCTGCTGAATATCCACACCGGGGGCGTTGAGCGATGCCGTGACTTCAGCTGAAGCGTCGGTGCTGTCCACAGTGGTGGGGTAGTGGGTGTTGGTGCAGTTATCGCAGCGTCCGCATCTCTCATCAGGGGTAACGGTTGGGTCATCGAGCTGCTTTCGCAGGAATACCATGCGACAGCCGTCGGTGTGCTCATAGTCGAGCATGGCTTGCTGCTCCCGCTGGCGTGCAGCAGTGATACCTGCGTAGCGTTTCTCGTCATAGGTCCAGTCCTCGCCGGTTGCTACCCAACCACCGGCAACGCGTTCCACGGCGCCCTCAACCGCGAGGACCTTCAGTGTCTGATCGATGCGGGAACGGGAGAGATCCACCGTCTTTTCCAGCTTGGCCGTGGATAGCGGAGAGCTTCCCAGCGCACCAAGGAGGGTATCCACCACCTCTTGGGAGGGCATCGAGGTACTGGCGAAGTAGTCCCAGATGGCGCGATCCTCCGGGCCTGGGAGAAGGATGACATCAGCCCGATCAGTGCCACGGCCTGCGCGACCGACTTGCTGGTAGTAGCTGACGGGGGAGCTCGGAGCGCCGAGGTGGATGATGAAGCCGAGGTCTGGTTTATCAAACCCCATGCCGAGTGCGCTTGTCGCTACCAGCGCCTTCACCTCGTTGTCCAGGAGTTGCTGCTCGCGCTCGAGGCGTTCATCGGCATCTGTGCGACCGGTGTAAGCCTCCACGGGGATGTGCGCCGCGCGCAGAGCAGCAGCAAGGTCCTCGGCGGCGGAGACAGTCAGACAATAGATGATTCCGGAGCCCTGAAGCTGGGGGAGGATGCCGGCGATCCACGTAGCCCTGGCAGAGGGGTCGTCGAGATGGACCACGCTGAGGTGGAGCGAGGTACGGTCGAGGCCACCACGGATGAGGTTGGTATTCGGTCCGAGCTGTGCGACAACATCGGCGACGACTCGGTCATTGGCGGTAGCAGTGGTGGCGAGAACTGGAGTGTCTGGCGCGAGATTGTTGTTGAGGAGCTCGCGGATTCTGCGGTAGTCGGGTCGGAAGTCGTGGCCCCAATCGGAGATGCAGTGGGCCTCGTCAATGACGACCATGCCCACGCCTTTGATGAGCTGGGGGAGGATCGCGTCGCGGAAATCCGGGTTCACGAGGCGTTCAGGGGAGATGAGGAGTACATCGATCTGTTCGCTGCGGACGGCGCCCTCGATCTCCTCCCACTGGCTGATGTTGGAGGAGTTAATGGTCTTTGCCCGGATGCCGGCGGAGGCAGCAGCCTGCACTTGGTTTCGCATGAGCGAGAGCAGTGGGGAGATGATAAGGGTCGGTCCGTGCCCGTTGTCGCGCAGGAGTTTGGCGGCGATGAAGTAGACAGCGGACTTGCCCCACCCGGTGCGCTGCACCACGAGGAGGCGTTTATGGTTGTTGATGAGTTCGTCGATGGCGCGCCACTGGTCGTCGCGAAGCGTGGCGGTGGGGCCGGCGATGCGGGTGAGGAGCTCTTGGGCGCTCCCCTTGGCTACTGGGTTACTCATGCCTCCTACGCTACGGCATGGCATACACACATGGTTGTACCTGCGGTTTTGAAGTTAATGTAGTACATCTGGAGATCCCTACAACGATCCAGAATCCACACCTAGGCTGGAGCAGAATCGCGATGGTAGCTGGTGGGAATTAGTAAAAACTCGGAATTGACCTACTGCTTCTTCTGAATGAGACGAACGAAAGCGATGCCCACTGCGATGCAAGCGAACGCAATGGCAGTACGCACGGCCCAGTATGGTCCATTGTTGGAGCTTTCAGCAATCCAAAAGACAACGGTGGCATAGCCAAGGATCCAGGTAGCGATAGCTTTATTGCTCATTTTTCTTGCCTCACCTCGTTGAGATATTGGATATCTAGCGGGTTTGGTATCCAAATTGACATGCTAAGAAACTGTGGATCTAGAAGTTCCATCCGACACCCACGCTACGCGGTGCGCGGGATGATTGGGCCGAACAGGTGAATATCGATGATGGGGCCGAGCTGGCGGGCGAGGACGGGGGCGGGCATGGAGGCGAGGGGCTCGGACTTGTAGATGAACCGTAAAACGCAGAGCCCAACGATTTGGCTGGCGGCGAATTGGATGCGGAGCTTCGCATCGGGCGTGCCCAGCTGGCGGGCGAGGGTGGTGAAGAGGGCGCGGTCGAGCCACTCGCGGAAGACGGCGAGGGTCTTTTCGTTTTCCAGAAGGGATCGGACGAGGAGCTGGACGTTGGTGGTGGCGAAGCTCTCCTCCCAGAAACGGAGGATTTCTCCGAGGACGCGTTCGCCGGTGCCGGGTCCGCCGTCACCGAAGGCGGTGGCGACCACCTCAACGGGGTCTTGGGGGAGTGACATGGCGGCGCGGAACACGCCCACCTTGGAACCAAAGTAATAGGAGATCATGCCGGCATCGCATCCGGCGCGTTTGGCGATGGTGCGGACGGTGACGTCGGGGTAGTCCCGAGTGGAGAAAAGTTCGCGCGCGGCGGTGAGAATGGTGTCCTTGATTTCTCCGCGGGCGGCCTTGGGGCCTGTCATGTGGAGTTCCTTCCATAGGCGAATATTTTCAACGGGTGCCCCCACCATGAGTGCGAACTCACTACTGGTAGCAGGTGGAAACAATTCTAATTTCAACAGCATAGAAATTTTGTCGGCAACCTCTTAAAGTGGCGCACATTACATCATCCCCCTCATTGTGGGGCGGCTAAAAGCATTTGAGGAGTGCGAAGAGCATGGCACAGAACGACGACATGTACCGCTTGGGCATCGACGTGGGGTCCACCACGGTGAAGGCTGTACTGCTTCGCCCGGATGGAACCCGCGCCTTCGAGGATTACCGTCGCCACAACGCTGATGTGCGTCGTGAGCTCACCCGGCTGGTACAAGACATTGCTACCGACCATTCCAATATTGGTACCGCCGTCGCGGTGACCGGGTCAGGTGGCCTGTCCATCGCCGAGCACGTCGGGGCCACGTTTGTTCAGGAGGTTATCGCCGAGACGGAGGCGACGGAGCGCACCTATCCGGAGGCCGATGTCATTATTGAGCTCGGCGGTGAGGATGCCAAGCTCACATACCTGAAGCCCACGCCCGAGCAGCGCATGAACGGTTCCTGTGCAGGTGGTACCGGTGCCTTTATTGACCAGATGGCCACTCTGTTGAAGACGGATGCGGCGGGGCTGAACGAGCTAGCCGAGAACTCCACCCAGCTGTATCCCATTGCTAGCCGCTGTGGTGTGTTCGCTAAGTCAGATATCCAGCCTCTTATTAACCAGGGTGTTCCCCACGAGGACCTCGCGGCCTCTGTATTCCAGTCTGTTGCCACGCAGACGGTCGCGGGCCTTGCCAATGGCCGTCCGATTCGGGGCACCGTGCTTTTCCTCGGCGGACCGCTGCACTTCCTGCCCCAGCTTCGAGAGGCGTATCGACGCATCCTTGATAAGGTTGACCAGTTCATTTCCCCGGACAACGGCCAGTTGTACGTAGCCTATGGCGCAGCCCTCCTGGCGGAGCGAGAATCCGAGCAGACGCTGCAGGAGATCGTCGACAAGCTAGAAAGCGCGGGCTCCATCGGTGCGACCACCCGCCGGCTGCCTGCGCTTTTTGAAACCAAGGGTGACTACGAGGAGTTCCTCGAGCGCCACAACCGTGCCCACGTCGAGCAGAAGGACATCGCAGAGGCCACCGGAGATACCTTCTACCTGGGAATCGATGCCGGCTCTACCACCATCAAGGCGGTGCTTATCGACGAGGACAACTCCATCGTCTTCAGCCACTACGCCTCCAACGAGGGCGACCCCGTGGCAGCAGCGACGGCGATTGTCACCCACCTGCGCACGGTGCTGCCACCCACGGCCACCATCGCGCGCAGCTGCTCTACCGGCTACGGCGAATCGCTCGTCCAGACTGCCCTCGGCGTGGACGAGGGCGAGATCGAGACGATGGCCCACTACCGCGCAGCCGAGTTCCTCGCGCCGGGCGCGACCAGCGTCATCGATATCGGTGGCCAAGACATGAAGTTCCTGAAGATCAAGAACGGAACGGTGGACTCCATCTCCGTCAACGAGGCCTGCTCGTCCGGCTGTGGATCCTTCCTGCAGACCTTTGCCCACACCATGGGCACAGACGTGGAGCAGTTCGCCGAGGCCGCCGTCAAGGCCCCCCACCCTGTCGACCTGGGCACCCGGTGCACTGTGTTCATGAACTCGTCGGTCAAGCAGGCGCAGAAAGATGGTGCCGACGTGGGCGACATCTCCGCCGGTCTTAGCTACTCCGTCGTGCGCAATGCCCTGTACAAGGTGATGAAGTTACGCAGCGCCGACGAGCTGGGCGACACCGTCGTAGTGCAGGGCGGAACGTTTCTGAACGACGCGGTACTACGCGCCTTTGAGCAGCTGTCCGGCCGCGAGGTCGTGCGCCCCAATATCGCCGGGCTCATGGGTGCCTACGGCGCGGCGCTCACGGCGAAGAAACACGCGCAGCCGGGTGCAACATCCAGCCTGCTCAGCACCGAGGAACTCAGTGAGCTGACCGTGGAGACGAGCCGCAAGACGTGCCGGCTGTGCCAGAACCACTGCACGATGACCATTTCTACGTTCTCCACAGGGGAGCGGCACGTGTCCGGCAACCGGTGCGAGCGCGGCGCTTCCCTCGAGCGGGTGCCGGCCAAGTCGCCAATTCCCAACATGTATGACTGGAAGTACAAGCGCACCTTTGGGTACCGTCGCCTGACGGAGAAGAAGGCCGCGCGTGGCGATATTGGCATCCCCCGCGTGCTCAACATGTATGAGGACTACCCCTTCTGGTTCACGGTGCTGTCCGCGTTGAAGTTCCGCGTCATGATCTCCACCCGCTCCAACCACGAGCTGTTCGAAAAGGGTATGGAAACCATCCCCAGTGAGAATGTCTGCTACCCGGCGAAGCTCGTCCACGGACACATCAATAACCTCCTGGACAAGGGCGTGAAGACGATCTTCTACCCGTGCGTCACCTTCAATGATGATTCCGCCAAGGGACAGGAAAACACCTTCAACTGCCCGATCGTGGCCACCTATCCCGAGGTCATCCGTAACAACATGGAGCGCATCACAGAAGATAAGGCCGCCTTCCTATCTCCCTTCGTGTCCCTCCACAACAAGGAACTCCTACCTGCTCGTCTGGCCGAGGTCTTCGCCCCGTGGGATGTCACGGAGGAGGAAGCCCGCGCTGCCTGCGAGGCCGGATGGGAGGAAATGGATGCATACCACGAGGAGATTCAGGAAAAGGGCCGCGAAGCCCTCGATTACGTGCGGGAACACGGCATTCGTGGCATAGTTTTCGCTGGTCGCCCCTACCACCTCGATCCCGAAATCAACCACGGCATTCCCGAGGTCATCCAGGGGCTAGGGCACGCGGTACTCACCGAAGACTGCCTGCCCCAGGGCCACCTCCAGCGGCCTCTGCGCGTGCGTGACCAGTGGTCCTTCCACTCTCGTCTATATGAGGCCGCCGGCACCGTGTCCGGCACTCCTGAGCTGGAGCTCGTGCACCTCATCTCCTTCGGCTGTGGCCTCGACGCCATCACCGCCGACCAGGTGCAGGAGATCCTCGAAGGTGAGGGCGAGGTCTACACCTCGTTGAAGATTGACGAGGTCAGTAACCTGGGCGCGGCCACCATTCGCCTCCGCTCGCTCGTGGCTGCGGTGGATGAGCGCTCCCAGGCGCGCGCAAGCTTCGGCACGGAAGAAGACGCTGGCTCTGGCGCGAGCGTCCGCGAGCGCCAGTCCGCCCACATCGACACGACGAAGACCCTCGGTGAGGAAGGGGAGGAGACCTACCGCGCCGCTGGTCACGTTCACGCTCGCGTTCCGTACACCAAGGACATGCAGCGCGAGGGCTACGAGATCCTCATGCCACAGCTCGCGCCCATTCACATGCGCTTGTTCGCGCCGGTTCTGCGCACCGCCGGCTACAACGTGCGCCTATTGGAGAAAGCCTCCGACGCTGACATCGAGGTGGGCCTCAAGTATGTCAACAACGATTCCTGTTACCCGGCCATCGTCGTCATCGGCCAGCTCATCAGCCAGTTCTTGAACGGCACCGCCGACCCGGACCGCACCGCCGTGGGCATCACCCAAACCGGTGGTCAGTGTCGCGCGACCAACTACGCTGGGCTGCTCCGCAAGGGGCTTGTCGACGCTGGGTACCCCCAGGTCCCTGTCATCGCACTGTCTGCTCAGGGGATTGAATCCAACCCCGGTTTCTCCATCACGCCGAAGATGTTGCACAAGGCCTTCCAGGCCGTCACCGTGGGCGACGTCCTACAGAAGGTGCTGCTGCGCACCCGCCCGTACCAGATCGACGGCAACGTCGACCGCCTGTACGAGAAATGGGACCGCATCAGCCGCGACTGGTTCACAGGCGCGCACTTCGTGCCTGCACTGAAGAAACGCCTCGGGTTCGGCTCGCTTATCCGCGCCATCGTCGCGGACTTCGATTCCGTGGAACTGCAGCAGATCCCGCGCAGGCCACGCGTCGGCCTGGTGGGCGAGATCCTCGTCCAGTTCCACCCGGATGCCAACAACCACGCGGTGGCCACAATCGAAGCCGAGGGCTGCGAGGCGGAGCTGCCGTCGCTTGCCCAGTTCTTCCACATGAGCCTCATCAACTCCCACTTCAAGGAGACGGTTGTCGGCTCCATGACGACGAACCAGCGCCGCCTGTCGGACTTCGCGCTGTGGGGCATGCAGCAGTACGAAAAGGTGGCCCGCAAGGCGCTTGCCTCCTCCACCCGGTTTGAGCCCGGCCCCACCATCCAGGAGCTGGCCGACAAGGTGCAGGATGTGTGCTCACTTGGCAACATCGCCGGCGAGGGCTGGTATCTCACAGCCGACATGATGGACATGATCGAAAACGGGTGCCCCAATATTATTTGTGCCCAGCCGTTTGCATGCCTGCCCAACCACGTCATCGGCAAGGGCATGTTCCGTGCCCTGCGGGTGCGCTACCCCGAGGCCAACATCGTAGGCATCGACTACGACGCCGGCGCCAGCGAGGTCAACCAGTTGAACCGTATCAAGCTGATGATCGCCACGGCGAAGAAGCAGCACGACTTCCACCTCGAGGATCCGGGCGAGTCCACAGGACGCCGGATCGCGCCGGGTGCCGGCTGTGGCTGCGGTGGCAGTGGAAGCGTCGCAGGTGTACGTGGTACGCGTGTCCCCGTGTCCCTAGGAATGCCCTCGGCACGGTAGGCCAGGATCCGTCCACACAGATATAAATACTGTGTATAAATACTGTGCGAGTAGTGCTGCGCAAGCTGACCCACGCCACTCGCGATCGCGAGTGGCGTGGGTGGTGTGGAGCCGTGCACTAAGAGAACCCACGAAGGGCACTACGGCTACACCGCGGGTTCACGGGTATGCTTCCCGAGTAAACATGGCTCGGGGAGTGGCGGACACGCGGGTACTTGCGTACCGCGGGGGGTGACGTGTATTGTGCTAGCTTGGTGTCTCTTTACGAGGGATGCCTATGCAGTGATACTCAGATACGACTTTATATACGCGTATATAAAGTCTGACCAGGCAGCAGACTGAAAGCGGCTACTCATGTGGTCGGGATGAGTCCGGTTGCCGGAAAACGTGGAGGATATGGCTAAGGAAGGCGCAATTGAAGTTGAGGGTCGCATTGTCGAGCCTCTGCCCAACGCAATGTTCCGTGTCGAGCTTGACAACGGACATAAAGTGCTTGCTCACATCTCGGGCAAGATGCGCCAGCACTACATCCGCATCCTCCCCGAGGACCGCGTCGTTGTAGAGCTTTCGCCCTACGACCTCACCCGCGGTCGTATCGTGTACCGCTACAAGTAATAACGTAAGCCTCCTTACTCCAGGCTGGGGAAACCGGTTGCACCCAATAACCTGTGTCCCGCGCAACTGAAACGATGCGCGGGTCGTGGCACAAGCAACACGAACCCTGGCTTTCTTTACCTCCGGCTACGGTGGCTGGAGCCGTCCGTAATCCACAACCCAACTCCCCGGCGTTCCGCCCCGGGTAAAGCGTTGTGTTAGGGACGGATGAGTAGGGAGAAAACCACCGCAACAACCGGAAAGGTACGTTCCACTTATGGCACGTCTAGCTGGTGTGGATCTTCCGCGCAACAAGCGCATGGAAGTTGCACTGACTTACATTTACGGCATCGGGCCTGCCCGAGCCAAGAAACTGCTGGAAGAGACCGGCATTTCTCCCGACCTGCGCACCGATAACCTCACGGACGAGCAGATTGCTTCCCTCCGTGACGTGATCGAGGCGAGCTGGAAGGTCGAAGGTGACCTGCGTCGTCAGGTTGCTGCCGACATCCGCCGCAAGATCGAAATTGGTTGCTACCAGGGTATGCGCCACCGTCGTGGCCTGCCTGTTCACGGTCAGCGCACCAAGACCAACGCTCGTACCCGCAAGGGCCCGAAGAAGACGATCGCAGGAAAGAAGAAGTAATACATGCCTCCAAAGTCTCGTGCCGGCCGCCGTACTGGCCGCCGGATTCAGAAGAAGAACGTGGCTCAGGGCCACGCATACATCAAGTCCACGTTTAACAACACCATCGTGTCCATCACGGACCCCTCGGGCGCTGTGATTTCCTGGGCATCCTCTGGCCACGTCGGCTTCAAGGGTTCCCGTAAGTCCACCCCGTTCGCGGCTCAGATGGCTGCCGAGAACGCTGCCCGTAAGGCAATGGATCACGGCATGAAGAAGGTTGACGTGTTTGTCAAGGGCCCGGGCTCAGGTCGTGAGACCGCTATCCGCTCCCTCCAGGCAGCTGGCCTCGAGGTCACCTCGATGTCGGACGTTACGCCGCAGCCGCACAACGGTTGCCGTCCCCCCAAGCGTCGCCGGGTTTAAGTAAAGGAGAAAGGATAAGTTATGGCACGTTACACTGGCCCCGCCACACGTAAATCTCGCCGTCTCCGCACCGACCTGGTTGGTGGAGATATGGCGTTCGAGCGTCGCCCCTACCCGCCGGGACAGGCTGGTCGCGCTCGCATCAAGGAATCTGAGTACCTGATTCAGCTGCAGGAGAAGCAGAAGGCTCGCTTCACCTACGGCATCATGGAAAAGCAGTTCCACCGCTACTACGAAGAGGCTGCCCGTCGCAAGGGCAAGACCGGTGACAACCTGGTCATCCTCCTCGAGTCGCGTCTCGACAACGTCATCTACCGCGCAGGTCTGGCACGCACTCGCCGCCAGGCTCGCCAGCTGGTCACCCACGGCCACTTCCTGGTTAACGGTGTGAAGACGAACATTCCGTCCTTCCAGGTCTCCCAGTACGACATCATTGATGTCAAGGAGAAGTCCCGGAAGATGCTGTGGTTCGAAGAGGCACAGGACGGTCTCGTCGACGCTGTTGTACCTGCTTGGCTGCAGGTCGTTCCGACCACTCTGCGTATCCTCGTGCACCAGCTGCCCGAGCGTGCTCAGATCGACATTCCGCTGCAGGAGCAGCTGATCGTCGAGTTCTACTCCAAGTAATCCTTGGAGCACACTAGAACCCCATAATCCTTTTTATGCCACGAGGGCGCAATATAGCGGGCGCCCACCAAAGGAGAAATTAGTTTCATGCTCATCTCACAGCGTCCAGTACTGACTGAGGAGCCGATCGATTCCGCTCGTAGCCGGTTCACCATTGAGCCGCTCGAGCCGGGCTTCGGCTACACCCTGGGTAACTCCCTTCGTCGCACGCTGCTGTCGTCCATCCCGGGCGCAGCCGTGACGTCGATCAAGATCGATGGTGTTCTCCACGAGTTCACCACGATCACGGGCGTGAAGGAAGATGTTTCGGACATCGTCCTCAACGTCAAAGGTATCGTCCTGTCCTCGGATTCGGACGAGCCCGTTGTTATGTACCTCAACAAGGAGGGCGCAGGCGAGGTTAAGGCCGGCGACATTCAGCCCCCGGCCGGGGTGGAAATCCACAACCCGGATCTCCACCTGGCTACGCTGAACAGCGAAGGCCGTCTGAACATGGAGCTCGTCGTTGAGCGTGGTCGCGGGTACGTTCCCGCCGCCATGAACAACGATGTCGCTGAGATCGGCCGGATCCCAGTCGACCAGATTTACTCCCCGGTTCTCAAGGTCAGCTACAAGGTCGAGGCAACGCGTGTTGAGCAGCGCACCGACTTTGACAAGCTGGTCATTGATGTGGAGACCAAGAACTCCATTACCGCCCGCGATGCTATGGCATCCGCCGGTAAGACTCTCGTGGAACTGTTCGGCCTCGCACGCGAGCTGAACACGGCGGCAGAGGGTATCGAAATTGGTGCTTCCCCCGTTGAGGGCGACAACACCGCTTCCTACTCCATGCCGATTGAGGATTTGGACTTTTCCGTTCGCTCCTACAACTGCCTGAAGCGTCAGGAGATCCACACCGTCGGTGAGCTCGCAGAGTGCACCGAGTCAGACCTGCTGGATATCCGCAACTTCGGTCAGAAGTCCATCAATGAGGTCAAGGTTAAGCTCGCTGGGCTCGGCCTGACCCTCAAGGACGCTCCGGAAGACTTCGACGTCACCACCGTTGAGGGGTACGACGCCGAGTCTGGTGGATACCACGATCCGGACGCAGACGTAGACGAATAAGAAGGAAAAGGGCGGTCGAATTTGTCGGCGCGCGCTTTGACAATCTGAACTTACACAAACACGAGGAGTTAATCCTATGCCAACCCCGAAGAAGGGACCGCGTCTCGGTGGCTCTGCCCAGAACCAGAAGCACATTCTGGCTAATCTGGCTGCGCAGCTGATCGAGCACGGCGCAATCAAGACGACGGACGCCAAGGCTAAGCTACTTCGCCCGTACGTAGAGAAGATCATCACTAAGGCCAAGGCTGGCACGGTTGCTGATCGTCGCAACGTTCTCAAGAAGATCGCTGACAAGCAGGTTGTTACCTACCTGTTCAACGAGCTCGCCCCCCAGTTCGAGGGCCGCGAGGGCGGTTACACCCGCATCGTGAAGCTTGGACAGCGCAAGGGTGACGGCGCTTCCATCTCCCAGATCTCCCTGGTTCTTGAGCCCACCGTTTCCAAGGAAGCTGAGCGCGCAACCCGCGCCGCAGCCTCCAAGAAGGCTGAGAAGGCCGAGGAGACCAAGGCTGAGGAAGCCTCCGAGGTCGAGGCTGAGCCCGCCACGGACGCTGAAGCTGAGGCCGAGGCTAAGGAAGAGGCCACCGAGGACGAGAAGTAATCTCCCCTCTCTCTTCATCCCCCGCACCCTGTGTGCGGGGGATTTTTTGCTTGTCAACGCCCCATCCTCCCTTCGCACTTCCTCCTCACCGTTGGTTGCCCCAGAAGGACGTAGACAAAAAAAGAACGCCTCCCCAGAGGCGCTCAAAATCCGAAGAGGGAGGCTTAGATCAAGCCGAGCTGGGGGAGTAGAGCAGCGGCGGCGCCCAGCAGAAGCACGATGACACCGGCGACAACAACGCCGATGCCAGCATCGTTAAGCTCATTAAAATCATTACTTAGAGCAGACGTTTCGACGCTGGGATCGGAAAGACTCTCTCCTTTTGCGCAAGCTTTCGCTGCCGGGATGAGTGCCTCCTTTGCCTTCATACTCTGCTGAATACTTTCCACATCTGCGCGGTACTTCTTTTCGGCCTTGGCTTTGTCTTCAGCCGTGATTGTGTCAGGTTCTGTGCCTGCCGGAACGTCTAGGAAGAGACCGTCGTTGTACTGCGCTTCTAGCAGTTTAAGTCCCTCTCTGTCGTTGGCTAGATCGTTTTCGAAAGAGACTACATATGCCTGAGCGTTTTTCCAAGAGGTTGTTGTGAGGGGGGTAATGCCAGAGTTCTTGAAGTACTCCAATTCCTTCGGGTTGTAAGCGAACCTGCACGTTTCGTCTTCGATACGAACTGAAGCAGCGTTGGCTGGGATAGCAAGCATGCTTGAGCACGCAGCGACAAGCGAGAATAAAGCAATAGTCTTCTTCGATGACCGCATAGTTTTCTCCAATTTTGAATTAGCCCCGCAAACTGTCGAGGGCGAGGGTGAG
>JALFAQ010000034.1 GCA_022772305.1 Corynebacterium glucuronolyticum
ACGCCCGTGCCGAGCGCCGTGATGATCGCCTGGATCTCGGCATTCTTGAAAGCGCGATCGAGACGGGCCTTTTCGACGTTGAGGATCTTGCCACGCAGAGGCAGGATGGCCTGGAACATGGAGTCACGGCCGGCTTTGGCGGAACCGCCTGCGGAGTCGCCCTCCACAATGTAGAGTTCGGATTTCTCGGGATCCTTGGAGCGGCAATCGGCAAGCTTGCCGGGCAGGCCTCCCATGTCTGTGGGGGACTTGCGGCGAACGAGCTCACGGGCCTTCCGGGCGGCGAGGCGGGCCTGGGCCGAAGAGCTGGCCTTTTGGACGATAATCTTGGCCTCGGCGGGGTTCGCCTCGAACCAGTGCGTGAGGTGGGTATTGACCACGCGCTGCACGAAAGACTTGACGTTGGTGTTACCAAGCTTGGTCTTGGTTTGGCCCTCGAACTGCGGATCGCCGACCTTGACACTTACAACGGCTGAAAGCCCCTCACGGCAGTCATCGCCGGTGAGCTTCGGATCCTTCTCCTTCATCAGCTTGTGATCGCGCGCGTACTTGTTCATGATCGTGGTCAGCGCGGCGCGGAAGCCTTCCTCGTGCGTGCCGCCCTCGACCGTGGCGATGGTGTTGGCGAAGGTGAAGACGTTCTCCTTGTAGGAGGTGTTCCACTGCAGGGCGACCTCCAGGGCCAGGTCATCCTCGGAATCCTGGAAACCGACGATGGTGGGGTGGAGGGCCGTCTTCTTCTTGTTCAGGTACTTGACGTAGTCGATGAGGCCGTCCGGGTAGTGGAAGACAACGGAGCGCTCGGATGGTATCTCCGGTTCCTCAGCTTGCGGCTTCTCCGCAAGCTTCTCGTCGACCTCGTCGAGGGAGAGGCTGTCTGCCTCGAGCAGCGACTCATCGGCTTCGAGGGAGGGCTTTTCCTCCGCGGCACTAATATGCTTCCGCTTATCCGTCAACTTGATGTAGACGCCCTTGTTGAGGAAAGCCATCTGCTGAAGGCGATCGGAAATCGTCTTGTAGTTGAACTCGACGGTTTCGAAAATCTTGGCATCCGGCCAGAAACGAATCTTCGTGCCCGTACCGCGGGCCTTGCCACCCTTTTCCAGATCGTCGGGGACCTGGTTGTTGAAGCGCTGGTACCAGTGATATCCGTCGCGCTTAATGTCTGCCTCGACGCGAGTGGACAGGGCGTTGACCACAGAAATACCCACACCGTGGAGACCACCGGAGACCTTGTAGGAATCGTTATTGAACTTGCCGCCTGCGTGTAGCTGGGTCATGACGACCTCAACCGTAGGGCGGCCGGTCTGGTGCATCTCGACAGGAATGCCACGACCGTTATCGGTTACCTCGACAGAGCCGTCCTCATGAAGCACGACATCCACCTTGTCTGCATAACCGGCCAGGGCCTCATCGATAGAGTTATCGACAACCTCCCACACCAGGTGGTGCAGGCCACGAGACCCGGTAGAACCGATGTACATACCAGGGCGCTTGCGTACAGCTTCCAGACCCTCCAGCACAGTAATAGACGTTGCGTCGTAATCGTGATGTTCTGGGCTCAAGTTTTGTTGTGATTCAGCCACGATTGATTCGGAACTTCCTCGCTAATTCTAGACATATAACTCTTATTATCTTACACCGCTGTGGGGTACCACACGTAACGCGGTCAGATCGACGAGAGGGCGTGTCATCGCCGATCTTTAGCCATAGGTGTCCCGCGGTCCCCTCCCCTTCACGTGCAGACGACCCTTGCGCCAGCTCGGAGGTTTCGGTCCGAAAATCTTTAGCTGGGTAATAACGTCTGGTCCAGTGCGATCGGCAATTGTCTGCAAAATGCGGCGCTGCATGAGGCGAAGATTGGTGGCCCAGGCTGTGGAATCACACGTGATGAACAGCGTTGTGTCCTTCACCATCTCAATCTTCGTATGGGCAGCGATGTCCTCACCGACGATCTCCGACCACTGCCCCATGAGCCAACCCGAGGCCAGCGGTTTTTGCCAGCCCTGCTTGCGGATCTCGCGGACAAGGATGGAATTGAGGGATTCTACCTTGCGTGGTTTGATGAGGCGCCGGCCGTCCTTACCTGTGGGGATGCGATGGTGGGGTGTCGTGGGTTTTGGTTGTTCCTTGGGCCGAGCGACGCGGCCCATCTTCTGGATCCGGTCGAAAGATTCATGAAAGAATTTCAAAGAATTGTCACTCATCGGCGGTCACGTCCAGGTAGGATTCGCCCTCGGTAAGCAGGACGGTGTGGGTGACATGCTCCATGTCTTCGGGGATGTCAGTGGGCACGGCCGTGGTGATAAGCACCTGCTCGGCGTTTCGAATCATCGCTGTAAGCGCTTGTCGACGGGGGTTATCCAGCTCAGCGAAAACGTCATCGAGAATGAGGATCGGGATGTGGCCGCCTGTGGAAAACAGCCGGAAAACGGCAATTTTTAGGGCGATGGCAAATGACCACGTTTCGCCGTGGGAGGCAAATCCCTTGGCAGGTTTAGAACCGAGAAGAAGCTCCAGATCATCCTTGTGCGGACCGATAAGGGTGCGGCCGGCATCGATTTCGCGCTGGCGGATATCGGCCAGCGAGGTGAGGAGCAGGGCTTCCGTCTCGGCGGTGGTTTCCCCCTGTTCACGGGTGACGTAGTGGAGTCCCGGCGGACGGGAATGGGGGGCGATTTCCAAGTAGGCAGCCTCCACGAGGGGCTGCAAACGGGTGATCAGTTTGGCACGGGAGGTGACAAGCTCGGCACCGAGAGCTGCAAGCTGGATATCCCAGACATCGAGTGAGGTGAAAAGAGAGCTGTCCAGAGGCTGACCTTTGCGTCGACAAGCGAAAGCTTGCTTGAGGAGCGCATTGCGTTGCTTCAAAACACGCTCGTAATCCGCCTTTATAGCCGAGAAACGCGGAGTTTCCTGAGCGATGACCGCATCAACGAGACGCCGGCGACCCTCCGGCTCACCCGTGACAAGCTGCAGGTCCTCGGGGGAAAAAAGGACGCAGCGGACACCGCCGAGGAGCTCGCGGGGATGACGCAGGCGGGTCCGATTAAGCTGGGCGAGGTTGGCGGCGTGGGGGTTGATCGTCATGCGAACGACGAGCTCACGACCCTGGGAGACGACCGTCGCAGCCAGCTCGGCGGCCTCGGCACCCTCCTTGACCAGGGGAGCATCATGTTTGACGCGATGGGAGGAAAGAGTGGCCAGGTAATAGAGCGACTCGACGATATTGGTCTTACCAAAGCCGTTTGCGCCAGTAAACACCGTCACCCCTGGCCCCAACTCGAGATCGAGAAAAGGCCAGCTACGGAAATTCTTCAGGGCCAGGTGGCGAACAAACATGTATTATCCGGGCAGGCGAACCGGCATGAGCAGGTACGTTACCACGCTGTGGGGCGAGGGGAAGGAACCGTCCGCATTCGCCTCGGGGATGTCGTCGGGCTCGGGGATAAGGATCGCCGAGCGGTTGGAATCCGTGAAGCCAAACATCACACGCTTGGAACGCATGACGTTCAGGCCATCGCGCAGGTAGCTAGGGTTGAAGGCAATCAGAAGCTCGTCCTCGATCCCCTGGAAGGCGGCGGGAAGGATCTCTTCGGCAGTGCCACTTTCCGAGTTCGCAGCGGTGAGCGATACCTGACCTTCGGTGAAGGTCATGCGGATCTGGCCGGACTTGTCGGCGACGAGGGAAACGCGACGGAGAGCCTTGAGCATCTCGTCGATGTCGCAAGTAGCGATGTAATTATGGGCCTTGGGGAGCAGAGGATTGTAGTTAGGGAATTCGGCATCGAGCAACCTCGTTGTGGTTCGGCGGTTTTCTGTGACCATGCCGATGAGGCCATTGCCAAGGGCGATTTCCAACGGCTTGTTCAAGCCGTTGTCCATAGATTTTGCCGTATCCTGAAGGGTGCGGGCGGGAATGAGGAGGTTCGACTTCTCAGGTTCGCGGGTCGGCTCCCACTCCAGGTGGCGCACGGCCAGGCGGAAACGGTCGGTGGCGGCCATAACCAGGTCAGAGCCCTCAATCTCGACGTGGATACCGGTGAGCATCGGCAACGCGTCGTCCTTGCCGGCGGCCGTAGCGACTTGGCTGACAGCCTCGGTGAACTGATGCGGATCGACGCGACCTGCGGTTTGCGGCATTGCGGGGAGGGAGGGGTATTCATCAAGCGGGATGAGCGGTAACTCGAACTTCGCCTTTCCGCAGACAAGCTGCAGCTTGGAGTGTGTCTCATCGGTTTCCACTTCGACGGTGCCGGCGGCCAGCGAGGACGTGATGTCACTAATCAGCTTGCCGGCGACGGCGAGCCTGCCATTCTGGGTAACCTGGGCATTGAGGCGCACCTTCGTGGACACCTCGTAGTCGAAGCCCGCTAGCTCCAAACCCTCATCCGTCGCTGTAATGACAAGACCGCGGAGCACAGGCTGCACCGGACGCGTGGGCAGGTTGTGCGCGACCCAGCTCACTGCATCGGCGAAGTCGTCTTGAGCTACTCGGAAGGCGACAGCTTGCGATTCCATGTTTCTCCTTATGTCACAGTTTATGTCACGGCCTGTGCCGAATCTTTTTGGGATTACAAAAGATGACATGTCCAAACCTACCCCCGCAGTGTGCCTGCGGGAAAAAGCTATCCACGTCCCCTCTTTCTTCTTGTAATTCTAAGTAACCGATGTGGTAAAAGCAGTAGGCCCTGTGGAAACTGGGGATAATCAAAAATACTTCCCGGTCGTGTCGCGTGTCGCGGTTGTTAACGGGGTTGTGAAATACCTGTGGATAACTCCAGGGGGCTTGTGGATAACTCTCTCGGGGTGGGAGTTATCCACAATTTATCCACAAGGTGGGTGTTTGTTATCCACAGAGGGAACCAGCAGATTGTGAATACTGTGAACTGCGGTTTTGTAGGCTTTGTGACGAAGGTCATTAAATTACAAAGCCGTAATTTCACAAATGTGAATTAACCTGTGGATAACTTTTTTATCCCGTGTGGGCTGGGGAAAACTGTGGATAACGGGTGCAGTGGGGGCTGTTTGTCAACAGGGGGTGGCTGGGGGGCTCTAGTGGCACTCGAGGTGTTCGTGTCCCGGACGATGGCCCGGGCGATGAGGAGAGCAACGGTGGCCGCACCGGTCGTCGACAAGCCAAAAAGGAGGAGGATCGGGGCGGCGATGTCGAGGACCACCATGGCCACGGGTCAGGGGCGGTGCAGTGTCCGGGCGGGCGAGGTGCCAGACGAGCATGCCAATGCCCGCGCCGAGGTAGAGGAACCCGGCGAGGACGACCGGATCTATATTTTCGAGGAGGAATGTGGAGAGGGTATGAACAGGGCGTAGAGTGCCGCCGCGAGGAAAACGAGAACCCTTGCAGAGCGAACCATGGCTCTAAGGCTATTGCTGATGGGCGTGCTGGGCGGCTGCCTGTTTGATGTTCTGCGCGAGTTGCTGCACCTGGTTATAGGTATCTCGGTCCTTGGACATTTCCTTTCCGATCTTGCGCTCGGCATACATGACCGTCGTGTGATCCTTGCCGAATTCCGCGCCGATCTTTGGCAGAGACAGCGAGGTGAACTCGCGGCACAGGTACATGGCGAGCTGGCGGGCATGGGAAACCGGGCGGGTTTTCGTTTTACCGCGCAGCTGGGTGGGAGACAACCCGAAGAATTTCGCTGTCTCCGAGATGATGTCCGTCGGCGTAACCTCAACGTTTTGCTCCGTGCCTATGAGATCGGAAAGCGCCTCGCGGACTAGGTCAGGGGTGATTTGCCGGTGCGTGAGAGAGGCAAACGCCGTGACACGGATGAGGGCACCCTCGAGGGAGCGGATCGAACCTGGAAAAGGCGTGGCGATCTCCGTCAGAGACTCGCGATCGATCTGGACATGCTCGGCGATCGCCTTTTTTTCCAGGATGGCAATGCGGGTTTCCAGATCCGGCGGTTGGATATCGGTGATCAGCCCTGCCTGAAAACGGGTGCGTAGGCGATCCTCCAAGGTCACAAGGTTTTGTGGTGGGCGATCCGAGGACAAAATGATCTGCTTATTGGCTTGGTGGAGGGCGTTGAACGTGTGGAAGAACTCTTCCTGAGTGCCCTCCTTGCCTTCGAGGAACTGGATATCGTCAACCATGAGGATGTCCAGATTGCGGTAGCGACGCTTAAAGGATTCTTGCCGGTCATCGCGGACGGAGTTGATGTAATCGTTGGTGAATTCCTCGCTGGAGACATACATGACGCGGATGCCTGGATGGAGCTGTAGCGCATAGTTACCTGTTGCGTGGAGGAGGTGGGTTTTACCCAGGCCAGAGCCGCCCCAGATGTACAGCGGGTTGTAGGCCTCGGCCGGCAACTCAGCAACGGCGAAGGCTGCTGCCTGTGAGAACTGATTGGACTTGCCGATAACGAAGGACTCGAAGGTGTGTTTCGGGTTGAGCGACGTATTGGCGACGGGGGCAGGTTTAGATTGTTGGGGGTTTTTTTGGACCGGTTGTACAGGATCCGGCTTGCTGGGTGGTGCGGGAGGACTGGTGGGGTCCGGAGTTGCGGTCGGGGGGAGAGAGTCGTCGACAAGCGTCGGATCAACACTGATGGCGAGGTGGATGGGCGTGCCGGAGAGCTCTTCCCAAACAGTGGCGACGGCTTCGCCGAGATCGCCCTCGAGGGCGCGTTTCGCCAGCTTATGCGGGGTGGCGAGGAGAGCGTGACCCTGGACGATCGCGATCGGCTTGGTAATGCGGAGATAGCTGCGATTGGATGCCGAGAGTGGCTCGAACGGAAAGTCTGGGTCTTTTGACCGCATCGACAGTCTGGTGATGACGTCCCGCCAGGTTTGTTCCGGGGAAGATGAAGGGTCTGTCACGGCGGCGGGTGGTACTTTCTAAATCGACTGACAAGGTTAATTAACAATATATCCACAGGGCTGTAGATAACTTTTCGCACCCCTAAATGTGTGGGTTAAGCTGGGGTTTTGTGGAAATCTCTCAATGCATGGTTGAAAGTTATCCACAGGCCGTTTTCCCACAGAGGTGTGAAAAGGTGTGTACATCTAGATTTACATGCAGGTAGGGCATTATGTCTAAAAGGCTCAAGTGGCGCTGAACCCCCCGCGAAAACGACGTGGGTGGGAAGAGACTCGCGGTGAGGCGCCGATTTGCTGGGAGTTTGGGGGTCCTGGGGAAATCCCAAGATTGTAATTACCTTTTCGTAATTAGGGGGTAATCTATTTTTACCCGTTGACCTTGGCTGACTTTGACGGTTTGTAATTTGGTGTTTAGTTCGCATTAGCGTAGGCTGTACTGGTCTGTCATACGCGCCGTACTAAACGTGCAGCGTATGCGTGTGCATTCTCGGCCGTGAATGGTCAGCCCCGGTATTTCTTGGGTGCCGACGAGACCGCAGAAGCACGTGGAAATTAACGTTTTTGATCTTGAAAAGGAGTGTTCACAGTGGCAAAAGGAAAGCGGACGTTCCAGCCGAACAACCGTCGTCGTGCCCGTGTTCATGGCTTCCGTGCCCGTATGCGTACCCGCGCTGGTCGCGCAATCGTGTCCGCACGCCGGAAAAAGGGCCGTGCACGTCTGAGTGCTTAAGTGTTACCTCGGCCTTATAAGCTCACCCGAAGCGACGACTTCAGACGAGCGGTAAAAGACGGGGTGCGTGCGGGGAGCCGTCTCCTTGTGGTGCACGCCGTCGACTGCTCTTCAGATATAGAACGCCTGGGTGGGCCACGATTTGGCCTGGTTGTGTCGAAAGCCGTCGGGAATGCTGTGGTGCGCCACCGCATGTCCCGGCGGCTTCGTCATCTGGCAGGTCACAGCATTTCCTCCGGTGCCGCGCGGAAGGAGTGCGACTACGTGCTGCGGGCGCTGCCCGCCATTGCCGATGCGACAACAGAGGAGATTAGGCGTGAATATGAGAAGGCACTGAGGAGGGTGCATGGAAAGCTCGACAGGCGCTCGTGATGGGATTGCTGTTCGAGTAATCCGGTTCTACCAGGACCACCTCTCCAGCCTCAAGCCCTATTCCACCTGCCGATTCGACCCCGTATGCAGCCAATATGCTATCGATGCTATCCGCAAAAAGGGTACCCTGGTGGGCATCATCATGGCACTGGCGCGCATAGCCAAATGTGGCCCCTGGCACCCCGGTGGCTACGATCCCGTATAAGGATTCTTCTGAAACTACCTACAACCCTCAAGGAATAGATAGTGCTTAACTTTATTTATTGGCCAATTTCCGCCGTGTTGTGGTTTTGGCACAAGGTGTTCGGGCTGTTCATGAGCCCGGACTGGGGCGTTACATGGGCATTGTCCATCGTCATGCTCACGTTTACCGTGCGTGCACTGCTCCTCAAGCCGACCATCAACTCCATGCGGTCTATGCGGAAAATGCAGATTCTGCAACCGAAGATGCAGGCAATCCAGGAGAAGTACAAGAACAACCCGGAAAAGATGATGGAGGAAACTCGCCGGGTACAAAAGGAAGTGGGCGCCTCCCCGATGAAGGGCTGCTTGCCGATGTTCGTGCAGATGCCTGTGTTCATCGGACTCTTCCACGTTCTGCGTTCCTTCAACCGCACCGGTACCGGCCGCGGCCAGCTGGGGCTGTCCATCGAAGAGAACTACAACACCCCGAACTACATCTTCGGCGTGGAGGATGTCCGCTCCTTCCTGGAAGCCCGCCTGTTCGGTGTGCCGCTGTCAGCCTACATCTCCATGCCGGAGGACATGTACAACGCGTTTGGCGAGGGTGACTTCACCCGCACCAACGTCATCATGGTGGCAGCACCGTTCATTCTCCTCATCGCCGTCGCAACACACCTCAACGGCCGCTTCTCCGTGCAGCGCCAGAAGGAGCGCCTCGCCAGTGGTAAACAGAAGGCGCCGGCCAATGATCAGGCGCAGATGACCACCGACATGATGAACAAGATGATGCTCTACTTCATGCCGCTGACCATCCTTTTCACCGGCTTCGTGTGGCACATTGGCCTGCTCTGCTACATGGCGGGCAACAACATCTGGACGTTCTTCCAGCAGCGTTACGTCTTTGGCAAGATGGATGCCGAGGAGGATGCCGAGGAGCAGGAGCGCCAGGCGAAGGCCCAGGCCACCGCTCCGAAGGTGGGTGCCAAGCCGAAGAATCCCAAGAAGCAGAAGAAGCGCAAGAAAAATTAACGTGCCTTTGGGAGCCGGCCCCGCACTGCGTGTGGGGTCGGTTTTTTCGTGGGTGGGGTTTGGACAAAAAGTGCACCGTCTGTTAGGTAGCAGGTGTGACGGCCTGGGGAAGTATGAGGTCTGCAGCAAAAGACGGTTAGGTTTTTGTTGGGGCTACTGCGGGGTGTGAGAAAAAGGTAGTCGTTTAGGTTGTAGCAAAGGTGACGGACTGAACGCTGGGTGGAGACCCAAGAATATCCGTCTACCTTTTGCCTGGGTCGGTGTTTGGACTCCGAGGGGTTGCGATGCGGGTCGCAGGTTTGCCTGCCTGTCCTTTCGCACATGTCGAGTTGTGGACGGAGATCTCTGTATGCGTTTTGGTTTATTGCGCAACTGCGCAATAAGTGCGCGGTTATATCTGCAGGTGCGGGGAATTGAGAGCACCATTGTTTGCGCGAGGAGGGTGAAATTGCTGTTCAGGGGCGTGTGGAGGGGGTGTAGTAGAATTTGTCACGCTATGACGACTGAAACCACTGACACGCTAATCGACGAGCTGTTCGGCACGCGGGCCGAACTCGCGCGAGCCTACTACGACCTGCTCGCCACCGACGGGCTCACCCGTGGGTTTATGGGGCCACGGGAGAAGGACCGGCTGTGGGATCGGCATATTCTGCCGTGCGCGCTCACCCAGTCGCTGTATGAGGAGGGGAAGACCGTCGTGGATGTGGGCTCTGGGGCGGGGCTGCCGGGGGTTCCGCTGGCGATTGCGCGACCGGATCTGGAGATCACGCTGCTGGAACCGTTACTGAAGAGGAGTACTTTTTTACGGGAGGTCGTCGACAAGCTTGAACTAGGAAACGTCCATGTGGCGCGAGGGCGAGCCGAGGACAAACCGATTGGAAAGATGGATTATGCGACATCGCGGGCTGTGGCACCGCTGTGGAAGCTGGCGAAGTGGTCGCTGCCGCTGGTGAACAAGAATGGCGGCGAGGTGCTGGCGATGAAGGGCGACAGCGCTGCTGAGGAAATTGAACGCGACACCGGGAAGATTAAGGGCGCCGAGAAGCCGGAGATTATCACCTTGGAAAATGGGGCGCTTAGCCACCCGACCATCATTGTGCGACTAGTCCGGGTAGCATAAATGGCTATGGACGATAATGTGTTTGGCGATACGCCGATTGCCGATGCCGCCAGGAGAGCTGCGCAAATCCGCAGCTCGAACACGGATCAGCTCCCCGCGCCGGAGGAGACGCGGATCATCGCTGTTGCCAACCAAAAGGGCGGCGTGGGCAAAACCACAACTGCCGTCAACCTCGCGGCTGGGCTGGCGCTGGCGGGGCTGAAAGTCCTCGTTATCGACCTGGATCCGCAGGGCAACGCGTCCACCGCTCTCGGTGTCGAGCACTATTCGGGGACGACATCCAGTTACGAGATGCTTATTGGGACGTGCGAGCCGTCGGAGGCCATCTACCCAGCATCGTTTACGTCAAACCTGTTTTGCATACCGGCGACCCTCGACCTGGCCGGCGCTGAGATCGAACTCGTGTCTATCGTCCGACGCGAATATCGGCTGGCAGATGCGATCAAGAAGATCACCGGGTATGACTACATTTTTATCGACTGCCCGCCATCGCTGGGGCTTTTGACAATTAACGCGATGACCGCCGCGACCGAGGTGCTGCTGCCCATCCAGTGCGAATACTACGCGCTTGAGGGTGTGGGGCAGCTGCTCAACAACATTACTATGATCCGCGAAAACCTCAACTATAAGCTGCACATCTCCGCGATTGTGCTCACCATGTTCGACGGGCGCACGAAGCTTTCCGCGCAGGTCGAACACGAGGTGCGGGAACACTTCGGGCCGCTCGTGCTCGGGCACACCATTCCGCGATCCGTCAAGGTCAGTGAGGCGCCCGGCTACGCCCAGACCGTCCTCGAATACGACCCCGGCTCCCCCGGCGCCGGCGCCTATATGGATGCTGCTGCTGAAATCGCCCTGCGTGGGCCAATGGAAGGATACGAGGGGTAATGGCTGAGAATAAGAAGAAGGCTTCTAGCAAGGCCTCCGCGTCGAAGCGGGGTGGGCTCGGGCGCGGGCTCGCGGCGCTGATTCCTGAACGTCCGCAAGAAAACCCGCACCTTGGGGAGTCTGCTGCGGACATTTTGCTGGGGTCTGGGTCTGCTGGTTCTGCCGGGAAGCCGGCGCGGGGATTCGCCGACGGCATGGCGCGGGCGAAGGCTGCGCAGGAGAAGCGGGCTGCTGCTTCGGTGGATAGTTCTTCGGCGGAAGCGATGGGGGCGAGCTACCGAGAGATCGACGTGCGGGATATTATCCCCAACGCACAGCAACCGCGACAGGACTTCGATGCCGATTCGCTGGCTGAGCTGGCACATTCCATCAAGGAATTCGGACTTTTGCAGCCGATTGTGGTTCGGCCTGTGGACAAGCCTGATGCCCACTTTGAGATCATCATGGGTGAGCGGCGCTGGCGGGCGACGCGGAAGGCCGGGCTGAAGACGATCCCGGCGATCGTGCGGGAGACCGAGGATGGCTCCATGCTGCGCGACGCGCTGCTGGAAAACATTCACCGCGTGGAGCTCAACCCGCTCGAAGAAGCGGCCGCCTACCAGCAGTTACTCGAGGAATTCGATGTGACGCAGGCGGAGCTCGCCGAGAAACTGGGGCGGTCGCGGCCCGTCATCACCAACACCATTCGGCTGCTGCAACTGCCGGTGCCTGTGCAGCGGAAGGTCGCTGCTCGGGTCATTAGTTCCGGGCATGCGCGGGCGATTTTGGGGCTGAAGGATCGGTCCCAGGCGGAGGCGTTGGCGACCCGCGTCGTGGCCGAGGGGCTGTCCGTGCGCGCCACCGAGGAGGCCGTGACGCTGCTGAATAACGGCGGTAAGCAGCCGGAAAAGAAGAAGCGGGAACCCGTGCCGCTGCCGGCGTACGCAGAGCAGGCCGCGCACCGGCTGTCTGACGGGCTGGACACGCGCGTGACGGTGAATGTGGGCAAGAAGAAGGGGAAGATCGTCGTCGAGTTTTCCGGCCAGGACGACTTCGAACGCATCATTTCGCTTTTGGAAGGACACTAGAATCTATGCGACTGGCGCCCATCGACCCGGAGAACTTTCACAGCCTCCCCGTCTATGCGCGCCTGTCGACGTATTGGGAGCTCGCGCCCGATGTTTCTGAGCTGACATCGGGGCAACGGGAATTTGAAAAGGAAGCGTGGGTGGCTACGGCCGGGAATTGCGGCTTTACCTTCGGGCCGTCTGCCATCTTCTACTGTCATCCCTCACTAGCGCCCGGGGCAGCACGGCTCAATGCCGGGCCGGTGTCCGCCGATGCACAGCTCGCCACGAGTATGTTTATCGACCCCGGGTTCACCGAGATCGGGATTGAACCCGTGCTCATCGACTCCGTCATCATGGAGGTCACGCTCGGTGGCTCCCCTGCTCTCGAGGCATTTGGCACGCGGTCGGTGCCGACGGAAGTGCAGTCTGCCGCCGGGTTTTTCACCGGTTCATTTTTGGAATCCTCGGGGTTCACGCTGCTCAGGCATGGTACAGATGCCGATCTGTACCGGATGGAACTGCCGCCGCGGGACCGCGTGCTGTCTATTGGGGCGCTCGCGGATATGGTGGCTGCAATTTAGGCTACTGCGGGGTGCGAGAAAAAGGTACCGTAATTGTGGGTAGTAGGTGTGACCACCTAGGAAAGTATGAGGCCGCTGGTATGCGTTGTGGCTTATTGCGCGGCTGCGCAATAAGGGTGGTGGGGGTATCCGGGGCTAACGGCGTGGCCAGCGGGAATGTGGCCGGGATTTTCACCGTGCTCGAGGCGCGGTGGCCGCTGCGGAGGAAGCAGACGGAAATGGAGATCCTCAAGCACCCGTGGCGGTATGTGGTGACCGCGCTGGGTAGGCTCCTGTGGATGCTGGTCTAGCGGATGCCTTCTTGCTCGAGGAGTTTGGTGAAGGTGAAGGTGCCGGTGGGCTGGTCGTCGTTGTCGAGAAGGTAGAGGCGCTTGACGGCGACGACGATGGCCTCGGCAATCTTGTTGCGCTGGACCGGATCGGTCAGGATCTGCATGTCCGTCGGGTTGGTGACATAGCCCGCCATGACCTGCACCGTCGGCATCTTGGTGAGGCGGAGGAGTTCCCACGTGCGGGCGTGGTTGCGGCAATTGCCGAGGTCCGTGCGGGCGACGATCTCGCGCTGAATATAGCCGGAGAGCATCTCCCCCGTCATGGAGCTGGCGCCATGGGTGGAGCCGAAGTAGAAGGTGGCGCAGCCGTGGGCCTTCTCGTTGTGGTAGCGGTCGAGGCGGAGGGAGATCATGACGTCGGCGTTGAAAGCGTTGGCGACATCGGCGCGGCCGGTTTCCGAGGGGTCGTCGACACGCGGGCGGGAGAGAATGGTCTCCATACCAGCGGAAATCATGCGGCCCTCGATGCGGGTGGCGAGATCCCAGAGGATCTCCTCCTCCGTGATCTGGCCGAACTTGCCCTCGGTGGACAGGCCCTTGTTGTCGCCGCCGAGACCGGGGTCAATGACGACGCGCTTACCGGACAGCAGCGGGCCCGCGTTGCGGACGAGCTCGCGCTCGCGGATGGCCAGCGGGTTGCCGCCGGTGATGTGGTGGCCGAGGAGGCCGAGGGCGCGGACCGTTTCCGGGCCACAGATGCCGTCCTCGGTGAGCCCCGAGTTGAGCTGGTAGGACTTTACTGCTTCGTAGGTGGAATCGTCGTAGTGGCCATCCACCTTGTCGGTGTAAAAGCCTAGCTCCTGGAGTTGGGTTTGGAGTTGGACAACGTCATCGCCGACCATCTCGCGGCCGGGGATGAAGTTGAGGACGCGCGTGCCGAGGGTATAGGAGGCCTCGCGGAGGGCGCGCAGCGTGGACTCGTCGATCATGCCGGTGGCGAGGATGCCACGAGACTGCTGGAATGCACGCAGGAGCTCGGAGAGCTCCTCGTCGAAAAGCGTCTCCTCGACGCGGAAGTCGTCAGCCAAGGGTGCCGAGAAGGCGTCGTTACGCCCAAGACGTGCAAGAGTTGCACGAACCTCAGCCACCCGGGGGCTCCGATCCCCGACGGAAAGCTTTTTAAGCACCACCACGTCCCTTCTCTAACAAAGTCACCCCACCATCTTAGTAGCTTTCCAAGAGGGCGAGAATTTGCTGCGCGGGGCGCACGCCCGAAAACTCCTCGACCTTCTTGCCACCGGCGAAAATCATCACCGTCGGAACAGCCATAATCTGGTGCTGAGCTGCGAGAGCGCGCTCCTCATCGACGTTGACACTGGCGACGATCGCGGTGTCCCCGACCTCCTCGGCGATGTCCTCGAGGATCGGGGTGAGCTTCTTGCAGGGGCCGCACCAACTTGCCCAGAAATCCACCAGGACAGGGACATCGGAGTTCAGCGTGACCTCGTCGAAGTTATTCTCCGTTAACTGCTTCATGGCACCAGCCTACTGGAGAGCCTGGAGGTAGTGCTCGGCGTCGAGGGCGGCGCGGCAGCCGGAACCGGCGGCGGTGACCGCTTGCTGGTAGTGGGAATCGACGAGGTCGCCGGCGGCGAAGACGCCCTCGATGGAGGTCTTCGTGGAGGGCTCGTCGACGGTGATGTAGCCCTTGGCGTCGGTTGCGACCTGGCCGTTAAGGAAACCGGAATTGGGCTGGTGGCCGATGGCGAGGAACACCGCGTCCATGGGGATGGTTTTCTCTTCGCCGTTGACAGTGAGTTTGAGGGCTTCGACCTTGTCCTCGCCAAGGACCTCGGTGACCTGGGCATTCGTGATGAACTCGATCTTGTCATTGGCGCGGGCGCGCTCCAGCATGATGGCCGAGGCGCGGAACTCGTCGCGGCGGTGGATGACCGTCACGGAGCTGCCGAAACGGGTGAGGAAGGTGGCCTCCTCCATTGCCGAATCGCCACCGCCGACGACGGCGATCTGCTTGTCCTTGAAGAAGAAACCGTCGCAGGTGGCGCAGGCGGAGACGCCGTGGCCCTTGAGGCGCTCCTCCCCCTCGATGCCGAGGTAGCGGGGGGCGGCACCCGTGGCGAGGATGATGGTTTTTGCCAGGTAGACCTCGTTGCCGACGTGGACGCGCTTGGGGTTTGCGGTGAGCTCGACGCTGTCAACGTACTCCATGCGGAGGTCGGCGCCGAAGCGTTCTGCCTGGTCACGCAACTGTTCCATGAGCTCCGGGCCGTCGATGCCCTGCGGGAAGCCGGGGAAGTTTTCCACCTCCGTCGTCGTGGCGAGGAGGCCACCGGCCTCGATGCCCTCGAAGACGAGAGGTTTCAGCTCCGCGCGGGCGGTGTAGACCGCGGCCGTGTAGCCGGCGGGGCCCGAGCCGATAATGATGACATTGTGGACATCCTCGTGCACCGTCTCCCCCTGGGAGTCGCTGGCGGAGACGAGGTTGACGCCGTTCATTCCCGGGATGTTAAGCGAAAAATTGTTGTCGGCCACGGTTGGGTGCACTCCTTTTGTCGGTTGGCTGTCTTGTACAACCTTGTACAACTTCCAACAGTCTAATGGGTGGGTTTATTGCGCTGGCGTGTGGCAGGGGGAAAGGTTTAGTGGCGGAAGAAACCGGAAAAGCGCAGCGCAGGGCGTTATTATGGGATAGTAACCTGTGAATAACTGAACATGAAAGGGGCAACGACGCTGACGACGCTGTGGAGACGAAGGGACCTCGCCAGCCGAAACAACCACCTCACAGGCACCCTAACCAGGCTGTGGCGCGCGGCATGCGATTTGTCGGCGAGGCGAGCTCCGGCAAGCGCACGACGCACCCCGGCCTCATTCCGGGCATTGGTGTTGAACGCACCAGAGTGAGCTACCCCACCAATAAATGGGTGTTTGTCATCGCGCTGGCACCGACCGGGAATATCACCCTCGGCGAAGATGGCGAGGAACTCGACTACTCCCGCGCCTCGTGGATCTCCATGTTGTTTGCTGCTGGGCTGGGCATCGGGCTCAGTTTCTACGGGCCGATGGAGCCGATGCAACACTTTATTTCCGCCCCGCCCGCCTCCGATGCGCCCAGTGGTGACCCGGCGAATGTGTTACCGGCGGTGTCACAGGCTCTCCTCCACCAGACGCTGTTTACCTGGGGAATTTACGCGCTTGTTGGCGGTGCCATCGCCTATGCAAGCTACCGCCACGGGCGGCTGCCGCTTATTTCTGCCCTTTTTGAACCCGTCTTTCCGGATGGGCCGCACCACTTCCTGGGCAGGGTGGTGGACATTTTTGGCGTGCTCGTGACACTGTTTGGTACCGCCACTTCTCTGGGAATTGGCGCGCTGCAGATTCAGGCCGGCGCCGAGATTGTTACCGGCTTGTCCCTGGCGGGTAACCAGTTCCTCATTGGTTGCGTCAGCGTTTTGACCTGCGTGTTTATCCTGTCCGCGGTGTCCGGTGTGAAGAAGGGGCTGCGGATCCTGTCGAACATGAACATGTTCCTTGTTATCCTGCTCGGCGTGATGTGGTGCTGGGCCGTGGACCTGCGCAATGACCCGTACACGATCCACCGCCACTATGCCCGCGGTGCCATCGCCCAGGGCGTGCGACGCGGCATTGAGCAGCACGGTGACGACTTCATCTTCGGCGCCGAGGGGGTCGACCCCGAACACGGTGCCGGTGCGAAGACGCGCTACGAGTCCGAGGACCCGCAGCTATCCGAGTGGTATACGGAATACGAGGGGCCCCGCTGACGCGAGGCCGCTAGGCGGCTGCGGGTTGCGCGAGGAGGTCTTTGAGCAGGGCGCGGGCGCGGTGGCGGCGAGATTTTACGGTGCCGGGGGCGCAGCCGAGCTGGGAGGCGGCCTCGTCGACGGAGAAGCCGAGGATGTCGGTGATGAAGATGGCTTCGCGCTGGTCTTCGGGAAGGTGGGAGATGGCGTCGGCAATCCAGAGGAAGCCGGTGTGGCGGTCGACGTGGAGGTAGGACAAGGTGGCGGCGAAGGTGTGGCTATGGGTGTCCTCGTCCAGGAGCGGCAGCTCCCGGGCTGCCTGCGGGCGGTAGAAGTCGTAGGCGGCGTTGGCCACGAGGCGGTAGAGCCACGTGGACAGAGACGATTCGCGGCGGAAAGTGGCGATGCACTGGCTCGCCTTGAGGAGGGCTTCCTGGGTGATGTCCCAGGCGTCGACCTCGTTGTGGGCGAAGCGGCGCGCGGCGCGCAACAACTGTGGTAGATGGCGCTGCGCGAGCCGGGTGAAGGCGCGCGAATCACCAGACAAATAGAGCGTGATGAGATCAAAATCCCCCATGATGTGTTCCCCGTATGTGTAGTTTGGTGGTTGTGGTGTACACCCCCAGTGTGGCCTAGCCCTCCCCCGCCGACTAGGCCGCGCGCGCCAAACACGTTGTGCGCAGGTTAGGTCATGACGCTGACCAGGAACATCGTGAGGGCGGCGATGAGGACGAGGATGCCGATGATGGCGCCGACCATGATCACCTTGCTGACGGTGGAATAATCGCGGGCACCGAAGCCGACATGCTGCGGGGGTTCGGGGACGAACTCATTGGTGATGGCGAAGGTTTCCGAGCCCTCGGACAGGTCATGGGCGATGTCTTCCACCGGGCGACCTGCAGGATCCTGGAGTTCTGAGCGGAGGGTGTCGAGCCACGGCGGGATGGAAGCGTCGACAAGCAAACGGGAGAGGGTATCCAGGACGAGAGAGCGAGGATCCGAGGTGAGGCCCGCCACAGGGAACGCGTTGTGGACCGCGCCATCCGTGCCGATGCGGAGCTGGTCAGACGAGTGAACGCCCTGGAGAGAGGCGACCTCGGCGGCGGCGCGGGCGGCCTGGGCGGCATCCAACTTGACGTTATCCAGGGACTTTCCGTCGACCCAATGGTTGATGATGAGGGAGCCGTGGCGGTAGTCGACGACCTTGCCCGGCGCGGAGGTCGGACGATCCGTGAACGTGAGGGAGACAGGGGTGCCGGTTTCCGTGTCTTCGGCCATCCACAGCGTTACCCCAGGCCAGCCACCGTGCGACCGGAGGAGACGGAAGCGACCGGAGAGGATCGGGGCACCGGGAACAAGGCGCGGGCGGCGGACCTCACCGGCGCTCATCGGCGGGAGGACGGCCATCGTCGAGGCGATGTCCGTGTCGGAGCCGCGGCGGGTAAGGCGACGGATGAAGACCGGGTCGGCCTTGTACATGATGATGCCGGTGACCGCCAGGAAGATGCCGCCCGAGATGCCCGTGCGGATGAGGAACCAGAAGGAACCGCCGACGGGGACGAGATCGAGGACAAGGTAATCGATGCCGAAGGCGACGGCGATCCCGACCAGAGAGGCGACGAGGGCGATGCCGCTCGCCTTGAGGATTTTTTTGTTGCCCAGGTGGCCGAGCTGACGGCGCAGCAGCACCGTGCCGATAATCGCGCCGGCGAGGAAACCGAAACCGTTCGCAGCGCCGAGGAGGACGACGACGTTGCGGGTCGAGGTGGCGACGAGGGGAGCGAGGAGGGAGAGGGCGATTTTCGTGATCGTGATACCCGCGATGATCCACGTCGGGGTCCAGGCCTCCTCACGGGCGTAGAAGACGCGCAGGTGAAGGAGGACAGCGGCGTACGGGAGGAGGGTGAAGGCGGAGGCCGCCAGCGTCACGCCGATGAGGCTAGCGGACTCCGGATCCATGTTCAGGTAGCCGAAGAGGCCGCGACCCATGTAGGGGCCGAAGAACGTCATAAAGACGACGACGGGGATAAGGGCCATGAAGGTGAGGCGGGTAGCGAGCGTCAGATCTTTGACGACAGCCGTGTCATCGCCGTCGGCAGCATTGCGGGACAGGCGCGGCATGATCGCCGTGAGGAGGGTGACACCAATGATGCCGTAGGGCATTTGCAGGAGGAGCCAGGCCTGCATGTAGATGTTTGGGGCGGCGGCGTCGGCGTTGGCGGCGATGTTGATCGTCACGAAGTAGCCGATCTGGGAAATCGCCACATAGACGACGATCGCCATGGCCATCCCGCCGAACTGCTTCAGGCGCGCATCCAGACCCCACAGCGGTTTCAGGTTGATGTTGAGCCTTTTCAGGGCCGGGAGCATGACCAGCGTCTGCACGACGACGCCGAGGGTCGTGCCGATGCCCAGAAGCGCGATGCGCGGATTGAAAATGCCCACCTCATGGGGGCCAAGCTCGCCGGGGATCAGCCAATACAGGGCGAAAGTGGCAAGACACACCACGTTGTTGAGAACCGGGGCCCAGGCCCCCGGTTTGAACACGCCGCGGGTGTTACAAATCGCCATGAACAGGGCGAAGACGCCGTAGAAGAAGATCTGTGGGAGGAGGAGGTAGGCAAAGGAGGTGGCTTGGGCGGTGTTGGCCTTGCCGTCGCCAAGCAAAAGGAACGTGAGGACCGGGGCGCCGACCGTCGCGAGGACCGTGACCGTGGCCAGGAGAGTGAAGGTGAGGGTGGCAAGGCGACGGATAAATTCTTCGCCGTCGTCGTCGTCTTCTTTTTGCGCGCGGACGAGGACCGGGACGACGAGGGCCGTGAGCACCGCACCGAGGACGATTTCCGTGATGAGGTTCGGGAGGACGTTCGCGGCGTTGAACGTCGACGCGATGGCCGCACCCAGAGTCGCCGTGATGGCGAGGTTGCGGAGGAAACCCGTGATGCGGGAGACGAGGGTGGCAATGGCCATCGATCCCGTCGAGCGCACCACATCCGCATCGCTCGCCTGCTGGCCCGCGTCCTTGTCGGGGGGCGCGCTGCCGTCGGCGAGGTGATCGACGTCTGGGTCACTATCGGCGGTCAGCGACGGCACCGGCGCGGGCGGCGCCGGCGCAACGATACGCCTTCTTGCTCCTTGATTATCAGACACAAAAGCCATTCTAAAAGGACAGACGCGAAAGTCCTATTAATTGGGGCGTGGCTGCTGTGTTTTGGTGGGGTGAACACTGCGTGATCACGGGGTGATCACTGCGTGATCACGGGGTGCTTGCTGGGTGATCACGGGGTGCTTGCTGGGTGCTTACTGTGGCTTACGGTGGCCGAGAGCCAGGCGGACGACGAAAAAGACGACGAGGAGCGCGGCGATGAGCCACACCCACCAGTTCGAACCCTTCGTCTGGACGGTGAGGGTGACCGGGTCGCTGATCGGCGCGCCGGAATCGTTGGCCAGCCACAGTTTCATCGTCGCCGACTCCTGGTCCTGCGGGAGGTTCGCCGTCACCTGCGTCGTGATCGAGCCCTGGGCGGGGATCCGGAGGGTGCCGGGTGGGGTCACCTCCGCCTCGGAGGATTCCGCCTGGATTGTTGCTTCCACGGGAAGTGGCAAGCCGTTTTGGGCCACGATTACCACCGGGGAGCTATTCGACGTCCGGGTGTAGACGTTTCCTGGCGGCATGAGGCGCACCGAGGCGCGCAAGGCCTGCACGAGGTCACGGTTGCTGTCCAGCTTGCGGCGGGTGTCCTCCGTCGTGCGCTCATAGAGATCCATGGAGCGGCGCTTATATAAGGACAGGGACTCGGCAATGGAATAGCGGACGGGGGCGGTGAAGCCCTGCGGGGTGAGCGCAATATTCGGGTCGCGGACCATGAGGCCGTTGAGATCCTCCACGTAGCGACGCTGCTGCGCGGCGTTGGTCACCTCCACGTCCGTCAACGCCGTCGGATCCAGCGCCGGCTGGAAGGGGGAATACGGCGGTACTTTGAGCTGGTCGCTCGGGCCCGCGGCCTCCCTGATGGCCTCGGCGTCCTCGGCGGACCACAGGCGCGGGGGGATGATGACCTGGCTTGTGTCTTCGGTTGGGCTCGGGGTCTGGCGGGCGAAGCTGATGGCGGCGGTGGCCGAGGCGCGCCGGGCGGCGGGCGAATCGATGCGGTAGTTGAAGCGGGTCAACGGATCCGTGTAGCCGACGGTGAGGGGGTGCTCCCCGATCGTCGCCAGTTGAGCAGATAGAGCGTCGCCGGTGATGGCGGCGGTGCCGGGTGCGAGGGCGGCGGCAACGTCCGGGGTGACATAGCCCGAGGACGGAACGATGAGGTTTTTCGCCACCGGGGTGTGGAGGGTCTCCTCCAGCACCTGGGAGTTGAGGGCCTCGGCAAGGACACCGGCCTTGAGGGCGGCGGTGAGGTCGGTGCCGGCCCACGGCAGCGGCACGACGCAGGAGTTGTGGGCGACGGCCTCCAGCTTGCTGAGGAAGCGGGAGGCGGCGTCGGTGCCGCGACCGGGGGTGGAGGTGACCGTATTTTCCGCGGTCCAGCGCTCGCGGAGGCGGACGGTGGGTTCCACTGGGGAGACGCGGGTGGCGGAGACGGTGTAGCCGTCGGTCATGCGGGAGACGGTATCGACAAGCTGGGGGTCGATGGCGAGGCACGTGTGGCCGCCGGGGAAGAGATCGACAAGCTGGTCGAGGCGGCCGCCCTCCTCGAGCTCGGCGGTGAAGTCCTCGTTGGCGAGCAGGAGCTCCGGGCGCTCGGGGGCGGTGCCGGTTTCGCCGGGGACGAGGGGGATGTCGGCGGCCAGGGGCCACAGGAGGGTGGTGTTGTTTGTTTCTCCGGTGTTGTCGGCGTTGTCGGTGTTGTCGGCGGGCACGTTTACGAGGAAGCGGGTGGTCTCCTCCCCCGCCCGGAGGAGGACGGCGTGCAGGCCAGGGGTGATAAGCCCCAGCTCCTCGTAGGTGAAGCGGAAGGTGCCCGGGTGGAAGGAGGGGCCGGGAAGGGGGTAGGCCTCGGGGTTCAGCCCCAACAGGTTTGACGCGGTGGCGATGTCGCTGACGGGGGGTGCGGTGAAGAATTGGGCTGTGTCGGCTTGGGCTTTGAGGGTGCCCTGGATGATGCCGTTATCCGTGGTTAGCTGCGTGAGGGTGACGGCGCCGGTGTCGCCGACGCGGAGCATCGGGTTCACCCACTGCTCGGAGACGACCTCGCGGGAGGGCGCTACGGGGGCGGGGAGAACGGCGCGGGCGGGCGTCGACAAGCTTCCTGAGAGGGGCACCGGAAAGCAGAGAAATGCGGCGCAGAGGGCGGTTGCGAGGGCGCGTCTCACCGTGGGGTGACCCTCCCCGCCTGGTGCTCGGCGCGGGCGAGAGCGGGCAGCGTATCGTGCGCAATGCGTGCAAGTTTGCGCTCGTCGGAGTAGGCGAGGCGCTCGACGAGGTGGGCGGCGGGGACCCAGGCGACCTCGGTGACCTCGGGATCCTCGTCGTTCAACTCGCCATCGACGTAGCGGAGGAGATGGTGGTGCACCGTCTTGTGGACGCGACGACCCTCAGAGATGAACCAATAATCAATCGTTCCTAGATCAGAAAAGACCTCACCGACGATGCCCGTCTCCTCCCAGACCTCGCGCTCCGCCGTGTGACGATGGTCCTCACCAGGCTCAACGTGGCCCTTCGGCATCGACCAGAGGAGGCGACCGCGACGATCTAGACGACCAATAAGGGCGACATAGACGGTGTTCAAATCAACGTTACCTTGTTCGTCGACAGCCTCCGGAAGACCAGAAATCACCAAGCCGCCAGCAGACGTCTCCACCGACACCGGCCCGCGCGGAGACGGTCCACGACGGCGCTGAGCATGCTTTTTACCGCCATAGGAACGCGAATTATGCTTCTGGTGCGTACTGCGCGAAGCGCCCGCTCGGCCCTTACGAGGACGCCGACGACGGCGCCTCCGACGGGGCTCGTTCTCGGTCATGGACTTGATGTTACCCACCTCCGGTAACATTAGCGAAGTGATTGAGCTGGAACCGTACAAAGAAATACTCACCTCACTCGCCGGTGAATTTTCCCGCCGCGGCGAGGAGCTCTACCTCGTCGGCGGATCCGTCCGCGACAGCTTCCTGGGCAGGCTCGCCGGCGACCTCGACTTCACCACCTCTGCCCTACCCGCCGCCACCCACGACATCCTCGACGCGTGGGCCGACACTGTATGGGACACAGGCATCGAATACGGCACCATCTCCGCAGCTAAAGGCGGCCAACAAGTGGAAATCACCACCTTCCGCGCCGACACGTACGACGGCGAATCACGCAACCCCGTCGTCGCGTTCGGCTCGACTTTGGAGGGCGATTTGGTGCGGCGGGACTTCACCATTAACGCCATGGCTATTAAATTACTGCCATCCGGTGAACACGAATTCTGCGATCCGCTTGGGGGGCTGACGGCCTTGCAGAACCGGATGATCGATACGCCAGCAGAGCCCGAGGTTTCCTTTGGGGATGACCCCCTTCGGATGCTGCGGGCCGCACGGTTTGCATCCCAGCTTGAGTTCGGCGTCGAAAAGCGAGTCGTGGAAGCGATGACCACCATGGCGAGCGAGATCAACCGGATCACCCGCGAACGCATCCAGGTTGAGCTCGATAAACTGCTGTGCGGGGCCGCCCCGTGGCGCGGCATCGACCTGCTCGTGGAGACCGGGCTCATGGACCATATTTTCCCCGAGATTAGCGCGCTGAAGGCTCTCGGCGACGAACATAACCAGCACAAAGACGTGTACCAACACTCGCTTACCGTGCTGAAACAGGCCATGGATCAGGAGGAAGACGGACCCGACCTCGTGCTGCGGTGGGCGGCGCTCCTCCACGACATTGGCAAGCCGCGGACTAAGCGGGTGCTCGACAACGGACAGGTGACGTTCCATCAACACGATGTTGTGGGTGCGAAGATAGCGCGGAAACGACTACGCGCATTGAAGTATTCCAAGCAGGACATTAAAGATATTTCGCAACTGATCTACCTACACATGCGCTTTTATGGATTCCCCGAAGGCGAATGGACCGACTCCGCCGTGCGACGCTACGTCACCGATGCCGGGTCACTGCTGCCGCAGCTGCACAAACTCGTCCGCGCCGACACCACCACCAGAAATAAGAAAAAAGCCAGGTGGATCTCCCGCGCCTACGATAACCTAGAACAACGCATCGAAGAGCTCGCGGAGAAGGAAGACCTCGCGCGGGTCCGCCCCGACCTCGACGGCAACGAGATCATGGACATCCTCGGGCTCACGCCCGGGCCTGAGGTGGGCAAGGCCTGGTCGTTCCTCAAGGAGCTGCGGCTCGACCGCGGGCCCCTCGACCACGACACGGCCGTTGCCGAACTGAAAAACTGGTGGAAGGAACAACAATGAACAACGGACAATTTGAGGATGAGGCACCATCGCTCGACATCGCGCCAGGACGGTTCATCATCGCCGCCCCCGGCAACGAATACGGGTTCCTCCAGCGCTCCGTGCAACTCATCTTCCACTGTGACTTCAACAGCGACGAGCAAGTGGCATACACCGTCGTCCTCGGGCGCATGACAGACATCCCGCTGCAAGGAATGATTGACGCGTGGGCGCCGTTAGCAGGTAAGCCACACGCCTTCTTCCACGGCGGCATGAGCAACAGGAAAGCCGTCATCGCGCTGGCTACCGGGTCCTCGCTCACCGACCCGCTCGAACGCTGCCCCAGCGTTGGCGTTCTGCAGCTCTCCGGCGACCCAGCCTCCCTCATGGGGACGATCGGGCAAGCCCGGTTCTTTATGGGCATCAACTCCGTCCCCTTCTCTACGCTTAAGGAGGGAATCGCCAAGGGGCACTTCCGGCTCATGGATGCGCGCCCCGACCTCATCTTCGCGCCGCGCACCACCGATGTCTGGCGTGAATGCATGCGGGCGCTGCCGGGGACCGCGCCGCTGTGGTCCACGTTCACGCCGTACGGGGAGAACTGATGTCTGGGTCAGGTTTGTCGGGTGGCTCTGGCGGTTCTGGGGGTTCTGGTCGGTTTGGCGGTGCTGCCGTTGAGGGGCTGCGACTCATGTGGCCCGTGGGGCTCGGGCTTATCCCCCTCGGGCTTGCCTTCGGCGTGCTCATCGTCCAATCCGGATTCGCCTGGTGGTGGGCGCCCATCTTCTCGTTTGTCATCTATGCGGGCAGTGTGGAATACCTTGCCATCAGCATGGTCACCAGCGGGATGGGGCCACTAACTGCCATGTTCACCGGCGGCATGATTAACTTCCGCCACATCTTCTACGGCATCACCTTCCCCCGCCACAAGATCCGCTCTTTCCTCGCCCGTCTCTATGTCACCTACGCGCTTACCGACGAGACGTACGCCGTGGTCTCCGCCAAACGCGTCACCTCGGGGCCCGTCATCGTGGCCATCGCCGCGTGGTGTCAGGCCATGTGGGTCATCCCCGGGATTCTCGGTGCCGTGCTCGGGCAGGCGCTTCCCGACGGCCTCCAGGGCATGGAATTTGCGCTCGTCGCCCTCTTTGTGGTGCTCGCCTTCGAATCCTTCGAGGCGTCCCGGTCGCGGTTCCTCGTCTGCGTGGCCCTCGTGTGTGCGTTTGTCAGCTTTGCACTTTTCCCCGGAAACCTGCTGGTAGCGGCACTCACCGCCTATTTCATCATCCTCCTCGTTCGCTGGAGGTTACTCAATGCTTCCTAACGGTGTAACGGTGAGCGATGTCTGGGCCGTCCTCATCCCCATCGGCATCATCACCGTGTTTTTGAGGTGGATCCCATTTGCCGCCACCAAGCGGCTACGCGACTCCTCCATCATCGAATACCTCGGCATCACCATGCCGCTCGGTGTCATGGTCATCCTCGTCGTCTACACCTACCTGGGGCAGCGCAGCGCCCCCGGTGGACTCATCGTCGCTACTCTCGCCCTCGCCTTTACCATCGGGATTCACTGGTGGAAACGCTTGGCGGGGCTGTCCATTCTCGGTGGCACCCTGTTTTACATGATCTTGGTGAATGTGGTGTTTTAGCTCGCTATATGGCAAATGTCCCGCAGCGTGGTCATTTCTATGTGGGCTGTTATTTTTTGGCGTTTAGCCACTCGGCCTCAAACTCCTCGGCGGTGAGGCGGGTGGCCTCCACATCCGGGAAATCACCATAGGTGTCCGGGTGTGGCACGGTATCGAGGGGCATCGCCGGGTTCCCGTGAACCACGCCGTGATCGATACGACCCGGGTAGGCATCCCCCATCTTCTCGATGAGACGGACAACCTTGCACTGCTCCCGCGACACCTCCTCCAGCTCGGCGATACTCACCGGGGCAATAACGTCCTTATCCTTTAGCTCAATCTTGATGTAATGCTTAGGCACGCCTCTTAGCGTACCTGGAAGCAAGCCACGAGCACATCATGAGCTGCACCTGGTGGAAGATCATCAGTGGCAAGATGAGGAGCGCCGTCGGCTGGCCAGCGAAGATCACCGCTGCCATCGGCAAGCCCGTGGCAAGAGACTTCTTTGTGCCACAGAACTCGATGGCGATCGTGTCTTCCTCATTGAAGCCCAACTTCAGGGCCACAAAACGAGTCAGCCACAGCATGAAGGCCACGAGGACGATGGAGAGCACCACGAGAAACAAAACGTGGCTGACAGCCACCGAAGACCAGATGCCCTCGACCATGCCCTCCGAAAACGCCACGTAGACAACTAGCGCGATGGAACCACGGTCCACCACCTTCGTCGCGCCCTTTTCGGCGAAGGTGTGCACCCAGCGGCGTGTGAGTTGCCCCAAGACGAACGGTAACAGCAGCTGAATAGCAATATCCGTGAACACCGAGGCCTCGATATGAAACTCCCCCGACTGCTCCATGAGCGCCATCACCAAGAGTGGCGTGGCGAAAACACCGACGAGATTTGATGCCGATGCCGACACGATGGCACCGGCGACATTGCCCTTAGCAATCGAGGTGAATGCAACCGAGGACTGCACGGTCGATGGGACCAGAGTGAGATAGAGGATACCCATGTAGATCCCGTGCGGGATGAACCTCGTTAGCGGAGTGAGTGCGATACCGATAAGCGGAAACACCACAAAGGTGAATGCAAGGATGAGGAGATGTAAGCGCCAGTGTTTGAGACCAGCGAGAGCTTCGGACGTCGACAAGCGAGCGCCATAGAGATAGAAAAGCAAAGCGATGGCCAGCGAGGATGCCAGCTTGAACGCCGATGCGACTTCCCCGCGGGCGGGGAAGAAGATCGCGATAACCACCGCGATGATGATTAGGACAATGAGAATATCTATGTTTAGGCGCTTTAACATGCCCTAAAGTTTACGGGGTGGCGGTGAGAGTGTCGCCCTCCTGCGAGATCTGCGCCGTGGTCAGGGGTTTCTGCGCGGGGCTGTTCAACACCGAACCGTCGATGATGGAGAACTCCGAACCGTGCTTCGTGCACTTCACGCGATCGCCCTCCACCTTGGTGATGGGGTTCTGCTGATGGGGGCAGACGGCCGAGTAGGCGACATATTTGCCCGCCTCCGGCTGCGCGATGATGAAACCATCGACGATGACCGCAGAACCGACGGGCACGTCGTTGGCGTTAGCATTGGCGGACTTGCTACCGCAGGCAGCAAGGAGGGCGCCGGCGAAGGTGGTCGCTGTGCCCACTAAGAATAAACGTCGGGAACAAACCCGTGCTCCATTTTCACTCATGCCCTCAGTATAGGCTGTAGCTAATTTGCTGGCGGTGTTGGCCTGATTCGAACGAGAATTCGGATCAGGCTATTTCGGAGGTTGTGTTTATTGGGTAGTTGTTTATTCGAACGGGCGTACGGTACACGGTTAGGTGGGGTGGCGGGGAGCTTATTGTGAAACTTTGGTGGGTGCGGGTGCGGTGAAGCCCTCGCCTGGAGTCGCCGTGCGCTCCCCTGCCCTGGGTTTTGGTTTTGGGGCTGATGGGTTGTGCGGAGGCTGTGGACACTCGGGCGAGGGCTTCATTTCCGCTAATTTTGAGTGGTGGTGGGTGGTGTCCTAGTATCACCTAATTACGTCACTGTGACGGTAAGTTTGAGGTTACTTTGTAGCCTCCTTCATCTGAGAGGTGAACTCCTTCAACTCGGCGAGCATCGCTGCCTCGTCAGTGACCGTTCGTGGATCCGGGTGGAAACCTTCGATGTGGCGCTCAATGATCTTGGTGATTGCGGAACCGGAAATCGCACCGGAAGCGCCGGCAGCGATGGCATCGGCGACGTGCTGCGGCGTGGAAATGCCGAATCCGAGGACAACCGGTGCTCCACCGAAGCGCTGCAAATTCGAAACCACATCGTGGAGCCCGGTGGTCTCAGAGGTTCGCTCGGTTCCCGTGACACCATCGCGAGAGATGGCGTAGATGTAGCCCTCGGAGCTGTGCGCAACTCCCTCGAGGGTGTCCTCGTTGGCGTGCGGGGGCGCGATGTAGATGGGGTCGACTCCTGCGTCCTTCGCGGCGGCGGTGAACGGAGCGGACTCGCGCACCGGGACGTCGGGAAGCAAAACAGAGTCAGCACCGGACTCGTGAACCTCTGAGTAGAAGCGGTCCAGACCGCGAACAACAGCGACGTTGGAGTAGATGAGCAGGCCGATAGGGAGTTCGGGGTGGCGCTCGCGGACGCGCTTGATGATGCCGAAAGCATCGGAGACGGAGACCTTCGCGTCGAGGGCGCGGACGTGAGCTGCCTGGATCGTGGGGCCATCGGCAATCGGATCGGAGAAGGGAACGCCGAGCTCGAGACCATCAGCCCCGGCCTCGATGAGCGTCTCAATGATCTTTTCGGAGGTTTCCACATTCGGATCGCCAAGCATGACGAATGGAATGAAGGCACCCTCCTTCTTCTCAGCAAGCGTGGAAAAGAGCTGTTCGTAGCGTTTCATGGGTTATGCCTCCAACTTGAACTCGGGGTGTTCCTGCAGCGTGTGGCGGATGTAGTCGACATCCTTATCGCCACGACCAGAAAGGGAAACGAGAATCGTGATGTGCTCCCTCTTTTCCTCAGCTTCCTTAGCGCGCTTGAGCGCGTAGGCGAAGGCGTGGGAGGATTCGAGAGCGGGAATGATGCCTTCCTTAAGGGAAAGGATCTGGAAGGCCTTGAGTGCGTCCTCATCGGTGATACCGACGTAGGTGGCTCGACCGGAATCATTAAGGTAGGCGTGCTGTGGGCCGACGGCCGGGTAATCCAGACCGGCGGAGATGGAGTAGGACTCCTCTACCTGACCGTCGTCGGTACGCATGAGGTAGGTCTTGGCCCCATGGAGAACGCCCGTTTTCCCCTCGTGGATGGCGGCACCATGCTGCCCGGAATCGAGGCCCTTACCGGCAGGTTCCGTGCCGACGAGTTCGACACCTTCCTCGTCGATGAAGTCTGCGAACATACCGATGGCATTGGAGCCACCGCCGACGCAGGCGACGACGACATCCGGAAGCTTCCCAGTCTTTTCCTTCATCTGTGCCTTAGCCTCACGGGAAATGACGCGGTGGAATTCACGCACGATTGTTGGGAACGGGTGCGGTCCTGCGGCGGTACCCAAGAGGTAGTGGGAGGTGGCGTAGGTGGCGGTCCAATCGCGAAGTGCTTCGTTCACGGCGTCTTTCAGGGTGCCGGAACCCGTATCGACGGGAACAACCTTGGCGCCCATGAGCTCCATGCGGTAGACGTTTGGCTGCTGACGCTCTACATCGACCTTGCCCATATAGATGACGCATTCGAGACCCATGAGGGCGCAGGCGAGGGCTGTAGCTGTGCCGTGCTGGCCGGCACCCGTTTCGGCGATAATGCGGGTCTTGCCCATCCGCTTGGCGAGGAGCACCTGACCCATCACCTGGTTGGTCTTGTGGGCACCACCGTGAACGAGGTCTTCCCGCTTAAGGAAGATGCGTGCGTAGCCCTTCCCCTCCCCCTCTACGGGGAGGTTACGGCACTCGGTAATTGGGGTGGGTCGGCCGAGGTAATCCTTGAGAAGATGGTTGAGCTCGTCAAGGAAGTCGGGGTCGTCCATTGCGTCGACAAAGGCCTTCTCCAGCTGATCCAGGGCGGGAAGAAGAGTCTCAGGGACGAATTGTCCGCCGTACTCGCCGAAGTATGCGGGAAGGATTGTTTCTCTAGTTGTCATTGGTGTACCTCCTAATGGTGTTAAACGTGGAGTATAGGGTATGTGCATCTTTATCTCCGAGTGGATTCTCCACGCGGGAGTTAAAGTCTAAGCCACGGGCGCCGAGCGTGAGGGCGTGGTGGACGTTGTCGGGGCCGAGTCCTCCCGCCAGGAAGGATTTGTGAAGAAGATCGTCTGGTATAGATTCCCAGTCGAAGGGCTTCCCCGTTCCGCCCGCTCCGTTATCGAGGAGCAGGGTGAGGTTGTCGTCCTTGGAGAGTTCCGTCGCCAGTTCTGTTGCGTTCGGCTTGCTCATGGAGATGGCGCGCCAGATCTGCGTATCCGGGCCGAGGGCTTCGCGGACAGAGCTGATGAGGGTGCGCTCCTCCGCGATTGACTTTTGCAGCGGTGCGTGGATTTGGACTGCTTGGAGGCCGAGGTCTGCAAGTTCGTCCCACCCGGTTGTTCGACGGGAGACGCCTACGAAGCGCAGTCCAGGTTCGGCGGTGATGATAGCAGCTGCAGTTTCACGTGAAACGCGACGCGGTGAGGATTCCTCAAAGACAAGTCCTCCATAGACGGCACCGGCTGCTCTTGCTACTTGGGCTGCGTGGCCGGAACGAAGTCCGCACACCTTGTTCTCGCCGTAGAGGAGCATGCGAGCGTTTGTATCGACGTCGCCCTCCCGTACGAGGTTGGTGCCAATGAGGAAGCCATCGACCAGTGAGCCGAGTCTGGCAATGTCCCTCTTCGTGCGGATGCCAGACTCGGAGATGAGGCGTACGCCCTCTGGCGCGAATTTTGCTAGCTCTTCTGTCCTGCTGATATCGACAGAGAGATCGTTGAGATTGCGATTGTTAATGCCAATGATTTTTGCCCCCAATCGCGTTGCCCTTTCCATCTCGTCCTGGGAAATGACTTCGGTGAGGATATCTAGATTAAGGGAATGGGCGAAGTTGGACAGTTCCGTGTACTCCTCGTCGGTCAGTACCGAGAGCATGAGGAGAATAGCATCCGCACCAAAGTAGCGTGCCGCTTGAATTTGAACCTTGTCGACGATGAAGTCCTTACAAAGGACGGGAAGATGGGTCGACCGTTGAACTGTAGCGAGGTGGTCGTAATCGCCGTTGAAGAAGTCGGGTTCGCAGAGAACGGAAATGCCAGCGGCATACCGTGAGTAGGCGGTCGCGAGCCGGTCCGGGTGATAATCGGGGCGTATCGAGCCGAGGGACGGAGATGCCGACTTGCACTCCATGATCACGCTTGGCTCGGGCGCGCCGAGGGAGTCGTAGAGGGAACGCGTGGAGGCTTTCAGATCCGGGTACTCCCCTATCCTTTCGCGGATTCCGGCGAGATGGGTGCGTCGATTAGCAACAATTTTGTCGAGGACGGTGGGCATCTAGACCTCCTTTTCGTGAGTCAGTAGGGCCAGGATACGGTTTAGGATGACGGGGCCTTGGGGTGTGAGAATGCTCTCGGGGTGAAATTGCACACCGAAGGCTTGTTTTCCCCCGGTGGGGAAGCTCGCGGCCATCGCAACGGGGCCGAGTTCCGAATCGCAGGAAGCCAAGCTGTGAATCTTTTCCGGGAGTTCCTCGACGGGAATTCCGAGTGAGTGGTAGCGTGCCACCGGAACGAGACCATCGGGATCGGTGAGCCCGTCAAAGATGCCTGAAGTTTCACGTGAAACGAGCATCCCGTCGGTCTTGCCGTGAACAGGTCCGCAGGGTCGGACGCTGATTCCCTCGTGGAGAAGTAGGGCCTGGAAGCCGAGGCATACGCCGAGGATCGGAACACGTCCGTAAGCGCCGGAGATGACATTCATGAGGCATCCTGCATCGCGCGGGTGACCGGGACCGGGGCTGAGGACGATGACTTCCCCGCCGGCGTTGAGAACATCAGAGGCTGGAACATCATTGCGGAAGACCTGGCACGTGTGCCCGAGGCCGACGAGAGTGTCGACGAGGTTGTAGACGAAGGAGTCGTGGTTATCGACAAGGACAATATTCATTAGCGCACCACCGTAAGTTCAGCACCCTGTGCTTCAGCAATAGCGCTGAGGGTGGCGAGTGACTTGTGATAGGTTTCGTTTGCCTCGGACTGTGGATCCGAGTCACGGACGATTCCCGCACCGGCCTGGACGTGGGCTACACCGTCTTGTACAAAAGCCGAACGAATAACGATGCAGTTATCCATGTTCCCGGCGGCATCGAAATAGCCGACGGAACCTCCGTAGGAACCCCGTCGAGCCTTCTCTACCGACCGGAGCAGCTCGTTAGCGCGCAGTTTGGGGGCGCCGGTGAGTGTCCCCATGTTCATGCAGGCGCGGTAGGCATCAAAGGCATCGAAGGAGGGCGCGAGGGTGGCGGTCACGCGGGAAACAAGGTGCATGACGCGGGAGTAGCGGTCAATGTGCATGAGATCGTCGACGGTGCGAGTGTTGGGAGAGGCAACACGTGCGACATCGTTACGGGCGAGATCGACGAGCATCGTGTGTTCTGCGAGTTCCTTCGCATCTGTGCGGAGTTCGAGCTCAGCGCGGATATCGAGTTCCTCCGTTGCACCTCGGGGACGAGTGCCGGCAATGGGACACAGTTGCAGGAAGCGAGTGGAGGCCTCGTACTTGAGGTTAGATTCCGGTGAGGCACCGAAAAGCTCGTAGGGGGCACCGTGGGAGTCAACACCGCGGATGTAGAACATGTACGGGGAAGGATTGGCTTCCCGGAGGCGTCGATAAGCAACGAAGGCATGGGAGCAGTCGATGGAGAAAGTTCGGGCCGGAACCACCTGGTAGACATCGCCGTTGTAGATGTTGCCCTTCAGGCGCTCGACATCTACCCGGAATAACTCGTCGTTAGGAGTTGCGGTAGCCACAACTGTACCGTGAAGCGCGTGAGCTGAGGGAACATCGGGAAGATCGGCGGCGATCTGGGTGGCGTAGCGGTCGAGCACGTCCTCGTCGTAGCCGTACAGAGTGGCGGTCTGCGAGGTGTGGTCGACGACGAGGAGGACCTCGGCGAGGAGAAACTGGTAATCCGGGAAGCGATTGGTCGATTCTGCAACCGCAGGCAGCTGTTCGAAGGTCTCCAGGTAATCGAAGGCAATGCCACCGGCCAGATACGGCAGGTGTGAGCCCCTCTCCCCTACCCCAAGGGCGGCGCGGAGAACGTCCATGGTGTTGGGTTCCTTCAGACGAGCCGTCTCCTCGGTGGCGGTAGCGCGCGAATAGGTGAACGGAACGCCTGACTCGTGGAGTGAAGAAATAATAGCCTCTCCGCGGGCGCTCAGCGGTTCGGCGCGAACGGTAAAGCCGTTGCACGTGAAACGGATGGAAGACTCCAGTACGGCCACGGACTGTAGGCCGTCCTTGGACTGAATGTCGGCTGACTCTAATAAAACGGTGGATTCCACGGAGGTACCACCGAGCGCATGAAACACGGCCGAGGCGTCTTCGTGGTAGCGGACTGGCCGCGAGATTTCTGTAAGATTCATTGATTTCCTTTTCCGGGTGGTGCGTCTGGTGAGAACCTTCCGCGGAAAAGAGGGTAAAAAAACTCCCGCGGAATCTCAGTTCAACGCGGGGTACAAAGCACAACGATTGGCCCGCGCGTTATATCGCGAGCCACCACCAGGAACGGTTGAGTTGAGCTGAATACATGCCAGATACTTTAGCAGCTCCCACCTGCTAAGGGGAGGGACTACACCCTATTAGGGGTAGTTAATCGAACATATCTTCTATTAGTGGTCGTTGGGGCGTGCAGTCTGCTGAGACTCTGCAGCACGCCGCACGGCATCAAGATCGACCTGGACAGGGGTGTGAGCCTCCGCAGGCGTCTCCGCAGGTGTCTCCGCAGGAGCCCCTACAGGAGAACCAGAGGGTGGCGGATCCTGGGACGGTTCCGAGGGGTCGTCGTAAAGCGCAGAGAACCGCGCCCCACTGCCGACGCCGAGAGCGAGGAAAACGAGCCCGATGAGAGCGCCGATGATTGCCAAAATCCACGAACCGCGGTAGGAGAAGAGCGTGGCGAAGAGGAATGCCAGGGCTCCGATCAGCCAGAATGGCCCGGCGGCGAAGTGCGCGCGATCCCAAGCCTCCTTTGATTTGCGGGTCCCTGCGGTGGTGATGCCGACGAATGAATTGCCGGGGAAATGGCGCGTCCAGCCGAGGATGCCGGCAACGGCCAGGAGAAGGGCGAAAATGGCGCAGAGAACAGTGAGAATCATGCCTTTTACCCTACCGCGTTGCGGTGGTGTGGTAACCCCAACACCGACCAAAGGACGTATTTGCATAGTATTCACCGTCAAATATAATCCTTGTATGGATTTTAAGAAGTTAAGCGGAAGCCTCCTGTTCCGCATCATTGTCGCCATTATCCTCGGTATAGTTGCGTCGATAGTTTTTCACGGGTCTGGATGGGGAGAGACCATCGCCCGTATTTTTGTTACATTCAACGGACTGTTCGGAAACTTCCTCGGCTTCTTCATTCCAGTCCTGATTTTTGCGCTCATTGCCCCCGCGATCGCGTCGCTGGGCCGTGGCGCCGGTAAGTGGCTGGGTATCACGACGGCGATTGCCTACATTTCGACGATCATCTCCGGCTTCATCGCCTACGGCATCTCCCTCAGCCTCTACGATTGGCTGCTCGCCGGCAATTCCACGGTCAAGGTGGACGACATCGACGAGGGCGCGCTCCAGCCGTTCTTCGAGATCGAGATGCCCGCGCCCATGGATGTCATGACGGCGCTGCTGCTCGCGTTCACCGTCGGCGTGGCAATGACGGCCGTGAAATCCGACACGCTGTACCGTGGCTGCCAGGACCTGCAGCGCGTCATCATGCACGTGATCAGCGGTTTCATCATTCCGCTGCTGCCGATCTACATCTTCGGCATGTTTTTGTCCCTGGGCATGAACGGTAACCTCCTCAACACCCTTACCGCCTTTGGCAAGGTGCTGCTGCTCGCCGTTATTATGACGTGGGTAATCCTCATTGCCCAGTACCTCATCGCGGGTGGCATTGCCGGGAAGAACCCGTTCATCGCGCTGAAGAACATGCTGCCCGCCTATGCCACGGCGCTGGGCACCTCCTCGTCTGCTGCGACGATTCCGATTACGTACGCGGCTGCGAAGAAGAATGGTGTGACGGATGCGGTTGCTGGCTTTGTTATTCCGCTGTGTGCGACGATCCACCTGTCCGGTTCCATTCAAAAGATTGCACTGTGCTCCTTTGCCATTGTGTACATGGATGGCATGGATATGTCCCCGGGTCTGGCCATCGGCTTCATCCTCATGCTGGGCATCTTCATGATTGCTGCTCCTGGCGTCCCCGGCGGCGCGATTATGGCTGCTGTGGGCCTGTTGCAGTCCATGCTGGGATTCAATGATGACCAGGTGGCACTGATGATTGCCGCCTACATTGCGATTGACTCCTTTGGCACTGCCTGCAACGTCACCGGTGATGGCGCGATCGCCTTGGTGGTCAACAAGTTTGCCAAGGGCGATATTCAGCGCACGGCACGCCAGGAGGAGACCTCTCCCCTGGATTACCAGTCGGAGGGGACGGCCGCCCTGTACGAGGGTAAGTAATATATTCGCGCTCCATCTACTACACTCATGGAGCATGACGAATGACTCTTTCACATACCGGTACGGCGCAGATCTTGCGCGGAAGATTGAACAGAAGTGGCAGGGGTACTGGGCGGATAATAATGTGTTCGCCGCGCCGAACCCGGTAGGTGATCTCGCAGAGCCAAATCATGAACAACTAAGCAAGCCGAAGCGGTTTGTGCAAGACATGTTCCCGTACCCCTCGGGTGCGGGCCTGCATGTCGGGCACCCGCTCGGCTATATTTCTACCGACGTGTTTGCGCGTTATAGCAGGCACAATGGTTTTAACGTGTTGCATACGTTGGGGTATGACGCGTTTGGCTTGCCGGCGGAGCAGTATGCGATTCAGACGGGGACGCATCCGCGGGAGACAACGGAGAAGAACATCCATAATATGGAGCGTCAGCTGGGGCTTCTCGGCTTGGGCCATGATAAGCGTCGCGCCATTCGCACTATTGATAAGGATTATTACCGCTGGACGCAGTGGATTTTCCTGACTATTTATAATTCGTATTTCGATGAGGCTGAGCAGAAGGCGAAGCCAGTGAGCGAGCTCCGCGAGCAGCTGACCGCGGAGGGCACGCATTCCGCGCAGGAGATCGAGGACATCATCGATGATAAGCGCCTGGTCTACCGCACGAAGTCGCTGGTCAATTGGTGTCCGGGTCTGGGTACGGTGCTCGCGAACGAGGAGGTCACGGCCGAGGGCCGCTCGGAGCGCGGTAATTTCCCGGTCTTCCGCAAGGAGCTCTCCCAGTGGATGATGCGCATCACGGCCTACGGTGACAGGCTTATCGACGACTTGGATCTGCTGGACTGGCCGGAAAAGGTCAAGTCCATGCAGCGCAACTGGATTGGTCGGTCCACGGGCGCTGAGGTCGATTTCACCATCAGCACCGACAAAGCGGAGGAGAAGGTCTCGGTCTACACTACCCGCCCGGACACGTTGTTCGGTGCGACGTATATGGTCCTCTCCCCCGAGCATCCGCTCGTCGATAAGCTTGTCGACGACCATCCGTATGCGGAGGGGACGGATGAGCGCTGGACTTTCGGTGCGCACACACCGAAGGAAGCGGTGGCCACGTACCGAGAGGAGATCGCCGCCAAGTCTGATCTGGAGCGTCAGGAGAACAAGGAGAAGACGGGTGTTTACCTGGGCGTTACCGCTACCAACCCGCTGAGCAAGAAGGACGTTCCGGTTTTTATTTCCGATTATGTCCTTATGGGTTACGGCACGGGTGCGATTATGGCTGTGCCTGCTCACGATACGCGTGATTATGAGTTTGCTATGGTCTTTGGCCTGCCGATTGTGGAGGTGCTGAAGGGCGGCAACATTGCCGAGGAGGCGTTCACCGGTGACGGTGAGCATGTTAATTCCCAGTTCCTTGATGGCATGAATAAAGAGGACGGCATCGCCGCCGCTATCGAGAGGCTCGAGAAGGATGGTACGGGTCGCGCAAAGAAGCAGTACAAGCTGCGCGATTGGCTGTTTGCCCGGCAGCGTTACTGGGGTGAGCCGTTCCCCATCGTGTATGACGATGAGGGTCATGCCCACGCCCTGCCGGAGGAGATGCTCCCGGTGGAGCTGCCGGATGTGGAGGATTACAAGCCTGTTACCGCTGATCCGAATGATCGTGATTCGGAGCCGCACCCACCGCTGGCGAAGGCAACGGATTGGGTCAATGTGACCCTTGACCTGGGCGATGGCCCGAAGCATTACCGTCGCGATACGAACGTCATGCCGCAGTGGGCAGGTTCCTCCTGGTACCAGCTCCGCTATATCGATCCTACTAATGATGATCGGTTCGTCGATTTGGAGAACGAGCGTTACTGGACGGGCCCGCAAGACGAGGCGGATTGTGGTGGCGTCGATCTCTACGTCGGTGGTGTCGAGCACGCGGTGTTGCACCTGCTCTACTCCCGTTTCTGGCATAAGGTGCTGTTCGATCTGGGGTATGTTTCCTCCCGCGAGCCGTACCGCAAGCTCTTCAACCAGGGCTATATCCAGGCGTATGCCTACACGGATAGGCGCGGTGTGTACGTTCCGGCGGCGGAGGTTGAGGAGAAGGACGGAAAGTTCTTCTACCAGAGCGAAGAGGTCAATCAGGAGTACGGCAAGATGGGCAAGTCGCTCAAGAATGCGGTCTCTCCGGATCAAGTCTGTGAGGATTACGGTGCCGATACGCTGCGTCTTTATGAGATGAGCATGGGTCCGCTGGATATGTCTCGTCCGTGGGCGACGAAGGATGTCATCGGTTCGCATCGTTTCCTGCAGCGCGTGTGGCGTCTCGTCGTCGATGAATCCACTGGTGAGCCGGTGTTTACGGAGGATGAGCTGACGGAGGATGACGAGAAGGCTCTGCATCGCACGATCGCGGGTGTCCGTGATGATTATGAGCATCTGCGTATCAACACGGTTGCCGCGAAGCTCATCGAGTTCACGAATCACCTGACCAAGGCGCATGCGGGTGGCGCGCCGCGGGCGGCTGTCGAGCCGCTGGCGGTCATGCTCTCCCCCATCGCGCCGCACATCGCTGAGGAACTCTGGTCGCGCCTCGGTCACGACGGTGGCATCACGTACGTCCCGTTCCCGTCGTTTGACGAGTCTCAGCTTGTCGACGACTCGGTGGAGCTTCCCGTCCAGGTCAACGGTAAAGTTCGCGCTCACATCACCGTTGTGGTCAACGCGGCGAAGGACGCAGTTGTGGCTGCAGCGCGCGACGCGGCTGTCTCGCATATCGAGGGGAAGCGTGTGGTGAAGGAGATTGTTGTTCCAGGCCGGTTGGTTAATCTGGTCGTGGTTTAGCGGTTTCTTTTCTTCTGTGGCTCTTCTGTGGCGGACACCCTTGTTTTCGCGTATCGAGGGACAAGTCCGGTGAAAATTAGCGTTTCTAAGGATGGTTTCAGCAAAATATCATGGAGTGTTGAGACACTTATGAAAAACGGATGGGAATCACATCTTCCAGTGTTAAAAAATCCAGGGAACAGCTACAATGAGAACCAAAATTGACGAGCTGGCATCAGGCTATTTAGTTACGAGAAACAAAATGACTAGTCAGCTGCTACAAAATACGAAGGATAAAGTCATGAAGTATAAGCCAAAGGGTTTTTCCATTGCGGCTGCAGCCATGTCGCTGACGATGATCCTGCCGGGTGTGGTTCCGGTTCAGCTTCCTCAGGCGATTGCACAGACTGCCGATGCTAGTTCTCCGGCGACTCCCTCGGCCGCGGTCGATAGCATCGCGGAAAGTTTTTACGCGAGTGCGGTTGATTCTCCTGGTAAAACCAATGCTCAGGGAACGGTCAACGGCACGGTAGTCCAGTTGCAGACTATTCCTTCTGTGTGGATCAAAGATACGGTACGTGCCGGTAAGCCGATGGGCGGTATTGAGGTCTACGCTAAGTGGACAGAAAAAGAAGGAAACGGCCAGATTTCCTCACCGTTGTATAAGACGACGACGAATGAGGATGGCACCTACTCTATCAATATGAAGCCGTTCCTGGATGCAAGCGGGAAGAAGCATGAGTTTAAGGCCAATCCGCTGGCTGGGGTGGAGCAGAAGCTCCAGTTGTGGTTTAGGGCGCCTGAGGGGATGGAGCTTTTCTGGGGGTATGGATACCGTCCGGTTCCGGATGGGATTGTGGTGGATACCACCGGTGGTGCGGATTGGACCGGCTCTAAGGTCGCCAATGCCAATGCTGTGCTGCGGAAAAAAGATGATCCTTCGCTACCCAATCACAAGCCGCGGGATCAGTGGACTGTACAGTCTCCGGAAAACATGAAGGGCAACAATGGTGACATCAGTGGTCGCGTGTACTGGAACTGGGTACAGGGTGTTGGTTCGCTGCGCTGGCAGGATGTGAATAACCCGGTCTATGACCGGGGTGTTCCGGGGGTAGAGGTGGTTGCCTCGTATCTGTCTGATAAGGCCATTTCGGAGATTGTTAACTATCACCAGCAGAACAAGAATTCCTTGTTTAATGGTCACGATCTGCGTGGTTCCAATTGGACGTATGACGATGCTGTGACGCTGAATAACTGGATTATGGAGCAGATCAAGTCCAATCCGGACTGGATCGCGGAAACCGTTGCTGCGAAGACGGATGAAAAGGGTAAGTACAAGATCCGCTTTAACGGCACCTATGGCAAGGACAACCGCACGCCAGGATCCGTTGGTGATAAGGCTGGCACTGTTGCGGGTAGTCCCAACGAGGGTGGCTGGACCAATGATGTGTTTGGCAAGGATACGAAGCATGTCAACTGGGATTGGATGTATGTCAGTGTCCCGGATATGCCTCATGTCGCCGGTATAACCACCCCGTTCCGTGATGAGTTGTGGGGCGGTTCTAATTTCGCGGCTAATGATCCATTTGGGACGGGCAATCTCATTAGTTCAAGTTCTGTCCAGAATCTGGTAAATGAGTATTTTTCCCAGGTCAACATCGCTGCTCTGACGCCGCATTCGACCTTTGATGTGCTCGAGTACGATACGCGGACGAATTTTGCCTCGCCGGGGACGAAGGTAGATACGGGTGCGTCTGGGTGGCCTGCGCAGCCGGATCAGGAGTACCGGATCTCGTGGATGTCCTCAAACGCGAATCCGAAGAATCCTGGTCTGCCGGAGTGCGAGGTCGTCGCAGATAAGAATGGCCTGCTTCCTTCTTGCCCGATCGAAGTGCCGAAGGATCTGGATGAGATCGTCACCTATACGGCGACCCTGTATGCGCTCACCGAAGACGGCGATATAATCACGATGGGTGTGGATAGTTTTACGGCGATTCCGGCGAAGTTGCACACCCCAGTTGGTGAGGTAAATAAGCCTTATCCCCTTCCCTCTCCGGCAAACCCGGTGAATAAGCAGGATCCGGAGCGGGTCGAGGGTTTCATGGAGGTGCCGACGTCGATCGGGCCTTCGGAAGTGAAATGGTCGTACGAGCTGGATCCGTCTACTCCTCTGCCTGACGGTTTGTCCTTGGATCCAGAGTCCGGGACGATTAACGGTACGCCGACAGAGTATGGTACCTTCCCGGTGAAGGTGACGGCTGTGGGGACAATTCCCGCAGCGTCAGGTAATCCGAAACAGGTGCGCGTGAGCGCGACTAATGACCTTATCGTCGGCAAGACGACGATGCTGGATTACACCTATGCTGAGGGTGAAAAGGCGACAAAGCCGATCAGTGTGATTGGTCTCCCCAAGGGGGTAACTGCGACGAATTTCCGGCCTGGCCCGGATTTCCCAGCTGGTTTCTCGCTTTCTGAGGATGGTCAGTTGACGGTGGATGAGACGGCAAAGGCCGGCACGTATCCGAACGTCAACGTGACTTTTGATGTTGTTGATAACGATGGTGTTTTGCACACGATTACGGCATCCGGCAAGGTTGTCGTCGTTGAGGATCCGGCCCTGCATCCGCAGGATCGAGATAAGTTCACGCCGCAGGTGAGTGCGGAGACCCCGGCCGTTGAGCAGGGCGGGCAGATCACTACGAAGCCGTTGAGTTTCGATGATCCAACAACGTCGGATACTGTTGAGACCGCTCCGCCGAATACCCGTTTTGATATGCCTGATGCGGCCGCTCTGAAGAATGAGTTCCCTGATGCGCAGCCTGCTCCGGATTGGGTGACGGTGAACCCGGATGGTTCAGTTACCGCGAACCCACCGGTGGATCAGGAACCTGGTATCTATAGGATTCCGGTGCGCACTCTCTATCCGGATGGTTCCTCGGAGATTGTCCTTGTGCCGATTAAGGTGACGGAGCGTACTCCGGATGCGGATCGCTTCAAGCCGCGGTACGGGTCAACTCCGACAGAGGTGGCCCAGGTTTCCCGTGGCACGGTGGGGAAGCCGAGTTTCGATGATCCAGCTACCCAGGATGTGCAGGAGGAGGCTCCTCGTAACACGGTATTTGGTCCGGCACCGGATACACCCGCGTGGGTGGAGGTTGATCCGGCTACGGGTGCGTTGACGCTGCGCCCGGATGCGAAGGTGGATGTCGGTGATTATAAGGTTCCAGTTTTGGTGACCTATCCTGACACGTCTACGGCGACGATTACTGCTCCTGTCCGCGTGACGGAGAAGGTTTTGACGCTGGCTGAGGCACGTGTTCCGCAGTATCCGCAGGCTACAGAGGTTGCGGCGAAGGGTAAGGCGGAGATTCCGGTCACCTTTGATCTGCCCAATACGGCGGAGACGGAGACGATGCCGAAGGGGACGGTGTTTTCTTTGGGGCCGGATACTCCTTCCTGGGCACAGATCGATAAAGATACGGGTGTGATTACCGTTGAGCCTGGTCGGGAGACAGAGGCGAAGGATTATTCGCTGCCTGTTGTTGTTACGTATCCGGATAATTCGGTAGATAACGTCAGTGTTCCGGTGAAGGTTACTCCGCATGTGACAGATGCGGAGAGGAATTTAGCTGCGTATCCGGGTGAGGCGGCGGTTGCTCCTAAGGGTGTGCCCACGGTCGTTCCTGCGCCAACGCTTGTCGACGGCTCCCCCGTACCGAAGGATTCTTCGTTTAAGCTCGGCCCGGATGCTCCTTCCTGGGCACAGGTGGATCCGGTTACGGGTGCAGTGACTGTTCAGCCTGGGCCGGATGTCCCTCCGAAGGATTACACCATCCCGGTTGTTCTTACCTATCCGGATGGTTCGACGCAGACTATTCAGGCTCCTGTCACCGTTGCCCCGCTTGCAGATGCGGTCCATCCACGATACCCGTCGTCTGTGACCACAGTACCGGCTGGTTCGCAGGACAGTGTTGCTGCGCCGAGTTTTGATGATCCTTCCACTCCAGATGTGGAGACGGTTCCTGCAGGTACTACCTTTGCTAAGGGCACAGGAGACACAGGAGACAAGGTGCCTGAGTGGGCAGTGGTGGATCCGCAAACAGGTGCGTTGACGCTGAAGCCTGGTGTAGAGGTTGCTCCGGGTGATTACACGGTGCCTGTTGTTGCGACCTACCCGGATGGTTCGCAGTTGACGGTGAATGTACCCGTGAAGGTAAGTCCGCGGATCACCGATGCGCAGAAGGATCAGGCCTATTATCCGGTGGCGAATACCCAGGTGCAGGCTGGCAGTAAGGCGACAGTTGCACCTCCCACCTTTGCCTCTGGGAGCACTCCGCAGGGTGCCTCGTTCGCTCCTGGGGATGGTGCACCTGAGTGGGTGACAGTCGATCCGCAGACTGGCGAGGTCACTGCCCGTCCTCCGCGTGATCTGGCACCAGATGATTACACAATTCCGGTGAAGGTTACCTATCCGGATGGTTCGAGCGAGATTGTCAATGTGCCTTTTACAGTGACGGCAGCTCCCAAGGATGCGGCTCTGCATGACCCGTACTATCCGGCCAAGGATATTACTGTTCAGGCTGGTGAGCAGGCGAAGGGTGAAGCCCCGAGTTTCGATGACCCAGTTACGGCGGACAAGGTAGAGACGGCTCCGGCGGGAACGACATTCTCTCTCGGGCCGGATGCTCCGAGTTGGGCTGAGGTTGATCCGCAGTCGGGTGCGGTTACCGTGACTCCCCCGTCGGATACAACACCGCAGAACTATGAGATTCCGGTTGTTGTTACCTATCCGGATCAGTCCACAGATAAGACGACGGTAGCTGTCGTTGTCACCCCGCCTAAGAAGCAGGCGGAGGAGTATCAGCCGGTCTACGATACAGTGCCGGTGACCACCCAGGGTGAGGTTACGGCCGTCCCTGCCCCACAGGGTGAGGCTGGGAATCCGTTGCCTGCCGCGACGACGTATAAGGCTGCTCCTGATACGCCGCCGTGGGTGAAAGTTAATCCGGATGGATCGCTCTCGGTCGAGCCGGATGAGAGCGTGGAGCCGGGTACCCATAACGTTCCTGTTGTGGTGACCTATCCGGATCAGTCCACGGAAACAATCAAGGTTCCGCTTCGGATTGCTCCAAAGGTAACGCCGGTGGAGATTCCGGATAGTGCGAAGTACCAGCCAATTGCGCCAGCAAGTACTGACGTTACAGCCGGTTCCACGGCTACGGTTCCTGCTCCGACGTGGGTGGATGGTACTGCACCTGCAGGTGCCGCGAGGTATGAACTGGGCGCGGATGCCCCCTCGTGGGTAACCGTGAATCCGGACGGTTCTTTGTCCCTGAAGCCGGATGCATCCGTCGAGCCCGGTACCGTTTTGGTGCCTGTCGATGTCGTCTATCCCGATGGCACGAAGGATACGTTCTACGCGCCGGTAACGGTAATGGCCAAGGTGCCTACGGCACAGACTGCGGAGCCTCGCTACAAGGCAAACGTTACTGCAGTTCAGGCTGGACAAACGGCAAACCC
>JALFAQ010000037.1 GCA_022772305.1 Corynebacterium glucuronolyticum
ATGGTGAACGTGCTCACATTCGAGTCATCGGTGACATCGTGGCCGACGTACACCGTGAACTCGCCGGAAGGCACCACGAAGTCGTGGGCGGCAACATCCCACACCGACAGCGGGTGGTTAGATGCCTCCGCGTCGATGGAAATCTCCACCTTCTCGCTCTGGCCTGCAGCAACAGACACCTTCGCAAAGCCGACGAGCCTCTTGGCAGGCTGGCCCTCCGCCGGAATGCCGAGGTAAACCTGGACAACATCCTTGCCGTCCGCAGAGCCGGTGTTCGTCACGGTGGCGGAGACCTGGACACCCGAGGCCGAGCCCGAGACTGTCACGTCGGAAAGCGAGAACGTGGTGTAACTCAAGCCGTAACCGAACGGGAAGGCCGGGGTGATGTCCGGGGAGCGGTAGCCCATTTCGAGGCGCTCCGAGTAGGTCATCGTGTTGTAGCCTTCGCCGAGGTTGACGCCAGGGTAGCGTTCCTCGTGGTTGTGGCCGATCCAGTCCTCTTCCGTCTTGGAGTAGGTGGTGGGGACGCGTCCGGACGGGTTGACCTTGCCAAACAGTAGGTCGCCGACGACGTGACCGTCTTCCACGCCCTGGTTCCACACCTCGAGGATGGTGGACGCATCGTCGGTCCACGGCATGACCATCGGGGCGGAGGACTTCAGAACAACAACCGTCTTGTCGTTGGCAGGCAGCAGCTTGGCTATCATCTCGTTCTGCCTGTGTGGCATCGTCATCGACGGCATGTCGGCGCCCTCGGTGGCGATGAGGCCAGCCATAATAACCACCACGTCAGCCGAGGAAGCAGCCGAGACGGCTTCATCCAAGTTGGACAGATCGCGTTCCACGATGAAGCTCGACACCTCAGCGCTTCCGCCAAGTTCAGCGATAACATCCTTGAGGCCGGGTTCCGGGTCGACGGTGTACAGCGGGTCGACCTTGGAGGAGCCGCCGCCACCCTGGCAGGCGAACTCGGCGAACTTGGACTGCCCGACGATGAGCACCTTCCCGGCGTCCGGCGACAGCGGCAACAGACCGGCGGAGTTCTTTAGCAGCACAGCCATGTCCGCGCCGATCTTACGCACGATCGCGCCGTGGCCCTTGGCATCAATCTCTACCGGGTTGTACGGCTTGTCAAACTGGTTGAACCTAAACATCTGCGTGTAGCGGCGGATGAGCGCGCGGTCGATGAGCTCAATCTCCGTGGAGGTGTCCTCGAGCGCGGCCTTGAGGTTGTCCTCGTTGAACCACTTGGCATCCGGCATCTCGTGGTCGAGGCCGGCGTTGAGCGATGCTGCGCAGCTACGCGTGGACCAGAAGTCACTCTGCACGTAGCCCTCGAAGCCCCAATCGCCTCGCAGGACATCATTCAGCAGGTAGCGGTTCTCGGTGGCGTAGTCGCCGCGCACGCGGTTGTACGCACTCATAATTGCGGCGACCTTGCCGTCCTTAACCACCATCTCGAACGGCAGCAGGTACAGCTCGCGCAGCGTCTGCTCGTCCACCTCAATGTTGGTGCGGAAGCGCTCGTATTCCTGGTCGTTCACCACGAAGTGCTTGGCCATGGCGATAATGTCGTGGCTCTGGATGGCCTTGGTCACCTCGACGCCCATGATGCCTGTGAGGTACGGGTCCTCGGAGAAGTACTCGAAGTTGCGTCCGGCGGTGACGGTGCGGTGCAGGCACAGCCCCGGCCCCTCGAGCACGTGTTGGCCGAGGTCAGAGGTTTCCTGGCCGATGATGTCACCGTACTGGTGAGCAAGCTCCGGGTCGAAGGAGGCTGCCACGCCGATGGTCATCGGCAGGGCAGTTGCGGGTGGGGAGGGAGTGCCATCGCCCATGCCTACACCCACGGGGCCGTTGGTGATCCGGAAGCGGGGGATCCTCAGCTCCTCGATCTCCGGCACGTGCCTCTCGATTTGAATCTGGGCCGCCAGCTGCTCCATCGCGTCCTCGTCGTCGGGGTCGATGTCGTTGCTGTAGCCGTAGATGTTGATCGTCTCCATGCCCCCGTGGAGCTGGGCGATCTTCTGCTCAAGTGTCATGCGCGACACGAGTTCCTCGGCGCGCTCGCGGGGTGTTTTCGTCATAGCCCCCACTCTAGGTATGTCGCTTGTCCGCGTCCCCTTGTTGCCGTTTGTTGTCTCCGTCACGGTGGTCACGGGTGCTCCCTCGTCACACAAGGATGGAAAACTACAGGTCGCATTCCCATCTACTGGCTGGAGCACATGATGAACGGTGAAGTTGAGAGCACTGCGGATGGCATTGAAATCTACCGGGACGAAAAGGGGAATCGCCTTGTCATAATTGGCGATACAACATTCTTCGTCGGAAACACTGGGGACGTGAAGGACGTTGTTGAACGCCTTGGCCTCGAAGATTCGCCGCAGCAGATTCCTGGTTACCTCAAGACTCTGCTGGGTGCCGGATTAGAGGGCGCGAGTGTCCTGCCTTCCCTTTTAGGAAAGGCAGAGCAGTGGGTGAAACTAACAGACAAAACCTTCGAGGCCATGAAAGAGAACGGTCTCATGCCCACCGGGGTGAAAGGCGAGAGCTTCGGGATGGTAGATGCCCCCGGACAATTAAAGGAGTGGCTTCGCATCGACACCGGCTCTCTTCCCCAGCTGAGCAACCAAGTCAATCTCGTCCGATTCAGCAACATCATGAGCGCCATGGCACGCCGGTATGAAGTTAGGCGGCTTCATGTCCAGCTGAATCGGATCGAAGGTTCACTGAACAAGGCGCTCCAAAACCAGCTCGAAAATAGAAAGTCTGATTTTCAAACCTCCGTCCGGATCGTTGAAGAAGCGTGGTTGGTTCAAGAACACGGGGGCGACTTGGAAACAAATTGGCAAAAGATTCTTTTGTCCTATCCGAAAATCGCTAAGGGTCACGATCGAGCGATCGATAAGCTTGAAGACAATCTCGGGATATTACAGGATGCTAAAAAGCTCAAGGAGCTCAAGGAACTGAAAGAAGACGAGGTTCAAGAAACGATCCGGGACGAATTCGAAATACTTCTTTACTGCTTCAAATTGGAACAGCAGCGGGCGGTGTTCGAATATGCCCGCACGCTTGCGAGAAAACCGGAAAAGGCGGACGGTCAATTCAAGGGGCTGAACGAAACCTTGAACAACCGAAAAAGGGAGATCGCTGACATTGCCAAAAAGATGGTAAAGGAACTCGACGATGCGGGTGAGCGTGCGAAGAAGTGGGCTCTCTTCCATCCCGGCTTAGCAAACGCACTCGTTGCGTCATTCAACGAAGTTGCTAAAGAAATCGAATCGTACTTCGAAATACTGGACGTACCAATCGAGGAGCGGCCACAGTTTTCTGTGATTACTAGAGGTCAGGTTTTAAGGAACAGTGAGGCTTTACGCGCAGCTGGCAAAGAAGCACTTCCCGTGGCTGGGAAAGCTGTGTTAGCAATTGCAGCTACGGCGGTGGCAGGGAGCGCACTTAGAAAAGGAGCAGGCGGTGAACTGCAATCACTCATGACTGGCGCTATCAATCAGATACAGAAAATGCCTCCGGCGAAGTAGCCCCCCAAAGCCCAAGAGTCGCCAATTTCCGCTAACCAACGTCAGTGTCCCGATGGAGGGAAATCGAACACGTTTCCATATGCATCCCAAATTTCGTGATCCTCATGTGCGATAGTGAATAACAGAGAAAAATGGCATGAGCCCTTCCCGGTTGTTTAAGCGGGAAGTGGATGAGCTTTGCAAAAATTAGACCGGCAGCAGGAGTGATGAAATGGCTACGTCGAGTGCGTTGTACCAGGCAGTGTGGGGTACTGCAGATACCTACCTGAGGGGCGTGGTTTCCCGCCAGGATTACGGCGATTTCATTCTCCCCTTCACTGTCCTGCGCCGCATGGAGTGCGCGCTTGAATCCACCAAGGAAGACGTGCTGGAGACGGTGACGGGCCTCGGCGATATGCCGCAGCACATGCGGGATGCCATGGTGTACGCAAAGCACGGCCTGCCGTTCTATTCCTCCTCGCCGCTGTCGCTGAAAGCCATTGCGGCCAGCGATGACAGCGTGATGGAGGGCATGCTCACCTACCTGTCCTCCTTCAACGCGACGGTGCGGGAAGTGTGGGCCGCCTTCAAGTTCGAGGACCTCCTGCAAACACTGCAGGGCGGCAACATCTTGTGGGGCGTGGTCAAGCACTTTGCGGGGATCGACCTCTCGGACGAAGCACTGGCAAGCGAGTCCAACAAGTCCGCCGAAAACGTCATGGGGGATCTGTTCGAGGATCTAATGTTCCGCTCGTTCTCGGAAAACGGGCAGGTCGCCGGTGAATACTACACCCCGCGCGAGGTCATTCGCCTCATGGTGGATGTGCTGCTGAACTCGGACGACGATGGGTTGCAGGGCAAGAATCCGGCGCGAACGGTTTACGATCCGGCGGCCGGAACAGGTGGCATGCTGCTCGTGGCCAAAAACGCGATGAAGGAGCTCAACCCCAATATCGAGGTTGGCCTCTTCGGGCAGGAAAGCATGCAGAAGACCTACGCGCTGGGCCGCTCCGATCTCATCATGGCGGGCGCGGATCCCGAGGCCCTCAAGCTCGGCGATACGCTTGCCGACGACAAATACGCCGGTGAGCACTTCGATTACGTCCTGTCCAATCCCCCGTACGGCACCGATTGGAAAAAGTCGAAGGAGGCCGTCACCGAAGAATCAAAGATCGAGGGCTCCCGTTTTAGCCACGGTCTCCCGCCAGTATCCGATGGCCAGATGCTGTTCCTGTGCCACGTTGTTGACAAGCTTAAATGCCCGGTGAAAGGCACTGCGAAGGGGGGCCGCGGTGGTGTGGTCACCAACGGATCACCCCTGTTCACGGGCGCAGCAGAGTCCGGCGCCGACCAGATTCGCGGCTGGCTCATTGAGGAAGACCTCATCGACGCGATCATCGCCCTACCCACCGACATGTTCTACAACACCGGCATCGCCACCTACATCTGGATCGTGGACAAGAACAAAGAGCCGAAGCGTCGCGGCAAAATCCAGCTCATTGATGCCACCGCCCAGTGGTCACCGATGCGCAAGAGCATGGGTAACAAGCGCCGCTACTTCTCCGAAAAGGATCGGTCTTTCATCGGCAAGCTTTACGACGCCTTTGAGGATGCCGATCCCGAATTCTCCAAGGTGGTCTCGCCGAAGGACCTCAGCTTTTTCGACGTTCCCATGTATCGCGTCAAGCGTTACGTAACGTCCATCACCGACGAGACGGTGGCGGAGGCGATGACCCATAAGCAGGCACTTTCCGGACATGAAGCGATCATCCGCTCCTGCGAGGGCGTGGCATGGAACGACCTGCCTAAGTATCTGAAGAAGGCGGCCAAGGAGGCCGGGTTGAAGATGGGGGCGCCGCTCCTCGGACACATCATGCAGTCCGTGGCGGTGGAGGACGAAAACGCACCTGAAGCGATCGACCACAAGGGCAAGCCAGTCATCGACACGGCATCCAAGATCGTGGAGCGCGTGCCCCGCACCGAGGACATCACCGAGCACATGGAGCGCGAGGTCTACCCCTTCGCCCCCGATCTCACCTGGAACGAAGACGATGTCAAAATCGGTTACGAAATTCCGATGACGCGCATGTTCTACCGTCCGGAAGAAACCGAAACCCTCGAGGAACTGGACAAGGCTCTTGCCGAGAAGTTGAAGCGGATCCAGGAGCTGTTCGCGGAGGTGAGGAAGTAGTGAATAACTACCGTCCTTTTTGGTCTGTTTTTGAGCGGATCCCAAAGAGAACCGGATTCGGTGATGAGACATTGCTTTCCGTCTATCGTGAATATGGCGTTATTAGGAAGTCAGACAGAGATGACAACCATAACCGCACAGGGAAGTCACTCGATGACTATCAGCTGGTTGAGCAGGGTGATCTAGTCTTTAACAAAATGAAAGCGTGGCAGGGATCGTTAGGAATTTCGGAAATGCGGGGAATCGTTTCCCCAGCATATTTCGTTTATCGTCCCCTTGTTGAGTTTAATAGTCGCTTCATGCACCATTTGCTAAGAAGTTCGGCTTCGATTGATTTCTATGCAGCTCATTCGAAGGGTATCCGGGTAAACCAATGGGATTTGGAGCCCGAACAGCTCAATCAGATGGAAGTCTACTTTCCTCCTGCTGGTACTCAACGCCGTATCGCGGAGTACCTCGATAAAGAGACCAACGAGATTGACAGATTGGTTGGGGAGCTGGATGAATATATCGAGTTGCTGGAGAAGAGGAAGGATAAAGTCCTGATCGATGGAACGAAGATCTTGGACAAGGACACCCCAACAACCAGATTAGGTTGGCATGCAAGTGTTGAATTGGGAAAGACAATTCAAGGCGAGCAAAAAAGTCCTGCTGATGTCCTTCAAAAATATGTGCGCGCTGGAAATATCCAGCCAGATGGACGATTTGAGGGAGAAGAAAAAACAATGTGGTTTACCCCGAAAGAGTCCGAAATTTACTCTCTCAAGAAAGGAGATGTCCTGATCGTTGAGGGAGGCGCAGGATTTGGAAGGAGTCTTACCTTAGAGAAAGACCTAGTGAACTGGGGTTTTCAAAACCACATAATTAGGGTAAGACCGGATAACGGGTGGGATAGCAAGTTCATAGACTATGTGATTAGAGCTTACAAAGCAGCTGGGTACATTGACCTTCTTACTGTCGGAGCAACAATTCCTGGGTTTTCATCAGAGAAGGCAAAAAAGCTGAAAGTGCCATTCCTGACCCTTGAAGAACAGGAAGAAATTGTTCAAGACATCTCACGTGAATTGAGCGAAACAAACCGGATCGTAGAAGAATGCACCGAGCTCAAAAAGATCCTTTTGAAGCGGCGGCAGGTGCTGATAACGGATGTGGTGACGGGAAAGGTTGAGGTGTAGGACATGAGTGAGTCGGTGGTTGAAAACCGTGCGTTCAAGGTGGTTGAGCGGGGGTTTGAGGATGTGATAGTGCGGTCCCTGCAGGAGTCTGGGTGGCTGCACGACCCGTCGAACGAGGGGTGGGACGTGGGGCGGGCGCTGTACGTGCCCGACGTTCTGCACTGGTTGACGACACAATTTCCAGCGGAGTTTGAAAAAGCGGTGCCGTCTTCGTTGGGGGAGATGGAACGGAAGGTGGCGATCAACAAGCTGCTGGATCGGCTGGTGCAGCTGTTGGGGAAGCAGCCGACGCTCACATCCAAGACGAAGCAGGTGAAATACGGGTTGCTCGGCACGCTTCGGCATGGGTTCTCTCACACGGCCGTCGGTAGGCAAAAAGCCACGTTTGACAAGATGGTTGGGTTTTACCCAGAAAACCCGCTGTATACCAACGTGACTGAGGTTGCGCAGCAGAACCGGCTCCGAGTGATGCGACAGGTGCGGTTTGATACCAAGAGCACAGAGACGCTTGACCTGGTGCTAACCGTGAACGGGATCCCCGTCGTCACGATGGAGCTGAAGACCGATAACACGCAGTCTGTCCGGGATGCCATCAAGCAGTACCGCCGGGACCGTGTGCCCGGTAGGTTGCGGCCGCTGCTCGCGCCGGGGCGCGCACTGGTGCACTTCGCGGTGTCCAACCAAGAGGTGTACATGACCACGGTGCTCGCAGGTGTGGACACGACATTCCTGCCGTTCAATCAGGGTGATGGCTACCACGCTGGTAACCCAAGTAACGAGTACGGATCTGACACAGCATACCTGTGGAAGAAGGTTCTTCAGCCGGAACTGTTCCTGCGAATCCTGCGTGACTACGCGCTCTGGGAGCCCGCGACCAAAGGCAACAGCGGGCGTCTGATTTTCCCGCGCTACCACCAGCTTCGCGCGACGGAGCGAGTAATCAATGACATGATAAACGGTGGCCCCGGACGAAGGTTCCTCATCCAGCACTCGGCGGGATCCGGCAAGACAAAGACCATCGCGTGGCTAGCACACCGGGCGAACCGGGCATTCTCCTCATCGGGGACACCGCTATTTGATTCGGTCATCGTGGTGACCGACCGCAGGGCGCTCGACGACAATATCAGGGAGGGCCTCGATCTGCTTCGCGCATCCGAAGGCATGGTCGTCACCGTCGACAACGAGCTCGGATCGAAGTCGAAGAAGCTGGAAAAGGCGTTGACTGAAGGCAGCCACATCATTTCCTGCACCATCCAAACCTTCCCCGCACTGGCACGGCTGATGGAGAAAACACCGGATCTCGCGGGACGGAATTTCTGCGTCATCATCGATGAGGCACACTCGTCCCAACACGGCGAATCCGCGAAGAAGCTCCGGGAAACGCTTGTCGATGTATCAGCCGTTTCGAGCTCGGCCACGAACTCGGTGGTTGACTCGGATACGGAATCGGATGAGGGGATGAGCGCCGATGAGATTTTGCTTGCCGTCGATTCGGCGGTGGCGAACTCCGCCAACCTGACGTTCGTGGCACTGACCGCGACGCCGAAGGCGAAGACGCTGGCGGCGTACGGCTTGCAGGATGAAAACGAACCGGAAAAGCGGGTGGCGTATGACGTCTACTCGATGAGCCAGGCGATCGAAGAGGGCTTCATCCTCGATGTTCTCTCCAACTACTCCACGTATTCCATGTTCGCGCGCATTAGAGATGAGCTCGGGCGGACGAAGCCCGTGGACGAGTCGGAAGCCGTGTCCGATATGGTGCGCTTTGTCCGCATGCACCCCACCTCCATCGCGCAAAAAGTAGAGGTCACGGTTGAGCACTTCCGACGTAACGTTATGCAGCACCTGCACGGCACGGCGAAGGCCATGGTTGTGGCATCGAACCGGCGAGCCGCGCTGAACTGGTCGCTGAAGATGAACGAGTACATCGCCCACAAGGGGTACTCGGACATGACCACGCTCGTGGCGATCTCCGGATCGCTGGGGCTCAATGGCGAACAAGTCACCGAATACTCTTTGAACGGTGTGAAGGACACGGCCAAGCATTTCCGCGATCACGATGAATGCAAAGTGCTTATCGTCGCCAATAAGTTCCAGACCGGCTTCGACGAACCACGCCTGTGCGCCATGTACGTTGACAAGGCCCTGTCTGGTGTCATGGCAGTGCAGACACTGTCCCGCTTGAACCGAACGTTCCCGGGAAAGCCTGATCCCATGGTCGTGGATTTCGTGAATGACCCGCAGACAATCGTTGAGTCTTTCAAGCCCTACTACCAAGAGGCACACATCGACACGGACATTCCGGCGAACGCGCTGGATGACCTCGGACAGCAGCTTGACGATGCGGAGTTCTACACCGAGGAAGAACTCGACGAACTGGGCACTGCTTTTGTGGAAGGATCCTCAGAACGTATACAGTCCCTCATTTCACCCATCCGTCAACAGTGGAATGCGCAGGTTCGGGATGCACTATCGTCCGGAGATAAAGAGGCCTATAAGGAAGCGAAAGTCTTTAGGTCGAACTGCATCAAGTACACGAATGCTTGGGAGTTCCTCTCGCAGATCGTTGACTACCAGGATGTCACGTTGCACAAGCGCGCGATCGTGGCGGGGTTGTTGAAAAAGAACCTTCATCTGGAGCGACAAGATGATCACGAGGACTACACCACCGGCATCGAGCTCGTCGGGGTGGCAGTCGAGCCCACGGAAGTGGAGCAGGATCTCAACCTGGCAGCCGAAGACATCGACGGCGGTCTTGAACTGCCGGGATTCGACGGTAAGCCAGTGGGAGAGAACTCACCGGTGCAGGCTGCTTTCGATCTTGCAGTGGAGAAAGTCAACGCGATTCTCGCGGCGGCGGGAGTTTCCGCATCAGATGAGGCGAAGGCGAGTGCCATTCGAGCGTCCTACGGAAAGCTTGTTGAAGACGAGCAGATCCAAGGCTTGGCTGGTGAAAATGACGCGAAACAATTGGCGAGTACAGGTATCTACAAGCAAAAGGGCTATGCTGCGCTGATAGAGGCAGCACAGGAATCCCAGGACGTCTTTACGACGATCTGCGCTGATTCGGAAAATAAGGAAATAATTCTCGACGCACTTGCTGGTCTCCTTGTCGCGGCATCAAAAGACGCGGAGGTGAAGAAGAGACTAGAGAGGTAGCGCAGGGACCTCGAAAACGTGGATCACGTCCGCTTCGCTGATCTCCAAGAGTCTACCTCTTGCTACGGGTGGAGCCTATGTTTGTTTTGAAGGGAACACACTGCCCGCCTCGGCGCCCGCTGGGGCGGGCTGATCACGCACCTAAACTGCGATCCACCTGGTCGTTGGCCCACGCTGCGGACCGGTGGGATCGATACGGGCTTTCCCCGTGCGGCGGAGGTGGGAAAAAATCTCGGAAATTTCCTTGCGGTCCGCCCCCAATTCATCTGCCACGTGCCTGGACGTTAGGACTTCGCCGTTGTTGAGCTGTGTGACAATCCAATCTTCCACGGAAACAGCGGAGATTCTGTCAGCCGAGCGGAGTCCCAAGAGGGATTGGGCCTTGTCGGACAGAACCCACTCGGGAGCGTTACGAAGAGGATTGATGAGGCCTTGTTGAGAGAACCAATCCAACCGGCTGCGTGCCTGATCCTCGGTGATTTGCATGAGTTTCGCGGCGGTGGAGCAAAGAAGAATGGGGTTATCCTTCAAATGGCGCATGACGATGAGCCCGTTGACGCTATCGATGACCTCGCTGCCGAACTCGTCTCGCAAGCGGGGGATGGCCTTAACAAACTCCTCATCCACACGACCGGACGTCAACGTCACTTCGACGAAATCCTTTGAGGCGACGACATGTGGAGGTCTTCTACCCGTTGAAAGCATGGACAACCACATGCGATCAAATCCGCGAGAGGATTGCTCTGCTAAACCAAGGTTGCGAAGCGCGCCCATGAGTAGGGGACTACGGGGAATTGACTGGGTAGTAAGCACATTTGATTCCGTTACGCCAAGAGGAAAACCTCCTGGAGACCACACAGTTAATTCGGTCGGCGACTGGTCGACAACAACTGCGTTGAGCGCGCCATAATCCCGATGGGCGAGCGCGTTGGAGATCAGTTCATCAACAGCAGCTCTCGGAAAGAGCGGAATCTCAATTTCCTGGCCCGTGGGTAACTGCACTCGGGAGATTTCCGTGGACGAGAACGTCTCGACGAGGCTTGATAAACGCAGAAAAGTGGTCACAAGCGGGGCGGAAATTTCGGTCCGCCGCGGTTCGCCACCGGGAACTGCGCGATGAAGATGTCGCGCATAGGACAAATGTGAAGGCGGTTTAACAAAGAGTAATTCAGCAGCCACCGTAGGTTCGCCGGTTTCTGTTAAAACACCAAGCGTGGTGCACAATTCACGCGCTGTTTGCGGTGGTGCGGACACCTCACCTGCCTGCGACCATTGCGTTGCCAGAAGGGATAAGGCTTGGTCTATGGCTGTAGGGTCAAAATCATTGAAACTGCATCGTGACGGAGACGCGGTGTAATCGGGATTAGCTCGTCGAAAAGCCAACTGCCTCCTTTCGACCTCTTCCATTGGCTTGCATTTCTTCCCAACTCGTCGGCTGGCCTGCCCCTTCGGCCTTTGATATAGGGTCAGCCCACGGGGAACCCGAATAATAAGAAGTCTTTTTCCTGCTCGTTCAACTGGGGTTATTTCCACCTGAATGTGCGGCTGGGTGTTGTTGTAGATCTTCCGGACAATCCAGTCGGGGTCCCGATTTGTTCCCGTAAATGCGGCTTGCCCTGGGGTCTTATCGGAAACCCCCAGCACAATGTACGAAACCCCTCCGTCGCCATTGGAGAAACAGACTGTCTCATCAGCGAGGAACTCAACGAGGGACGCGTCGGGGTTACCATTTTGTGGATGAACAGCAGGATCTTCCTTGAAGTCGAGTGTCTGCGATTCGAGGGAGTCTGCGGTCGCTCCGTCCTCGATTGCGTCAAGGGCCTGTAAGACCTCTAATGGCTCAGTGAGCTTATCGTCTGTCACGGGTTACATCCTACCAGGAGTTGTTTCAAACAACTAGATGGAAACTAATTGAATAACTCATAAAAACCGAGGTAGTGGCGTTTAGGTTCTTTTTCTCTAAGGGTTTCTCTCTAAGAAATGAAAGAAAAGTGCCCCAATAGTTGTTTAAAACAACTCTGGGGAAAGTTGTTCTGAAACTCCTCCGAAAACTGTCCGGGTGGAGTGTCCTGTGTAGCTGGTTGGACGGGTGCGGATTTTCCTGGATCGGGTGATGTGGCAGGTTAGTGCGTGTTCTTGGATTTTGTCTGGCTGTAACGCTCTTGCAGTGGGGGAGTTTATTGAAAACTATCAGCAGAGTTGTTTGAAACAACTCTGGCGAAAGTAATTAGATTACTTCAGGTTTGCGCAGGTGATGGCATAGGTTGTTTATTTTTCTTGTTTTGGGGACGGGGTGGGGCTGGAGAGTTTTCTAAAGACTGGGAAATAGTTGTTTGAAACAACTCTGGCGAAAGTAATTCAATTACTCAAGGTTTGTGCAGGTGAGGTTGTTTTTTCTATTGTGAGGATGAGGTCGGGGCTGTGGAGTTTTGTAAAAACTCGAGAAATAGTTGTTTGAAACAACTCGGCGGGGAGTTTTCTCATTACTCTGTGGCGGACCGCATGCTGTTGGGGGAGTGTCTGGTCGTGGCGTGCCCATTTAACTATCAGCCGGATCTCCTATAGAACAGGGATACATCAAAATTCACGCGACTATAGCCTCCTCGCGAATTGGCGTGCCGGACCGGTGCGCGTGCGGTGTTGACGGTGTGCAACGTGCCCCCTCATGGGTGTAAAAGGTAAGCCTCCTGCGCGCTTATTGGGCTCCCAATTAACGATAATTGCTGGCTAATTTTCCAAGGTTGGGGTTGGGCGCGGTGTCGTGGATCGGAACGTTTTGGCAGGTGGTGGGGGTGAGGGCGGTGGTCGCTTGCCAAGCGGATGTGGGTGGCTGTTTGTACGCTTTCGGTATGTACAACGAAGCGGAATACGTTGCAGAATTCGCGCAGAAGGCACGCGAAATCCTGACCAAAGCCGGCGTTGAGTCGGCACAGGTCACCACAACCCTTAACCCCGCAGGGGGCGTGCACACCGGGGTTGGCCTGACTGTTAACAGTGGCGAGGCGGATGTCGATGACCTGATGCGCGAGATCCAGACGATTAAGGATGGCGACCCCGAGGTCGAAGCCACCGTGAACATCGCCGTCGACGTTCGCCCGGATGGCTGGTCCGCCGATGTTTTCGAGTCCGATAACACAAGTGCAGTTGGGTTGTTCGATTCCATCACCCGCCCAAAGGAGTTCCACTTCGAGCCGCAGCCCTTCCCGGAGCCGAGTGACGAGGAACTCGCACGCCTGAAGCAGCTGTGGGGAAACAACGCGCCGAGGTTCGAGCCGAACCCGGGCGCAACCGACGAGGAGACGGACGCACTCGAAAAGGCGCTCGGCATGCCGATTACGGGGCAGCTTCGGGCGCTGTTGAAGCTGGTCAACGGCGCGGAGCTTTCCTGGGGTGACTACGATGAGAACCCTGAGGGCTCTGAGGAATTTGATGAGTCCGACATCACCCGTGGAATGGATCTCCTCAGCGCCGAGTCCATCGCCGAAGAGTATGGCAACTGGCTCGACCTCGCGGCGTCCGGCTCCTACGATGACGTCGCGTTCGACATGGGGGAGCCCTGCAGGACGCAGCCCCGCCTCGTGCACCCCGGCTGGATCCCGTTCGCAGGGATGGACGGCAATCTCCTCGGCGTGGACACGGTCCCCGGCCCGAACGGGATCGTCGCAACGCAGGAATAGCGCCGATTGGAGCGGGAACACGGTCCCCGGCCCGAACGGGATCGTCGGCCAGGTCATCGAGAACGGAACCGAGTCCACGTCAGCCCCGTACGTCGTTGCCGATTCCATCGCTGACCTGCTCGCCGACAACATACACGAGTGGGTTGCGCCGGAGGATACGGTGGTGGATCTCGCTGGTGAACGTGACTTGACCAGTAAGGACGTTCCGGAGAACGTGCAGGGCTTGCGGATCGGGGCGTGGGAAGAGTGCCCGCGTCGCCGATGTTCTGCACGCCACCAACGTCAAGCTCCTGTCCCTGGGCGACCCGCGAACCGGCGAACTGTACGGCATCACCGCCGGTCACTGCGCGGAGGTGGGGCAGTCGGAGGTGTTTTGGCAGCCCGCGGGCTCGTCGCAGCTGGAAAGACTCGGCGTCGTCGCCCTGTGGCAGATGCCAGGGCGGCCGGGGCCGGACACGCCGTTTTCCTTCGACACCGACGTCGCGTACATTCTCCTTGACCAGGCGGCGGCCGATTCGATCAACCCCCTCATCGCCAACACGTACCAGGCGACGGCCGTGTACGGCCCGGGGGACCTCACCGTCGGCCAGCGCGTGTGCAAGATGGGTTACCGCACGGAGCAGACGTGCAGGTCGGTCGTCGCCGTCAACGAGTCGTTAAAGCGTGCGTTGTATTCCGCGTTGCCGCAGCAACCTTCTTCATCGGTTGCGCCCTGTGGTTCCTCTTTCTCCCCGGCGTGCTCGTCCACCGTGACATGGTGGTTGTTAATTCGCCGGCCATCTCTGCGTGGAACTTGGGCACCGCGCCGGGGGTGGCCACCCGCAACGCCCCGCAGGACGGGGTGCTCGCACTGGTGGGCCTCGTTGTCCCCGCCTCGTGGCTCGCCCGGTTCATCCTTGTGGCCTCCGCCGCCGCGGGGTGCATCGCCACAGTGAAAACGGCTCGCAGCCTCACCGGCGAGGTGGCCGCCATGGCGGTTCTCGTGTGGAATCCGTTTGTGGTGGAGTGGCTGCTCCAGGGGCACTGGACGGTTGTCGTCGCGTTTTGACTGCTCCCGCTCGTCGCCTACCTTGGCCGCCGACCCGGCACGCAGGCCATCGCCATGTGGGCGGCCTCGCTCACACCCACTGGCGCAATCGCCGCCGCTGCGGCGGGCCTTGTAACCAGCACCAACCGGCGCTTCACAGCGCTATTTTCCTTAGGCATGAGCTTGCCGTGGCTTGTGCCGTCGCTTATCCACCGGCCTGTGGGTGGGGCCACTGACGTGTTCCGCCTGAGTTCCGTGCTCGAGCTCGTGGGCCTTAGTGGCATCCGGAACAGCGAGGTCACGCCGGGAATCTACGTTCCGCTCGCGGGTATCGCCCTCGCTGCCTTCCTGCTCACTGCCCGCGCCGAGAAAAAGCTCCTCGCCTTGGCAGCGGTGGAGTTCGCCCTCGCCCTGGTGTCCCTCCTCCCACTCGGCGGGCTGTGCGCCACCGTGCCTGGATTGGGGCTCCTCCGCGACGGCCAAAAGTGGCTGCTGCTTACCTCCCCCGCGCTCACCTAGCTGGCAGGAAGCGTCCGCTGGCCGGCCGTCGCCATCGCGTTGACGGTGCTGCAGGTTCCCAGCCTCCCCGCCGACGTTGGGATGCTTCGGCCCGTGGCCGAGCAGCACTCCTGGTACACCGCCGCAGCCCCCGGTTGACACGATGACGCTTATCGACGGCCACCCCACGCTCAACCCGGCCCTCAAGGCTCGTCCATCCCGCTGTCGGGCGGGCTTGTGGTTAGCGGGGAAACGGCAGAGGAAGCCGCCCCCGCGCCACCGCCCGCGCGGGCCGACTGGTGGCTAGGGTTGGGACTTACCGGCTGGTGGATCTGCCTCGGCACATGTAATACAACAGGACGAAGCGTACCTAAATATATAACCGCTAAATGACAAAGGTAAAACGACCGAATCAGGAGTTTCGAACTGCGGCTAATCACCAATCCAAGTAAGCCCCAGAGCATTCCGACGCAATGTGATGTTTTTCATAGATTTGTGTGGTTGTGAGGGGGTTTGGGGTGGTTTTATGCTTGGGGTAGAAATTGTTGGTTGGGTGTGGAGGGTGTTGTGTTTTATCGTCGGTTTGTGCGTGGTGGTTTTGTTGTGGGGGTTGTGGTTTGTTCTGTGTTGTCTTCGGGGGTGGCTGTAGCTTCTGAGTTTGAGCCGTTGGGTACGGATTCCATGCAGACTGTCGCCCCAGCGCAGCGGGAAGATTTCCGCCCCGATTACTTCACAGATGATGAGGATTTTGCTGCTGCGGCACCAGCGGATGGAAAGTGGCGTACCCGGAGTGCAGACGGCGGGCGTAGCGCACTGGACGGGGCGGGGGACAACAGCGGGGTTGCGGAGGAGTCCCCGCGGTTCGTACCAACAAGGTTGGGGGGAGGACCTGGTGATTGTTTCTACCTCAGAGATGGGGTTGATTCAGCAGATGATGGAGGATGCCTACGCTTCGGGGGAGCCGAAAGATCATGTGGAGTTGGGCAGGATGTGGTCTGATCAGGTGGATCTTTTGGTGGTGCCGGATGTGGCGGTGGATAAGCACACCGCTGATGTGGCGGAAACTCAGGTGGCTGTCCAGCGGCAGGAGCGGCGTGCGTGTCAAGTATTGTGGCCAACGGGTATTGAGATCTGTGGGGCAATCTTGGACAAGTACCGCCAGTTGGGGTGGCCCGCTAACTGGTTGGGGTGGCCAACAGAACCAGAAACTGTCAACCCGGATGGGCAGGGCTATAGGCAGCGTTTTGCTACAGGGTTTATTTATTGGCACCCCGCTACAGGTGCTCATGCGGTTGCGAACGTGACGATGGCTACCTGGGAGCGGGGCGGGTTTGAGGCTGGTTGGCTTGGCTACCCCACCTCGGATGAGCGTGCTGTTACCGGCGAGGTGGGCCCCGGTGTGGTGGAGGCCTATGGGGGTGTGCAGGATTTCCAGGGTGGGCAAATCTACCGCACACCTCTTGCCCGTGGGGCGAAAAGTGCGGCGGTAACTGGTGCGATCCTTGACCGATGGAACACACTGGGAGCGACCGGTTCCATACTGGGGTTTCCTACCCGTGATGAGGCGAAAACCCCGGATGGAGTGGGTCGATTCTCCGAGTTTGAAGGCGGTAGCGTGTACTGGTCTCCTGCCACCGGGGCGTGGGAGGTTCCAGCGGGGATTATGCAGAAATGGGCACAGACTGGTTACGAGCAGGGAAGACTTGGCTACCCGGTTGGTGCCCCACAAGCCGATGGCGTGTACCGGATGACCCAACAGTTCCAGCACGGAACCCTCACCGGCTACGATGCACGCATCGTACTATTAGGCAACCTTTTGCAGCTCAGCCCACAAGAACTCGACGAGGCCTACAACACACTATTACAAGCATTCATCCGGGATGGGAAAGACCCCGCCCAAGGATTCGTCGATGCCACCAACCACGCCATCGACTCCTACAACACCACACTCAAACTCGCC
>JALFAQ010000044.1 GCA_022772305.1 Corynebacterium glucuronolyticum
ACGGCCCTAACCTCAGAATCCAGCAACAATAAACCCGCTGGAAAACACCGCTACCCGATACACCCCAAACCGTTATCGGGTAGCCCCCAAACTGTTACCCGACCAACCCGCGACCGCTACTCGAAGGCACTCCGTTACAGAAAGCGGCCATCACGATCGTTGGCGTGGGCCCTCGCAGTAGTATTTACGATCTATAACCCCAAATTCCCAATAACCTCCTCGGCCACAAGCTGCGCCTTCACCGATTGTTCCTGGTCAGTGAGCACAACCACGGCCGTCGCCCCCTTACTCACCGCATACACCGCCCCGCCCTCCACGGGCCCGCGCCCGCCATTCCACCCCGTCGGCTCCTCAGCCGGCGATGTCTCCGCCACCGGCGCATAGTGGTCCACCACGGCCCTGGCGCCGCCCTCGCTCGCCATCTCCCGCACAATCACCGTCAGTTGCGGCTCCTCCCAATAGGACCAAAACTGGCATGCCGGCACCTCAAATTGCTTGTCGACGCCCACTCGTAGCACCTTCTGGCCATTTATCTGGGCTACCGCTTGGCTATCCAGGTAGGGGCACTCCCCATCCTCAGCCTGGATTTCCTTAACCACAGGTTCCGTCGCAGGTTCCGTCGCAGGCTCCGGAACCTGCTCAGCGGAACACCCAACCAAAAACAACACGGGTATAAAGGCAAGCCGTTTGAACATAGGGCATAGGATACCTGTATGGCCACGAACAGACACGCGCCCGGGTTTTCCTATATAACGGTGGGAATCCACATCATCACCGCCCTCCTCCTCGCCGTCACGGTGGCGACCTCGCTGACCGTCGGCATCCTGGAGTTCATGCAGGTGAGCTTCCTCGCCGTGACCTTCGGCGCGATCTATTACGCAGGCAACCACTTCTTCCACCAGCTCAACTCCACCCAGCACGGCCTGTGGGCGTTTGGCCTGACGGCGCTGTGGATCCTCCTCCTGCCGCACCACCTCTCGGCGGTGTACCTCGTGGCGGCGCTGTACTTTGTGTACCTGCGCAGTTTCAATTCCCGCACATCGACGGCGGCGATCCTCGGTGCCACGGGCGTCGTCATTGTCGCGAACATTCCAACGGGCATCACCGTCGGCTCGGTCGTGGGGCCACTCCTTGGTGGCGCGGTGACGGTCGGCATCGCCTTTGTCTTCCGCTACATGTGGCGGATGGCCGCAGAGAAAGAGAAGCTTATAGATCAGCTGATGAAGACGCGGTCGCAGTTGGCGCAGACGGAGCACGAGGCCGGCATGGCCGCCGAACGCCAGCGGATCGCCCACGAGATCCACGACACGGTCGCCCAGGGCCTCTCCTCCATCCAGATGTTGCTGTCTGTCGCAGAAGCCGACATCAACGCCGGTAAGCCGAAGGAGGAGCCCCTAAAGAAAATAGCGATCGCCAAGAAGTCTGCAGCTGATAATCTTGCTGAAGCCCGTGCGATGATCGCCGCCCTCCAGCCCGCAGCCCTGACCAAAACAAACCTCGAGGGCGCGCTCGAGCGCATCGCCGAGAACATCGAGTCTTTCGACGTCAACATCTCCGTCGAGGGCGAGGACCGCCAGCTTCCCATGCGCACGGAGACCACTTTGCTCCGCATCGCCCAGGGCGCGCTCAGCAACGTCGTCAAGCATTCGCAGGCCACCGCCGCCCTTGTCACTCTCACCTACGACCCCGACGAGGTACGTCTCGACGTCGTCGATAACGGCGTCGGCTTCGATCCTGCCCAGGTGGCTGCCCGCCCCCGCGGCCTCGGCCACATCGGCCTCGATGCCATGCGGGAGCGCGCCCGCGAGGTCGGCGGAACCTTGGCGATAGAATCTACCCCAGGCCAGGGGACAGCAATTAGCGTTGCGGTGCCCATTATCAATACAATGGGGGACGAACGAAAGGATGAAACACTGTCATGATCCGCGTCTTGCTTGCCGATGACCACGAAATCGTCCGCATGGGGCTCAAAGCTGTCCTCGACAGTGCCTCCGACATTGAGGTGGTAGGTGAGGTCGCCACCGCCGAGGATGCCATCGCCGCAGCCCAGCAGGGCAACGTCGACGTCATCCTCATGGACATGCGCTTCGGCGCCGGCGCCGAGGGCTCCAAGATGCGCACGGGTGCCGATGCCACCGCCGAGATCAAGCGCACGATGAAGAACCCGCCCGCTGTCCTCGTGGTGACCAACTACGACACGGACGCGGACATCCTTTCCGCCATCGAGGCCGGCGCCCTTGGCTACCTGCTAAAAGATGCCCCGCCGCAGGAGCTCATCGCCGGCGTCCGTTCCGCCGCCGAGGGCGACACCACGTTGTCCCCCGTCGTCGCCAACCGCTTGATGACGCGCGTCCGTGGCCCCAAGACCACCCTCACCCCCCGTGAGCTCGAGGTCCTTCGCCTCGTCGCCGCTGGATCCTCCAACAAGGAAATCGGCCGCGTCCTCTTCCTTTCCGAGGCAACGGTGAAGTCCCACCTGGTCCACATTTACGACAAGCTCGACGCCCGCTCCCGCACCGCCGCCGTCGCCGCCGCCCGCGAGCAGGGCGTGCTCTAGCGCTTCATCATCGCCGCGGTGATGAAGGCTAGCTCACGTCGTCCTTCGGCGTGCGCTTAGCAAACGCGGCTGCGAAGATGATGACTGCGCAGATCCCCAAGACGATCTGCAGCCACAGGGCGTCGGTGATTATGGCTAAGAATGCGAAAAACCGCCACCCCACAAAGTGAGAAGTTTGCGTGTAGCCCTGAACCGCCCGTGACAAAAAGTTACCGTTTTGTTGCTGCAGATGTGCGGAAACACCAGGTGGTCAAACCTGCTACCCCACAAACAGTTACCTTTTTGTCACGGGCTCAATCCCCGGCGGGCAGGAAACCCCACCACACAAAGCGAGAAGTTTGCGTGTAGCCCTGAACCGCCCGTGACAAAAGTTACCGCTCTGCCCGCCAACCGGACGCAACCCCAGGCGCTCAAACCCGCCACCCCACTAACAGTTACCTTTTGTCACGGGCTCAATCCCCGGCGGGCAGGAAACCCCAACCCCGCAAAGCGCGCATATAAAAAGCGACCTCCCAAAGGGAGGCCGCAAAAACAAGCTCAAATATTAAGCCCGCAGCTTCTCGTCAATCTGCGAGGCGATGAGATCCAGGTCTTTGCTAATCGAGCGGTGTGTGGCGCGACGCTGGTCCGGCGTCATGTGCTCGGCGTTATCCACGGCCTGCTCGAGATCGTCGAGTCGCACGTCCACGTCCTTCTTAAACCCGACGGGCAGCCCCTCCACCTCGCGCAGGGCATCCATGCGCACCTTCAGTGGAGCGCCGTGCCCGCCGCGGCTTGCCAGGTCAGCGCCGCTAAACCCCAGCTTGGAGGCCTGGCGGTTGATATTCTGCTCGCGCCACTGGGTAACGGCCCGGTAGATGAGCGGGATCGCCAGGGGAGCGAGCGCCCGCAGCGCACCCGCGTAGCGGTTCACGTTGTCCTTATTAAAGCGGCCGGCGCGGATCTTCGCCAGCTCCTGCTTGGCGAGTTTCGTGTCTTCCTTGAAGCGCTTCTTCTCCATCTTGGCGTTGTGCTTTGCCAGGCTCTTTTCGTGCTTCATGAGCAGTTTATTGAGCTTGAGCTCGTTCTTGGAATCGGCTTTTGCGCGGGCCTCGGCGGCCTTGATCTCAGCCTTGGTCTTGGCACGTGCTTTGCGGATAGCTCCGAAAAGTCCCACGGGTGCTCCTTTAAGAATTCGTCAATGGTACCCCTCCACCTTACCCGGAACTGATCTGTTCACGTGGAGCAGCACGGGATATAGTCTATTGGCGTGGTCCACGCGTCAGATTTGGTGGGGTGCCGGTTTAAGGGTGTGCAGCGTCGCCGGTTCCCCGATGCGCCGTACCCGCCCGAAGGCATTGCCCGCCGCGAGCGTCGCGACCAGGCTAAAAACCACCTATTCACTACCCTCCCCACAAAGAAGGCCATCGGCGACAAAGGAACCTTCACCCGCGCAGACGCAAACGGGGATTTCTTCGACACGCTCGAGCTCATGGCCGCGCAAACAACGCTCATCACCAGCCCCTACCTCGACTGCGAGGCCCTCGTCCGCTGGGGCGACGCGTACGCCCCGCTCGTCCTGAGCACGCACAAGCTCCTCTACCCCGCAAAAACCCCCACCGAGGTCATCTCCACCCAGCGCGTCGGCCTCGGCAAGCCCGTCAAGGCCAAGCTCACCCCCCGTCACCACACGTACGACGGCTACCGCATCAGCCTCGCCGCCCGCGAGCTCGCCCGCCTCGGCCACGCCTCAGACGTCGCCCTTGTCGCAGGTCAGGACCTCAGCCTCTGCGCCGTCATTGAAACCGCGCCGCTTGCGGTGCCCACCGACCGCGCCCTTGCCACCCCCGAACCGACGGGCCCCCGCCGCGTCAAGGAGTGCGATGGGTGCCGTTTCTGGTTCGACTGCAAGGAGATCCTCGAGGCCCGCGACGACATCTCGCTCTTCCTCCCCGGCGACAAAGCCCGCCCCTACATGCAGCGCGGCATCCACACCGTCGACGCCCTTATCGCCTCTGGTCACCGCCTCGCCGCCGCCTGGCGCGCCGGCATCCCCGCCTTACGGAAGGTGCCCCCCTCCGCCCCGCTTTTCGACGTCATGGTCGACGTGGACATGGAAGCCTACCTCAATTTCGGCGTCTACCTCTGGGGCACCTATGACCAGCACACCTATCGGCCCTTCGCCACCTGGGGCGACCTCGGCGGCGAGGCCGAGGCCAAAAACTTTGCCAATTTCTGGTCTTACCTCATGGACATGCGCGCCTCCTCCACCTCCTTCGCCGCCTTCTGCTACGCCTCTGGTGGCGAAAACCACTGGCTGCGCACCTCCGCCAAGAAGTTCGCCGGCTTCCCCGGCGTCCCCAGCGTCGAGGAGGTCAACGCCTTCATCTCCTCCGGCCAGTGGATCGACGTCTTCAAGCTGGTGAAAAGCCAGCTCGTCGGCCCGACGGGCCTGGGCCTCAAGGTCGTCGCCCCGCTGGCGGGCTTTACCTGGGAGGAGGAAGGTATCGACGGCGAGGAGTCGATCGAGCTCTACCGCGCAGGCGAAACAGACCGCCTGCTCCGCTACAACCGTGACGATTGCATCGCCACCTCCGCCGTCCGCCACTGGCTCGCCCAGGGCGCGCCGGGAATCCCCGATCTTAACCCCTAAGTCTGCAGGTCACAGCGGAGTTATAAAAGTCGGCTACACTAGGGGCATGACGTTTGTCCGTAATCCGTACAGAGCTACCCTTGGTGCGAACCCGCCGATGCTGGTGGGGCGTGAGGGTCTGCGATCGTGCGCTCCGTAATGGACCAGGGACACACGAGCGGATCTCCCTCGTCTCGGGCCCGCGTGGTGTTGGCAAGACTGTGCTTCTCAACAAGTTTGAGGAAGTCGGTCGTACACACTCGTGGTGGGTGATCTCGGAGACAGCATCGCACGGATTTATCGAGCGGATTCGCGACGCCGCGTACCAGATCGCGGTTGAGCAGCTGCGTTCCAGTAGAACGCGCATCCGTGGAATCTCCCTCCCGCATGGGTTCGGAGTTACCCTGGAAGATGCGGAAAACGTTGACCGATCTTCTCACCCTGCAGTCGGAAATCGATCGCCACCTCGGACAAGAGCCGGTGGGTGTCTTCATTACACTGGACGAGGTCATCGAGGTTGGCACCACGATCCAACACCTAGTTCGAGAAGATCGCGAAATCGCCGTCGCCATGGCAGGCATTCCCAGTGCGGTGAAACCGCTATTGGCAAGCGACGCTGGCTCTAATCCCGTGACGTTCCTTCGCCGCGCCAATATGATCGAGCTCGGTCTGGTTAGCGACGACGAATCACGCCGGGCCCTGGAAGAACCACTGCTTGATCTCGCTTTTTCCTGGGAACCAGCCGCACTTGACCAGGCCGTAAAGGCATGTGCCGGCTATCCGTTTATGATTCAGCTCGTCGGCCAAGAGGCATTCCTTTGCAGGGAAGGTAACGCCATCACCGCTTCCTCAGTCGCTCGGAGCCTCCCCGTCGCACGCAGAAAGCTCGGCCAACTCGTCCACGAACCCGCACTTGCCGATCTCTCTGAGAAGGATCGCCAGTTCCTCGCCGTCATGGCGCGCAACGACGGCCCAGCCCGCACATCAGACATCGCGGATCATCTTGGAGTTGGCGCGTCATATGTGAGCGTTTATCGCGCACGCCTCATAGAAGCGGGAATCATTGCGGCTCCAAGCTACGGCCACGTTGATTTCGAACTCCCCTATCTACGTGATTACATCCGCAACCAGGAGTGGTCAAAGGAGGATTTCGCCTGATAGGAGCTGAGTTCTAAAAGTTCTAAAAGGTTATAAAAGCAGACTTGCGGACAATTTTGCTGAAACTATACTTTCAACAATTCGTAAAACTGCCGAAACCTGAAAGTATATTTACAGCGTCAGCGCCCACACGGCCACCACGGTCAAGACGCCACCGGCTACCTGCCACCAGGGGTTGTAGCGCGCCAGACCAGGTTTCTCCGCTTCACCCGAGATCACCGCCTGCTGCTCCCTGCGTGACACAAACTCCGCGGGCAGGAACATCGCCAACGAAGCCACCGCCAGCACCGGAAAGCCCGCGAGCAGTCCCAGGTTGGTGAGCACCACCCGGTAGTACGCCCCGCGGTTGTGCGCGTACATGCCGGCCCGTACCGCGCCGGGCCCGCCGCCCATTCGCGAGGGCAGGAGGAAGCTCATGGCACCGATGAGCAGCTGCCCGATGAACCCGATGACCAGCGCCTCCGTCGGAACCACGCCCGAAAACGCATATGTAACCAGCCCGCCGATGAGCCACACGATCGACGCCGCTATCGTCAGCGCCGCATACCCCACGCGGTCGCGTGGATCTCGCAGTACGGTGGCGATCTCCCGTGCCCAGCCGACGCACGCCCACAGCCAGCCCAAAACGTACACGACGAGCCCCACCGCAGACACAGGCACAAGCACAACACCCGCAGTGAGCAGCGCAATCGCCACCTCTATCCGCGAGGACTTCATCTGCGTCCGCCACACCATCGGCAGCATCAGGGCGAGCGTCGAAAGCGCCGTGATCCCCACGAACCCCAGCACCATAAACGCCACGTGTACGTCCATCCGTTCCAGCACGCCCGCCCCGGCGCCAACCACGAAACACGCCGCCGCAATCACGAACCCAAGCACGGAACTGGAAAAGCGGCGCCCCGGCCGATATTGCCGAGCCAGCCGCCAGCCGTGGTACAGCAATACACCCACGGCCCCCGCGGCGCCCCCGCAGAACAGCGCGAAGAGCTCCACAGCCTGTCCCACAAACATGAGCGCAATAAATGCATTCAACACCAGCACCCGCGGCACCGCGTCCGTTTTGCACGCCATGAACTTGTCTGTCCAGTGCTGTGACCAGTACACAATCGATGTCGTCACCGCGCCGAGTGTGAACGCGTGGATGACAAACCAGCGTTGCCCGGCTGTCGCACTCAACACGATAACCGCGACGAACCACGCCATCACCGGTGCCAGGGCCTTCGTTTTCATATAGTCAACAGTAGACAAAAGGAACGAAAGTACATTGCTCCCCAGGTCACCGCGCCCCTACTGTGGGCACCATGCAAAAAGACACGACCCTCCTCATCGGCCTCTGGATCTTCATGGCGGTAGCTCTTGCCTTCTTCATCTGGCTGGGCTGGGACGCACTCTCCATAGGGATCATCATCTTCCCCCTGTTTGTTCTGAATGTCGTCTTCACCACCCGCCGTTTGGGCATAAAAAACGCGACACCCAAGCGGGTGCCGCGCACAAACTAGCAGGTTCGCCAGAACCTACTTAGGCCTTCGCTGCAGCGTAACGCTCTGCAACGTCGTCCCAGTTGAAGACGTTCCAGACGGCCTTGACGTAGTCGGCCTTGACGTTCTTGTACTGGAGGTAGAAGGCGTGCTCCCACATATCGAGCATGAGCAGCGGGGTGAAGTTAACGGAGATGTTTCCCTGCTGGTCGGTGAGCTGCTCGATGATGAGGTGGCCGGAGATGTGGTCGTAGCCGAGCACTGCCCAGCCGGAACCCTGCAGGCCGGTAGCTACTGCAGAGAAATGGGCCTTGAACTGATCGAAGGAGCCGAAGTCGGCCTTGATAGCCTCAGCCAGCTCGCCGGTCGGCTCGCCGCCACCATTGGGGGAGAGGTTCTTCCAGAAGATGGAGTGGTTGGTGTGGCCACCGAGGTTGAACGCAAGGTTCTTGGTGTAAGCGCGGATCTTGTCGGCGTTAGCCTCGCCAGCGCGCTCCTCCTCGAGCGCCTTGAGTGCAGCGTTGGCGCCCTTGACGTAACCAGCGTGGTGCTTGGAGTGGTGCAGCTCCATAATCTCCGCGGAGATGTGGGGCTCAAGTGCGTCGTATGCGTAATCAAGCTCGGGAAGTGTGTAAACCTCAGTCATAGTGATCGTCCTTTCTCATTGTTGACGTGACCCCCATAGTAGGCAATTTTTCGCGCTTGTAAAGGCCTATTTTTCCCACACCCCTCTGACCAGGGGTAAGGTTGCCCTATGTTCTTCAATAAACCTGTCATGCCCACCCCCTCCGAGGCCCTCAAGGGCGGAAACTCACCCGTCCACCCCGACCCCTCTTCGCTTCTCGACGTCCCGGGGCCGGCAATCCTCTTCGGTCTCGGTTGCTTCTGGGGCGTCGAAAAGCTCTTTGCTCACACCCCCGGCGTCACCTCCACCTCCGTCGGCTACGCCGGCGGCTACACCCCCAACCCCACCTACCGCGAGGTCTGCACCGGCCGCACCGGCCACGCCGAGGTCGTCCGCGTCGTTTATGATCCTGCCCAGGTCTCCTTCGAAGACCTCGTCAAGATCGCCCTCGAGGCCCACGACCCCACCCAGGGCTACCGCCAGGGCAACGACGTCGGCACCCAGTACCGCTCCTGCATCTTCACCGAAACCGAGGACCAGGCCGACACCGCCCGCGCCATCCTTGCCAGCTACGCCCCCAAGCTCAAAGCCGCCGGCTTCGGCGATGTCACCACCGAAATCCGCTCCGGCGTCGACTACTACCTTGCCGAGGAAGAGCACCAGCAGTACCTCCGCAAAAACCCCGGCGGCTACTGCCCGGTCCACGCCACCGGCATCGCCTGCAGCTAGGCCCGGAACTCTCCCTCCGTTTGTGCGCAGCTGCGCAATAAGTGCGCAATTATATGCACAGCTAGACCGTCATTTTTTCGAACTAGCGCCCGTATTGATATCACCTATCTGTCCTCCGGGGTCCGAGCTCTGTTAGTCTGCCGTCGTGATATGTGATTCACGTTCGCGACTGGGGGCGTGCTCCTGTTCGGACTAATCCCTCCGTTAGTGCGCAGCTGCGCACTTATAATTACTGCTCAAGGTGTTAAACGTGCGAAGAATATCTTTCGCCCGGGCACCGCCATTACAGCGCTTCGTACGCCCGCGCAATGTCCGCCGCGACCTCGGCACCCCGCGATGTCGTCACGAGCGACGTCCCGATCTGCGTAATGAGCCGAACCCCGCGCGCAGCATTGGTGGCGATAGCCCCGATATATCCTTCGACCTCGCCTACCCGAATGTCCTTGCGCGCCGACGGCCATACCCCCTCAATGAGTTGCTGCGTCGTCCCGAGAAGAAGCTCACCTAAGGGCCATTCCAAAGACCCCGAAGGAGTAATAAACCCCACGTTGAACATGGTTCCCTCGGTCACTACATCCCCGGTAACCAAGATCGCGTCGTCGGCAGCAACCGCCCGCTGCGCATCCCACTGCGGGGCCAGATCGTCGTGCTTCACGCGGGGCATCTCCCGCACCAATGGGTAAAACGCGCAGCTAATCGGCTCTGAGGGCGGAGTCTCCCGCGCGGTTATATTAAAGGAATCCGCGTAACAGGAAACGCGGTACGTTTTCGGTTCCCGCAGCTCCCGCATTGCGTCGACAAGCTCGTCGGGAAGCCCCTTCCCGAAGAGCGACCGCTGACCGTAGGCCAACCTCTCCACGTGCAGGTCAAAGCCTCGCACATGTCCATCGGGGAGGACATTGAACGTGGTGAAGTGGCCTTCCACTTACTTCTTCCTCTTCTGGTTGAGCCAGGAAATGATGATCGGCAGCACGGAAATGCCCACAATAATAATGACGATCGCGTCGATGTTGTCGGCAATGCCGGGGATATTGCCCAGGAAATAGCCGACAGCCACCATCGAGCACACCCAGCCGACAGCGCCCAGCACATTCCAGCGCACGAACGACGCATAGTGCATCTCCGCCGTGCCCGCAGCCAGTGGCACGTAGGTGCGCACGATCGGCACGAAACGCCCCAACACCAGCGCCAACGGCCCATGCTTAGCGAAGAAATCCTCCGCCCTTTCCAGGTACTCCGTCTTCAGTACGCGCGCATCGTCCTTGAATAGCCTGCGCCCGAACGTTCGCCCGAGCCAGAAGCCGACCTGATCGCCGCAGAACGCTGCCACAATCGCGATGCCCAGGATCCACGGCACCGTCAGGTTGAATGTCTCGCGCAGAATCGTGGCCGTAACCAGCAGCGAGTCGCCGGGCAGGAACGGGAACAGGAATCCCGATTCAATAAACACCACGACGGCAAGCCCCGGCAGCACGAAGGGGCCGAAGGACTCCAGCAGGGCCCCGGCGTCGAGAATATTAGACAACATGCGGTTCCACAGCTCCTTCTCGAGTTCAAGATGACAGACTAAACCTACACCCACATCTATATAGAGGCGAAAATTATCCGCGCGCCACGCACGCGCGCCACGCACGCGCGCCACGCATGCCGCGCCCGCCCCACCAAACCACCCCATATAAAATCAAACCCCGTGCGCGTGCTCCTAATTGATAACCACGATTCGTTCACTTACAACCTCGCCCACCTGGTCTTCCAGGCCGCCGGCGTGATGCCCGAGGTGGTGCTGGCCGAAAACGTCACCCCCGAGCACCTCGCCAACGCCGACCGCATCATCATTTCCCCTGGTCCCGGCAGCCCCGAGGAGTACCCGTGGTTCCCGGGCATCTTCCACGATCCGCCCGCCCCGATCCTCGGCGTCTGCCTGGGTTTTCAGGGCATGTGCATGGCGTTCGGCGCCACCCTCGAGCGCGCCGAGCATCCCCGCCACGGCGAGGTCACCGAGGGGCACACGCGCTACCACTCCCTTGCCATCACGAACCTCCCCGCCAGTCTCGAGGCCACGGAGTTCGCCGCCGACGGCACGCTCATGGCCGCCCGCCACCGCACCCTCCCGCTCGTGGGGGTGCAGTATCACCCCGAGTCGATCGCCTCTGCCGGCGGCCTCGCCCTCTTGACAGAATTCCTCCGCCCCGACCTCTGGATCACCAAGCTTCCCGACACCCCTCCTGAGGTCCTCTTCCAGGCCAACTTCGCCGCCGCGGACAACGCCGCCTGGCTCGATTCGTCGGACGGCGAGGGCTGGAGTTACCTCTGCACAGGCGACAATCTCGTCACCCTCGATCACCCGGGAACGAAGGTGGGGCTCATCACGTACGAGGGTGAGGAGCGCTTCATCGAGGTCACCCGCGCAATCGTCGTCAGCCCAACAGGCGCCGCCTGGGCCCTCGGCACCCACCCGTGGCAGCCGAAGCTCGCCGCCCCGGTTCCCCGCGAGCCGGTCCCGCGCACGCCCCGCACGTTCCGCTTCGACCACGCCGAATACCTCGCCAAAATCAAAAAATGCCAGGATTTCATCGCCCGCGGTGATTCCTACGAGCTGTGCCTCACCAACTCCATCTCGTTCGCTTTCCCCGCCGATCCGCTCGCGGTCTACCGCCAGCTCCGCCGCGATCACCCCGCCCCTTTCGCCGCCTACCTGCGCCTTTCCGGCACCGAGGTCCTCTCCACCTCACCGGAGCGCTTCCTTCGGCTTGTCGACGGCCACCTGGAGGCCAAGCCTATTAAGGGCACCCGCCCCCGTGGTCGCTCGCCCAGGGAAGATGAAGAATTGGTCCACGAGCTCGCCTCTTCCGTCAAAGACCGCGCCGAAAACCTCATGATCTGCGATCTCCTCCGCAACGACCTCGGCCGCGTCGCCGTTCCCGGCAGCGTGAAGGTTCCCGTCCTCTGCGGTATCGAGTCCTTCGCCACCGTCCACCAGATGGTCTCCACCATCACTGCCGAGCTTCTCCCCGGCAAAACGCCTGTCGATGCCCTCCGTGCCGCCTTCCCCGGCGGCTCCATGACGGGCGCCCCCAAGGAGCGCTCCATGGCCATCCTCGAAGAGCTTGAGGGGCACCCCCGCGGCATTTACTCCGGTGCCATCGGCTACGTCACCGCCGAGGGCACCATGGATTTCTCCATCGTCATCCGCACCATCGTCGTGAAGGACGGCGTCGCCACCTACGGCTGCGGCGGTGCCATCACCCGCCTTTCCAACCCAGAGGAGGAGTGGCAGGAGATCCTCGTCAAGTCCCGCCCCATTCTCCAATGATCATGTGTAGCAAGTTGTGAACACCCATTGGGGAAAACCGGTCGCGAAGCATTGTGCCCTTGGGTGTTTAGGCAGGCAATACACGGTGGCGAGCTCTTCACCATTCGCCAGGCGCCGGGCTTTTTGAACGAGAACAATAACGGTGCTGGCAGTTTTGCCACGATTCCTGAGGGATTCACCGAAGGGTGCCGTCACCGGCATGATCTAGAGGGAGACTGGCAGGGGTGTTACAGGTAACCTAGGCTTCCCCAAGTCCACGGGTGAGAAATACGCCAAGAAGGATCACGTCTATTCTCACCGATGAGGGCGTTGCAGCGCTAACCCCTTACGGAATCTTCTTCGTCCACTCCTCGGTCCCGTACTTCTCTTCCACGAGCCGACGCGCAGCCGCCACATCTTCCTCGCTCAGCTCCGCGGGCACGGCACCGTAGCGCGTGGCGAACTCAGTGGCCATCGTGTCGATGATCTCCTCGCGCGGGATACCGGTCTGTCGCCGCAGCGGGTCGACGCGCTTCTTGGCGGAGGCGATGCCCTTCGATGCGGTCTTTACCTTGCCCACGCGCAGCACCTCCATCATCTTGTCGGCGTCAATGTCGTAGCTCATCGTCGTGTGGTGAAGAACGGTGTGCTTGCGCCGCTTCTGCGCCGCGCCACCGATCTTCCCGCCGGTCGAGGTGATGTCGTTGATGGGCACGTACCAGGCGTTCACGCCGAGTTTCTGCAGGCTCGCCAGCACCCATTGGTCCAGGTACGCGTACGAATCCGCGTACGAGTACCCCGCCACGAGGCTGTCCGGCGCGTAAATCGAGTAGGTGATACAGTTCCCACCTTCCATGAACATCGCGCCCCCTCCGGACATCCGTCGCACGGGCACAATGTCATGCTTGTCGACGCCCTCCTGGTTGAGCTCGTTGGAATAGCTCTGGTAGGAGCCGAATACCACCGCCTTATCGTTCCATTCCCAGAACCGCAGCGTCGGCGACCGCTTCCCGTCGGCCACCTGGTTCTGCAGTACTTCGTCGAGCGCCACGTTCACCGGCGTCGGCAGGGGACCGGGTCGCAGGATCTCCCAGTGGTGGTCGGTGAAGTCCGTGCCACCCGAAACGGCGCGCTTCACCGCCGTCGCAATATCCTTTGTCTCGAACCCGTGGAATTCCAGATCCTCGAACTCTCCCAGCGCCTTATCCAGCCGCGCGGTCATGTCGTCGGTGGGCTCCTTTATCGACACCCCTTCAAACGCCGGGCTGATCGCGTCGTAGGCCTCCTCCGGGTCGAGGAAGAAGTCGCCCGAGACCTGTGCCTTATTGATGATGCTGTCCTCAACGTCCACATCGACGACGATCAGCTTGCCGCCCGGGACCTTGAGCTCAAAATGGTGTGCAGTCATAACCCCCAGCCTAGTCATTTAGGACAACTTGAGTTCTGCTGATAGCAGACCCGATAAGAAAAACTTCACCGGATTCTGTAGCAAACGCCATACGTCCCCAGTTCGTCACACCTGCTACCCAACAGACGGTGACCTTTTTCTTATCACTAATGCTACAGATGCACTATTCGTCCCCCAACCCCAACACCGCCCGCCAGATCGGCAGCAGCTCCTCGTGATACGTGTGGCCATGGCCACCTGTCTGCCGGTGCGAAGTCGGCATGTCCACGAGTAGCTGCCAGCCGGTGAACAGCGGCCACCACATGAGGGCGGGGGTGCGGTCGGCACCGGGGAGGTGGTCATTTATCCAGCGGGGCGGCAGGAAGAAGATCGGCCAGTCAAAAAACGCCACGGGGTCAGACGGGTGCTGCACAAACGCAATCCTTGGCGAAGCCCATTCATACCTGTAAGGCTGCCCCCGCCAGTCGGAACGAAGCTGCGCCGGCGTCGCCAAAAAGCGAATGTGCTCCCCGCCATCCACAACAGGCAGCGAATGCGGCGGGTTACTCACCCGCGTGATGATCGGCGTAAACCGCGGGGTGCCGGTGAACACCGCGCCGTCCACCTGCGACAACAGGTCGTCGTTGCTCGCCGCACCGTAGGCGCCGAGCGATTCCCCGGCGATGTACACCCCCTCGCTGCGTCGCGCGACAATGGCACTGATGAGCTCCCGCGCCGCCTCGACGGGTGTCGACCGGTCCGCGATATACGTGATGGGGCTTTGCAGGTAGGAGTACTGCATGGACACACTGGCCACGTTGCCGTCGGTGAGGATCTCCGGCGCCGCCACGTGCCAGGGGTTCACCCAGCCGGTGCCCGTGGAAATGTGGATGATGATGTAGTCACGGTCCCACGCGCCGGTGCGATCCATCTCAGCCAATATATCCTCCACTGACGAGGAAATGCCCCCGTAGATACGGATCGCGCTGTCCGCTCGCGCGCTCGTGACGAAGTCGCGCCCCTTCGCCCCCAGCGATTCCCACGTCATGAGCGAGTCGGGTGAGCCGGAGCGCAGCGGCGATGTCGGTCGGGCGAGGGTGGGATTAATAAACAGGTTGAGCTCTTCTGCCTTCTGCGTGACCCGCGAAGCGAGCTGCCGCACAACCAAGAAACGGGTGCCGATGAGCCACGTCGTCGCGGTGATGGCCAGCGCCGATAGCGCGGGAACGGGCACGCGTGGCCGGTTGGGGAATGCCGGCCGGATAAGGTCGCGCACCCACCCGAATTGCACCTTCATGATCTCGCCCACGAGCACGCACCCGACGTAGCCCGCCGTCCCCGCCAGTGTCCCCAGCACCGTGTCCCGCGTCGTCGGCCGCGGCGAGTCGACGAGGTCGGCGATTTCGTTTTGCCGGAAGATGGAGCGCACGAACGCGAACCCGGTGATCCCCGCAACCACCCGGTGGGGGACGGGGAACCCGCCGACGGAGCGGTAGAATCCGGCGGCGATGGCGTGGCCCGCGGCCTGGCACCCGGCGACGTTGAGGGCGGTTTGCCACATTCTGCGTGGCAGTAGGGAAGGGGACAGCGCCGCCCACGTTCCCACTTCGGCACCGGGGATGGCGCGGAGGATGGAGGTCACTAGCCGTCTCACACCTTAAAGGTTAACCCTGCAAACTTCATTCATCTAGTGGAAAATAGGGGTATGCAAGATTTGCTCAGTGATTTGGAAGCGTTGCTCGACGGCATGGCGGAACACGCTACGCAGTACCAGGACAAGATCGACAAGGTGCACCCGCGTCACAAGGAGGGGGCCGAGAACATCCTTGATTACGCCTACCTGCGTGCACACGACCACTCGAAGCTCCAGGCGGCGCTGTCTCGCGTGGGTGCCACGCGTCTGTCCACCCCGGAGCCGTGCGTCCGCGCCCGTATCATGGCGGCCCATAATGTTGTGAGTCGCACTATGCATAAAGACATTAAATACGAGTATTCTTATATATCGGACAAGATGGCCGAGGCCGACGATCTCCTCGAGGAGCACTCTGAGCTGCTGCTCGGCACCTCTCCGAACGATTCTCCGGCGCTCATCATGGTGACCCTGCCCGCCGAGGCCGCCGACGATTACGACATGGTCCTCGATTTTGCCCGCTCCGGCATGGATCTCGCCCGCATCAACTGTGCGCACGACGGCCCCGAAGTGTGGAAGAAGATGATTGCTAACGTCCGCCGCGCCGAGGAGGAAATCGGCCACCGCCTCGAGGTTTCCATGGATCTCGCCGGTCCGAAGATTCGTACTGCTGGCATTGCCGATGGCCCCGCAGTCGGTCGCGCGCGCGTCACCCGCGACGAGGCCGGTGTCGTCCTCACCCGCTCCAAGCTGTGGATCACTCGCAAGCCGTACACCACGGACAATATCCACCCTCCGGTTCCTGCTGGTCTCCCCGGTCGTCCCGCGCTCCCCGTGCAGGTCGATGCCGCTTGGTTCGATCGTCTCACCGTCGGTTCCCAGATCATGGTGCACGATACGCGTGGCTCGCGCCGCTATTTCACCGTCACCGACGCCACCCCCGACGGTGTCCTCGCGCAGGGTGAGCGCAACGCCTACATTGCCGACGGCACCCTCCTCGAGTGCGATTACGAGCGCACGCGGGTCACCGGCATCCCCACGACCACGCGTAGGCTGCGCCTCGAGGCCGGCGATGAACTCATCCTTACCACCGACCAAGCCGACGCAGATCTCGAGGCCCCCGGCACGCCAAAAATCGGTTGTACCCTTCCGCTCGCCGTCGAATCAATCAAGGTCGGCGACGAGGTGCTTTTCGACGATGGGGCCATCGCTGCCCACGCCGTGAGCGTCGACAAGCATGGTGAAGACACCGAGGTCACCCTCCACATCGACCGGACGAAGGTCGGTGGCGCCAACCTCGCCGCCTACAAGGGCATCAACCTTCCCGATACCGACCTCCCCCTGCCCAGCCTCACCGAGGAGGATGAGGAGAACCTGAAGTTCATCGGCGAATACGCCGACATCGCCGCCGTGAGCTTCATCCGCACCCCCGAGGACGTCGCCTATGTCCTGGACAAGATGCCCCGCGAGGACCTCGGCCTCCTCCTCAAGATTGAGACGATACCCGGCTTCGAGAACCTGCCGCTCGTCATCCTTGAGGGCCTGCAGCACGAGCGCTTCGGCGTCATGATCGCCCGCGGCGACCTTGCCGTCGAGCTCGGCTTCGCCCGCATGGCCGAGGTGCCCCAGCAGATCCAGACCGCCGCTGAGGCCGCCCACATTCCCACCGTCATGGCCACCCAGATCCTCGAGAACCTGGCCAAGAACGGCCTGCCCTCCCGCGCCGAAATCACCGATGCTGCCGTCGCCCTGCGCAGCGAGTGCGTGATGTTGAATAAGGGTCCGCACATTACCGACGCCATCAAGATCCTCGATAAGATGGCTAAGAAGCTGGGCAAGTCCCAGCGCAAAAATCGAATCATGCTCCGGCACATTCATTCCTGGGATCGAGACTGACATGTTGATCATTGCGCACCGCGGTGATAGCGAGCAGTACCCCGAGTAGACGGCGGCCGCCTACGAGTTTGCCTTTTCCGTCGGGGCCGATGGCGTCGAAACCGACATCCGACTCACTCGCTGCGGTGAGCTGGTCTGCATTCACGACCGTTTCCTCAATCGCGTTTCCGACGGCTCCGGCAAGGTCTCCACCTGTCACTATGGACGACCTCTCCTGCCTCAACTTCGGCAGCGACGACTGTCCCCAGCCCGTCCTCACCTTCCGCGAGTTCCTCGAGATCGGCGAGTCCTACCCCGACCGCCACCTCTTCATCGAGACCAAGCACCCCACCCGCTACGGCATCATGCTCGAAGAGCAGATCGTCCGCCAGCTGAGCTTCTTCGGCCTCCTTCAATCCCGTCTCCATCCAGCGCATCCGCCGCATGGCATCCCGCCTCGACCGCATCTGGCTCCGCCAACTGCGCTACCTCTGGGACAACCTTGCAATGGAGCGTTTCGGCAGCCCCACCGGCATGGGCCTGTTCATCCAGGAGGCAAAACTCAACCCCAACCTCATCGGCAGCCACGGCCTGCCCACCTACATGTTCACAGTCAATGACCTTGACGACATCAACTGGGCGCGCGAGCGGGGAGTTAAGTATCTTGCTACTGATAACCCAAGTAAGGTAGTGGCCTATGAGCAAGAAAAAGAAGAAGGACCAGGATCTGCCCGAGGGGATGACCCGCAGGCAGGCCAAGATGGCTAAGCGCGCAGCTGAGCGCGCCGCCCTGGAAAAGGACCCCCGCCCCTACGGTGGTCTCGACGCCGAGACGATGCTCGTCGCCCTCCAGGAATTTGTCCCCTCCGCCACCGCGGAACTCGAGGTCAACGGCGAAAAGGTAACGCTGGCCACCGTGCTTCCCGGTGCCGTCGCCGCTCTCGTGCGCGATACCGGCGAGCGCTTTGTCGCGCTCCAGTCGCGCCTGCGGTCCCACAACCCGGGTCGCGACCTTGCCCACTGCCTCGCCTGGGTAGTTGCGGCTAAGCCCGGTGCCGTGCTGAACAACGCCACCGCCGACGGCTCCCAGCCCGCCATCACGGACATTTTCCCCGCCGGCGAGCTCGATGTCACCGAGCACCAGGACTTCGACTGGTGGCTTCCCGAGGGCGCCGACCTCCAGTCCAAGCAGATGATTGAGCAGGCCAACGCTTCCATCATGCCCTCCTTCCAGGTCCACGCCGATGTCGACGGCACGATCTTCTGGGTCGACGCCGGCGAGAAGGCCCACATCCGCTGGGTCCGCTCCGACGACGAGGACACCCTCCTCGCCTCCCTCGCCCGCGCCGCCGCCAAGGACGAGCTCCACCTCGGCGAGGGCACCAAGTTCGCCGGTGTCTTCCGCACCCACGGCATCCTCGTTCCCGTTTTCGATCTCGACCCCACGGTCAGCCACACCGAATACGATGCCGAGCTGAAGCGCCTCAACGACTTCTTTGCCAAGGACAAGTCCAACACCGCCCAGCTCACCCCCGAGGAGCGCCGCAAGATGGAAAACATCAAGTCCCGCCAGGTCACCATCCGATGAGGAAGACGATCGGCAGCATCGCCATGGCCGCAAATCTCTCCTCTTCCAGCCCCGGCACGGAAAACGTAGAGCGGGTGCCCGGCAATGCTGCCGAGCACGCCGACTAGGGTTTCCCCACCGGCGAGGCCCTCGGACCGGAGAACGATTTCTACACGGCTCTCATCAAGACGCTCGTCTACACCGGCCAGCACCCCAAGGGCATGAACGACTTCTCGTGTACCTCCGAGAAGAACCCGGTCATCCTCATCCCTGGTACTACGACGAACATCTACAATGACTTCGCCAAGATGGCCCCGGCCCTCATGAACGCGGGCTACTGTGTCTACGGGTTTAACCACAACCCCGCCACCCAGTTCGCCGGCCACCAGCAGCTCGTCGGCTCCGACCGGATAAACGAGGTCTACAACAACGGCCCCGTGAAGTACACGATGATCGCCTCCAAGACCGACCAGACGGTGATCCCATACACCAACATCACCGTCCAGGACGAGCATCCTGGATTCGTCTCCGATCACAACAACATGACCTACTACGAGCAGGTCATCGACCTCGCGCTTCGCGCCCTTTACGCCTAGCGCTCCGCTCAGCCGGCGGGAGGGATCTTTCCTCCCGCCGGTTTTCTTATACATTCGCGGGTTCTGGTTCATCGTCGAAACTGATTTCTTCGCCCGGCTTGAAGGTGCGTCTCGTTGGCGTGCACCGTGGTGGTGTCGGGTGAGGCTGGTACTTGTATGGCAGGTTCCGATTCAGGATCGGCGCTGTCCGCCCCACAGACGTGAAGCACTCGCCGTGCACATCCTCGAAGCGCAGCAACTTGGGATTATCCTTGTCCACGTAAATCTTCACTAACCCCTCGGTTACAAGCGCGTGGCACCCGGAACACAGGGGGATAAGGTTGTCGACGTTCGTTTCCCCACCGTTTTGCCAATCCTTAATGTGGTGGAATTGTATGAAGTTCGTGTGCGTGCACCCAGGCATCGCGCATCGATGGTTCCACTGGGCTAGCAGTGCTTTTGCCTGTGTGGGGCTGACAAGTCGTCGTTTACGCATGAGCGCGAAGGGGTTCCCGTCCTCGTCAGTCCACTGGACGTTGAGTGCCGAGTTGAGTACAAGCTCCATCAGCTGCCTGGGGTCTGCCCCCATCTGTTCTGGAATGTAGAACCTGCAGTCTTGGGTAAGTAGCACGGTGATTTCCGCGCCGGGCGCCTGCACGGTGGATCGTGGCTGTGAGCGCACAATATCGAGTATTCCCAGGAGCGCTTGCAACTGCAGTTTGCTTCTGCATTTACCGAAACGTGTGACCGCCTTTTTCTTTTCTTCCTCCGATATTTCCCCGGATTCGATGGCTTGCTTCTTGGCTAGTCGCTCCTCGTGTCCCATGAGGATGTCATCGATGGTGGTTTTCGTGCGCCCTGTGGAATGTGCTTCCTTTGGCTCGTAGTTATAACAACATCCGTCTTCGGCAGCGGCCTGTGCTGCCTCTTCGGGCGCATCGCCAGTCACATCTTCAGCTTCTTGGAAGATTTCTTCTGCTTCCTCTGTGGTGACGTCGCGGAGTTGAGCGAGTTCCCCGATCTTCAGTGCTGCTAGTAGTTTCGCGCCGTGAGCGGGGCTTAACACACCGGAAATACGTACCTGGCCGGTCTCCGGAATCACTGTGACATTGAAGCTTTCCTCTGTGCTCGGTTCACTGTTCTTTTCCCGTCCTGCTAGTCGTTCTTCGAGCCCTTGGTAAGTGAGTTCTTGGGCGAGGTCTACCAGTTCGTGTTCGTTCTCGCGGGTAATGTATTGAAGCACCTTTCGCACCTTTGAGTAGGAGATTCTCGCTTTGATGAAGGTGTCGGAAAGGTAGTCGTATTGAATCAGCTTCTCCGCGACGCCGCACCATTCGTATGCGGTTCTGTCAGAGACTCCGAGGTTAGCGACGAGGAAGCCGTGTGGGTCGGATGCGCCACCCCAGGGGCCAAGGTCGAGTGCCATGTAGACACCAATGGAGAGGAGTAGCTGGGCTTTTTGTATGGTGAGGGCCCGGAAATTGTGCCCCATGTTTTCCCTTACCTGTTTGAGGGTCGGGATCCTGCATGGTGAGTCCGGATCCATGTTTTTCACTCTGCACCAGGCGCGCTGGATGTGATCGGTGGTGGTGTTTTGGTTTTGGGTGTTCATGGTTCCCCCTTGTGAAACCCCCGGGTTCGTATGTGTGTTCTATTCGCGTTGTCATTATAAGCATGCTGGGGGGCGCGGTGGGTGAACACTAGGTAAACAATGGATAACAATTCGAATACTTCGAACATAGCCACATAGAAGGGCAAAATATGTAACCGCACGCCATTTACCACGCCGTAAGCGCCATAAGTAAACTTTCATGAACGTCTATGAGGGACGCGTTTCGACGCCCTTCATCGAACGCGTTATCGAAACACCTCACGGAGGAAAAGCTCTGATTTGTGCGCAGCTGCGCAATAAGTGCTCTGTTATATAGGCAGTTCAAACGCTAGTTCAGCGATTAGGTGCCTGATTTAGTCATATCATTGTGCGGAAACCTTAAAGGCTGGTAGCAGATACGCTTGTGCGCAGCTGCGCAATAAGGGCGCGGTTATATCCCCACGTCTCCACCCATATCCACCAAAAAGGAAAAGGAATGAGAGTACCAATCTGCAAGGGCCTCGAAAAGAGATGCTCGCCCTTCCGGTATTCACCCGCGCGACCGTGCACAAAGTATGCACAAAGTTTTAGCGCACCTAATGCCATCGCAAGCGGTGCGCACTCACCCCATCCGGAGCAATACCTCTGATTAGTGCGCAGCTGCGCACTAAGCTCACAGTTATACACGCACGTCACCTAGCAAAAAAGCAAAGTAAGCCAACTAATGAGAGCATCAATCAGCTACATCCACACATCCCGATTGATCAGTCGCCACGACCCGAACGACCCGGTGCGTTCGAGGCCGACCCACTCGCAGTTGTTCAGCGGGTTCATCATCACCTTGTCGGGATCGAGCCCGCAGGCCAGCGCGCTGAAAACGCGGATCGCGCAGCCGTGCGAGACGATGAGCGTGTTCTCCTCCACGCGAGTTATCGCAGGTAAATACCGCCCTAAAAAGCTATCAACCGTCTCCCCACCGGGGATCGGCGTCGGCTTTCCCAGAAGCCAGTCGCGAACGGCCAGGTGGTACTGCTCCAGCGCCTCAAAGTCGTTGCGCATCTCCAGATCACCGGCGGAAATCTCCTGCACGCCGTCGAGCACCTCATACGTGCGACCGGCGTTCTCGGCGGTCTGCTGCGCGCGCAACGCCGGCGAGGCAAAAGTGGTGGTCATTCCGGTGAGCTCCGGGGCCACGCCCGAAGCCTGCTCGCGCCCAACGTCGGTCAGTTCCGCGCCGGGCAGCGCTGTGTCCAGGGCGTGCGTAAGGTTCGAGGTGGTTTGTCCGTGACGCAGCAAAATGATCATAATGATCATAATAACGTCAATTATCCCCCATATCGCCCCTGGCTGCAGGCCAAGAGCCCAAAAACTCCAGCGATTCCGCATGCTCGCGCAGCGCCGCCAGCGACTCCGCCACGGCAGGATCCGACGCGTGCCCGATCAGGTCGCAGTAAAAAATGTACGTACCCAGCGACGTCTTCGTCGGCCGCGACTCAATCCGCGTCAAATCGACCCCCCGCGTCGCAAACTCGGTCAGCGCCCTGACGAGCGTCCCCGGCTGGTTGGGTAGGGTAAACGCCACCGAGGTCCGGTACGTCGCCCCCGGCACTCGCTCATGTTTTTGCTTTTCGACGCTCAAAAAGCGCGTCCGTGCCTTCGTATGGTCGGCCACATCCGTCGCCAGCACGGGCAGTCCGCGGCTCACGGCGGCGGGGTGCGGGCAGGCGCACGCATCGGCCTCACCTGCGACAACCATGTCGGCGGCGGCAGCGTTCGAGGATGCGGGAACAAACGTCGCGCCGGGGCTGTGCGCCTCAACCCAGTGTTTGACCTGCTGGTATGCGATGGGGTGGGTGGCGAAGCGGCGGGCGGGTAGGGTGCCGGCGATGGTGAAGCTGATGGCCAGGTCGACCTCGGCGGTGATGGTGACATCGGCGCCGACGAGGGCATCAAAAGTGGCGGTGACGGCTCCGTCCACGGAGTTTTCCACGGCGACGACGGCGGCGTCGACAAGCCCGGACGAGACAGCGGCGATGGCCTCAGCGGGGGAGGAGACAAGGTGCGGCTCGAATCCGTCGGGGAAGAGGGCGTGGGCTGCCTGTTCGGTGAAGGTGCCCTGCGGGCCGAGGTAGGAAACCGTGGTCATGCACATATCTTAATACGAGTATCTTTATACGAGTGAGGAGTCTGAGAATAGTAAGAGACGGCGTCGATACGCGTGGCCTGCCGCCGGAGGAGCACGGCTTCGTCAACACGGACGTCCTCCTTCCCGAGGTTGACGGCGACCTCACCGGCTGGACCATCCCCGCCAAGGACCTCACCGCCGTCGAGGGCCTGACCTGCAGGTTAGGCTCCGTCTATAGGGAGCACATCCCCGACACCACCGACCCGGCGATCCGCGAGCTCCGCGCCCGGGGTGCCACGATCTACGGCAAAACGCAGACGAGTGAGCTGGGCCTTTCGGCCTACTGTGAGCCGAACGGAATGCCTGCTCCGGTCAACCCGCGCTACCCAGGCGCGACCACGGGCGGTTCCTCGGGTGGCGCTGCCGTCGCCGTCGCGCGCGGTCTCGTCCGTGTCGCCCACGGCACCGACGGTGGCGGTTCGATCCGCGTCCCGGCCGCTGCCTGCGGTGTGTATGGTCTGAAACTCGCGCACAACAACCAGGGCGCGGTCCCCACGGGCCACGGTTTCCTCGCCCGCACCGTCGCCGACCTGGCCACGGTCACTCAGACCGAGCTGCGCCGGCCCACCGACGGGCTCCGCATCGGCTACCTCACCGAGCCCCTCCACGCCGAGGTCGACCCGCAAGACACGGAAAGCACACTCTCCGTCGCCCGCAAACTTGGTGGTCACGAGGTACGTAGGCCCTACCCCCGCCGCCACTTTGATTGCTTTTCGACGGTCTTTTCCTACCGCACTGCGCGCATCCGCGGCCCCCTGCAGCCTCTCGGTGACTGGCTCCGCCAGCGCGGCCAGTCGGTCACCTCGGCCGAGTACGTCCGCGCGGCGGAGGAGTTCATGGCCACGGGAGACATGGTCACCGCCCTCGACATCGACGTCCTCGTCATGCCGGTGCTTGCCTACGAGCCGCCGGAGATCGGCTTCTTCTCCTCCCTCGACCCGCAGGACGATTTTGCCGAGCAAACCCGCTGGACACCGTGGGGGACGCTGGCGAACATGGCCGGTTTTCCTGCTCTGACCTTGCCCATTGGCCTCGGCGTGCAGCTCATCGGCGTGCGGGTGTCGCACGAGGAACTGCTGCGTCTGGCGGCTTGCGTTTAGAATGGTGTTTTATGAGTGAATACGCCACGGACCGAAATGGGAACGTGATCAGGGACCGCTACGGTCGCCCCGTGCCCAAACGCACCCGGGTGCCGCTTCAGCAGTCGCCCGAGCAGCAGGACAATCACTCAGGGCTGGCCGAGCGCGTCCAGCGTCGCAACAACCCACCCGTCTATAATCGTGTCGAGCGCGTGCCCAACGCCGCCCGCGAGATCCCCCGCCGGCGCGATTCGCGGATCCCGCACCGCGCCCAGCGCCAACCACAACGGAGCAAAAAATCCAACGGCGGCTGCGCCAAACCGCTGGCCATCTTCCTCATCGTGTTCCTCGTGGCGCTTGTCGGTGGCGGTGTCTGGGCGGACAGCACGCTGACGCGTATCGACGCCTTCCCGGACAAGCACATCGCCGACACCGCCGGCACGAACTGGCTGCTCGTCGGCAGCGACTCCCGCGAGGGGCTCACCCAGGAGCAAAAGGATGAGCTCATGACCGGTGACGACGAGGGCGGCTCCCGCACGGACACGATCATGGTGCTCCACCTGCCCATGAGTGGCAAGCCCACGCTGTTGTCCATTCCGCGCGATAGTTACGTGCCGATCCCCGGCTACGGCAACAATAAGATCAACGCGGCCTTCGCCATCGGCGGATCGCAGCTGCTCACCCAGACCGTGGAGCAGAACACGGGCCTGCGTATCGATCACTACGCCGAGGTCGGCTTTGGCGGCCTGGCCAACATCGTCGAGTCCGTCGGCGGCGTGGAGCTGTGCACCGAGGAGCCGATTTACGACGACATCATCAGCTTCTACCTCGAGCCCGGTTGCCACAAGCTAAACGGCGCAGATTCCCTGAAGTTCACGCGCTCCCGCGCCACGGCCCTCGGCGATATCGACCGCGTCGCCCGCCAGCGCCAGTTCCTCGGCGTGCTTCTGGACACGATGACCAGCCCGACAACGCTTGCCAACCCCCTCAAGGTCGTGCCCCTTGTCAGCCACGTGGCCGGCTCCTTCACCGTCGATAAGGGCGACCACATCTGGCACCTCGCCCGCGTGGCGCTCGCCATGCGCTCGGGCATCAACGAGCAGACCATCCCCGTCGCCTCCTTCGCAGACACCGAGGTCGGCTCCGTCGTGATGTGGGATCAGGACGCGGCGACAAAGCTATTTAATTCGCTCAACTAGCTTCCGCGCCACCGGCCTCGTAAACCTCGCGGATGAGGCGCGTGCGCAGCCCCGGGCGCCACCTGCAGGATGAAAAACTCAGGACCGGTGCATGTGGGCGCTTTGCCGCGTCTCCGATGTGGGGGAGTAAACAGCAGGCTGGGGTCTCACCAGGCTCGGCGGGGTCAGCGTCCAGCCCAGCACCGGCACCTTCGATAGCAGGTGGAACAGCCAGCCGGACACGAGCGAGATGAGGATAGCGTAGGCGAGCCAGAAGCCAATGGACTGCGGGCCCGCGCCGTCGAGCGCGTAGCGCACCAGGTGGTAGCCCAGGGTCATGCCGATCGGGTGCCCGATGTACATGGGCAGGGTGCGGCGGCCGACGAACTGCAGGTCGCTAGACAGGTGTGGCAGGTGCGTGATGGCGACTGCGGCGACAACCGCTAGCGGCAGCGAAAGCAGCTGCCTGGTCAGGCGCACCAGCAGGGCAGCCTCGTAGTGCCCGAGGTAATCCATGCCCGGCAGGATCCACGGCAGCGCCACGCGGTCCGGGTCCACCTGAGCGAAGAGGTTGACCAGCACCACGCCCATGAGGAAGCCCATAGCCGCTGGCAGCCAGCGCGTAACGGAGGTCGCTGTCGCGGCGAAGCGGGAGATCGGGCCGCGCAGATGCAGGCCGCCGACGAAGAAGGGCAGGTAAAGGATGAGCATGCCGACGATCGGGATCTTGTCGTGCCAGGGCAACAGCAGCAGCGGGGCGAAACTGGCAGCGATCGCGACCGTAGGGGGTAGCTTGCGCATGGACCACAGCACGAGGTTGAACAGCACCAGGGCCCAGAGGAACCACGCCAAGTTGGCGCCGATGAGCATGCGCCACAGGATTTCGGTGGCACCCACGGAGTCAACGTCGAAGACCAGCTTGAATTCGACGAACTTCAGGTTGATCTCTACCGGCACCCAGACCGCGTAGGGAACGAGGAAGAACCACAGCCGGCGAACGAAGAGATCTGTGAGGCTGTAGTTCAGGATCTTGGCTGAGAAGAACCCGGACACCAGGAAGAACAGTGGCATGCGCAGCGGATCCATCACGGAGTTCGCGCGTGCGAGCAGGGTATCCATCCCACCCGGCACCGCCAAGCACACGTGCAGCACGATGACACCGAGGATCGACACCCCCTTTGCCACGTCAGGCCACGCCAGGCGCTTCTTCCCCACCTATTTCTCCTTTCCCAGTATTAGCGACACAATATCCCTCCAGGCCGAAAAAGGGAAAACGACCATCTAGACGGACAGCTGGAGGACCCCGGTGCCCGCCTGCCGATCGGCAACTTCGCAACTACTCTGGCACGAGGAATCGCAACAGGCGCACCAGCCCATGGCACTCGCACTTGCGGGTATCATCGCCATGTTTATTGCGAGAACGTCAGGCAACGTCAGGCACAGCGAAAGCCCTCTACCTACTATTGATGGTCCTTGCCGTAGTTGCTGTCGGATCCTCACACGTGAGTGCACAGGAGAACACGATGCGCGCTGTCGCAAACATCGGAATGCTCGTATTCCCAATCCTGGCAGTCCTCACCGCGGCCTTAGCAAATATTGCTCTTGACCAACCTGGGAGACGCTGTCAAATCCCAGCTCACTAGCAGTGATACCGGCACATCGCAAGGTCACATCGCAAGGTAGAGTGCCCCTTCTACATTTCCTGCTGTACAGAAAATGTGCTCGCCAGATCAAGAGGGATCCCACTGTTGAGGAGTACAGCAGAGCATGGCCAACAGGGGCGCTCGCAGCGACGCGATAACTAACTGCTTATTAGATTTTCGAGCGCCTCCGTTTTAAGAGCTTTTGCTCCGAATTTGTGCGCAACGGCGCAATAAGAAATTCTCTATAAAGCACGGTACAGAGCAAAAAGCACACGTCATACCTACACTGGTCACACCTTTCTGTGTAGGTGGCGCAATAAGTGGCGACTTATGTCCTACTTGCCCATCTCCTTATTGGCAATGAATGCGGCCAGAATCGAGCGTTGCAACAATCCCTAGAACCTGCCGGGGGTAAGTAGGGCGAATAGCCCGAATTGCGGTATTGCGAGCGCGAAAAAACACGCTGGGGGCGAGGAGCCGTGCGGCAGTGCGCAGCTGCGCAATAAGCACGCAATTATATGAGCAGGTAAAAAGGTTATTGACCCCTCCCAGTCCAGCACTGATATTACCTAATTGAGTTTTAGAGGAACGGGCCGAACGCCCGTATTGAGCCCAGGGTGGGAAGGGCTATAAACAAGAAGGGCTATAAACAAAAGGTACCGTGATTTTTTTGATTTTTTATAGCAAACTTGACCAACAGGGAAGTTCGCACCGCTGCTACCGAATCGCGGTACCTGTTGTTTGGAGCGACGCGCAAGCCGGCTAACCTACCCCCACCCCAGCTCGTGCAGGCGCGCGTCGTCGATGCCGAAATGGTGCGCGATCTCATGCACGACGGTGATCGCGACCTCGTCCTCGAGCTGCTCCCGCGTCTCGCACCAGTCCTTGAGCGACTCGCGGTAAATCGTAATCGTATTCGGTTGAAACGCACCGAAAAACGTCTGCTCTGTCATCGCTTCGCCCTGGTAGAGCCCCAAAATGGTGGGGTCGTCCTCGTTGTAATCGTCGATGAGGATGACGGTGTTCTCGATCCGATCGGTCAAGGCTTCCGGGATCAGCTCTAAGGACTTGTCGACGAGCTCCTCAAACTCTTCGTCGGAAATCTCAACGCTCACTGGGCGTCCCTCAGGGGTCGCCTCTCCGGACGTGGGGCCGGCGGGTTACCGTCGATGGTAAAACCGGTGGGGGCGCTGCCCTGCAGCGTGGAGAATCCGCCGCCTTCTGCGGGGCGGAAGAGTGCGCAGTTGGCGGACTGGCTGCCCGCGTTCCAGCTGGCAGTGGGGATCGTCGTCCAGTAGACGGCGAGCCAGGAGTTGTACAGTGGATCGTCGCCGCCCATGTAGTCCAGCGCTGCCTGCGTGCATACGTCCTTAAGGTGGGCGTCCTGCTCTTCCGTTGTCGGCGGGTGGTCGAATACCTCGGTGAGGTTCACGCGCGCGGTGACCTCGTAGGAGTGCGGCTGTCCGCAGTCGACCTTGTGGCTGCCGTTGGCGGAGTCGATAGCCACGCATTCGCCCCGCTCAGCTACGCGGGACTGGTCCTGGTTCGCGGCTTTGCCTGCCGAGGTGGTGATGTTTCCGGCATCATCGGTGCGCTGCACGCCGCACAGCATCGTCCGGTCGCCGGCGGTCCACGCATCGGCGGGCGGCAGGATGGAGGCGATGGAGTACACGCCGGTGGGATCGTACTTCCCGCCGAGGTAGGTGATGGTTTGCTGCTTGCACAGCTCCTCGCGCAGCTGCGCCTGGCGGGTGATGTCCGGGGCGGCCGCGTCGCTGCCGAACTCGCTGGAGGGGTACGTGGCGAGGTCCTCGCGGGAGGAGATCTCAAAGCGGTGCTCCTCGGCGCAGTCCACGGTGGTGAAGTTGCTCGTGGTGCCGTCCTCGGCAACATCCCACGTGAGGCACTGGCCGGGCTCTGCGGTGGTGAAGGAGTGGGCCTTCGGCTTGGCTGCGGAGGTCACGGTCGTAGCCACACCACCAGATGCCTCTGAGTCAGCGGGTTCGTCGCTGCTCATCGTCTCGTACCCGCCCATGAGAGCGCCTCCTGCGAGCGCTGCGATGAGGGCGGTGTGCAGGATAGTGGAGTTCCGCAATGCATTCATTGCTGCATACTTTACTCGCTGTCCTTGCGGGTCACGTGCGACCGCAGGGTGTAGCGGTCGCCGCGGTAGAGCGAACAGCACCATTCGATGGGGCGCGTCCCGGAGCGGGAGCACCGAATGGTGCGGAGCAGGGGATCGCCGATTTCTACGTCGAGGTTCTCAAACACGTCCTCATCGGCGCAGACCGCGTTGACGGCCTGTTCGGCGTCGGTAATGGGAAAGCCGCGAGCGTCGAGGATGCGGTAGACGGAGTTCTCCACATCGTCGGCAAGCAAATCGGGAACGAGGGAGGCGTTGTACCAGGCGTCATCAATACAGTACGGGCGCCCGTCGCCAAGCCTGAGGCGGGTGAGATGAATGTGCGGGACGTCCGAACCGAAGAAGGAAGTGACGACCGAAGGGGCATCCTCGACACCTGAGTGCAGTACCCGCGAGGTGGCGGCGAGCTGCTGGGCGCGCATTTCCGAGGAGAAACTCGCGAGGTTGAGGCGGGTCACCAGGGGAGTGGGGGCGACGAAGGTGCCCTTCCCCCGGGCGCGGACGAGGTGCCCGGAGGCGACGAGATCGCCGATGGCGCGCCGGACGGTGATCCGGCTGACGCCGTAGGTCTGTTCCAGCTGACGTTCGCCGGGCAGCATATCGCCAGGTTGGAGCTTGGTGGTGCACAGCTCTTCGAGTTGTTCTCGCAGTTGCTGGTGTTTCGGTTTAGCGGCCATGAGCTACATTATAGGCGCGCTGGTCATAACCTTTATAGTTTTGCAACGGTGCATGTAGCGATGCATGTAGGCTAGTAGCCATGATCGATCTTAAATTTCTCCGCGAAAACCCCGATGTCGTCCGGGAATCCCAGCGTACCCGTGGCGAGGACCCCTCGCTCGTAGATAAGCTTCTCGCCGCCGACGAGACCCGTCGCGATGCCATTCAGAAGGCCGACCAGCTGCGCCAGGAGCAAAACGGGTTCGGTAAGAAGATCGGTCAGGCCTCCCCGGAGGAGCGCCCTGCACTCATTGAGGAGTCCACGGCCCTGAAGGCCAAGCTCAAGGATGCCGAGGCCGCCCAAAAGCAGGCTGAGCAGGACGTTTTCGATATCCAGATGCAGCTCGGCAACGTCGTCGAGGGTGCGCCCGCCGGCGGCGAGGATGATTTCATCGTCGTCGAGGAGGTCGGGGAGAAGACGACCTTTGATTTCGAGCCGAAGGACCACCTCGATATTGCCGAGAACCTGGACATTCTCGATATGGAGCGCGGCGCGAAGGTCTCCGGCAGCCGCTTCTACTTCCTCAAGGGCCTCGGCGCGCAGCTGCAGCTGGCGATGATGAACCTCGCCGCGCAAAAGGCCATTGAGCACGGCTTTACCCTGATGATTACCCCGGTCATCGTCCGCCCCGAGACGATGCAGGGCACGGGCTTCTTGGGCCAGCACTCGGACGAGATCTACTACCTGCAGGAGGACAACCAGTACCTGGTCGGCACCTCCGAAGTGGCACTCGCCGGGTACCACTCCGACGAGATCATCGATCTGTCCAACGGTCCCCTCCACTACGCCGGCTGGAGCTCCTGTTTCCGCCGCGAAGCCGGTTCCTACGGCAAGGACACGCGCGGCATCATCCGCGTCCACCAGTTCGACAAGCTGGAAATGTTCGTCTACTGCAAGCCCGAGGATGCCGAGGCCCAGCACCAGGCGCTGCTCAACATGGAACGCGACATGCTCGCCGCCATCGAGGTACCCTACCGCATCATCGACATCGCCGGCGGTGACCTCGGCAGTTCCGCCGCCCGCAAGTTCGACACGGAGGCCTGGATCCCCACGCAGAATACGTACCGCGAGCTCACCTCCACCTCGAACTGCACCACCTTCCAGGCCCGTCGCCTGAAGATCCGCTACCGCGACGAGGACGGTCGCACGCAGATCGCCGCCACGCTGAACGGCACGCTCGCCACCACCCGGTGGCTCGTCGCCATCCTCGAAAACCACCAGCAGGCCGACGGTTCGGTCATCATCCCCGCAGCTCTGCGTCCGTTCATGGGAGGTATTGAAAGGATCACCAAGTGATAATCGTCACGGATGTCGATGGCACGCTTCTCGACGACTCCGAGCGCGTCCCCGCCGACACTTTCGCCGCCCTCAACAAGGCCCTCGCCGCCGGCTCTCGACTCGTCCTCGCCACCGGTCGCCCGCCCAGATGGCTTTCCGACGTCCTGTCACAGCTCCCCGTGAAACCCACCTGTATCTGCGCCAACGGTGCCATCATCTATGATTCCGAGTACGACCGGATGGACGCCGTCCACACCCTCGGCCCGAAGGAGATGCGCTCGATCGTCCGCGCCGCCCGCGAGGCCATCCCGGACGTCACCATCGCCGTGGAGCGCGCCGGCAATAGCGCCTTCAACCCGGAGAGCGAGCTCTTCGTCGTAACCCCGGACTACGCCCCCACGTGGGACACGGATGCGCCGGGCATGGAAGACGACGACAAGATCCTCCGCATCCCCGCCACCAAGCTGCTGCTCCGCCACTCCGGCATGACGTCCGCCCAGATGGCGCGAGTCCTTGCCAGCCGTATCCCCTCTGACCTCGGCTATGTCACTTACAGCGTCGACGAGGGCCTCCTCGAGGTCTCTCACCCGGGTATCACCAAGGCCACGGGCATTGCCGACCTCGGCCTCACCCCCTCCGAGGTCATCGCCTTTGGCGACATGCCCAACGACATCGAGATGCTCCGCTGGGCCGGCACCGGTGTCGCCATGCCCCACGCCCCCCAGGAGGTCCAGGATGCCGCCGACAAGGTTGGCACCATCCCCGAGGTCCTCGAGCGGGTGCTCTAAGAACCACTGAGAATCGAACACACAACACTCCACATTTAGCGTGAGTGTTGTGTGTCCCCAGTCTAGACCAGCACAACTCCTATCGACTCAGCTTGTACCGCTGTTTAGGGCTCCTCAATGGCTGAGTTCTTTCGAGAATTCCTTTACCTACCAGCTCTTGTAGTATCCGGCGGGCACCACTGACCGAAATGCCAGCTGCTGCAGCTAACTCGCGACTTGATGCAGTAGCGTGTGTCGACGCGTACTCGATAATGCGATCCCTGCTGGTCACGGTATCGTGCGCACGTTTTTCTAGCGCAGTTGGTTTTCGCATGGGGAAGGTTAGCCAGAATCCAGTAAGTGAATCTTTGGGGATCGGTGACGGGAGCAATTGTTGGTCTAACTGACTCAGGATTTCCTGATATCCACGGCCTCTGTTCTCGGCTACGTACCCTCCACCAGAGTAGGGGCAGGACTCCAGTAATTGGGAAAGGTACTGGTTACGGGTGCTGGAAACACCGGCTTTTCCAAGAGTGTCCTCGGTGACCATTCCGTACAGTCCGCCGGGGTACATGTTCACCTGTACCTGAGCGCCCCTTGCCTGTGGAGAGTAGTCACGGTGCATGAGAGCGTTGGTGATGGCTTCGCGCACGGCGACGGGTGGATAATCTGGCAAATCCTTTCGGAATACCCCATCGATCACGCCACCAATCCGGGAATTCCTTTGTACTGCGGCGACACAGTCATGGATGAGTGTCGGGATCGAGCCAACAAAGCTCTGATTGTCAAGAAAACGCTGGTTGTTTAGGCCTGTAGCCTTTGAATCGCCGGGGTAGCTGGAAAATGTGACGTTAAGGCGAGGGAAAACCTTTTGTGGATAAATTCCGGTAGCCAAAAGCCCTGCGATCGTTGGCCGAACGTTTCCATCCGCTGTCTCTCTGAGCACATGAAGGTTGATAAGAGCATCTTCATCGGACTTGTGGGCGAAGATTCGCCCGTGTACTGTACGTTCTCGCTCTAAAAGAGCCTCGATGATCTCCTGATCTAAATCCTCAACAGTTGCATCGGGAACGATCTCCAGGTCCCACTCTGGCTGCTGCCGGTTTTCTTCAAGACGGTCAATCTCGTACGGCTTGAGGTTCCTATTTCCGCCGTGCGCGCGTGTGTAGCTGCCGTTGTATTTCCCCTGTGCGTTAACGTAGCAGGGCTGCTCTCGTGGGGCGAGTGCTGGAATTGAGCCGACAACGACCTGGCCATCCTCGAAATCGACGATGTTAATGTCGGGAGAGATGCTCGGTGTGACGTGATCTCTGCAAACCGTGGCGAGTGAATCGCCATATCCTCGGCTTTGAATCCGTCAACCAGCGTAAAACCTGTGCTTTCGTCGAGACCGAGGATGATCGTCCCGCCATGCGTATTCGCGAATGAAGAGACAGTTCTAGCAAGTCTTTTGGGAAGTTCATGGGCCGCAGATTTCACCTCGACATCCATTGTGTCGGTACCGGGGGATCGCAACCTTTCCACTAGATCCACGAGCTGTGAAGATTCGCCACTTTTAACGTCTATACCTGCGAAGATAGCGCACTCGACGCCGTGAGCCATGTGGAGTGTTATGTGTAGTGTTGAGTGTCTGGCTGGGGGTGTGCATGATCGCTGCTTTTGCGCCTGCTCAGTGAAAGTATTCAGCAGTATTAAGCAGTGTTGCACGCCTACACGGCCAGCCCTCTTCCGAAGCGTGTCGCCACCCCACACTATCGCCAAGGCGGCACCGGTGAGAAAGATTCAGCTCACGCCGGTGGGGAAGCCGATTATGAGCACCACGCTGTGCCGCGTCTCACCCGAACCAAGAACCATGAGGACGAACCCGGCAACGCCGACGATGGCGCAGAAGAGGGCGACTTTCTTCAAAGGAGTATCAAAAGGAGTATCAATTGTAGGGAACAGGTTCACCATCCTATATTCCGCAGCCTTGCTGTCCAGGTTTCATCGCCTCGTTGCATAATATATAGCTCACAGTCCTAAACTACGTAGTGACCGATAACCCGCCGAACCAAAGGATGTGACTTGTGACAATCCCAGCGTGGGGTCTGATCCCCTTTGTCTTGATGCTTCTCAGCATCGCACTCTTCCCGCTGATCCCCGCGACAGCGGGTTTCTGGGAAAGGCCCCGCAACCAGCTGATTGTGGCGCTTATCCTGGGTGTTCCCGTAGCCGCCTGGATGATTCTCGGCGGCGAGCCCGGTGCCGTCATCGGCGCGGTTATTGAATACTTCCAGTTCATCATGCTGCTGCTCTGCCTGTTCACGGTCGCCGGCGGCATCTACCTGCGTGGCGACGTCGAGGCTACGCCGCGCAACAACACGATCTTCCTGGCCATCGGCGGCATCATCGCCTCCTTCATCGGCACGACAGGTGCGGCGATGCTTCTCATCCGCCCGATCCTGAAGACGAACGAGGAGCGCAAGCACGTGGCCCACACCGTCGTCTACGCCATCTTCATCGTCGCCAATGCTGGCGGCCTCCTCACCCCGCTTGGCGATCCCCCCCTCTTCCTCGGCATGCTCCGCGGCGTGCCGTTTACCTGGACGTTTAACCTCTTCAAGGAGTGGGCGTTCGTCCTCATCATGCTCCTGGTCAGCTACTACTGCCTGGACTGCAAGCTCCACTCCCTGGAGGATCCGAAGGACACCGCCCGCGACAAGGTCGAGACCGAGCCCATGCACCTCGACGGCAAGATCAACTTCCTGTTCTTCGCCATCATCATCGTCTGCGTCGCCGTCGCCCCGTCGATGAACGCCGCGGCCATCGAGGAGGGCACAGCCACGTTCACGGATTGGATCCCCACCCGCGAAATCATCATGGCGCTCGCTGCGTTCGCCTCCCTTAAGTTCGGCGATAACCACGTCCGCTACGACCTTAACAAGTTCGTCTGGGCCCCGATCCTCGAGGTCGCCGCCATCTTCGTCGGCATCTTCCTGACGATGATCCCCGCACTCCGCTACCTTGCTGAGGTCGCCCCGAAGCTCAACCTCAACGAGGCCAGCTTCTACTTCCTCACGGGTTCCCTCTCTTCCGTCCTTGACAACGCCCCCACCTACGCCACCTTCTTCTCCATCGCCGGCGAACTCCCCGGCGACCCGCGCGTGGCCGGCGTCCCTGAGCACTACCTCGTCGCCATCTCCCTGGGTGCCGTGCTCTTCGGCGCGATGACTTACATTGGCAACGGTCCGAACTTCATGGTGAAGTCGGTTGCTGAATCCGCCGGCATTGAGATGCCCTCCTTCGGCGGTTATATCGGCAAATCGCTCCTCCACCTCCTCCCAGTCCTGGTCGCGGTCTGTGGCTTCTTCGTCGCCCCCGGTGCGATCCTCACCCCGATCGCTGTCCTCTGCACGGTCTTCGAACTCGGTCGCGCTGGTCTTAATGTCCGCGCCGGCATCATCAACACCCAAGGTAATTCCCAAATAATGAGAGATGATGTCCATTAGGTGGTATCTTTTAGGGATTTTTGTCCCCATTTAGTCGGCAGGGGTCTATAGTTCCGTTATGCGAATTGCACGAATTGCCACAAAAGAAGCTATGACGTTGGCTGTTGTTGAAGGCAACGGCCCGGACATTAGATTTAAAGCTATCTCCAGCACTCTGTTTGAAGCCCCTACGTACACGGGGGAAGAATATGGGTCAGATGAGGTAGAGCTCCTCGCCCCCATCGAACCCTCGAAAGTCCTGCTCATTGGCCGAAATTACGCCGACCACGTGGAGGAAGTCTTTAAGCAGTCAGCCTCTAACCTCCCGCCCACCCTCTTCATGAAGCCCACGACCTCTATCATCGGCCCGAACCAGGCCATCAAGATCCCTGAGTTCGCCCAGAAAGTGGAGTTCGAGGGAGAGATCGCCCTAGTCGTCTCCAAGCGTTGCAAGAACGTCAAGCGGGAGCAGTGGCGCGATGTCGTCCTCGGTATCACCATCGTCAACGATGTTTCTGACCGCAACCTCCAGTTTGCCGAGGGGCAGTGGACCCGTGGCAAGGGGATCGACACGTTCTGCCCGATCGGCCCGTGGATCGATACAGATCTCGATCATTATGACCTTTCTGATACAAAGATAAAAGGCCACCTCACCCATGACGGCGAGACTAAGACCTGGCAGGATTCCTCCACCAATCAGATGATTTGGGATTTCGGCGAGATCATCGAATACATCTCGGGTTCTATCACCCTCCTGCCTGGCGATGTCATCTCCACCGGCTCACCTGCTGGCACCAAACGCATGGTCCCCGGCGATACCATTGCCATCGAAGTAGAGGGCCTAGGCACGCTCCGCAACACGGTCGCGGAGGCCTAACTTTTCCGCTTTAGTAGCGCCCCTACATTCATGGCAGCGTTCCTGCTATGAATGTGGGGGGAATCGGCAGCGGTTAAGCCCGGGCACTCCCGCGTCATCAGAGTTAGACTGAGGCTATGGAAAAACGCATGAATGTCGAGTCTTTCAACCTTGATCACACGCTTGTCGACGCCCCCTTCGTCCGCATTGCGGACGAAAAGAGGCTTCCTGGCGGAGACGTTCTTCGGAAGTTCGACGTACGGTTCTGCCAGCCCAACAAGGAGCATCTGGAGATGCCCACCGTCCATTCCATCGAGCACATGACGGCGGAACACATGCGCAACCACACCGACCGCCTTATTGACTTCTCCCCGATGGGCTGCCAGACCGGCTTCTACGCCATCACCCTCGACCTATCCCCCGAGGACTTCATGGACATCCTCGAGCAGACTTTCCGCGACATCCTCGCCGCCACCGAGGTGCCCGCAGCCAACGAGAAGCAGTGTGGCTGGGGCAAGAACCATTCCTTGAAGGGCGCGCAGGAAGCCGTCGAAAAGATGCTGGCCAAGCGCGACGAGTGGGGAACCATCTACGCCTAGCAGCATTAACTCGTGTACCACGGAGTGACGGTGAAGATATCTTCGCCATCTTTTCCGATGCCTCCCCAGCGACGGAGATAAAGAATGGGGCGCGGATGCACCGAGGGGTTTGCTGTTGTGAAGCCGGGCCAGCGTCGTTCCACATCGGCCCGCCCGTCTACTGCGATGCTGCTACCGTCTGGAAACATTGTGTAGTCATCGACATGGCAATCCCGAAAAAGATCAGCCTGCGCCCGGCAACCGCGAAAATCCGTACCGTGCGCGGTTGCTCCTCGTAGGCAGGCAAAAAGCAGATCGCTTCGAACAAAGGCGCAACTATCGAGGTTCGCGTTGTCAAAGTGTGCACGATAAAAATCCCCTTTAAACATTGCGTTAGAAGCGGTAACACCCATCCAATGTGAGCGAGAAAAATCACCGTGGAACGTAGCGTCCGAGCAATGTGAGTACGAGAAATCAGTTCGTTTCCCCCGCGTGTCCGTGAAAGTAGCGCCCGTCAGGGTAGATCTTGAGAAGTCGATGTCAGCTACGTGCGCATTCCGCATGGTTATCCGAGGAAGATCTGCGAAGGCGAAGGAGACAAAGACGGGACATTGGCCGAACATAGCGTTTGGCCTTGTCCTGCTCCTCGGGATCGCAGGCTGAGTAAAAAAGATCGTTTTACTTATTCTGGCGGTAATACCTTCCACAGCCGTGGCTACTGGCGACCACTCGCAGCTATGGAATCCATCTCCGAAACAGCCATTATCTGCATGCGCGAACGTAGTGAGAACTGTAACTGCGTGTTGTATGCCTTCTTGGTATAGGGCAGGAGCTTCGCTATACCGCGAAACGGCGGTATCAATCCATTGAAACAGCTGATCCACGCCATGGCGTCGTTCACTGCAACGCGGAGAGCATAGGAGTTCGTAGGTAGGGTGGATAGTCATCGGTTGGAACCAAGCTTCTTGTACTCGTTCACGTAGTCCGGGCATCGTGATCTCTGGGGCTCCTCGGCACTGGGGCGATCGGAGCTATCACACCACGCTGTGACCACGCCTACATCCAGCCTTTGTTTCATCTTGACGCTCCTCCGGCTAATAACTAGAAAAAGCGTTCGCAAATTCCTTCTGTATCTCCATGCGATCGGCGCGGCTGAAGCACTCCGAATATTCGGGTAGCTCCCATGTGCTTTCGTTAACTGTGCAGTTATCGAGTGCGGAATTCTTCACAGAGCACCCGATGAAAGCACACGTGTCAAAGGTAGAAGAGCGAAAATCCACGTTGTCGAAGGTGCAGTTTTCGAACACGGAGTATGACAGGGTCGACCGCATGAAAGAACAGTGAGAAAAGGTGGATGAGCTAAAGCGAGAAAACTCGATTATAGTGTCACTGATGTGGGAATGGGAGAATTGGCAGGTATCGAAGAAAAACCTAGAGATGTTGAGATTAGTGACCGTAGCATGATCGAGGTCAGCAGACCTGAGGCCGGTATTACGCAGTCTCCTACCAGTGAAAGTCCATGGGACTACAGGTGCAGTGGTTTGGCTACTGCCGGGAACGCGCCATCGTAGTTTGTTCGGATCTTCCTTATTTGCGTAAAGCCTCCGACTGAGGGCTGTCAAGGTCTCTGCTGGTGGGAGGATTTTCCAAGGGTTTAATTCTCCTGAGACGGTGGAGCCGGAGGCGAACCGGCAGAGAGCCGGAACGACGGTTTGCATAAGGCTGTTCTGGGTAGAGACCAGGTTGTCGGCGAGGTAGAGGAGCTCATATGCGGCGGTGAGCTGTTCAAGTTCATTCGGCGAGTGCAGTTGCTGGAGACACTCGTTCACGCGAGCCTGCGACATACTGCTATTTTAGCTGAAGATGGACAGGCCGGTGCTAGTAAAAACCGTCATAGAGTAGTGTCTGTTCGATCTTCTTTCGCATCAGCCCAACAAAGAAACTGTCCACTCCGGCAGCTTTCTCGCGGATGGGCTGTAAAATCGACTTCCCAGTGAGAACCATTCCCTGAAGGGTGCCCTGGAAGCTGTCGAAAAGATGCTGGCCAAGCGCAACGAGTGGATGCCTAGTCATTCGAGTGCTGCAGCGCGCCGGATTCTTCCGTGCGCTCGCTAACTCCCGCCGGTTTGCATCAACGAGGAGAACCTACGTCCCGGTAGAGGTGCTGAACGCAGGTGCACCCCGGCGAGATCTACGGGCTTGTGGGCGCGAACGGTGCCGGCAAATCGACGACAATGTGTGTCGTTCTCGGCGTGACGGGGGTGTACTGCAAACACTCCTTTGGCTACTTGCCAAGGTAAAGGTCATTAACCAGCTCGTTGTCATGTGCGAGATCCTGCAGGAGTGCGTAGCAAACGGCCTCCCCGTGATCTTCTCATTGCATCTGCCACACCGTCGGCATCATCTCCTCCGATCAGATGGTCGCTAAGAGAACCGTCGACTAGCTGCGGCGAAAACCCCAATAGCAGAAAGGCGGTGAGTACCAGCAGCTTCTCAACACAGCCCCCGCAGGCGGGCACCGTGCGCGGAATCACAAAGATCGAACCGGACGTGGAAGACATATTTTAAAGAGGTCATGTCATGAGAACGTCTTTCCCTATTCTCCGCAGTCATGACGATTGCAAAGCACGAGTTTAAAACACCCTGACCAGCAAAGGAACGATTCTCACCAGTGTGCTCACTGCGCTGGTTTTGTGTGGCGGAATCTATATATACGCCAGCGTGAGCCAGCAAAACGGCGACCAAACCGTCATCACCGTCTACTACGTGGTCAAGATCTCCTGGGGTAAAGCCCTCAGTAGCACCACCCGCGCATAGCTCTTTATGTGCACTGTTTAACGCAAATGCAGGAATTTGTCCGTCCCCCAGGTCAAAGGGCGACTCAGGTGGCAGGATTCCCCCTCCCGTGTGACAATGCGAACCATGAATGTGGGGGATTATCTTATTCTCGCCCGGGGGCTCAGCAGCCGCCAGCGCCAGCAGTCCAATTTAGATGAGGCCACGCGCCTCGCGCGCGGTGTCTACATCAACAGCAAAACCTACTGGCGCTTCCAACACTGGGATCAGTACAAAGCTCGCTGTCTGGCACTGGGCATCGAGGGCCGTGTTCTCCTCGGCAAGGCCGCCGCGACCCTGTGGGGCTTTCCGACGATCAACCTTAAACGCGCCGACATCCCCATCATCGGCAATGGCGCACAGCGCCAGGGTGTTAGCAAAAAGCGCGTCCCCAAAACCGACCTCCGCGTCATCAACGTGGATGGCTTCAATGTCACCGTCACCTCCGCTGCTCTCACCGTCATCGACATCGCCCGCTGGAACAGCCTCGGCGAAGCTGTCCGCGCCGGTGACATGGCTGTGGCGTACAACTACACCACAAAAGCAGAGCTCCGGGATGCTCTCCACATCCGAAGCAGAACTATCGGGATTGATCGTGCTCGCACTGCTGTCCGCCTCATTAACCACCTTTCGGAAAGCCCCCGCGAAAGCGACGTCAAGGTGAACCTCTTTGCCAACGGTTTCGAGCCCCCGTACCAACAGGCCGTGATCCGCGACTCCGCGGGAGTGGAATTCGCCCGCGTCGACTTCTTCTATCCCGAGCAGTCCATCGTCATCGAGTACGACGGCCAGGCCAAAACGCACGGAATCAACGCTATACATGCTGTAAATAACGAAATCACCCGGCATCGCCGCTTGGAAAGCGAAGGCCTTCTTCTTATCCGGGTGGACAATGACTCCTGGCAAAGAAAGCTTTACCTCAAGGAACTCGCGCGGCAATGGGATCTGCGCGGCCCCTTCCCCCGTGACCAGTGGTCCGCGCCGGGGCTTGCCTGGGAGCCCTAAATCGCCCTGGGACAAAAACATAACCGTCTATTGCTGCAAGTGTGCGGAAACCCCAGGTGGTCACACCTGCTACTCTCTAGATGCTGCACTTTATGTCCACTGTCCCCAAACCACCCCAAACCACCCCAAACCATCCCCAAACCACCCGCTATAATCTCCCCAGCAAACACACGAAAGGAGCGGCCGGTGCAGTACAGTGAGCGCCACGCGAGACTGAAGCTGATTTTTGGCGAGGTAGGCCTAGAGAAGCTATACAACTCCACAGTGATGGTGCTGGGCCTCGGCGGCGTGGGCTCTGCCTGCGCGGAGGCGCTCGCGCGTGGTGGTGTCGGCAACCTCATCGTCCTCGACCGGGACACGGTTGACGAGTCCAACATCAACCGCCAGGCCCTCGCCTTCACCAGCACGATCGGCAAGGTGAAGGCCGAGGTCATGGAGAACATGATCCACGAGATCAGCCCGGATTGTGCGGTGACCGCCCGCGAGGTGTACCTCACCCCAGAGAATATCCCGGAGATTCTCGGCAGCCTCCCGCGTCCGGATTACGTCCTGGACTGCATCGACACGATCACGCAGAAGCTCGCGATTGCGCAGTGGTGCGCGGAGCGCCACATCTACCTCCTGTCTTCCATGGGCGCGGCGAACAAACTCGACCCGGAGTACCTCACCATCACCAATATTCGCCACACGATCAATTGCCCCATGTCGCGCGTGATTCGCGGCGAGTCCTACCGGCGCGGCATTCGCGGTCTCGAGGTGCTTTTCAGCAAGGAAGTCCCGGTCAAGGTGGCAAACCCGGGCGCGCGTACGAAGGGGGAGACGCTCGGTTCGATGAGCTACATGCCGCCGATTATGGGCCAGATGATCGCGGGCAAGGCCATCCGCCGCCTGGCCGGTCTCGAGGAGTTCCCCACCGCGCCGAGGCTGCGCCGTGATCGTTGATACCCACTTCCACCTCGACTTCTGTCCGGGCTTGTCGCTGCTTCCCGACGTTCCGGTGGTCGCCCAAACACTTTCCCCGCACGGTTTTTCCATCCACCCGCCCACCCGGTTCCTCTCCCTGGGCCTCCACCCGTGGTACGCCACCGAGGAGGCGATCGCCGAGTTCCCCCGCTACGCGGAAAGCGCACGGCTCATCGGGGAGGTGGGGCTCGACTTCGCCCGCGGCACTGCGTGCCAGGTGGAGGCGTTCGCCCGCGTCCTCGAGTGTGTCCAGCCGGGGTCGGTTCTCTCCATCCACGCGGTGCGTGCCGTAACCGCAGTGCTGGACATGGTGGAATCCCGCCCGGACGTCACCCGCATCATCCACTGGTTTTCTGGCACCTCCGACGAGCTAACCCGGCACATCCGCGCCGGGGGCTTTATCTCCGTCAATCCCCGGATGCTCACCACCAAGCGGGGCCGCGCCTACGTGAAGCAGGTTCCCGGCGACCGCCTCCTCGTGGAGACGGACCTTCCCGCCCACGGCGAGACGATCACTCCCGCCGAGCACGCCCGCATTCTCACCGCTACCCTGGACGGCATCAGCGACTTGCGCGGCGAGGACATGCGCCCGCAGATTGAAAAAACCCAGGAGGCGATTTACCTGTGACCATCACCGTGGGGATTGTCGACGATGGCCCGAGGATCCGCAGCTGTCTTGCCTTTTACCTCCAGCACACCGCTGGAATTGAGGTTGCGTTTTCCACAGATTCCGCGCCCAAGGTACTCGAGATACTGGGCAACTCGCCCGTACGCGTTCTCCTCTCTGGTATTGTCATGCCCACCATGGATGGGATGGAATTGCTGAACCGGTTGCGCCAGCTGGACACACCTCCCCGCTTCCTCGGGACTACTTCCTTCGTCTCTGAGCAATCGCCTTAGACTTCACAAGCTCCAACCACTACATCCTCTGCTGTCCCATCCATTCCGGAAACATCCGCCACAAAATCGACGCACTGTAAAACCGGAAGCGCCAGGTATGTGCGTAAAGAATGCAAAGACAAGATGACCCGCCGTGATCGTCTTTTTATTCAGCAAAGCATTTATTTTGTGTTCTCTATCTGGAGCACTATCAGAGGGCTTTAAGCGCTCTTCCATAACAGAAACTAACCGTCGCGGAAAAGACTCCTGCTGCTCCAATCATGCAGGCAGGTACACCTGTTCCCGCTGTGAAAGCTCCGAGAAACCCACATGCGATTGAGATGGCTGTAACAACAGCCATAGTAACACCCGCGTTGTTCAGGCAACTATTGAAGGCACTCCAAGCATCCTGGACACCACGTGTTTGGTAGGTAGCATCCTGCTCTCGGATCACATCGTCATACTCTGACCGCCCGTTTACCCAAACCTGGAGGTGTGCATCGTTTGAGCCAAATTGTTCAATGTGAGTCTCAGCAACCCTCTTAATGATGTTGTTAGAAGTTTGAACCAAGATGTAATCCACGTCAGTGAATTCTCCGGAGAGCGGAATTCTATATACAGTTTCGGCATATTTTTCTACAACTACCGTTTGATCAACATTGATTTCCTCGATGTCAGCAATGTGCGGGATAGTTCCGTCTACTAGGCCGATTTGAAGGATTTCTTTTTCACTTGCTGTAGCTTCGCGCCCGAAGTCTTCACCTGGATTCTCTGTCCCTGAATGAGACGTGCACTTGTCGCTGTTTTGTGGCTAAAGATTATCTTGGGCAATTGCCGTTGGCTGGCTTAGTGATATGGCGCAAACTATGGTCAAGAGATAGCATGTTAAGCGCTTCATTTTAGGCTTTGCTCCTTCTGTTCTCCTGGTATTTTTTGATGAAATAGACAAGAGGTAACCAAACGATCGTGGAGATGAGAAGTGTGCCGACGATTGCCATCATAGCTACGCCAGCTGGTTCAGGGGACCAGAAAATTCCAGACAGAATAAGCCCTAAAATACTGAGCGATACTATGGTAAAAAAAGATCCCCAAAACATTTTACGATCCATCGGTGCCTCTATCGTTGATTCCAATTTCCCCTTCGAGTGTATAGCTATCAAATGTGTACGGCAAGGTTATACGGAAATTTCATCAGAACTTAACCGTCCGGTTCAGTAAGGGGAACGTTTATTGAGGTGGATCGTGCATCGCGCCGGTTCCTTTATCGGTCAAGTCTGTGGACATTCTGGACTGGGAGTTCTTGCTGATTTTGGCCTATTCTTGGGTGGCGGCCTTGGTTTAGAAGTGTCCCCGGATGCTCGCCACCAAGCGGGGCCGCGCCTACGTGAAGCAGGTTCCCGGCGACCGTCTCCTCGTGGAGACGCACCTTCCCGCCCACGGCGAGACGATCACTCCCGCCGAGCATGGCCGCATCCTCGCCGCTACCCTGGACGGCATCAGCGACCTGCGCGGCGAGGACATGCGCCCGCAGATTGAAAAGACCCAGGAGGCGATTTACCTGTGACCATCACCGTGGGGATTGTCGACGAGGAGCTGACCTCGTTTGTGTGGACACCCTGATTCCCGGATTGTTGGGTCGGGGGAAAGGTAGTCTACTGTCATGCCGCGTAGAAGTTTTTCTTAAGGAGTTTTAAGCGCGATGCGGTCGCGATGTATGAGAACGACCCGGATGTGTCGATGAACCAGGTCTCCAAGGATGTGGGGATCAATCGAGGCACACTGCGTTATTGGATCGACCAGTTTGGAACTGGGAAGAAAACAGCACCTGTTGCTGTGGAAAAGCCGGATGTTGATCCCACTGTAGAAAAGGAAATCCGCAGGTTAAGGAAAGAAAACGCGAGGCTTCGTGAGGAGCGAGATATTTTGGTCAAGGCCGCGAAATATTTCGCGAAAGAGACAAACTGATAATCCGCTTGAAGGTTTGCCCGCGACCACCGCACCGTGTATTCGGTCAAGCGGATGTGTGCCGTTTTGAAGGTCCACCGCAGTAGCTACAACACCTGGCGTAGTAGACGCGACAGGCGGGATCAAAAGGCTTTGTCAGATGCGCTTTTAGGTATGAAGATTGAGGAGGTTTTCCGCCGTGAAAACGGCTGCTATGGTGCAAAACGCATCACGGCTGAACTCAACGATGATCCAGGTTCTACTCCTTTAAATCACAAGCGTGTGGCCAGGATCATGAAGAATGTGGGCCTTTGCGGGTATACCAGGCGACGAAGAGTAAAAACCACCGTGCGGGCTCAGGGCCGACATGTGTTCGCTGACCTTGTACGCCGCAAGTTTTACGCCGAAAAGCCGAACAAGCTTTATGTTGGTGACATCACCTACCTGCCTATCGCTGACGGGTCGAACATGTATCTGGCGACAGTATTGGATTGTTGTTCTCGCAGGCTTGTAGGCTTTGCTTTTCACTGACCACATGCGGACCTCGCTTGTGATTGAGGCTTTGAACAATGCATGCGCCACCCGTAGAGGCCTTGCAGGATCGGTGTTCCATTGCGACCACGGCAGTGTGTACACCTTAAGATGAGTTTAAGAAAACATGTACGGAACTGGGTGTCACCCAATCGATGGGAGCCGTTGGAACCAGTGCCGATAATGCGTTTGTGGAGTCGTTTAACTCCACGTTGAAAAGAGAGGTACTCCAGGATCGGAAAACCTTTGCAAACCAGCTTGAATGCCGCAGACAAGTGTTCCGGTGGTGCGCCCGCTACAACACATCCCGGCGCCACAGTTGGTGTGGCTATCAGACCCCGAACACTTTCGAGGAGAAACAGATGTACCGTGTCGCCTAACCACGTCTGCTAAGATCAAACCCAATCAAATTTTCACCCCAGGTGTCCACATCCAAGGGGTCGGGTCCGAGTTTCGGACCACATGCAGAAGACAAGCTAAACTGTTCCGAGCTGGTATGGGGGGCCTACGTGCGAGCTGCACCGACAATCAATCTCGACTCTAACCGTGGCCCAGGAGTCTATCCATTCAACATCGTGCGCAGTGGTTTACTCGAGGAATACTAGTGGGTGCGATGTCTAAGCTTGTGCGCTTTTTTAGAGGCTTGTCGCGTTCGAAACGCTGGCTGGCGGGCTGCGGTCTCGGTTGTATAACCGTAGTGGTTCTGATTGGTCTCCTGATGGGCGCCAATGTTGGTGCAACGTACTTTTTTGGGGCGAAGCCCCAGGAGGTTGGAGCAGAGGCGTGGGACGGCCCGCCTGTGTTAGTGACTCTGAAAAGCGATTACACAAAAACCGGCTTCTTTGGTACTGGACTGGAAACTGCGGACGTACGACTTCTGCAAGATGGAAAGCTTACCCCCTTGGTGTGGACAGGAACCCACGGAGGAGAATTTACAGCCGTTCCCCTTGACCATGGGTTCGCCCTCACCACCGCAGAAACCATCACCTTCTACGATTGGGACGGTAACATCACCGGAGATGTAGACTTCCCCGGCATCGATGCAGTGAAACGCTCCGCTACAACCGATGGGTGGTACATAGTTTCGAGCGTCACCCATTCAGGAGAGAATACCGATGGGTGGGTTGATGATTATGCATTCATTAACCGCACAGGTGAAACCCATATCGTAACAGTTAGCGGCAATTCTAGCGCCACCGGAGTGTGTGGAGGAAAGCGCTACATAGCTGCTGTGGATATGGATTACGACGAGTCGACATACGAATCAACACGGCGCTATCTCAACATCTACGAGGTAGCCGACGAGTGGACAATCGGCGATCCCCTGTTTACCGTTGAACTTCCGGGGGATCCGCGCCCACTTGCGCACATCTTCACGGAGATGGCTCCCTGCAGCGATGAAGGAGTGCTCACAGTTCTTGTCAGCATGGATGATGCGGAAGGGCAAAGCCACATGGTAAGCGCGAACATCGACATAGCAGGAAAGTCAGTGGCGTTGACTCCTCTGCCGGACGGTTATGAAGCTCTGCTGCCATATAACAGCCTCATCAGCGATGGGGACTATTACTGGCTGAACCGGCACGGCCGCATGTCAAGCATGGACAAGCACACCTCGCGTGTGGAAACAACATGGCAGGCTGATCCCCTGCCGGAGAACAGCGTGTATGCAAGCACGCTTTCCCAATCCTGGGTTGTTTTGGGCACAAGCTACGAGAACACGTTGTACTTCACCGCGTACGATGCCAAAACAGGAAAGAAAACCGCTCATGTAGCAATTCCGAAAGACATGGGACCATCCATACGGATCGAAGATATCGAGCTAGTTAATCCGCATTAACTAGCGCTTGAGTATCGCAAGCAGGAGCGAACCTGGGGCAGATCCTTTCTCCACGCAAGCAGTAATTTCGGTGCACGAAAATTCTGCCCCATTTGTACACAGTGCACATTGACGCACGTGAAGGGGCCCTCAAGCAGAGTGGACGTACCGATCAAACTGTGACAATCCAAGTCCGTTCGTGCGCTCCCCTGAGACTTCCTGCAACGGCTCGTACCCCGATTTAACGTGGTCACCGTGACGAGATCCCCAACTGACTTTCTACTCATTGCAAGCCTGTTTGTCCGACATCACATCCCTAGGCGAGCGAGCGGGAACGTGTGCACCCCGGAGGGGAAGGTGAGCGTGGGGCCGGTCGCGGTGATGACCGCGAGGAACACTGGTGGCTGCGCAATAACCGCCGCCACCTGCGCAAGCCTCTCCGCGCCGGGGACGATGAGTTTCCCGCCGAGCTTCACTTCAATGCCGGCCCATCGTCCGCCGGGCAGGACACACACGGCATCCATCTCGTAACCGTTCGAATCGCGGAAGTGGTACACCGTGCCGCCCAGCGCTTCAGTCATCACGGTGAGGTCGTGAACAACCGCCGATTCAAACAGGCTTCCCAGGAGTGTTGGTTCCCGCATGAGAAGCGTCTCGTCCGCATTGAGTGCCGCGGCTGCCAGCGCCGGGTCCACCAGGTGATATTTCGGGCTCGTCCGCAGTCGGGCTCGGCTTTGCAGTCGAGGTGTCCACGCTGTTTGCTTCTCGACGATAAACAGCCTCTCAAGCAGCTCCACGTATCGAGCCACAGTCGCCAGCGACAGATCTGGAGCGATGGATAAGAGATCTTTTCGTAGCGTTGTAATGCTCGTTTCCTCGGCGCTATTCCTAGCGATGGCGCTCATTAATTGCTCGATGACCATGGGTTCATGACGGATTTCCGCAAGACGTGACACATCGGTTCGGGAAACTTCATTGATGTAGCCCCGCAGTAGTCGAAGCGACTGATCGGGTGTTGCATTGTTATGCGCTGGGAACCCGCTGCGCAACAGGAGTTCAATGGCCTCACTCAGGGGCTGAACGTCCGGGTTGGTGGCGGGCTTCACCCCCTCTGAAAGGCTCTCAAAACTCACCGCAGGAGAGTATTCACGTTGCTTTTCTGCCCAGGTCAGTGTGTGCATGGGGATGCGAAGAAAGCGAGCAGCGCCAGTATGTCTGGTTATGTCGTCGCTGGGAACCGACGAACCAGTGAGAATGAATTGCCCTGGCAGGCCAGCATGATCAATTGCTCGCCTGGTGAGGTTCCAAACATCGGGATACAGTTGCCACTCGTCGATCAGCCGTGGAGAATTTCCACTTAGTGCTGCCGAGGGGTCGATCGACATGAGAATCTGCGAGTCTGGATTGTCCAGCAGGATTGCGGACCGAGCGTGATGCGCCCCGCTCATGGTCTTCCCACACCCGCGGGCTCCCTCGAGTACAATGCCTCCTGAAATTTCCAGCGCAGAGGCAATGCTCCGATCGGTAATCCGGGGTCGGTATTCGATCCCTAGAAGCTCCTTTGTGTCCACGGTCTTATGGTAGCAAAAAGAGCGGAAAATAGCAGCTAGAAGAATCGTATTTAGTAATTTGCAGCGTTGCTATTATGGAAAAAGCAGGCTCACTATTGTGAAAAATGCAGAATTGTAGGTGCGTATCTGGGAAGCACGCAAAACTTTTGTAGGGATGGGGATATGGAAGAACGGAAACTGACGTCGCTGTTTTTCGGCAACGTTGTCCTGGAATCGCACATTCTGGGTACGGCGATCCGGGTGTTTGCCCCGGATATGCGGTCGTACTCCGAGAGGCTGAAGCCCGATATCTCCCTCTCAGTTCCGCTGGATGAGGTGCGAGGCAAGCTTGAATCTGACCACGCTGAGGATCTGGCCAAGAAAGTTCTCGGGTACGTGGCTGAGGAGCTTGACAGGAGTTATCCCGGTGGGTGCAGCCGTGCGGAGGAGGAACTGCAGGCCTGGCTTGTACTTCAGTAGCTAACTGCGCTCCGGCCCCAGGGCACTCAGGGGAACGACATGAACTCCGCTGGGGAGGGTGAATCCGGAGTAGCCACCTGTTACCACGGCCAGGAAGTCGGGTTCGGTGACCATGCGTGAATCTTTGAGGCGGAGGAGATATCAGAATCAGATTCGCAGGTGATATCCACTTCCAAGCCCACATCATCCCGGTACCCGAAGCACGAGGCGTCGATCTGGTCGGCGTACGTGCGGATGTCTCTCACCGCCATCGACTCAAAAACTTGCCCGAAGTACTCGGGGTCGTTTGCGAGTCCCTCTGGTGTCGTGCCGAGTGCGGCACGTGCAATTGACGGATCGCAGAAGAGGAGCCTCGACTGTTTGCGAAGCCGTGACTTCGAGCGCAGTTTTCCGGACCAGGGCGGAAGCTCCTCCAGAATGAAGATCCGGGTGAGCGCGTCAAGATAGCGGCGAACGCTCTTTGAGGAAAGCTCTCCACCATCCGCAGAAATATCCTTGGACAGTGTCGTGGCTGTGGTTTCTGCAGCGACGTTGCGCGCAACGGAGCGCAGAAGCCTACGTACTCTTTCCGGGGCGAATTCCTTGCCGATGTCCGGTAAGTCGACGTCCGCGATGTTCTCGACGAGAGTCCGGTTGAACCGAATAAACCCGGTCTTTTCGTGCGCAATGAGAGCCGGCCATCCTCCACGCACCGCTTCAACGGACAATTCCTCGTAGTTCAAGGTCCGTGGCAAAACAGTAACTGACGTGATCTCTCGCAAGTGAGTGAGAGTAATGCATCCATCCTGGTAATAGGCTTCGCCCAACGCCATCGGGCGCATTTTGATGCGGGTTAACCGTCCATCACCCGTGTGCCGCGTGATCGAATCGGTCGGAAAAGCTGATCCGGACAGAATGAACTGCACAGGCTTTCGGCGAGCATCGATCTCATGCCATGACCTCGTTCCACAGTGAGGGTTCCAGTTGCCATTCATCGATGAGACGAGGGGGTCACCCTGGAGAACAGCCTGTGGATTGAGCACGGCAAGCCTCTGGTTCTGAGCGTGGTCGACACGGAAAGAGGACTGCGCGTGCTGTAGCCACGTGCGCCCTCGATGAGAACTCCTCCAACAGCCTGCAAATCTTGCGCGAGAATGAAGTCCACGGCTCGCCGAATATATGCCATGATTGAACTATCCATCAACCAGCGATTCTTCCACTTTTGCGAAGGTGGAGTCGATGCCGCAGCGGTGGAAAAATGGTAATCACGGTGAACCGGACGTTTTTAACTACGATTAACAAAAACGTCACTAACCGATGGAATTATTAATTATGGTTAAACTGTGCTGGCACACAACGTGTGGGTAGTTTTCCTTCCGTCCAATACAGCCATGCATGGCGACGAGATCGCGTTGACGAACTTCCCCAATTGCAGGTCATGAATCGTGAACGACCTAATTCACTATTACATCGTAGGAATTCACCATTTCGCTCCTCGTCACACCTGTTTCCTTAGAGCTTCAATTCTTAGGTTGAAATTTTGTTCCATGCGTTTTACTTCACGGGCAGCAAGCCCAGCGGTGCGCGCCACGTCCTTCCATGAGCTCACTGCCTCGATCACACGCGAAATGATGTTCTTGGCTTTGTCTGGTTTTAAACCACAGAAGGAAGAAAATTCCAACAAAGCTTCTGTTTCCTCTGGAAATGTTGTCGCGCCAAGCAATAAAGTGGAGCGACGTGCCCGGATGTTCGGGTTGGGGTTGACATCGTAAAGGGGGGAAAGTCGCCACCCGCGAGGATGATGCAAGAACCCGAGGTTTCGCAAGTGATCGTCGGTGTTTCCAATCGCAACGAAGAAAACGACGCGCGTGAACAGGGATGCCAGATCCTCCTGAACTCCACCAGACAACTCGCGGATTGCCCCCGCCACCTCGACATAATCAACATTCATCCCGTCCGTGGAGGAGCAGGCAGTCATAGCGCTGATGAAAGGTATACGGCTATTCGTTTTGAAAGCCCCGCTGCGATCGAAGCGCCGTAACACAAGGACATTGGCGTTTGCGACAGGTACGAGGCGAAAATCGGGGACATCGAGGCCGCACGCCTGGGCGAGCAGGAGGGTGGCGTATTCCCAACCAATGACATCCCAGTCATCGCTGGCGTGTGGGAACTTTGCCATGCCAAGGGATCCATCAGGGCAGAGAATACTTGCCTTCGGTCGAGCGCCGCCAAGGGCGGATGTTCCGGTGTCTAAGAGGACTTTCACGGCCTGTATGTATTCATCACTGTAAGCTACTTCCCGAGCAGTGTGCAGGAGGGTGGGCAGAGAAATAAACGGTGGCACAACCGATGGAGGGCCGACGAACGTGTCGCTGTTCCTTGGTTTGAAACGGAGCGCCCCTTGACGAGTATCGTCACTAACCGCAAGGAGATAATCAACCTCATCCAATTCCCTCGCGCGCCGCCATGTAGTGCGATCCCTATTAATGAGATTTCTTCCCCAGCGGTCGGGTGCGGCATCGGAAAATGCAGGTAAGAGGCCATTGTAATGTTGTGAACCTGACACCAATACAAGCGAAGGATCGATATTAAAACCGCCACCACCCAGGTACGTTGGATCGTACGCAAACGTGGTGGAAACCCCTCGTGGCCCACGATGAAAATAGGCTGTTCCCACTTTGGTGGGGGAGGTGCCGTCAAGGAAAACCTCGACCTCTGCAGATTCTGTCATCGCTACCGCGCCCTCTTCCTGTGGATGCGATCTGCACGCAACCTGCCAATCTCGCTTTCAAAAGGATCGATGGCATTCACCACGAGATCTAAGATTCCAATTGCGCGAAGCACGAGGTAAAGAGATTCGGAGCTTGCGGTGGTATCCCCATTTTCGATCTTGCGAAGAGTGTCTCGAGAAATCTGCGCACGCTCGCACACTTGCTGCGCTGTCAGTCCCAACACCATGCGCCATCCACGAATGTGCTCCCCGATGGTCGTCACCTCGCGAGAAATGTTGTAGCCGCGGAGCCGATTCCTGCCGTCTGTCATAGTGAAAAGACTACCATAGTCGCCGTAAATGGTAATTACGACGAATTTATTAGTCATAGGATCCTTCAAAGTGGCAAATACTTTAACAATGAAACATTCACTATTTTCTGACCAGCGGGTTTCCCTATTTGGTGCTGCATAGAGCGCGAAAAGAACGCTGGTTACTGCGAGTGACCTGCGGATTCACTATTTAGAACCTAATTTTCACTATTCACACTTTGTCTACCAGTGGAAACGTTGGTTGTCTAAGGACTTGCAGACTTTTCGGAAATACGCTCCCCACTTGTGGGCTCCCGGTGTTTAGCGAATTGAACTACGCAGGGAAGATTGTGAAGTCTTTTAGGTTTTTGAACGTGATAAGGTGGGAATTTCTCTCTCTACTAGCCGCTGCGAAATAGGGGTTTACGTTCGACTCTTTCAGGTACTGTTTCTCGTTCCTTATACTCTGGCCCGCGTAACCCTCACTAGAGCAGGATTGATTTAATGGATCAATGAAGTAGTGATAGATAAGCAGAAGGGGCAAAGTTACTGCACTGCGGTGTCAGTGTCCATAAATTAGTAAGGGTTTACACAACGGGGATGGCTCTGAAGTAATAATGCTTCCCAACCGTCGAATGTTGGTTGTTTAATATTTTGGGTACGGGGGTATTCGTTTGGATTATTTATAATTCTTGAGTGTCTTTTAAGAATCCAAATCAAATGCGAAAATACTCGCCGTGTTAATTTCTCTTAGGGGGGGAAGGAATACTTACTGGGGAAATAGAAGATTACCCACTTAGGGAGGGGAAAAATAAGTTTTAGAAAGGAGGAATCGCCATGAAGGATATCACTTCCAAGATTTCAAAGTCTGGTGTTAATGGGCGGGATCGGAAGCCGACCGCCTTTAACATTGGGTGCAATACAGGCTGCTAAAGACTAGCTGACTTTGAGGTGTCAGGAACGTAACTGGCACCTCCAATTTTTAGATGTGAAAAGGTTATGAAGCTTTCCAAGTTTGTCAAATGCTCTGATCTGGACTTTGAAGTCGATGGCAAGAAAACGAAAGTCTTGTTGGACTGTCGCACGGGGAAAATATTCCTAGCGAATTGCGAGATTTTAAATGGGCTGGCGAATATGGGTCGCCTTTCTGACGAAGAAATAGACACGATACTGAGTGACAGGTGGGATGACCTTGAATTAAAAAAATGGGTTGCGACTGTAAAAGCTGCTCAAATAGATGAAGCGGTCCTTAGAATCGTTGTTTTACTAACTAGTCAATGCAATTTAGCATGTGGATACTGTGGTCAGGTCCACGAGCGAGGTACAATTTCGGAAGATTTTGTTTCTGAATTTAACGTGTTTCTACAAGAATCAATCTCCGCGCACCCTAGAGTGAGCCACATTGAGATTTGCTGGTTTGGCGGGGAACCTATGCTTGCGTTGTCGAAGATTAAATCCTTGTCTGGCATTTTGGATGCTGTATGTCTTCATTTCAACCTCACCTGGTCATCCAGGATGGCTACGAATGGGGTTCTGCTAACTTCGAAGCATACCGAGGAACTCGTCTCTATTTCGAAATTAAAATATATCGAAGTTACTCTAGACGGACCGGAAAGAATACATAACAGTAGTCGCCCTAAGCGTAAAGGGCGGTACGGGGGATTTACGGATATCGTTAGAAATTTAAGTGAGGTTCTCTCTGCAGAGGGGCTTGCTGACCTGGAGGTTTCCGTAAGAATCAATCTTCATGCTGGTAACGCTGATTCAATCGACGAGCTTCTGATTGATCTGAGTGAACGAGGATTCGCCCAATGGGAAAATTTAAGTTTGAATTTTGCCCCGGTTTTTAGTTGGAGTGACGAAAGCGACCGAATTATGGTCGAGCGACATAAGTTAGCGGAGAGGGAACTTGAACTTCAGAATCTTGCCTTTAAATTGGGTTTTTCTTCCTGCGTGATACCAACCGATGTGAAGCGGAGTTTGTGCGTTGGTGCCCAAAAGATGTCGGTAGTATTCGATCCGACGGGGCAGGCATTCAAATGTACAGAGCATCCACTGACTCCTGGATATGAGGATGCGTGTATCGGGAAAATAGAGGAACGTTCATCTCTTTTCGAAAGCATCGGAGGGTATCAAGATTGGCCTAATCGCATGGAGAATGGAGATGTAATCTGTTCTCAATGCTCATTCTTGCCTATTTGCGGTGGATCGTGTCCGCGCCAGTGGGAAAAAGGCACAGCCGTACCATGTCCACTATTTACTTTTAACACACCGGAACGCCTTTCCGTGTTGGGAAAGAGACTCGGTCTGGAAGTGTGTTCGTGAAAATCAAAAGATCTACTTTTCTTGATGCATGGCTTGTGATTGCAAATAACGTCATTGAGTCTTTCAACGGTGTAATGGTACTGCTTCTCATCGTTCTGTGGCTAACCCTTGATTTCCTCCCAAAGACTCGTTTAGATCCGCCCGCAACGATTTCTTTGTATCTAGCGCTAGTGGGTCTGGTTGTGCTTGCGGTCTTTGCACGTTCCGGACAGGTTGCAGACAAGTTCGCGCCACATAAGGTGGCGGAGTTGTCTCAATATTTGAACATCGCTTCCATGGTGCTGTTTGCTGCAATATTAACTTTCGCTTCTCCGCGATATCCACTGCTTGTGTTGGCAATTATGGCGATGTTGCAGCTTATGTTCACTAACCGTGATATCCTATTCGATTCTGCTGTCATGGTGATCATTAGCAGTCGAGTGCCAGAGGAAAGGCAATCGGAGTTCTTTACTTGGAACTTCAGAGCAAACTTGGTTGTTCCGCTGACAGCACCGATCGTTGGAACATGGCTGTTTGAACACAACAAATATCTGGCCATCGGGGTGTGTACCCTATTAAGCCTTGCATCTGCAGCACTGTTGAGCTGGACTCGGAGGAAATGGGTTCCTAGGGATACTTTCAACGAGAAACCGGATATTAGCTTGCGTGCTTATATACGTGAATTTTCCCGGAAATTGGATAAGAAGGAAAAAGATTTTCGTGGGTTCAAGGCATTCAAGCACCTCAATTTCGCTGGCATTATCCTGTTCATCATGGCGGCGGAGGCTTTGGGAAACCGGTCTCGGGAAGCCTACGACGTGTTTTTTGTCACTGAGACTTTCCACCAACCTGCCACGTCTTTTGGCCTTATCTCGGTGTTCATGTTCATCGGCACGGTTTTGGGAACATCGTTGAAATCCGTAATTGCCAGCAGGTGGAAACAGTGGTGGTGGCCTGTCGCGTTTTACGTTGTGTTTGCGTTGAGTTTTCTTAGTCGTGGTCTAGCACCCAACGTGTTATTGTTTCTCCTTGCAGGTGGAGTCAATGGATTTGCAGCGGGTTTTTCTGGAGGAATCTTTGAGGTTGCCTGGGTATCCAACACCACTAAGGAACACCTCGGTGCGGTTAGCGCGGCGAAGTCTGCCTACTTCACAATCGTCTCCACTGGGGGTTATCTTATATGGGCGGTATTTGCATGGTGGGGAAACTCCGTTAGCCCTACGTTCATGGCGGATTACGGTTACCGGATTGCCTGTGTCATAGGTGGGGGATTCATCCTTATTGCTGCGGTAAGTTCAATAAGGTTGTATCGACACGTGGACTGGACCGGCACTGCCGAACCGATGTCCACCGTGACTACACCAGAGCCGAATGCGGAAGCCACAGAGTCCACTGATTGCATATAAAACCTAATTGCATAAACCACGAACACTAGAGCTAGGAGTTCGTATGTTGGGCGGTAGCAGAGGGAAGACACTTGATTGGCATTATTTGTGTTGCTGAGGGTGCTTTGCCTAAGGATGCTTTGCCTAAGGAGGGGACGATGGATTTCAAGGAGGGGGAAGAGGACGAGTTTGGGCATAAGACCTTCAATGGTATCGTGCCAGGTGATTGGTGACGAGATTCATAAGCGCCTAGGCCATGATGTGCGGACGATGGTTTTGGGTCATATTCAGCGTGGTGGTACGCCGACGGCGTTCGATCGTGTGCTTGCGACTCGTTATGGTGTGGCTGCTGCTCGTGCTGCTCATAAGGGGAGTCTGGTAAGTGTGTTGCGCTCCATGGTGAGCATATTGAGTTGATTGATTTGCAGGAGGCTGTGGGTACGTTGAAGTCCGTGCCTTTGAGCCGTTACGCTACTGCACAGGCACTCTTCGGGTAGAGCTTTGGTTATCCTGGTGGTTAGCCATGAATTCTCTTCATGGCTGACCTTGGAAATGGAATTCGGGGGAAATTTCCGAAGCCCGGTAGCTGGATTTATATAAACAGTCAGGGTAAATGGTGAAAGTGTGAATCTCTTTTTACTATGTGCCGTTCTAGGCTGCGCAAACTTCCACAACTTTTCGTACGCGTGAGTCGGCGGAGGAAAGCATCAAACCGGGATGTGCGGCGTGTCGGCGCGCTCCGCGCAAGGAATAACACGTCTCAACCCCAAAAGTGTTCATTCGAAATCGGTTAGGGGTTTAAACTCACTAGCGCACCTGCCTTATTTTCTAGATTACCCCTATATGGGGGAAACGCTAAAATTACCAACGCC
>JALFAQ010000058.1 GCA_022772305.1 Corynebacterium glucuronolyticum
GTGTGGGTGATGAGGATCACCCTTGACACGTAGGCCTGGGGTTTTGGTTGATATTGGGTTAAAAAGGGTGCACTAAGAGGGTATTTTGTGGGGGTGGTCGGTAGGATGATTTTGTGAGTCCGTATATCCGCACGGTAAAAACCGGGTCCGGGGCGCGTGCCGTGCAGGTGGTTCATTCTAAAAAGCACGGGTCTAAGAAGATTACCCATGTTGGTTCTGCCCACACTGACCGCGAATATGCCCTTTTGAAGGCGCAGGCGCAGCGGATTATCGATGGGGACCAAATGTCCCTAGACCTAGGGGTAGTCGCATCTGAGGATGCGGGTGTGGGAAGCGAGAATAATCCTGTTCCTGTCACAGCGGAACGGGCAGCAATCCTGTTGGACTGCATTGATACCTGTTTCGATCGGATCGGTCTTGATGTGGCCTGTGGTGGGGATACTGTCTTTCGGGATTTGGTGCGCGCCCGGATTATCCATCCAGGATCCAAACTGGAATCAATTGAAACACTGGCAGACGTCGGGGTGGCATCAGCAGGATATGCAACAATCAAAAGAAAACTTCCGGAGTATGCCACCGATGGTTTCCGGGAGATCATCACCCAAGCTCTTGCAACTCATGCGGGTATCGGGCCGGGATCGTTTCTCCTCTACGATGTCACCACCTTGTACTTCGAAACTGACACACCTGATGATCTCCGCAAACCAGGATTTTCCAAAGAACGCCGTGTGGAGCCACAAATCCTTGTAGGTCTTTTAACCGACTCCACGGGTTTCCCACTGTCGGTGGGTGCGTTTGAGGGAAACAAAGCTTAAAACGCATACGATGTTGCCGATGATCCGGCGGATGCAGGAGGCCTACCGACTTTCTGATGTCACTGTTGTTGCTGATGCGGGCATGTTTTCTGCAGCGAATAAGAAAGCCATTGTGGATAGTGGGTTGCACTACATCTTGTCGGTGAAAACCCCGAACCTTCCCGAAGTGATCGCCGAATGGAAGAAGGATAATCCCGGTGAAGAGTATGAGCACGGGCAAGTGTGGCGCCAACCATCGTTTACCGATGGGCGCAAAAGTGGTGCCCCGGATTCAGTGACGTTCTACCACTACTCACGTGATCGAGCCAGACGAACACTAAGGGGTATTAACGAGCAACTGGGCAAAGCTAAACGGGCAGTCGCCGGCGAAACAAGTATTAAGCGTAATAAGTATGTGGATCTGAAAGCCCCGAACAAGAAAGTCAACTACACCCTTGCTAAAAAACACCAGGATCTTGCCGGTATCAAAGGGTATGAAACAGACCTGGTGACGATGCCTGCCGAGGATGTGATTACGTATTATCGTAGGTTGATTAATGTAGAGCGGTCGTTTCGGATGAAGAAATCGGATCTGAAAGCCCGCCCCATATTTCATCGCACCGAGGACTCCATCAACGCCCACATCACCATCGTCACCGCAGCACTCGCTGTCGCCCACGAGATGGTCGAGCACTCCGGCATGTCACTAAAGAAACTGGTAAGAACGCTACGCCGCTACCGAAGCTTCGAACTAGAAGTCAACGGACAAACAATCCACGCCACCGTCCCACTACCCGACAACATCAAAACCCTCGTCAACACCATCCTCCACCCACCAAGGGGGCACTAAAATGAGCCAACTCAGGTTTGAAGGGATGTACACCTGCGAGAGAGGTGAGGAGCGTGGACTTCCCAGATCCATTGGGGCCAACCAATCCGATGATGGTTGGTGCCTCGGCGGTGAAAGACACATCCGTGAGTACGGTGTGGTGCCCGAAACCGGTTGTCACATTCTTTACGTCCAGCATTAGCGCTTCCTCTGCAGAATGATAAAGAAAGCAGGTACACCGATGAGCACCGTAATCACACCCACAGGTAACTCTTGTGGGGCAAACAGGGCACGGGCGATCACATCGGCAACCACCAGCGAAAATGGCACTGAGGAGAGCAGAGAGAGGAATGAGAGTGGCATGTCGAGGTCCATTGAGGATCCGGATCGCGTGCGGGACGATGAGACCGACGAAGCCGATGGCACCAACGGAGGCGACAGTAGTGGCGGTCATAAGGGACACGGCTATGAGAACCGTACATCGAAGCGCAACGACTGGAATACCCATGGTCTGCGCGGTGGCATCGCCAAGCGACAGGGCATCGAGGTAACGCGACAATGCCCGCAAAACAGTGAATCCGAGTATTCCAATGATCGCAACGGCCCCTAAAGTGTGCCAGCGTGCGGCGCTGAGCACACCGAGGAGCCAGAACATAATCCCGCGGGTAGACTCCGCGTTCCCGCTTGCCGTAACAATAAGGGATGTCAGGGACTGAAAGAGGAAGCCGATGAGCACACCTGTAAGCACTACCCGAGTGGCATCTGCAGCGCTCTTTTGGAGCAAAAGGATGAGCATGAAGAAGGAAATCAGTGCGCCGACTGCGGCACCAATAATAATCCCATACTGCCAAGTAGAGAAAAGGATTGCTACGACGGCACCTGTAGAGGCGCATGAAGAAATGCCGAGTAAGTAAGGTTCGGCGAGGTCGTTATGTGTAATTGCCTGCATGACAACACCGCACACGGCGAGAATCGCGCCGACGAAAGCAGCCATAAGAATTCGTGGAATGCGAAGCTCAGTGAGAATGGAAGCACGCAGGGGTGATGGGGTGGGTAGTGCTGGGTCGATAAAACCACGCAACTCGCCAAAGCTCATCGAACTCGATCCGACGGTGAGCGATGCAACCATTGCAACAGCGAGGATAGCGATGCCCGCTACTGCCACGGCGATTGTCCTTCGGGGCGAGACGGTGCGATGGTCTATAGTTATAACCACTGGCGTTACCTAGCAAGTTTTACGCCAAGGTCGCCGTCGAGTGCAGCAGAGATGGCCTCAACCACCTCGTGGGAGCGCGCGGATGCGGAGGTTGCGACACCAGGGACGATGACGTAGGAGCCGTTCTTTACTGCTTTCATCTCCTTTGTGCCAGGAGTATTTTCAAGACCTTGAGCTTTTTCTTCCCATTTGTCTCCGGGCTTACCGCGCTTGGGGAGGTCTGCCAAAATGATGACATCTGGGTCTGCTTCCGCGACGGCTTCCCGGGAAACTTGTGGCCACTCCTCAGTGAGACTGCCAAAGACATTTGTCATCCCGGAGCTCTCGCCCATTTCCGTTACGATAGACGGCCCACCGGCGACGTAGGGGGAACCGCCAATGGAGGAGTACAGGAGCATGAAAGTTGTCCCTTGCGGAGCTTTCACTGCCTTTCCCAAGGCCTTGTTTTGCGTGTCAATGAGTTTTTGGGCCTCTTTCTCGCGCCCGAAGATCTCACCGAGTTCCGTGAGATCCTTTTAAATCAGTTGGAAACGAGTTTTGCCGATGTTGTCGCCGTAGTCCGGGCACTCTGTGTTGGAATTGTGGGTGCCTACGCCCAGGCGCTGCCACTCCTCTCGGGAGCCTGCGGCATTTGGGGTCCAGCTGTCTTTGAAGGGGCTCACGATCATGTCTGTGTCAACGTCTCGGAGTTGTTCTGAATTTGACACAGTAGATGAAAGCTCAGTGAGCTCATCTAGGGTGAAACCCTCAGGTGGGGAGTCTTTCTGGTGGCTATAGCCGGCGATCGGGTCTTTGGCACCGAGGAGCAGAAGGGTTTCGGTGGAGCCTTGCTCCATTGTGGTAGCTCGCTGAACAGGTGCGGAAACCGTAGTTGTGAAGCCACAGTTGTCGATAGTCACGGTGTGTGTTGTGACTGTGTCATTCTGTGTTAAAGGTGTCTCTGACTGATAGGATGGGTCGCTACCACATGCGGCGAGTGAAAGGCTTACAGTAACGGCGACTAGAGCTGCTGGGAAATGGTGGTGCTCGGGGGGTTCCCGCGGTGCCGATATAAAATCAATGAACTATTTGATTAAAAGATAGTCAATCTTGCTAAATATATCAAATAAAGGTGGTAAGCAGCCTTTCTGACGCTATATGTCCGAACAGAAGGCCAAAAGGTTCCATTGCTATCGGTGTGTGTTTTGCAGCTAGTTTCGCCGAAGTTAGCATGTGTTGGGGGTGGCGAACGTGGCGGGAAGATCGCTAGTCAATGCGGGCAGCCACGGGCGGGGTAACATATGACGGTGTTATTTAAAGTCATTGGAAGCTATTGAAGAAGGGGTGCGGCCCGTGTCGCGTACGTTTAACTGTTTGGATGAAAAGACTAGGGAAGTGGGCCTCAGCTCGGCAACAGACGCGGTGGAGGCCGGTCGCCTCGTTGTTATTCCGACTGACACGGTGTACGGGGTCGGCTGTAACGCTTTCAACCCGGAGGCTGTAAACAGGCTTCTACAGGCTAAGCACCGCGGCCCGGACATGCCGGTGCCTGTGCTAGTGGGAAGCTGGGATACTGTCCGGGGCCTGTCGCGGGACTATACGCGCCAGATGAATGTCCTCATCGAAGCTTTCTGGCCGGGTGGTTTGTCCATCGTTGTCCCGCAAGCACCGAGCTTAACGTGGAATTTAGGCGACGCAAATGGTTCCGTTATGCTACGCATGCCACTGCAAAAGCTGGCGATCGAGCTGCTTCAGAAGACCGGCCCGATGGCCGTCTCCTCAGCAAATATCTCCGGCCAGCCACCGGCACTTAACGCGAAGGAAGCAGAAGAGCAGCTCGGCAATTCCGTCAGCGTCTACCTCGAGGGCGGGCAGGCAGAGATCGGTACTCCCTCTACCATTATCGACCTTACTCAGGCGACACCGACGATCCTGCGCGAGGGTGCAATCCCCAGCGAGAAGATCTTCGAGGTGCTCAAAGCCCAGACCTAGGAAGACAACTCGCTTATCCCCGGTGCGTAAATATGTACGGGGACGGTGAGAACGTGCGTCGAAAAGCACACACCCGTTCTGACATGCGCGGTGACCAGACCGAAGAGGGCTAGGATAATGCCCACAACAACAGCGACGACAGGAGACGCGTGGGAACAGCAGGCGTAGGCGTACCGCTTCGAGAACTCGGAGTGGTCCTCCTTACTGCGCTTGTTTTTACATACCTCACCACGGGCATCGTGCGATCCCTGGTCATCCGCTCCGGGCACCTGTCTGAGATTCGTGAGCGCGATGTCCACACGATACGCAAGCCACAACTTGGTGGCCTGGCGATGTTCACTAGCTTCCTCATAGCGGTCTACCTTGCCCAACAACTACCGGCGCTGACGCGTGGGTTTCGTCCCATCACACCGGAAATGGATGCGTTACTGTTAGCTTCCGCCATTATTGTGCTCGTCGGTGTGATCGATGACTTATATGAACTCGATGCGTTGAGCAAACTCGTTGGACAGGTTGCGGCGGCACTCGTTATGAGCCTAATGGGGCTGCGGTGGTCCATTTTGTACCTCCCCATCGGCGACGGAACAACACTCGTTCTCGACAGCGCCCAGTCGACCATTCTCACCACCCTGTTCGCCGTCGCACTCATGAACGCGATCAACTTCATCGACGGCATTGACGGGCTGGCCTCCGGGGTCGGGATGATTTCCGGTCTGGCCACACTCGCCTTTGCGCTGTCCATCCTCCATGACCAAGGTGGCGCTGTTGCCGCCTATCCGCCGGCCATCATTGCTGCGGGACTTGTGGGCATGTGCGCGGGGTTTCTCCCACACAACTTCGCCCCCTCCAGAATCTTCATGGGGGACACCGGGGCGATGTTCATCGGCCTGCTGTTGGCAGCGGCCTCGACCTCGGCATCGGGAAAGATTAACATGAGCCTCTACGGCACGGCGGATTTCATCGCCTCAATGAGTCCACTTTTTGTTGTCCTCGCCAGCGTTTTCATTCCGATGCTCGACCTCATCATGGCGGTCACCCGCCGGTTGGCGCGGGGGCAGTCACCTTTTACTGCTGACCGCAAACATCTCCATCACCGGCTTCTGCGCATGGGGCACAGCCAGAAGCAGGTTGTCCTCGTGCTGTACACCTGGGTGGGGGTTGTGGCCTTTGGCGCTGTGGGATTTACCATCTTCCCACCTCTGTGGGCCCTCATCATGCTGGCAATCGCAGTTGCCTTCGCTATCTGGTACACCGTGCGTCCGGCTGGGTTACACTTTTGACCTGTGACCGATTACACGCATAAAACACCAGAAGATGTAACCAACAACACCTCCGCCGGGTGGAACGCGACGGATGCGGCCACGGATCCCAACAACAAGAAGAGTCCGTACACAGACCAGGCGCGTCCGCTCCAGCGTGCACTTCGCTACGGGGCACTTGGTCTCTGCGTCGTAGCCGTGGCCTCTCTTGCTGGCTGGTGGTTCGCCGCTGGTGAACCCGGACTGTACGGGGCAGGAATCGGGGTGGCCATCGGTGGCGGATTCATCCTCATTACCGTGGCACTAGCCCTAGCCACAGCGAACTCCACACCTACGATGACGGCCGCAGTTGTGCTCGGAGGGTGGCTTGTGAAACTTGTGGCTCTTATTGTGATTATGGCCCTTATTAAGGATCTCACGTTCTACAGTCACAGTGCGCTATTTCTCACAGTTGTACTGGCGTTAATTGTGGTTTTGGCCGCTGAAACTTGGGGAATTATTAGTTCAAAGACCACTTATGTTTCGTGACCTAAAACCGAACGGGGTCAATATGGGGGTAGGCACGTTAAATCTAAATCTCCGCACTGATAAAGTACAGACAAGGTAGCAATACCTTTCAGTTGCTGTGCCGATGTGCGTTGGAATCCGCAGTAGCTGAAGTAATAATTCAGACGTCCATCGCGCCGCTCGCCTCACAGCGGTATATGAACACGGGAGAGAACGCTGAGCGTTACATATTTGTCCATGAAGGGCGAGTTTCACGCCCCGGACTTGTTTCATGAATTTTTCCCGGGTTTCGTAGATGGCAACGGTGAAGCTCACAACCTCTGGTTGTCCGATTTCGCCGGAGGCCTATTCGCACTAGACCGTCTGATGTTTGTCCGACTGCTTTGTGTGGTCGCGATCATCGTTTTCTTTGTCCTTGCTATGCGGAACCCCAAAAAGGTTCCGGGCAAGTTCCAGTCAATGGCAGAAATGCTTCTTGACTTCGTCAGAATTCACATCGCTGAAGATATCCTCGGCAAGAAGGAAGGTCGGCGGTTCCTGCCGCTCATCACGACCATCTTCATGCTGGCCCTCTTCATGAACCTTCCATCGGTGATCCCGTTCCTCAACATTTCACCTAACGCGCGCATTGGTATGCCGCTGGTGATGGCGTTGATGGGCTACATCGCCATGATCTATGCGGGTGCTAAGCGCTATGGCTTCTTCAAATTCCTGAAGAGCTCCGTCGTGGTGCCGAACATCCCATGGTTCCTCCACATCCTCGTGGTGCCGATCGAATTCTTCTCCACCTTCATCCTCCGCCCCGCGACGCTGGCCGTTCGTCTTATGGCCAACATGCTGTCCGGCCACTTGATCTTGGTTCTGCTGTTCAGCGCAACCAACTTCTTCTTCTGGCAGTTCAACGGGTGGATGGCTGTTTCTGGACTGACGCTGATTGCCGCGGTCGCATTCACGCTGTTCGAGCTCCTGGTCATCTTCCTGCAGGCATACATTTTTGCTCTGCTGACGGCCGTGTACATCGAACTGTCGCTGCATGCGGACGAACACTAAACGGTTCTTAACTGAATACGACACCCTGTAAATTACACAATTTCCGCTGGGCGTAGGGAACGAAAATACGCCTGGCACATTAAGAAAGGGACATACCCAAAATGAACGAATTGCTTCTTGCACAAGGCGCAGGTGCTCTGGATCTCGGCGTTCTCGCCACCATCGGCTACGGCCTCGCAACGCTTGGACCTGGCCTCGGCATCGGCATCCTCGTTGGTAAGACTGTGGAGGCCATGGCACGCCAGCCTGAGATGGCCGGCCAGCTCCGCACCACGATGTTCCTCGGTATCGCGTTCACCGAGGCCCTGGCCCTCATCGGCCTCGTTGCAGGCTTCCTGTTCTAGTAGAACAGAAGGTTACGCAACACCATGAAGAACGTTTTATATCTCGCAGCGGAGGCACCGTCCGCAGGGGATCCAGGTTCGCACCTGCCCCTGACGGATCAGATTAGTGTCCTCCTGCCGGCGCCGTATGACATCTTCTGGTCTCTTATCGCGTTTCTGGTAATCCTCTTCGTATTCTGGAAGTTTGTACTCCCGAAGTTCCAGGAAGTCCTATCGGAGCGCGAGGATTTGATCAAGGGTGGCATCCAACGCGCAGAGGCTGCACAGGCCGAAGCTAAGCAGGCGCTGGAGAAGTACAACAGTCAACTGGCTGAGGCCCGTGCCGAGGCACAGCAGATCCGCGAAGAGGCTCGCGAACGCGGCGAGCAGATCAAGGCGGAAATGCGTGCGCAGGCAGCCGAAGAGTCCAACCGCATCATCGAAGCAGGGGAGAAGCAGCTTGCCGCACAGCGCGAGCAGGTTGTCTCCGAGCTGCGCCGCGACATGGGGCGCAACTCCGTCGACCTCGCCGAGCGCCTACTCGGACACCAACTGTCCGACGATCTGACTCGCTCCGGTACGATCGACAAGTTCCTTGCAGACCTCGATGACGTATCCACAGTAAGGAAGTGAGCGGTATGCACGCAGCTAGCCGCGAGGCGCTGACTACGGTCACCGAGTCGCTCAGGGGCCACCTTGAGCAGGGCGGTCAGCTGGTCGCGCGCGCCGCACAAACCGGTACTGAACTCTTCAATGTCGTAGAGATTTTGGACGATAACCGCACGCTCCGCGTCGCGCTGGCCAACTCCGCCACCTCGGCGGAAGCTCGCCAGGGTCTCGCACGGAACCTGCTTGCGGACAAGATCTCTAAATCCACGCTCAATGTCCTGCTCGACGCAGTGGCACAGACGTGGTCGACAGCCGGAGAGTTCCGTAAAGGACTCATCCTTCTCGGCCGTCGCGCCCTGTTTATAGGGGCAGAGGCAGAAGGCAACCTGGTCCAGGTGGAAGACGAGCTGTCTAGGCTAAGTCGCATCCTCCGTGACAATCCTGAGCTGACCCGCCTGGTCGGCGATAAGAAGACCGAACCGGCACGTCGTCGCGAGCTCCTCGCGAATGTGCTTTACGGCAAGGTCACGCACACAACCGAAGCACTCGTGCTGCAGGTTGTTGGGCGGATCGAGAAGGATCCCATCACGGATTGCAGTGCACTTGCGGAGCAGGCAGCCGCTATGCGTGGGCAGCATATTGCTCGCGTTCAGACGGCCCGCGAACTTTCTCCGGAGCAGCGCAATGCTCTGGCAGAAAAGCTTGCCCGCATTTACGGTCACGAGATGTCCATTCACACCGAGGTTGACACCAGCCTCCTCGGTGGCATGGTCATTCGCGTTGGTGACGAAGTCATCGACGGCAGCACAGCAGGTAAACTGCGTCGTCTGCGCGTGAACCTCGGCTAATTAGAGAATTGATAAACAAATTTGCTGGAAGCTACTACGAGAGCAGGAAGAACATGGCGGAGCTGACGATCTCCTCCGATGAGATCCGTAGCGCGATTGAGAACTACACCTCGAGCTACTCGCCGGGTGCGACCCGCGAGGAGGTCGGGCAGGTTATTTCGGCTGCAGACGGCATTGCCCAGGTTTCTGGACTACCTTCTGTTATGTCGAACGAGCTGCTTGAGTTCCCGAATGGCGTTATCGGCGTGGCCCAGAACCTCGACACCGATTCCATCGGCGTTGTGATCTTGGGCGACTTCGAGATCTTGAAGGAAGGCGACGAAGTTAAAAGGACCGGAGAGGTTCTCTCCATCCCGGTCGGGGATAATTTCCTCGGTCGCGTTATTAACCCCCTGGGGCAGCCGATTGATGCCCTGGGCGATATCGAGGCGGAAGAAAACCGCGCACTCGAGCTGCAGGCACCGTCCGTGCTGCAGCGCCAGCCAGTGGAAGAACCACTGCAGACTGGTATGAAAGCAATCGATGCAATGACCCCGATTGGCCGTGGCCAGCGCCAGCTGATCATTGGCGACCGCAAGACCGGTAAGACCGCGATCTGCATCGACACTATCTTGAACCAGAAGGCCAACTGGGAATCCGGCGACGAGACCAAGCAGGTCCGCTGCATTTACGTTGCCATTGGCCAGAAGGGATCCACCATCGCCGGTGTGCGTCGCACGCTGGAAGAGCACGGTGCCCTGGAGTACACCACGATCGTGGCTGCTCCAGCATCGGATTCCGCAGGTTTCAAGTGGCTCGCCCCCTTCTCTGGTGCCGCCCTGGGTCAGCACTGGATGTACAAGGGTAACCACGTCCTCATCATTTACGATGATCTGACCAAGCAGGCTGAGGCCTACCGCGCCATTTCCCTGCTGTTGCGTCGCCCGCCGGGCCGTGAGGCTTACCCCGGCGACGTGTTCTACCTCCATTCTCGTCTGCTGGAGCGCGCTGCAAAGCTCTCCGACGACATGGGTGCCGGCTCGATGACGGCTCTGCCGATCATTGAGACGAAGGCCAACGATGTCTCCGCCTTCATTCCGACCAACGTCATTTCCATTACGGATGGCCAGGTCTTCCTTGAGTCTGACCTGTTCAACCAGGGCGTTCGCCCGGCCGTCAACGTCGGTGTGTCCGTCTCCCGTGTGGGTGGCGCTGCACAGACCAAGGGTATGAAGAAGGTTTCCGGTAACCTCCGTCTTGACCTCGCTGCCTACCGCGATCTGGAAGCATTCGCCGCATTCGCTTCCGACCTGGACGCTGCTTCCAAGAAGCAGCTGGCCCGTGGTGAGCGTCTGGTTGAGCTGCTGAAGCAGAAGGAGAACAACCCGATGGCGGTTGAGGATCAGATGGTCTCCATCTGGCTCGCCTCCAACGGTCACCTCGACGACGTTCCCGTTGAGGACATTCGTCGCTTCGAAGCTGAGATGCTCGAGTACATGCACCAGAACGCTGCAGATGTCTACGAGCAGATCGACGGTGGCGTTCCGCTGTCCGACGATTCTCAGCAGGCACTCGTTGCTAAGACGACGGACTTCAAGCTCCAGTTCCAGACCACCGACGGCACGCCGGTGATCAACGAGCCTCCGGTCGACCCTTTGAAGGAAGAGGACCTGAAGAAGAACACCATCACTGTTTCTCGCAAGACGGCGAAGCAGGACAAGTAATTCTTCACACAAGGTTCTTTAAGACAGAAAGGAGGCGACTGGACACATGGCTAATATGCGCGAACTAAAAAGCCGTATTAAGTCGGTGAACTCTACCAAGAAGATCACCAAGGCCCAGGAACTGATCGCCACCTCGCGAATCACGAAGGCACAGCAGCGCACGGACGCAGCGAGCCCGTATGCAGAGGAAATCACCCGCGTGATTTCCGAGCTTGCATCGGCTTCCTCGCTCGACCACCCGCTGCTGAGCAAGAAGGAACACCCCAAGCGGGCTGCCCTTCTCGTGATTTCCAGCGACCGTGGCATGGCTGGTGGCTACAACCACAACGTGTTTAAAAAAGCAACCGAGCTGCGCAACCTTCTGGAAGAACGCGGACTAGAGGTCGTCCTCTACGTCACGGGTAACAAGGGTGTGGGTTACTACTCCTTCCGTGGCGAGGAGATCGCAGGTAAGTGGTCGGGTTTCTCTCAGGAGCCCACCTACAAGATCACACACGACGTACGTCGTCACCTAATTGACGGTTTCATGGCTGGATCGGAAGGCACCGCCAAGTGGCGCGATGGCCTCACTGGTCCGGAGGGTGAACCGGTTCAGGGCTTTGACGAAGTCCACGTGGTCTACACCGAATTCAAGTCCATGCTCAGCCAGACTGCTTCTGCACTGCAGTTGCTGCCGGTGGAGACTGAAGTCAGGGAAGAGGAAATGGAACTGGGAGATGACATTGTGTCTGATTCCCAATCCAGCTTCGTCGCTGACTACGAGTTTGAGCCAGATGCAGACACCCTGCTGGGTGCTCTTCTCCCGAAGTACGTGTCGAGGACACTGTTCTCCATGTATCTGGAGTCCGCTGCATCGGAGTCCGCGTCCCGTCGTACCGCTATGAAGGCGGCTTCTGACAACGCGACAGACCTGGTCAAGACGCTGTCCCGCGAAGCTAACCAGGCCCGCCAGGCGCAGATTACACAGGAAATTACAGAGATCGTCGGTGGCGCAGGCGCGCTCGCCGATAGCGGAGAAAGTGACTAGATTATGAGCACAGCTCTGAAAGAGCAGGCACCGGCCGGGACCGGCCGCGTCGTCCGCGTTATCGGCGCGGTCGTCGACGTGGAATTTGCCCACGGTGAGCTACCTGCTATTTACAACGCTTTGAAGGTCGACGTGACCCTCGAAGCTGTTGCTAAGACCATTACCTTGGAGGTGGCGCAGCACCTCGGTGACAACCTGGTGCGCACCATCGCCATGGCGCCCACGGATGGCCTTATCCGTGGTGCAGAAGTTAAGGACACCGGTAACCCGATCATGGTTCCGGTTGGCGATGTCGTTAAGGGCCACGTATTCAACGCCCTTGGCGATTGTCTCGATGAGCCCGGCCTCGGCCGTGACGGTGAGCAGTGGGGCATCCACCGCGATCCGCCGCCGTTCTCCGAGTTGGAGGGCAAGACCGAGATCCTCGAAACCGGCATTAAGGTCATTGACCTTCTGACCCCGTACGTGAAGGGTGGCAAGATCGGCCTCTTCGGCGGTGCTGGTGTGGGCAAGACGGTGCTCATCCAGGAGATGATTACCCGTATCGCTCGTGAGTTCTCCGGTACGTCGGTGTTCTCCGGTGTCGGTGAGCGTACCCGTGAGGGCACGGACCTCTTCCTCGAGATGGAGGAGATGGGCGTGCTGCAGGATACGGCCCTAGTGTTTGGCCAGATGGACGAGCCGCCAGGAGTTCGTATGCGTGTGGCTCTGTCCGGTCTGACGATGGCGGAGTACTTCCGCGATGTTCAGCACCAGGACGTGCTTCTGTTCATCGATAACATCTTCCGTTTCACCCAGGCAGGTTCTGAGGTATCTACGCTGCTCGGCCGTATGCCGTCCGCCGTGGGCTACCAGCCGACCCTGGCTGACGAGATGGGCATCCTGCAGGAGCGCATTACGTCCACCAAGGGCCGTTCCATTACGTCTCTGCAGGCCGTGTACGTGCCTGCCGATGACTACACGGACCCGGCTCCGGCTACGACGTTCGCCCACCTGGATGCGACCACCGAGCTTGACCGTGGCATTGCTTCTAAGGGTATTTATCCCGCAGTGAACCCGCTGACCTCCACGTCTCGTATCCTCGAGCCGTCGATCGTTGGCGAGCGTCACTACAATGTTGCCCAGCGCGTGATCGGTATTCTGCAGAAGAATAAGGAGCTGCAGGACATCATCGCCATCCTCGGTATGGATGAACTCGGTGAGGAAGACAAGATCACCGTGCAGCGTGCACGTCGTATTGAGCGCTTCCTCGGCCAGAACTTCTTCGTTGCTGAGAAGTTCACTGGTAACCCGGGCTCCTACGTGCCACTGGAGGAGACCATTGATGCGTTCGAGCGTATCTGCGATGGTGAGTTTGACGCTTACCCGGAGCAGGCATTCAACGGCATCGGTGGCCTAGACGATGTTGAGGCTAACTACAAGAAGATGAGCGAGAACAATGGCTAGTATCACCACGGATTTGGTCGCTGTTGAGGGAAAATTGTGGTCTGGTGAGGCCTCAATTGTTACCGCACAGACCACCGAAGGTGAGATTGGCATCCTGCCCGGTCACGAACCAATTCTCGGACAGCTCGTGGAGAACGGTGTTGTCACCATCCAGCCAGTTGATGGTGAGAAGCTGGTCGCGGCCGTCAAGGGTGGGTTCTTGTCGGTTACAGCTAACGGTGTGATCGTGCTGGCTGACTACGCTCAGTGGGCCGAAGACATTGATGAGTCGGAGGCATCGCGAGAGCTAGAAAGCGCTGAGGACGAGGATTCGAAGAACCTCGCCGAGGCACGCGTAAAGGCGATCCAACGCAAGAACAAGGGTATCTAACCCTTCATCCCCAAAGGCTCCGCATTATGCGGAGCCTTTTTGCGTATCTACTAAAGAATGGCCACGCGAAAACACACGGAACAACTATCCGTGCCGAGCCACTCAATGGCCCCAGAGGCGTTCAACGTGAGACTTAAGCGATTCGTTGCAGTCTCAGGAATAGAGCTCCTTCGGGGGAGTTTTGGGGGCGGGCGAAGCTCACAATGAACAAATGCTCAGCGAAAAAGTCATTCGTTTCCTAAAACTTTGGAGGTGCGCTACAGTGACTAGAAAGGGCAAAAGGTTTTAATCAAGACCAATTTATGTTTACTAGTGTCTAGCGCTAGCTAACGCTGGTAGATAGCTGTCCGTAGCTTATTCCGACGTCTAAGCGAAAGAGAGAGTCAGATGATAGCAGCAGTCATGTGTGCGATCGTAATCGTGGTTCTCTTTTTGTTGTGGCTTCGTCACAATCGCATTGGACAGCAGATCGGATTCCGGCGGGTTGGAACAGACACGAACTTTCGCACAGGGCGGATACGTTACGTGGATGACACCGCCGGAATTTTTGTTTTCCCTTCTTTTACAGCAGAGCCGTACATCTCGCTGAACCGCGTCACCATCGACATCTTGGATAAGAAAGACGATGTCTACGTTATCCAGAGTGAACGCATGGAGCTGGAAATTCAGCTGAACCGCAGCGAAGAAATGGCTTTTACCTCTTGGCTTGAGTCGGCACCTTCTCGTCGACAGCAGAGTGTAGATAAGGCCGGCTTCAGGCGATTCATTTCCCGCCGCGCCCAATAGGTACTGTTGTAAGAATGCGACTCATTCTTGCTCACTGCACTGTCGATTACGTCGGCCGGCTAGAAAGCCATCTGGAGCCTGCCGATCGCCTCATCATCGTGAAGAACGATGGCTCGGTGTCCGTGCACGCCGATGACAGGGCATACAAGCCACTCAACTGGATGAGTCCTCCCTGCACCCTTAAAGCGATGGAGATCGAGGCTGCAGACGGTGAGGACACGGGGGAGACGCTGTGGGTCGTGGAATCGAAGAAAGGGGAGCAGCTCCGGATAACTCTGCATGAGGTCTACGAAGACATTTCCCGGGACCTCGGTGTCGATCCTGGTTTGGAGAAGGACGGTGTGGAAGCGCATCTTCAGCAGCTTCTCGCAGAGCATGTAGAGACGCTTGGAACGGGGTACAGCCTCGTTCGCCGTGAGTACCCCACGCCGATTGGCCCGGTTGATCTGCTGTGCAGAAATGCTGATGGAGAGACCGTAGCAGTGGAAGTGAAGCGCCGCGGTGGCATCGACGGTGTGGAGCAGCTGACCCGATATGTGGAGCTGCTGAATAGGGATGAGCTGTTGAGCCCCGTCCACGGTGTGTTCGCAGCACAGCAGATCAAGCCCCAAGCACGCACCCTGGCAGAGGATCGTGGTTTCCGCTGCGTTGTGCTCGACTACCAAGCGATGCGTGGTATCCCGTCAGACAAGCTGACGCTTTTCTAGAGGGACGGACCGTGGGAAGAAAGAATAGGCGCGCGTCACACATAAAGAGACCACTACCTCCGGACGGTTCGAGTTTCGTTCCAACTTCGACGGTAAACGTTGGTGGCATTCAGTACCGCATCAGGCCGTTTGGATCTTCCAGGGCGACCAAGTTCTACATCTGCCCCGGGTGCAATCAAAATATCCCCCCAGGAGTCGCCCACGTTGTGGCCTGGTACGCAGACAGAGACGGGGACGACCGTCGCCATTGGCATCGCCACTGCTGGGACGTGTTTGCCGGTAGGTAGGCGTCGCGGTGCTTAACCCAAAAAAGAAGCCTCGTTCAAAAATGAACGAGGCTTGTCCGCTTTAGCGGGGGTAGTTACTTAGCGGGCTCGGTGAGCTCGAGGAGAACTCCGCCTGCATCCTTCGGGTGAACGAAGTTGATGCGTGCTCCGCCGGTGCCGGTCTTAGCCTCGGGGTAGAGAACGCGCATGCCCTGAGCCTTGATGTGCTCGGTAAGAGCATCGAGGTTGTTGACACGCAGGCACATCTGCTGGATGCCGGGGCCCTTCTTTTCCAGGAACTTGCCGATGGTGGAGTCGGGGGACAGGGGAGCGAGAAGCTGAATCATGCCCTCCTTCTCGGTGATGTTCTTCGGGCCGATCATAGCCTCAGCTACGCCCTGCTCTTCGTTCTTCTCGACGTGGTGGCAAACCCAGCCGTAGACGCTGCGGTAGTGCTCGATGGCCTTGTCCAGGTCCGGCACAGCGATGCCGACGTGGTCGAGACAGGTTACATACTCGTGGGGGATTTCAATCCCAGAAACATCGTTACTCATGCCTACTAGTCTACGCTGGAAAGCATGATGATTGCTTTCTCAGTCGCGCCCGTTTCCGAGGAAATGTCCGAAGCGGTAGCGCGCGCCGTCAAAATTGTCCGAGAATCTGGTCTCCCCAACGAAACTAACGCCATGTTCACCCTCGTTGAGGGTGAGTGGGACGAACTTATGGACGTTGTGAAACGTGCCACAGATGCCGTTTTGGAGGTCAGCCCCCGCGCTTCGCTTGTCATCAAGGCCGATATCCGCCCCGGTTGGAATAATCGTTTGACCGGAAAGGTTGAGGATATGGAAACGGCTATGAAGGAGTTGAAGTAAGTGGCAGGTGTCTTTGATCTAAGTTCGCTGAAAAAGGACGCACAGTCAGCAACTGGAGGGGGTGCACACGAGGTTCTCGTTACCGCCCAGAATGTGCAGGAAATCCTGACCTCCTCGCAGCAGAAGCCGGTGATCCTTCATATCGGTTCGAGCAGGTCTCCCGAATCTGATGAGATGCGGAAGAATTTCAACGAACTTCACAATGAAGCTTTCACCTACGCATACGTCGATGCCGACTCCACCCCCGAGGTCGCAGGTGCTCTCGGTGTCCAGGCGATTCCAACTGTGGTCGCCTTCATCGGCGGACGGCCTGCGGGATCCTTCCAAGGTGGCCAACCCCGACAGGTGCTGGAACAACTGGTCTCCCAGGTGGCGCCAGGCGAGCAGCCCCCCGCTGATCCGCGCATCGACGATGCCCAGGCTCTTTTGCAGTCGGGAAACCTTAGAGAGGCCGAGGCAGCGTTTGATGCCATCCTCAAGGAGGAGCCCGGGAATAAGGCAGCCAAGAGTGGCCTGAGCCGTACGCACCTCTTGCAGCGCGTGGCGGCGGGGCCGAGTGCTGAGCAGATGAATCCGCTCGACTCGGAACTCATCGCCGCGGATGAGGAGGCAGCACAGGGAAACCTTCCCGCTGCTTTCTCCCGCCTTTTGGCTCAACTTGTTCGCCTTGCCGGCGATGACAAGGAGACGGTGAAGAATCGTCTCATTGAGCTGTTCTCAGCCTTTGAGGGGGCTCCTGAGGTGGACGAGGCTCGTCGAAAGATGGCAAGCGCTCTGTTCTAACCGCACATAGCAATACAACGCTGAAAATAAAGTACCGGGCGTGAGGTGATCCTCATGCCCGGTTTGTTATTCAGTTTTCAATCGAGCGCGCTAGATCAGACCCTGCGAGTGTGCCCAGTTGTAACCACCGGCACCGAGTCCGAGAAGGGCAAGGATTCCGATGATGATACCGGCGATAGCTCCAGGATTAAGCTCGCGATTCTCAGCAGAAGAGCTACTCGAGTTAGTATCGTCGGTATCCGTGTCCGGGTTGGAAGGGCTCTTTGCTTGGGCTACAAGCTTCACCGTGAGCTTGTCGGTCGATTGATCCGGGTACTGAACCGTTACTGTCGCGGTTTCGCTCACGTTACTCTTCAGGTTCTTCCCCGGTGTCACAGTCAATTTCCCGGAAGTACTGTCGATGGTGTACGACAACTTCTCCGGGTCCTTAGGCGTAGAAACGAAGAACTGAGTACCTGCCGGAAGGTTGGCACCTTCACCCACCGTTACTGTGCCGATCTTTCCGCTGGGAACAGAAATATCTGCAGGAAGGCTCGGCGAGTAAACTTCTGCATCCTTCTGAGCTGGCTTGGGCTCGGTTGTTTTCTGCGTGCTCGTCGGTTCCTCGGAGGGCTTGGGCTCCGACGACTTCGGCGGGGTGGTCGGTTCCTCAGAGGGCTTCGGCTCGGTTGTTTTCTGCGTGCTCGTCGGTTCCTCGGAGGGCTTGGGCTCCGACGACTTCGGCGGGGTGGTCGGCTCTTCGGAGGGCTTGGGCTCCGACGACTTCGGCGGGGTGGTCGGCTTCCGCTTTGCGACGAACTTCACGTTGATGATGTCCGTTGATTTATCTGGGTACGTGACGATGACAGATGACGTCGCCCACGACTCCTGGTTGAGGCTGGATGCGGGGGAAACCGTAACGAGGCCAGTCGTCGAGTTCACGCTGTAGTTCCACTTCTCCGGGGTCTTGGGGGAGCCCATTGCGAAAGTGGTACCCTCCGGAAGCTTGGTGTCACCCCGGAGCGAGACGGTGTTGTTCTCACCGATGTACACCGGAATCTCAGCGGGGTACGCCGGAGCGTAGGAATCAGCCATTCTCTTTGCAGGCTTGGGATCTGGAGTGGGTTCAGAAGAATCAACCGGGGCAATGGGTTTACTCAGATCCTTCTGGGCAACAATCTTGATCGGAATATAATCTACTGAATTGTCTTCGTAGCGGACAGTAACGCTTCGCTGAGTCCATGAACCTGCAGGAAGAGAAGCATCAGGAGAAACGGTGATGGCACCGGAATTCTTGTCAATACTGTAGTTAAACGGATTCTTCTTGTCAGACTGCGAAATCTCGAAGGTAGTCTGCTCAGGGATGGCGGTCTTGAGCTTAATCGTGGTCGTTTTCCCTACAAGAACATTTACTATATTGCCGTAGGATGGGTCGTACTTGGCTGCAATAGTTCCCGTCTCCGGCTGTTTGACATTGACTACAACGGTTGCATAATTAGTCGACCCATCGGTGTAGACTACCTGAGTCTTTAACGTATACTCGAAATTCGGTTTCTGCTCTTTAGGGACCGTGAGCGTGAATGCGCCGTCGTTGCTCTTTTCAGGGGTAACTGTCCAGCCCTCCGGGACAGTCGGCGCAATGAATTCCTTGACATTCTTAGCTGGCTCATTCGGCTGGATGCGGACGCTTGTACCCGGCAGAACTACGTAATCAGAGTAGCTCGGTGGTTTTGCGTCAGACTGCGGGTTTTCCGGTGCAGCAACCTTGACGTTGATCTTTCCGTACTCGTAGGTCCCGTCGGTGTATAGGACTTGGTACAAAAGCGTTTTGGAAGTACCGACGATAGACCCGTCCGGAGCTTTAATGGTCGCTGTGCCGTCCTCAGTCATCTCGGAGATCCACCCCTGCAGATTTCCGGTTACGGGAGCAAACTTTGTCCCTTTGGGGAGACCATCTGCCACAGAGAAGGAGAGCTCTTGACCGACGATAACCTCCTTGGTCAGTTCCTGAGGCTCGTAGTGATCAGACAATGCGTTGTCCGGTTTAGCCACATAGAGGGTCACCGGGATCGTCCCTACGATTTGATGGGCGGCATTGCGAACAGAGAACTCGACTGAGCGTCTAGTTCCAGCACGAATTCCTGCGGGGACGGTAACGGAGACTACATTGTCCTTGGTAGTTGAAGTCCACCCCTGCTTATCCACACCCTCTGCGATATTCCAGGTGACATAGTGTCCTTCAGGTAGGGGTTTTTCAATTCGCGGTGGCAGCTTGGTTGTTTCGCCTGCCTTCACAACCGCAACGGGCTTATCTTTGTCGCCGTCTTTGACGTTCCCGTTGGTGTAAGAGATGCCTTCCCAAACCTCGGCTGCTTCCGCCGTAGTAGGAGAGGTGAAGGGGATAGGAGCAGAGACGACTCCGGTGAAAGCAAGTGATGTAGCTGTTAGCAGACCGATGAAGCGGCGCTTTCTTAGCGTATTCTTAGGTTCCATAAAATTGAGTATAAACGAACAACGGTTTGCTGTGAACGGAATATAATTTTGCTGCCCCGGTTCGTCATACGTTTAGTGTTTAAATCTGCAAAATCGCAGCTTGCGTCGTTGGTTTTCGGACTAGGTCTGCGGTCACGGGGGTAGGAAAACCTCTGGTTCCTGTAGCTGCTGTGTGGGTTAGCTATAACGGGGAGTAGGTCGTGCCGAATCGTCATTTGGAGGAAAAATGAGCCTATTTAAAAAAGCCATCTTTGGAGCTGTTTTTTCAGTGGTTTTGGTTTTTTCTGGAACATCGTCGTTTGCGGATGAATTATCTTTTGCGGGTGAAGACGTAGTGCTCGAAGCAGACTTTGAAAATCACCCTGATTTGTATTGGACTGCCGAGAGAATGGAGGGAGCGGAACTCAATTCCGATGAAGACTCTCTAGATAGCTTTGTCACCTATGCGGCCAGCGAGCCAGAGAAACAAGACTACGTTCCCAAAACCATCGGTCGCCTGTATTTTACAAATGCACACGGAGAAGATCGGGCTTGTTCTGCCTCCGTTGTGAATTCGAGTACGCAGAACATCATTATTACGGCAGCACATTGTGTTTACACGCGTAATACTGGGTGGAATAAGAACATCGTCTTTATTCCCGCCTACGAAAATGGTGCGGCCCCGTTCGGTCGGTGGCGCTCGGTAGGGAAGGTAGCTTCGAGTGCTTTTACCAAGAATAATGTGAACAAATATGATTACGCATTTGTAAAACTTGCCAATGAGAATGGCAAGACTGTGCAAGAAACTGTAGGCGGAAATGGGATAGAGGTAGATCAAGGATTCGAACATTCTGGGGTCGTTTTTTGGGGTTATCCTTCGATTATGAATGGGAAAACCAATAGAAGCATATGGAAATGCATAGGTGACACCGCACGGCGCGCTCCTAAATCAGACGATGCGGTGATGGAATGTGGTTTAGCCGGTGGAGCAAGTGGTGGTCCGTGGTTTATAAGGATGGATTCTGCTGATTCAGGTCAGATTTTCGCTGTTTATTCTCGAACTTCCACAGGTAATGGCAACGTAGCCTATGCAGCCCCGCTTACTAACGAGACACTAAGCTTGCTTAAAACCACTGAGGAGAGCTTTATTCAGTAAATCCGCTAAGTCTTCTGCTAAAACAAGCATTTACCTTACACAGTTGCCTCTGGGTAGCTTCTAAAGGGATATGGCCTCCAGCCATTCGAATGACTGGAGGCCACATTCTTGTTTACTCTAGTTCAGAGTGTAGCATTTCTCAGGATGCTCTAGAATTCCTGCCACGCGTAGAACTGTGCGCTCATCGCGGGGATATGGACGGAAATGGATTGATCGCAGCCATCCCACGGACGATCCTCAGTGTGGGCTTCAAACTCGAGGAAGTTGCCGGCTCCTTCGTACACGTCCTCATCGGTGTTAAGGATTCGCTTCCACGTGCCCGCCTCCGGGACACCGACGGTGTAGTTCGGCTGGGAGTAGCCACCAAAGTTGTATACACACAGCACCTTCGAGCCGTCGTCGCCCGTGCGGACAAAGGCAAGGATGTTGTTGTCTGCATCGTCTGCCTTGATCCACCGGAAGCCCTCGGGCTTGAAGTCGAGGGAGTACAGGGCGGGGCTCTCCGTGTACACAGAGTTCAGGTCGTGGGTAAGCTTTTGAATACCGCGGTGATACTCGCCTTCCCATCCATCCATGTCCGCCCAGTACAGCGATTCGGCCTCGTTCCATTCGCCAACTTGACCGAAATCTTGTCCCTGGAAGAGAAGCTGCTTACCTGGGTGGCCCCACATGAATGCGAGGAGAGTACGCAGACCAGCGGCCTTGTTCCATGCATCGCCAGGCATCTTCTGCCACAGCGTGCCCTTGCCATGTACCACCTCATCGTGGGAAATGGGAAGAACGAAGCGCTCACTGTAGTGGTACACCATGGCGAAGGTGACTTCGTTGTGGTGGTAGGAGCGGTGAATGGGATCGTGGCTGAAGTACTCGAGCGTGTCGTGCATCCAGCCCATATTCCACTTGAAGGTGAACCCGAGTCCACCATTAGAAGTGAAGTCGGTGACTCCCGGCCAGCTCGTGGATTCCTCAGCAATAGTGACAATACCCGGATGGTTCTTGTGAACGGTCGCGTTCATTTCCTGGAGGAACTGAACGGCCTCGAGGTTTTCGCGACCACCGTACTGGTTCGGTGTCCACTCGCCGTCCTCGCGGGAGTAGTCCAGGTACAGCATGCTGGCCACGGCATCTACGCGCAGACCATCGATGTGGAATTCATCGACCCAGTACAGGGCGTTGGCGACGAGGAAATTGCGCACCTCATTGCGGCCGAAGTTAAAAACGTACGTGCCCCAATCCTTTTGCTCACCACGACGCCAGTCGGGGTGCTCGTATAGTGGGGAACCGTCGAACCGGGCGAGAGCCCACTCGTCCTTGGGGAAGTGCGCGGGAACCCAATCCAAGATGACGCCGATGCCACGGGCGTGGAAGGCATCAATAAGCGCACGGAGATCATCGGGAGAGCCGAACCTAGATGTGGGGGCGTAGTAGCCGGTGACCTGGTAACCCCAGGATCCGCCAAAGGGGTGCTCCGATACGGGAAGGAATTCAACGTGCGTGTACCCCATGCCGTCGACGTAATCGACGAGTTCATCGGCGAGTTGCTGGTAGCTCAAGCCCTGTTTCCAACTGCCTAGGTGCACTTCGTACACGCTCATCGGTTCCGTCGTGGGGAACGTTTCCGCACGGGCGCTGATCCACTCGTCGTCTTGCCACTCGTAGGAGGAGCTGGTGACAACGGAGCCGGTCGCCGGCGGGGTTTCCGCGAGGCGAGCCATCGGGTCGGCCTTCTCAAGGCGCTGGCCCGATTCAGTGTGGATGGCGTACTTGTATACGGTGCCCTCCGTGAGACCGGGGATGAAGATTTCCCACACGCCGGAGCTGCCCATGGCACGCATCGGGTACTGGGAGGGGTTCCAACTACAGAAGTCACCGACCACGGCGACACCCTTGGCGGCAGGTGCCCACACCGCAAAGGAGGTACCGGTGACTTCTCCGAGCTCGGTCTCGTAGGTGTGGACGTGCGAACCCAGCACCTCCCAGAGGCGCTCGTGGCGGCCCTCGCCAATGAGGTAAATGTCTTGATCACCGAGGGTGGGCAGGAAGAAATAGGGGTCGGCTTTTTCCACGGCATCGACAAGCGGGTACTTGACGCTGAAACGGTAGTCGCGCGGGGTTCCGTCATCTAGGTGGATTGCCCAGATGTCATCGCCGAGTGATTCCATCGGCACGCTATCGCCGTCGATAAGCAAAAAGACACCCTCCGCGCCTACCTGTCGCGTACGAACGATGGCCCCATAATCGGTGGCGTGAAAACCGTAGTGATCGTGGGGGCAATAGTGCTGGCACCGGCGCAGAAGATCGAGGTCGGTTTGGGGGATTGCAAGAGACTGCATTGTAATTAAATTCCTCTCAATCTATCTCCACGCAAGGTGTGCGCGGTGCTCGGGGGCGACAGGTGGTAATTCGAAAATGTGGGCCACGTTCTTGTACGGCTCAAGCCGGATGTAGTTGACCTTGGAGAAGTCGTATTCCTCGCCTGAGATCAGGTCATGGACGGCGAATGTATCGCTGTCGCTGAGGCCCAAAGCATCCATGTCGAGGGTGAGCATGCCGGACTGTGCGTAGTGGGAATCGAGGTTCACCACGATGAGAAGCGTGTTCCCACTTTCCGGATCCACCTTGGAGTATACAAGCATCTGGTCGTTTGTGAGTTCGTGGAAGTGAATGTTGCGCAGTTGCTGTAGCGCGGGGTTCTTCCTCCGGATGAGGTTCAACAGTCCAAGGTATCCGGACAAGTTCTCCTGCGTGTAATCGCGCGGGCGGAGCTCGTACTTCTCCGAGTGCTTGTATTCCTCGGAGCCCGGTTCCACCGCCTCATGCTCATACAGTTCAAATCCGGAGTAGATGCCCCACACCGGACTCATCGTGGCGGCGAGGGTAGCGCGGATGGCGAACATCGCACGGCCACCGTATTGCAGGCTGGCGTGGAGGATATCCGGGGTGTTGGTGAACAGGTTGGCGCGAGAGATATCTGCCATCTGGGAGATCTCTGTGGCGAACTGCGTGAGCTCCTTCTTGGTGGTCTTCCATGTGAAGTAGTTGTAGCTCTGGCTGAAACCGACCTTGGACAGGCCGTACAGGCGTGGGGGACGCGTGAAGGCTTCGGCGAGGAAGATGACTTCTGGGTGCTTCGAGTGAACCTCGGAAATGAGCCAGTGCCAGAAGTTCGCCGGCTTGGTGTGGGGGTTATCCACGCGGAAGGTCTTCACGCCTCGGTTAATCCACAGGAGCACGATCTCGAGGATCTTGGGGTAGATCGTCTTTCGGGCGTTGTCGAAGTTCAGGGGGTAAATGTCCTGGTATTTCTTCGGTGGGTTCTCGGCAAAGGCGATGGTGTTATCCGGGAGGATGGTGAAGAACTCCGGGTGTTCCTTGGCCCATGGGTGGTCGGGCGCGCACTGCAGTGCGAGGTCGATGGCGATTTCCATGTCGAGTTCCTCGGCGCGTGCGACCAGGGCTTCGAAATCCTCAACAGTGCCAAGAGCGGGGTGGACAGCCTCATGTCCGCCTTCGTCGGAGCCGATAGCCCACGGGGAGCCCACATCGCCCAGCTCTGCAATGAGGGTGTTGTCCTTGCCCTTGCGGTTTACCTTGCCAATGGGGTGGATAGGGGGCAGGTAGACGGTGTCGAACCCCATCTCCTTGATGCGGGGCAATTCGTCAGCGGTGGTGGCGAATGTGCCATGGATCGGGTTGCCATTGTCATCGACGCCGCCCGTGGAGCGGGGGAAGATTTCGTACCAGGAAGCAACCAGCGCCTTGCGGCGCTCCACAAAAATGCGGTATTCGGTTGTGCGGGTGAGGAAGTGGCGCAGTGGTGCGGCTTCCTCCGTAGCCTGCATTGTACGGTGAATCTTGTCTGCGAGCGGTGCGTCGGAGTGCAGCAGATCGACGATCTCGGTGAGTCCTGCTTCTTTGCAGAGCTGAGCACCGATCTCAATGTCGTTGGCCATTTCGGCTTCTGACTGGCCGGCATCGAGCTTGGCCTCTACCGCGTGGCGCCACGTCTTGAACGGATGATCCCAGCCCTCAATGCGGAAGCTCCACATGCCCATCTCATTGGGTACAAAAAGGGCATTGAACTTATCGGGTTCTTCCTCACGGGGGATCATCGGGATGGCGGTTTCTCGCCCGTGCGGGTCGGTAATGACGCAGGTAGCTCCTACCGCGTCATGTCCCTCCCTCCAGACGACGGCGAAGATGGGAATGACCTCACCTACGGCGCCTTTTGCTGGATAGGAACCACAGTTAATTACGGGTCGGATGTCATCAATGGCAATGCGTCCAGTCATGCTTATTAGCCTAGTTAAAATTGTGTTCCCGCACGGTGGTTATAGGAATATTTATGTATTCACCTGCCTGTTTGTGCTCAACTCGGGGGGAATGGTGAGGGGTAGCTGGTCATAACCACGAAGGAGTGAAGGGGTGGTAACAGAACGGGGAGGGCATCGTGGTGGGATGAAAGGGGTAGCTACGGGAAAGCCAAGGAGTAGCGATGGGAATTCCAGGGGTGCCAGCTGTGTCAGGTGCGTCAAGTGCACCAGGTGTACGAGGGGTAAAGGAGCGTGAGATGCTGTCGATTCGACGTGTGGGCGGTGGGCTGAGTGGCAGAGTACGGGAGGTAGTGCTCGAGCATGCCGGGCGGTGCACCCACATTTTCCCGCCGGCTTAGGTAAAGATAGAGGTGTGATAGATGGTGCAAACGAGTACAACCCGGACTTAGTCGTTGACTTTTCTGATGTGACCTTCGCCCGCGATGGTCGGACGCTGCTGGGCCCCATTGACTGGCAGGTCGAGCTCGACGAGCGCTGGGTGGTCATCGGTCCCAACGGTGCCGGAAAGACCACGCTCATGAAGCTTGCTGGGGCATCCGAGTATCCGTCCTCAGGCACGGCATACCTGATGGGGGAGCAAGTGGGGAAGACAGATATGCGGGATCTGCGAGCCCAGATCGGCATTAGCTCCACCGCTGTTGCACAGCGTATCCCCCCGAAGGAAAAGGTGGCGGACCTCGTCATCTCCGCGGGCTATGCCATCCTCGGTCGCTGGCGCGAGGAGTACGAGGAGATGGACTACGACCAGGCCATCGCAATTCTCGAACAGGTGGGGGCACTTCACTTGCGCGATCGCACGTGGGGCACTCTCAGTGAGGGTGAGAAAAAGCGTGTCATGATCGCTCGCGCTCTCATGATTAATCCGGAGCTTTTGCTTCTCGACGAGCCGGGGGCAGGCTTGGATCTCGGTGGTAGGGAGGATCTCGTTCAGTTCCTGGCGGATCTCGCCGCCGATCCTGACGCTCCCGCCGTTGTGATGGTCACCCACCACGTCGAGGAGATCCCCGCCGGCTTCACCAATGCTTTGCTTCTCGACGAAGGGGAGATCATTGCCAATGGCCCCATAGACGAGGTGATGACGGACAAGAACTTGACGGCCTGCTTCCACCAGCCCATCACCATCGACAAGATTGATGGTCGCTACTTCGCTCGTCGCCTGCGTCGTGGCGGTGCGCACCGCTCTCCAGCACAGTAAATCCAGGAAGCTTAACTGTGTGAGAAGACGGCACGCGTGCCGTCTAACAGCGAAGCCCGAATAAGAGAAGTAGAAAGATAGCAATGGCTTTTACCCGCGCCGAGGTCTCTTTTCTCGCACGTCACCAAGCGGAGATCGGCGAAGCCGAAAACCACGTTGGGCTCACGAGTGCGACGGTGATCGCCGATACCGACTATCTGGGTAAGCGCTTTGGTGACTTTGGTCGAAGCGTCAGCGAATTGCTTCGCGCGCGCCGGGTTGGCGCACGCAAGGGGCTGCCCACTCACTGGATCTACCCGCTGGAAGCAGCAGAACAAGCAACGCCGCCGGCCGTCGTGGGAGAGCGTCAGCGTCGTATTCGCACCTTTTTCCCTGGCGCTCTCGTCCATGACGTGACCTGCTCCATCGGTACAGAAATAGCTACTAGTGCAAGCGATGGAGAAGAGACGAACCGCAGCCCGTTTCTCCATACTCCGGTGGTGGGGAGCGATCTGGACATTGCCCGCGTCGCCTGCGCGCAGTACAACTCCGGCCAGCCGGTCTTCGTGGCCGATGCGCTGGCAACCACGACTAACGCCCGCGTCATCATCGCCGATCCGGCGCGTAGGTCCGGAGGGCGCCGCATCCCGCGCCCGGAGGATCTCCTTCCACCGTTGCCGGATCTCGTCGCAGCACACAGTAATGCGGAACTGGCCATCAAGTGCGCGCCGGGGATCGATTACTCCGACTGGGATGGCCTGGTGAGTGTGACAAGCGTCGACAGCGGGGTGAAGGAAGCATGCCTGTACACGCCCGGATTGGCGGGAGGGGAGCGTCGAGAAGCAATCATCATCCGCGACGGTGTCGTCGCGGACCGGGTGACTAGCGCGGAGGTTGCTCCTGCGAGCGACAACGACATGGTGGGTGAACCGGGTGAGTTTATCCTGGATCCCGACGGTGCCATCGTCCGCGCGGGTCTTGTGCGCGACTTTGCGGCCCGTGAGGGCTTATGGATGCTCGACCCCCGCATTGCCCACCTCACAGGGAACGCCATCCCTGCTGGGTATTCAGGCTTCCGCATCCTTGACGACGTGCTGCTGAAGAAGCTGAAAAAAGCTCTCGTTCCATATCACGCCGGAAGCGCAGAAATTCTCGTGCGGGGCGTGGACATTAATCCGGACAGCATGCGCAAGAAGCTGAAACTTAAAGGTGATACTCCCGTCTCCATCGTCATCACCCGCATCGGTAAGACGGCTCATGCGTTCATTTGTGAACCACGGCAGTGGGGTTGAAAACGCACATCGGGTTGAGTGCTTTCTCAATTGTGAAAAAATCTGTGGCCAACATTCGGGTGAAGAGCTTCATACACGCAGCGTAAGTAGGCAGCGACGGTAGCTTCAGCTGCTGTGTGCTAATACCATAGTAGACAACTCGGACTATAAAAAAGTAACAGATTAGTCTACTATGGTTTGTGTTCCTACGCTTGTGGCTCTTTGGTGAGTGCATAATAGGAGTCGTATGTGGACGCGTTACACTCACATAGGCAACAAGCTTTCATAATATTCGAGTACAACGGACGAAAGGTGTGAAGATGCCCGCGATTGCAGTGCTTGTCAAGCACGTGCCGGACACGTGGTCCGAAAAATCATTGGAATCTGACTTCACCCTCCAGCGTGAGGGTGTAGATGAGGTTCTTGATGAGGTTAACGAGTTTGCCGTCGAGCAAGCTTTACGTTTAAAGGATCAGCTTGAGGGTGCAGAGGTTGTAGCAGTATCGGTGGGGCCAGACCGCTCCACCGAGGCGCTGCGCAAGGCAATTGCCATGGGCTGCGACCGTGCCATCCTCGTTTCCGACGAAGCTATCGCTGGCGCAGATGCGCTGGGAACCACGTGGGTTTTGACCAACGCGCTGAACACCATCGATGATCTCAAGCTCATCGTGTGCGGTTCGGGTTCGTCCGATGGTGCCATGGGTGTGATCCCCGGGCTGCTGTCGGAGTATCGCCAAATTCCCGCCCTGACATACTGTGTGGAATCCTCCATCGAGGGAGACAAGTTGACTGCTAAGCGCGTGACCAACGCCGGGGAAACGGTCCTTTCTTCCTCTCTGCCGGCCATCTTGTCCATCACGGATAAAGCGGCGTCGCCGAGGTTCCCCAACTTCAAGTCGCTGGCTGCAGCGAAGAAAGCAGAAATCCCCACACTCACACTCACAGACCTTGGTGTCGAGCCGACACAGGTGGGACTCAATTACTCCGCTACCGTCGTCCAGAGCGCAGAGGTGCACCCGCCACGGGAGCAAGGTGAGATGATTTACGACCACGGCCAGGGCGCAGCGGCCATCGCCGATTACCTCGAAAAAGAAAACCTGATCTAGGAAGGGAGTTCGAAAATGGTATACGTTCTAGCAACAGACTCCTCGCGGATCAATGGGGAACTCATCACCGCAGCTCGTGCACTGGGAGAGGTCACCGCCGTCGTCGTCGGCTCCTTGCCGGCCGATGCTACGGACGCACTTGCATCACAAGGTGCTACGACGATTATCCGTGCGCCGTTTACGGGCCAACGCGTCATCATTCCTGCCGTAGATGCGCTCAGCATTCTCGCTTCGCAAACTCCGGGGCCGATTGTTATTTCCAAGTCGGAGGAGGGCAACGAAATTGCAGGGCGCCTTGCTGCTCGACTGAGCTCCGGTGTACTTACCGATGTCGTAGGGATTAATCCTGACGGTACGGCTCGGGGTTCCATTTTCGGTGACAGGATTGGCACCACCCTCGCTGTCGGTGGTACAAGCCCGATCTACACCCTGCGTGCGGGGGTGGTCGAACCTCAGAATCAGCCCGCAGCTGGCACACTCATGGATCTTGCTCTGCCCGAGGCAGGAGCTCTTGATCCGACGGTGGAAAGCTACACGCCCCATACGCCGGGTGCACGTCCCGCACTTCCGCAAGCGGATGTCGTAGTCTCCGGCGGTCGAGGTGTGGGCTCGGCAGAAGGCTTCACGGAGCTTGTCGAGCCACTCGCAGACCTCTTCGGTGGCGCTGTTGGTGCCACCCGTGATGCCGTGGACGACGATTTCTACCCGGCCGAGTACCAGGTGGGGCAAACAGGTGCCACTGTGTCGCCTGAGCTTTACATCGCTCTTGGCCTTTCTGGTGCAATCCAGCACTCATCTGGTATGCAAACATCCAAGCGCATTGTGGTCATTAACCAGGATGAAGATGCGCCGATCTTCCAGATCGCCGATGTGGGTGTGGTCGGTGACGTCAACGACATCGTTCCTGCTCTCATTAAGGAAATCTCTGATCGCCGTGAAGCTAAAGGACTGAATTCCTAAGGGGTTCACGCAATCGTTGCACTAGAAATTCGCCAGCTCGTGGTCTACACGTGCTGGCGTTTTCACGTCGCCTGAAAACTAAAAACGAGGAGGGAGCGAGGGGCGGGAGGCTCGCTACGGCGCGTGTGATATGAGATAAGTCCTATGGTTATGGGTATAGCGTGTCACATTCACGGTAGAATGCAGTAATCATGGGAAAGCGAGAGGAAAACAAGGCAAAGCGAGAGCAGGCTGTGCTGCAGGCTGCCCGTGATGTCTTTCTCGAGCATGATTACGAGTCAGTGACAACAGCGCAGCTCGCGCGAGCTGCAGGGCTTACCACGGGGACGTTCTTTCGGCATGCCGGTTCAAAGGCGGAACTACTCATTTCTGTGTACACAGAGGTGCTGGAGGCAGGGCTCGCCGCTGAGAGTTCCTTACCGGAATCCGCGGGTTTGTTGGAACGCGCACATGCCCTCATCGATCCGATTGTGGAGGCGACGGAAGAATCACGGGGAAATATTCTTGCCTTCCAGCGTGAGGTGCTTTTCGGCACATCTACAGGACCGCGGAGAGAAAATGCTATCCAGCTTATCCGGGATTTTGAACGGCGCATCTATCGGTACGTGAGAAACCGTAATCTTGGCCGGGATGCTGCACGTCAGGTGGCGGCTAGCGTCTACGCCATTATGTACATGGAACTTGTTCGCGTAACCATCGACAGCAGTGAGGTTACGAACATGCGTCAGCGTCTGCATGAGCAAATCAAGTTTATCGCTGACGGCATGCAGCTGTAGCTTCTTTGACCCGCGGATCGTGCTGGTGTTTCCAGTGCGTCAGCATTGTGTTTCTGCGATGAGGGGGTCGGATGGAGCGCGTCACATGGGGGAGATATTGCCTTTAAGAGGTTGTGTGGCACCCAGGCGTGTCGTCTGGAGAAAACTCCCGGGAAACTTTTATAAAGCCTGGTAAAACAGGCTAATTTGGGCTGGCTTCGACAGAAAAGTGGACACGCCAAAAAGATTTGCGTACGAAAACACTTCGGCCGGTGCTACACTCACATCTAGCAAAAACGGAGTGCGCTCCATTTTGTGAACTTTTAGCAATAAAGATTGCGTGTCCGTATGTAGTTTCCCTAACGATACATCATTCGGGTTACTAAACGCACGCATTACACGCAAGAAAGATTGGCGAAAAGAGGAACATGACAGCGACTATCGATAGCAGTACGACGAATGAACTCATTCGTCGTACTGAGGAGAAGGCGAAACGACTTCAACACGGGCGCGGAAAACTTACGGCCCGTGAGCGGATTAAGTCCCTTTTTGATGAAGGAACATTCCTAGAAATAGGAGCACCTCGTAAGCCATACGGGGCGGCACGGGATTCTGAAGACCTAACCGCAGTAGTCACAGGGATCGGCGAAATTGATGGGCGCCCAGTAGCGTGTTACTCGCAGGATTTTTCTATCCGTGGGGGAACCCTTGGCAGCGTCGAGGGCGAGAAGATTTGCGATCTAATGGATCGCGCCATCGCATTACGCATTCCCATTATTGCGATCGTTGACTCTGGCGGAGCCCGCATCCAAGAAGGGGTACGTGGTCTCAACCAATACGGACGAATCTTTAAGCGCACCGTTGCGGCGAGTGGAGTTGTGCCGCAGATTTCCATCATCATCGGGCCATGCGCCGGTGGTGCGGTTTACTGCCCGGCGTTGACCGATGTTGTCATCATGGTTGCGGAAAAGTCGCATATGTTCGTCACTGGTCCAAGCGTTGTCAAGGCCGTCACGGGGGAGGATGTCACTGCAGAAGAGCTTGGTGGAAGCAGGCTTCACTCCACGGTTTCCGGTGTCGCACACTACGAGGCAAACGATGAAGAGGACGCTTTTGACTACGCACGCGTTGTGCTGAGCTACTTGCCCACGCGGTGTGAGGATAAGGCTCCGACCTTTATTCCGGCACAGCCAGCCCCAGAATACGTCGACCAAAAGGTCACAGACATCGTGTTGGCCGATCCGCGAGCCCCCTACGACATCGTCGACCTCATCCATTTACTCGTTGACGATTCTGAGTTTGTACAGCTCAGTGAACACTACGCGGAGAACATCGTGACGGGTCTTGCCTGTATCGATGGCACCCCAGTAGGAATCGTTGCGAATCAACCGGGTGTGGATGCCGGCACCATCGACGTAAACGCCTCAGAAAAGGCCGCCAGATTCATCCGCTTATGCGACGCATTCGGACTGCCGATTGTGACGCTCGTCGACGTTCCAGGCTACCTGCCTGGTACGGAGCAAGAGGAGCAAGGGATTATCCGTCGTGGAGCAAAACTCATTGTTGCCTACGCGATGGCAACAGTCCCCCTCATCACCGTTATTGTGCGGAAAGCTTTTGGTGGGGCATTCATCGTTATGAGCTCGAAGGCACTCGGTGCAGACATCGTGTGCTCCTGGCCAGACACAGAAATCGCTGTCATGGGTGACGATGCTGCAGTGGGAATCATCCACCGTAAGACACTCGCTGCCATCGATGATGAAGCACAACGCCAATGCGTGCGCGAAGAACTTCGAAACGAATATCGGGCTACCGTCATGGGACCCGCAGATGCCGTTCAGATCGGTGCAGTCGATGCGATCATCCAGCCAGAAGAAACACGATCCACCATCAGCGCAGCTATTAGAACGCTGAAGGACAAACCGTATCAGCCCACTGCCTACCGCAAGCACGATAACGGTCCGCAGTAAGCGCATTACCGCATCGCAATCATTTCACAGCCTCGAATTATGAGTGCTGAGCTTCATCGGTTTCGCAACCTACATGAAGTGAGCATTCCACAATTTCGTGGATAAACCACGGTGGTAGTTCGCACCTCGATCTCACAGGCCTTACGCAACCTGCGTGACTCGTATGGCTTGCGTGGCCACTTCCTACTCAATGACTTCACCGGTGGCTTCTTCCACTGACTAGCCACTATTTTTCCGCCGTCCGTGCCTGCATATGGCCAACAGATCGGCACCGCAATAAAGGAGACAATCATGACCGCCACAATCCGTAATTACGCCCTGAGCTTTGACGGGCAGTCCACGCCCTGGCACAAAGCCTTGATGGAGGTACTTGGGGACCCCGTAGCAGCGGAGCAATTGCACCGACTGGTATCGCGCGCAGACAAGCTTCTCGATCCTCTGGGACCCGAACTCGCAGCTCTCGGATCTGGTCGCTACACGCTCGAAGAGGTGCCTAATGACCCCTCGCCGGTCCACTCTGTTCCCGGAATTACTGCAGCACAGTTTGGTCTATTCCATGTGTTGCTAGGTTCGGGATTCGATATTGTTTCGCATCCGCCAATAGACTTCATCGGACACTCGCAGGGAATCCTGGGGGCATCCATCGTTGAGCGTTGGGTGGCAGGAGAAACTGAGCAAGCAGCACAGATTTTCGCGCTGGCTCGACTGATCGGTGCGGCGACAACGAAGCACCGTCCTGGGGTATCCACTACTTGCATGCTGTCCGTGCGCGGTGTGGACAAGCCAGCTATCCGCAGAATTATTCGGGGTACGAACATCTCCATTGCGCTGGTTAATGGATTCCGGCGTTTTGTTCTATCGGGATGCCCCGAAGAGCTGGAAGCAGCAAAGGCAGCCTTGGAGAAACTTGCTGCTGATAACAAAAAGAAGCAGGAAAAGTCGGGGGCCTGCGGTGAGACCATTGCGCCAGTGATGGAGTACCTCGAGGTGTCTGCACCATTCCATGATTCGCTGCTGCAGCCGGCACTGGACCAGGTCGACAGGTGGAGGGGCGTTATCGGCCTGCCTGAGAATATCGCTCATTACAACATTCACGACCTGGCAGCACACGTGTTGGTGGAGCCGTTGAATTGGCAAGAAACAGTGCTCAACTCCATCTCTAAGGGAGCAACATCGATTGTCTGCTTGGGTCCCGGAGATGTCATCGCCACCGTGACCCGCGATGCCTGCCGAGGTAGGGGAGTATCCGTTGTTCCTGCAGGCAGCGTTGACAAGATCGATGAGCTGACTTCCCCCGGATATACACCGGCAGATCCTGCAGACTACTCGGAGTATGCGCCACGCCTTATCACTCTTCCCGGCGAAAACACACCGAAACTGGATACCAAGTTCAGCCGCTTGACTGGCCTGTCACCCATCATGCTGGCAGGCATGACACCGACCACCGTTAACCCGGAAATCGTGGCCGCCGCAGCCAACGCCGGCTATTGGGCGGAGCTCGCAGGCGGTGGCCAAGTCACCGCAGAGGTCCTCAACAGCAACGTCGATAAGCTCAAGAACCTCCTGAATCCGGGGCGAACCGCACAGTTCAATGCCATGTTCATGGACCGATACCTGTGGAATCTACACTTCGGGAATTCGCACCTGGTCACCTCAGCACGGCGCTCCGGTGCGCCGATAGATGGTGTGGTGATTACCGCCGGGATTCCAGAAATCGATGAAGCAGAGGCACTTTTCTCCGAGCTGCGCTCTGCTGGTTTCAGCTACATTGCAGTGAAGCCTGGCACCGTCGCCCAAATCCGCCAGTGCTTGGCCATCGCAAAGTACACCGATAACCTCATCATCCAGGTCGAGGATGGGCGTGCAGGTGGCCACCACTCGTGGGAATCCCTCGACGAACTTCTCATCAATACGTACTTCCAGGTACGCAACACTCGTGGTGTTGTGTTGACAGTTGGTGGCGGACTCGGCGATCCTGCGCTTGCTGCCACGTATCTGACGGGTACCTGGTCGGAGAAGTATGGTCTGCCCGCAATGCCTGTCGACGCTGTATTCATCGGTACCCCAGCCATGACGGCAAAGGAAGCAAAGACCACCGATGCCGTTAAGGAACTACTCGTCAACACTCCTGGCACAGACATCAACGACAACTGTGGGTGGGTTCCTCGTGGCGAGGTCATCGGGGGGATGACTTCCGGAATGAGCCACCTCCACGCGGATATGCACGAGGTGGACAACGCAGCGGCTGAATGCGCCCGGATCATTGCTTCTGTGCACGGGGATACGAAGAAGATTACCGCTCACAAAGATGAACTCATTGCGGCTATGAACAAAACGTCACGCCCGTACTTCGGTGACCTGTCTTCGATGACCTATGCCGATGTCGTCCGCCGTTACGTAGAGCTGGATTACCCCTACGTTGATCCCTCGTGGCAACAGCGGATGCAGGATCTCCTCCAGCGCTTTGAAGCCCGTCTAGCAAAGGAAGAGCGGGGTGATGTGTACACCCTGTTCGCTGACCTTTCTTCCGTGGACGATGCCCCGGCTGCTGCTCAGAAATTCCTCGATGCCTACCCACAGGCCGAAGACACCACGATTACACCGGTCGATGAGGCGTGGTTTGTTAACCTCTCCCGCAAATACCCGAAGCCGACCGGCTATGTCCCGGCTCTCGATGAGGACCTTCTGCGCTGGTGGGGACAAGACTGCCTGTGGCAATCCCAGGACGATCGCTACGCGGCTGATAGCGTGCGTGTCATCCCCGGTCCGGTCTCTGTCGGCTTTGTCACCACGATGAACGAGCCCATTGCTACCATTCTTGCCCGTTACGAGGACACCGCTGCACACGTTTTGGAAGACGAGGGTTGTACGCCTACTGCGCGTGTCAGCAGGCGCGCCAACAGTGAGATTGAGCAGGGGACTGGCGGTCATTCTCATGGCGCTGCCTCGGCAACTTCACTTCCTGCTGAACGTCTCCGGGCGCAGCCACTCAGCATGGATTCGGTTTCCGATGAGGGTGGGCGCCACCGAATGAACCAGGAAAACTCCGATGTCCTCTCGCATGCGGAAACAGAATCGGAGTTTTCTCAATCCGAGATAACTGTCAATCAACCGTGCGCGACTATCACAGAAGCGATCATCGCAAGCCCCGTTATCAGTTGGATGGGCGCGCTGATGACCAATCCTACCCGTGTCGTAGATGAAGCCGGCTGGGTGCTTACCCATGAAGGCGAAGAGTCGTGGACACTACGTATCACCTTGGACACAGCGTGGGACAACACCAAGGTGGACACGCACGCCGTCCGCAAGCTCGACATTCCCTTGACCGTCGACGCATCCATTAACACTGGTGGTTGCCCTGTTGTCGATGCAACACGCCTTTCCACGACGATGTTTGACCTGCTAGAAGGAATTGCTGGTGTCGGTGGTGTCTCCGCACAGGGGGATACGATCGCTGAGCTGCCCGCCATTGTGAGTTCTACACGCTCCGAATTCGGCGAGGCGCACTACACCTTCACGTGCGCACGCCAGATCGGAGTCACGCACGGGTCTACGACGGGTGCAGCTTTGGGGGATGACCAGCAAGCAATCGTCACCGATGCGATCCTCGGGCCCTGCTGGCCAGCAATTTATGCTGCACTCGGTTCTGGCCGTGTCGACGGTATGCCGGTAATTGAAGGACTACTCCAAGCAGTTCACCTCGACCATTCGGCACTCGTGCACGTACCCCTAGAAAGTCTGCTCGGTCAGACGATTTCTGTTATCTCCTGGGCAGATTCCATCGAAGAATCGCGCAGTGGCCGTGTAGTCACCGTCAAGCTGCAGCTATTCGCAGATGAACGAGATGCCGGTACCGAGAACGGGGTGGACTCGCCAGTCATCGAATTCGTTGAGCGCTTCGCCATTCGCGGACGTGCGTTCGGAACACAGGCACCGAAGGAACCCGCCGTGGCCGGTGGAACCACGGCAGAATTCACCGATACGCCACGCTCGCACCTGGGTAGCTACACGGTCACCGCACCGTCTGAGATGACACCGTTCGCCTGGGCATCCGGTGATTTCAACCCGATCCACACCTCGCACCGCGCCGCACGCGTAGCAGGCCTCACCGCACCACTCGTCCACGGCATGTGGCTCTCTGCGACAGCCCAGCACGCTGCGGAAGCAGCTGTGGGCTCAACTCTGACAGGCTGGACCTACCGGATGTTCTCCATGGTCGCCTTGAACGACACCGTGGACATCAGCGTCGATCGCATTGGTGCCGTCACCGGCGGAGGACTCCTTATCGAGGTGACCTGCACAATTGACGGAACACTCGTGTCGCAGGCAACCGCTGTCACGGCTGCCCCGCGCACCGCGTACGTCTATCCGGGCCAGGGCATCCAGTCCAAGGGCATGGGCATGCAGGAGCGGACGTCGTCTCGCGCTGCGGCTGCTGTTTGGGAGCGCGCCGATGCCGTCACGCGCGAGCGCCTGGGCTTCTCCGTTATTTCCATCGTCCGCGATAACCCGACCGAGGTTGTCGCCGGTGGAGTGACCTATCGCCACCCGAAGGGCGTCCTCAACCTCACCCAGTTCACCCAGGTCTGCCTCGCCACGCTGGCCCTTGCCCAAACTGCGCAGCTGAAGGAAACTGGCGTCTATGTACCGGGAGCTTACTTCGCCGGCCACTCTCTTGGCGAATACACCGCTCTCGCAGCATATGCCGGGGTCATCGATCCGGATATCGTCCTCGAGCTCGTGTTCCAACGCGGGCTGACGATGCACCATCTCGTGCCTCGTGATGCGGAGGGGAACTCCAACTACCTGCTCGGTGCTCTTCGTCCGAACCAGTTCGGTGTGGGCGATGCCGATGTTGCTGACTACGTCGCACGTGCTGCCGAAGAATCCGGTGAAATGTTGGAGATCGTAAACTACAACCTCCGCGATCAGCAGTATGCCGTGGCTGGCACCATTGCTGGTATCGAGGCGTTGAAGGAGGATTCTTCGTGCCGTGCTCGTGAAGCCGGTGGTAAGAGCCCGTTCATGCTCGTTCCCGGAATCGACGTGCCCTTCCACTCCCGCGTGCTCCGCAACGGCGTTGATGATTTCCGCGAGAAGCTGGATGCGCTACTGCCTCACGATATCGACCCCGATATCCTCATCGGTCACTACATTCCGAACCTTGTGGCCAAGCCCTTTGCTTTGACGGAGGACTTCCGTCGCAGCGTGCTGGATGTGGCCCCCTCGACCATCGTGGAAAAACTCGATCTCGAAAACGGTGACCGTGAAGAGGTGACCCGCAGCCTGCTCATCGAACTGCTGGCATGGCAATTCGCTTCTCCCGTGCGCTGGATCGAAACGCAGGAGTTCCTGCTGTCCCGCCAGGCAGGCCTTGACCAGTATGTTGAGGTCGGTCTCGGCGCTGCGCCGACGCTCACGAATTTGGCGACCAAGACGCTGCGTCTACCGGGCTTCCCCGCTTCGGACGTGGTGCTGCGCAACGTGCAGCGAGATGCAGCCTACGTCTTCTTCACGGATGTCACCGAGCGTGAACGTCCTGCTGAGCAGCACGCTGTATCGAACGACTCCGCCCAGCACGCTGGAGCTGGCGCATCGTCGGCACCGGCAAGCGGAAAGCTAGCTTCGGCAGAGGCCGCACCTGCTGCAGAGGCGACACAACCAGAAGCACCTGCCAAGTCCGCTAAGCCGGCTACACCTGCAGGAAATCCCGCAGCTACCGCGAACACCCAGCCACTTCCCTTTACCGCTGGCCACGCCATCCGCGCTCTGCTTGCGCAGGCCAACAAGATGCGTCTTGACCAGGTCGGTGACGCAGACACCATCGGCACCTTGACTAGCGGCGTGTCCTCTCGCTTGAACCAGCAGCTCATGGACATGTCTGCGGAACTGTCGTTGCCTGCCGTTGAGGGTGCGTCGGAGGCTGACATTAAGACGCTGACCGGTACGGTCAACGCAGCAGCGAAGAACTACCAGCCGTTCGGCGAGGTCCTGGGCAAGTTTGTTAAGGATCAGGTGCGTAGTGTCTTTGGGCCGGCCGGTGCAAAGTTGGACGACATTGCCCAGCGTGTCACCACCGTGTGGGCTCTTCCCGCAGGCTGGGATGCGCATGTCACCATCGCTTTGGCTCTTGGTACTCGTTCCGGCACGTCCGCTCGTGGTGGCGATCTCGCTACTGTGGGTACCGTTGCTACCAGTACAGACGAGGTCAACGAGCTTATCGACGCTGCCATCGCTCAGGTTGCTTCTGACAATGGTGTCACCGTCGCTCCGCCTGCGAGCGGTGAAACAGGTGGCCAGGTAGTTGATTCCGGAGCGCTCAACGATCTTGCAGAGAAGATCCTTGGTGCTCAGGGAATTCTGGCTGAGTCTGCCCACCACGTCCTCAAGGCTCTCGGTCACGAGGTAGCAACTGCTCCAGCAGATGCTGATGATTCCGCTGAACTCGTAGCTACCGTCGCCGCGGAGGCAGGCTCGGACTGGGCTCGTCGCGTCATTCCGGCCTTCGACGAAGACAAGGTTGTGCTTTTCGACGACCGGTGGGCCTCTGCCCGTGAGGACATCGCAAGGATCGCCGTCGGTGAACCAATTCCTGAAACCGCATCCTTCATCGGTACCGGCGAAGATGTGGCCGCCATTGCTGATTGGCATGGCTTGAGTGATGTGGCAAAGGCTGCGCGTACAGAAGACTCCGGTGAATTCGTCGGTTCTGTTGCCGTCGTGACGGGTGTATCTCCGCATTCCATCGCCTCCGGGGTTGCCGCTGAATTGCTATCGCGCGGCGCCACCGTGATCGCAACCTCTTCTCGCGTCACTCCGGAACGCACCGAATGGGCACGTAACCTCTACCGCGATTACGCCTCCGGTGCGGCAGCGCTGTGGCTTGTCCCGGCAAACCTGGCTTCCTACCGTGACATCGATGCGCTGTCCGAATGGATCGGAAACGAGCGCTTCGTCACCGTCGGGTCCACCAAGAAGAAAGTGAAGGATGCGTGGATCCCGGATCTGCTCTTCCCGTTTGCTGCACCTCCTGTACGTGGATACCTCACGGATGCCGGCACCGGCAGCGAGTTTGAATCCCGTGTTTTGCTGTGGGGTGTCGAGCGACTCATCGGCGGGCTCAGCGCGCTGGGGGAGACGATAGATGTCAACCACCGCTTGCACGTGGTTCTTCCAGGTTCTCCCAACCGCGGTACCTTTGGCGGCGACGGCTCGTACGGTGAAGTAAAGGCTGCCTTCGATGCCATCGCTAACAAGTGGGCAGTCGAGCCCTTCGGCAAGCGCACCACTCTCGCCCATCCACGCATCGGTTGGGTGAAATCAACCAACCTGATGGGGCATAATGACCGCCTCGTTGACGTTGCCGAACGTCACGGCGTGCACGTCTGGACTCCAGAGACAATCGCCAAGGAACTCGTGGGGTTGTGCAGCGAAAAGTCCCGCGAGGAAGCACACAATCATCCGCTCGAGGCTGATCTGACCGGTGGCCTCGCAGGTGTGTCCCTTCCGGAGATTGCTGCGGAGGCAGAAGCAGAAGTCGCGCGCCGGGACGCGGAAAAGAGCGAAAGTGAAGTCCACAGCCCATCCGCTGCCACCGGCAACGTCCACGATGATGAGCAGCGCGTTGCGGCGATCCCTGCGCTTCCCACTCCGCATACACGTCACCAGCCAACCAACCGCGATGTGCCCTGGACCGGAGAAGTCACGACACCGCTGGAGGACATGGTGGTCATCGTGGGGCTCGGAGAGGTGTCTCCGTGGGGCTCGGGGCGCACGCGCTTCGAAGCGGAATACGGCATCAACCATCTCGGCGATGTCGACCTCACCCCGGCTGGTGTCACGGAACTTGCCTGGATGATGGGTCTCATTACGTGGGGCGACAACCCCACTCCTGGGTGGTACGACGAGGAAGGTGCCGCCGTCGCGGAAGCAGATATCTATGATCGCTTCCACGATGAAGTGGTTGCCCGCTGTGGTGTTCGCCCGTTTGCCGATGACGGCCCCATCGCCGATGGTGCCTCGGGCAAGGAAGTTCAGTTCTTCCTGGAAAAGGACATCACCTTCACCGTGGATGACTTGGAAACGGCTCAAACCTACCTCGCTGCGGACCCGACCTTTACCAGCATCAGCGTGGATGCAGACGGATCCATCCGCGTTACCCGACGCGCCGGTGCTACCTCACGCGTTCCCAAGAAGGCCACCCTTGCGCGCGCAGTCGGTGGACAGATTCCGGATGGCTTCGACCCGCAGAAGTGGGGCATCCCCACGAGTCTCACGGAGTCAATCGACCGAATCGCCGTATGGAATCTCGTCGCTACCGTTGACGCGTTCCTTTCTGCCGGCTTTGAGCCTGCAGAGCTCCTCCAGGCCGTACACCCGGCCGATGTAGCAACTACGCAGGGCACAGGCTTTGGCGGGATGAGCTCCATGCGGAAGCTCTTCCTTGACCGCTTCTTGGACGCAGACATCCCCTCGGATATCCTCCAAGAGACGCTGCCCAACGTGGTCGCTGCCCACACCATGCAGACCTACGTCGGCGGCTACGGATCAATGATTCACCCCATCGGCGCATGTGCAACAGCCGCCGTATCGGTAGAAGAGGGGTTGGACAAGATTGCTCTGGGTAAAGCGGATGTGGTTATTGCAGGTGGTATTGACGATATTTCCGTCGAATCCATTCAGGGCTTTGCCATGATGAATGCCACTGCGGATTCCGAGGTCATGGCTGCGAAGGGAATCGATCCCCGTTTCTACTCTCGTGCCAACGATCGGCGTCGCGGAGGGTTCGTGGAGAGCGCTGGTGGCGGAACGGTCATCCTCGCTCGTGGCACCATCGCTCGTGACCTGGGCCTACCGGTTCAGGCTGTGGTGGCTTTCGCGCAGTCCAACGGCGATGGCGCGCACACGTCCATCCCGGCTCCCGGTTTGGGTGCATTGGCTACGGCTCGTGGTGGCAAGCGTTCCCGCCTGGCGCGCGCACTAGCCGGCCTCGGCGTTGGGGCAGATGACGTGTCGGTGATCTCCAAGCACGACACGTCTACCAACGCCAACGATCCGAATGAGACGTGCCTGCACACCTACATTGCAGAGGCGTTGGGCCGAAGCGAGGGCAACCCGCAATACGTGATCAGCCAAAAGACTTTGACTGGCCACGCTAAGGGTGGTGCAGCAGTCTTCCAGATTGGTGGCATCGTCGACGTATTCGCAACCGGACGTATTCCCGGCAACGCCGCACTGACGTGTGTGGATCCGGAGATGAAGGATGGTACGTGGCTCACGTGGCTGACCAAGCCATTACAGCTCGCTGAGGCTCCGAAGGCGGCTCTGCTCACCTCCCTTGGATTCGGTCACGTGTCTGGCCTTGTCGCTCTCGTACACCCGGCAGCTTTCGCTGCAGCTGTCGATGACCCGGCGTGGGAGAAGCGTGCGAATGCCCGTCTTGCTGCAGGTGAACGCAGATTGGTGAAGGGAATGCTGGGCAAACAGCAGCTCTTCCAGGGCGTGGAGAACCGCAGGTTCCAGGAGGGTGATGTCATCTCCGAAAAGGAGAAGACCATGCTTCTCGATCCGGACGCTCGCCTGGGCGCCGAGGGGTGGTTCTAGGAAGTAGGAATTCCAGCAAGCTAGAGCCTAGCGGTGGTGTACTGCTCTTTACCGGGGTGGTTCTTGCTAGCTCTAGGCTTGCAGAGCCTGAAGGTTAGCAACGGCAACTGCAACCAATCGTCAGCGTCGTGGCAAACAAAATGTGGCCGGCACAAGAACGAGAAAAATGTGAACGGAGGATTTCGTAGATGAGCGAGCGTGTGCCCACTCAGGTTCCTGAGTCTGCTGCGGGAGATATACCTGCGGTAGGGGTGGACCTCGTTTATCTTCCCAGTTTCCGTGAGCAATGGAACACTCCGGGGACGACGATGGCGACGTTCTTTACTACCTACGAAAAGCGGCAAGCTCGCAAGCGGGCAGCGATTAGTGGCGATGTGATCCAGCATCTGGCTGCGCGCTGGGCAGCCAAAGAGGCGTTCATCAAGGCGTGGGGTGCAATCATCTCACCTGCGCCGCCACTGATTGCGCCGGAGCTCGTGGTTTGGTCGGACATCGAAGTTCGCTGCGATAACTTTGGTCGCCCGACGCTGCATCTACATGGAGACATTGAGCGCCTTGCAGGTACAGGCATGACATCGTCCGTGTCACTGTCCCATGATGGGGACTATGCCATCGCTATGGTGTCCCTTGCCCAACCCGACCCACCGCACCATGGGGTATGAGAAAAAAGACCGGTAAAACGGGACCGATAGTGGAAGCCGAACCGATAGTGCAAATGTAGTGGGTAGCCAGGCTGTACGGCAGCCTGGCTACATTTCTGCACTGTCGCCTTGACCCCAGGTTAGAAGGGGTGCAAACAAAAACCGCGTCAGGTGAAAATCTGACGCGGTGTGTTCTTCACTTCGGCTGGGGTAGAGCTTGTTGCTCAATCTCAGCTTTGTCGTCAGCCTTACTAGCCGAGGCTGACATATTGAGTGTATGTGTTAAGCGGGAACAGCCATGATGAGTACGGACTGGAACAGTACGCCAGCTGCCATCAGGCCACCGAGAATGTACGACAGACGAGACATTTTTCCTCCAGTAAAAGTTTCAAACCAACATAGTCGGGTAAGGGTTCAAAATGGTTGAACAATTTCCCGAGCCGAGAGGTAACCATACACGTTTTTTCGTGCTTGTCTAGTCCTACTTTCTTGAGTCTTACCCGTAAGACGAAATAAAAATAAGCAAAGTACAACCATGAATTAAAATGCTTAAGTTCGCTCGTAAATTAGCATTGTTTCGTGTTGAATAGTTGTCAGTTGCCAAAAATGTCAATTTAAACCTGTGAGTAAGGAACTAGTGATTTCCGGGCAAATCAGGATGAACGATTGTCTTGTCTAAGATCACTGGTTGGGCAACTCTGTTATCTGGCACGGAACTACCGAGTGAGGTGCAGCTGGACTAGACTTACTGCGGAAGAATAGCCAAATTTAATGCAAGGAAGGCCCCTCCATCTCATGGATGCACGTCTCGCAGTTCGCCGCAAGCCTCAGTTCCGCGACGAGGAGCGCGCGCTGCTTGCAACACTCAATAATCTTTCAGGTGTTCAGCTCGATGCCGTTCAAATCATCAACCTTTATGATGTCTTCTCCGCAACGGAAACAGATATTGCTGCGCTGAGCACGTCCATCGTGTGTGACGACCGCGTTGATACGCAGCTTTCCGCGGAGGATCTCACCCAGGTCCTTAACGATGCATCCGGGTTCCTCGCAGTAGAGCCGCTACCGGGCCAATACGATCAGCGTGCAGATGCAGCCAACCAGGCCCTTCGCTTGGTACAGCCCGAAACTGATGCGTCGATTTACTCGGCGGTGCTCTACGTTTTCGAGCCTGCCCAGTCCGATGAGGCACGAAACGCCATTCGGTCCTTCCTCATCAACCCGGTTGAAGCGGGGGAGAAGGACATAAAGGTCCTTCAGGCACCGGCTACGGGGGCGGTTGAGCCGCTGCGCCAGTACCCGGGATTCAATGAGCTGGATGAGGCTGGCCTCGAAGCACTCATCGCTGAACGTGGCATGGCTATGAACCTTGCAGATCTTGCCACCATTCAGGAGTACTTCCGTGAGGAGGGGCGGACTCCAACGGATGTTGAGCTTTCGGTTCTCGATACGTACTGGTCGGATCACTGCCGTCACACCACCTTCAACACGGAGCTCACGGAGATCGTCAACGAGGGCAGCAAGTTTAAGGATCAGCTCGCCCGCGCATTGAAGCGTTACGACGAACTGCGCGAGGCCAACGGCCGGACCCACAAGCCCCGCACTCTCATGGATATGGGCACGATCATGGGGCGCGAACTTCGTCGCACCGGTGTGATGGATGATCAGGAAGTCTCCGAGGAGATTAACGCCTGCTCCGTGTACGTTGACGTTGCACCAGGCGACTCCGCATCTCACGCTGCTGAGCGTAGCGAAGCAGCGCGTAGCGAAGCAGCGCGTAGCGAAGCATCACCATGGCTTCTCATGTTCAAGAACGAGACGCATAATCACCCGACGGAGATTGAGCCGTTCGGTGGCGCTTCCACGTGTTTGGGTGGCGCGATCCGCGATCCTCTTTCCGGTCGCTCGTGGGTGTACCAGGCGCTGCGCCTGTCGGGTGCAGGAGACATCAACACGCCACGTGAGGACACCCTCGAGGGTAAGCTGCCGCAGTCCGATATTTCTGCGCGCGCTACGTCGGGTTACTCCAGCTACGGTAACCAGATTGGGCTGGCAACCACGAACGTGCGGGAGTTCGTCCACCCGGGGTACGTGGCCAAGCGCATGGAGCTCGGCGCCGTCGTCGCCGCCGCGCCTGTGGAGAATGTGAAGCGCCTGGATCCGGCAGCGGGTGACGTGGTTATCATTCTCGGCGGTCGGACCGGGCGCGACGGGATCGGCGGTGCCACTGGCTCGTCCAAGGCGCACACCGACACGTCCCTTGCCACCTCCGGTGCCGAGGTGCAAAAAGGCAACCCGGTCAATGAGCGCAAGATTCAGCGGCTGTTCCGCAATCCTGAGGTTGCCCAGATGATCGTTCGGTGCAACGACTTCGGTGCCGGTGGCGTGGCCGTCGCCGTTGGTGAGCTTGCCGATAGCCTCGATATCCACCTTGACCGCGTGCCACTAAAGTACGCAGGTCTCAACGCCCGCGAGATCGCGATTTCTGAGTCGCAGGAGCGCATGGCTGTTGTCGTGCGCGCGAACAATGCACCTCGCTTCATTGAACTGGCGGAGACGGAAAACCTCGAGGCGACGCAGCTCGCAGAGGTGACAGACTCAGGTCGCCTGCGGATGTTCAACGGCGAGGATCTGGTCCTCGATCTGTCGCGCGCTTTCATCGATACGAACGGCGCTGCACGGTCCCAGTCTGTGTCGCTTGTCGACGCCCCCATGGCAGCCCCGCACGCAGCTCCGGCGAGCGTTGCTGAGGCTCTCGCCACGCCTGCCGGCGGGTCGCAGGAGGGCATGGTCGAGCAGTTCGACTCTACCGTCGGCCGCTCCACCGTTCTTATGCCCTTCGGCGGAAAGAACCAGAAGACCTACGAGATGGCTTCCATTCAGGCACTGCCTGTCGAGGGTGGCACCCCGACCTCCTCCGTCATGACGTACGGCTTCAGCCCGGAGCTGGCGAGCGAGTCGCCGTTCCTCATGGGTGCCTACTCCGTGGTAGAGGCTCTTGCGCGCCTCACCGCAGCCGGTGCCGATGCCACCACCGCATGGCTGACCGTGCAGGAGTACTTCCAGCGCCTCGACCAGGAGCCGGAGCGCTGGGGTGAGGTTACCCAGGCGATCCTTGGCCTGTTGGAAGCCCAGGATGCGTTCCAGGTCGCGGCCATCGGCGGTAAGGACTCAATGAGTGGCACGTACGGCGAAGAACTACACGTCCCGCCGACGCTCGTCACCTTCGCCGTCGCCGTGATGGACAAGGTCGACGCAATCAGCGCTGCCGTCCCCGAGGCAGATCTTGATCTGTACCTCCTGCCGCATACTCCACTGGAAACCGGTGAACCGGATTACGCAGCACTGCGAAAGAATTACGCTGCTTTCACCGAGCTTGCCGCCACCGGAAAGGTGCCCGCCGCATCCGCGGTCACCCAGGCCGGTATCGGTGCCACTATTGTCAACATGGTTGCAGGCAACGCCCTCGGCTTCACCGGCACCGCCGATGTGTCGTGGGTGGATAACACCCTCGGCTCCCTCGTCTTCGCCGTAGCAGAAGGAGCCAGTGTTCCCGAGGGGGCAGTGCTCCTTGGACAGACCACCGGCGACGGTGAGCTGAGCTTCGGCGAGGAACACCTGAACGTCGACAAGGCTGTGGAAACGGCGGAGGAGCGGTACCGTACCGTCTTCCCGCTCAACGATGCGTCGTGTGACGCGTTGCCCTCCTTCGCAACCGATCTGCCTGATCCGACACCTAGTTCTGCAGACGCGTCAGCTACGTCGGACGGCCCGGCACCGCACGTCCTCCTGCCGGTATTCCCCGGTACCAACTCGGAGTACGACATGGCGGAGGCCTTCCGCGCTGCCGGAGCCACTACGGAGTTCCTTGTGATCCGCAACCTCTCCCCGCAGATGCTGGAAGAGGACACGCAGATTTTCGTCGACAAGCTCTCCCAGGCTGAGATCCTGGCCTTCTCCGGTGGCTTCTCGCTCGGTGACGAGCCGGATGGTTCCGCCAAGTTCATCGCGGCCTTCCTCCGCACCCCGAAGGTTGCCGATGCGGTGAGCGACTTCGTTGCCGGCGACGGCCTCGTTCTGGGTATCTGCAACGGCTTCCAGGCGCTGGTCAAGAGTGGCTTCCTGCCCTACGGCGACCCCGCACAGCTGACGGAGACCTCGCCTACGCTGACGCACAACCGCCAGCTTCGCCACGTCTCCCGCATCGCCACCACTCGTGTCGCCTCCGTGGATTCCCCGTGGCTTGCCACCTTCACCCCGGGGCAGAAGCACCTCATTCCTGTGTCACACGGCGAGGGGCGGTTCGTTGTCAGCGAAGAGGATGCGAAGCAGCTCTTTGCCAACCACCAGGTTGCCTTCCAATACGTGGATGAAGAGGGGACCCCGACCATGCAGGCACCGGCGAACCCCAACGGCTCCAGCTACGCCATCGAAGGCATCGTCTCCCCAGACGGCCGGATCCTAGGCAAGATGGGCCACCCGGAGCGCTTCCGCGACGGCTTGATGAAGAACATCCCCGGCATCTACTCGCAGGACATTTTCCTCAACGCGGTGAACTACTGCAAGAACAAGAAATAAAAAGGCAAAAAATCGGTACGGACGTACAGAAGTACTGATGTGCGGAGGTAGGTTCTAGCCGATCGCGGGCTGGTAAAGCAGCATGATTGGTGCAGTGCAAACCTGCACAGCGGCCTGGGAGGAAATCCCCCAGGCCGTTTCGCATTCTGGCGGGTTTTCGCCGTCTTGCGCTCGCCAGTATTCTTTTCAGCATGAGCACTCGGACCAATCGGCACTATTTCGATCACGCAGCAACAACTCCCATCCGGCAGTCGGCGGTGGATGCCTGGGTGGAACACGCTGATGTGCTCAACCCTGGTGGCACCTACACCTCCGGCAGGCGTGCACAGTCAGTGCTGGCTGAGGCGCGGGAAATGATTGCCGATGCCCTCGGCTGTGAACCGATCGAGGTCGTGTTCACAGGCTCGGGAACCGAAGCCGACAACATCGCGGTACGTGGCTTTGCCCAGGCTGCAGCACACAGGGGAGAAACCCCGCGCATTGTTACCACCCCGATTGAGCACCCCGCGGTGAAGGAGACCGTCTCAGCGTTAAGCGCGGGAGCTACCCACGCTGACGTGGACTATCTCCCCGTCACCTCAACGGGTCATATCGAGGATCTTTCGTTTTTGCAGTCACCGGCATCCGTTGCGGCCGTTATGTGGGCAAATAACGAAACCGGTGCTATCCAACCTGTTGCCGAGGCGGCAAGAGCATGTCAGGAAACCGGAACCCCACTTCACGTCGATGCCGTTCAAGTAGTTGGGCATTTGCCAGTGGATTTTTCCTCCCTCGGCGCCACGACGTTGGCCGCAAGTGCACACAAGTTCGGTGGTCCGCGTGGCGTGGGCATCCTTCTTGCCAAGCGCTCGCCGGTGCCGAGTCCCATCATCACTGGTGGTGGACAGCAGCGCGGGATTCGTCCCGGCACACCCGACGCGGCGGGAGCGATCGCTACAGCAGTGGCTCTCAAAGAGGCCGTCGACGAGATGGACGCCGAGCGCACACGGCTGACACAACTGACCGCACGGTTGCGCAGTGGCCTGGAGGAAAGCGTCGACAAGCTTGTTGTACATACCTGCGAGCCGAACCTTTCCGGTCACCTCTTTGTCAGCTTCCCTGGTGCGGAAGCCGATTCCCTCATCATGTTGTTCGATTCCCTCGGCATCGAGGTCGCAGCCGGCTCTGCCTGCTCGTCAGGAGTGAACCGCGCGTCTCATGTGCTGTTGGCCATGGGCGTGGATGAGAAGGTCTCCCGCGGCGCTATCCGCTTCACCCTGGGTCGCACGACCACCGACGACGATGTCGACGCAGTGCTTGGCCATGCCACAGATGTCGTGAGCAGGGCTCGGCTAGCGGGCATGGCCTAAGGAAGACAACAAAGAGAAAGCAAACAAAGGAAAGAAAAGGAAAGAAATAGCGCTGGGGAAGCATTTCTGTGGGGAAGGACATCCTGCCGGATCTGCATAGCTACGCGCCTGGTACCCGGTGCTCGTCATTTTTACCCCCTGCACTCACGCCCTATACTGACAAGCCGATCGTTTCATAGCCGCCGATCGGTTCATCCCGATTTCGGCGGGGAATAAGACGTACATGGGAAGTGTTGAGGATAGCCGTGAGAGTTTTAGCAGCAATGAGTGGAGGAGTAGACAGTGCCGTCGCTGCTGCACGGGCGGTAGAGGCAGGTCACGATGTCGTCGGCGTACACCTCGCGCTGTCCCGCGATCCCCAGTCCGTCCGTGAATCCTCGCGTGGCTGCTGCTCGCTTGAAGATTCCGCCGATGCTCGCCGTGTGTGCGACAAGCTCGGGATTCCCTTCTACGTGTGGGATTTTTCCGATAGGTTCAAGGAAGACGTCATCGACGATTTCGTCGAATCGTACGCCATGGGGGAGACCCCCAATCCTTGTCTGCGCTGCAACGAGAAAATTAAGTTCCGTGCGCTGCTGGAGCGGGGCATCGCACTCGGCTTTGACGCTGTCGCCACAGGTCACTACGCGACCATCGATGACAACGGTTACCTGCGCCGCTCAGTGGATCCCAAAAAGGATCAGTCTTACGTGCTCGGCGTGCTGACCGCAGATGAGCTCGCCCATTGCTACTTCCCCCTAGGTAATACTGAGAAGCCTCAGATCCGTGAAGAAGCAGCCCGGCACGGTTTTTCCGTGGCTAAGAAGCCGGATAGTTACGATATTTGCTTCATTCCTGATGGCAACACGAAGGCCTTCCTTGGAAAGCACATCGGCATGCGACCTGGAGCCATCGTGGACGAGGAGGGGCATAAGCTGCAGGAGCATGACGGTGTCTACGGCTACACCATTGGCCAACGCAAGGGCTTGAACATCCGCGTTCCTGCAGCCGATGGTCGCCCGCGCTATGTGACCGATATCGATGCCTCCACAGGCACGGTGACCGTTGGTCCGCGTGAGCACCTCGCCGTCCACACAATCATCGCCGACCGTCTCAAGCAGCTCCATCCCGCCTTTACTGGCGATATTGAGTGCCAGGTGCAGGTACGTGCGCACGGTGAAGTGGTGCCTTGTTCTGCGCATATCGAGGGTGACACGATGACGTTGACGCTCACGCAGCCACTGTCTGGCGTTGCACGTGGCCAGGCTGCGGTTATCTATCTTCCGGATGCGGATGGCGATATCGTGCTTGGCTCTGGCACCATCTGCGGGACGGTGCACTAAATGGTTGCCTTCGGTGTCGGTGAAGTCACGGCTGCGAGGTTTGCCGAAGCCTGCGACATCGTCATCAGTGAAACCGGCGATCTGCCACACATCCCTCAGTTGTCCGGTCGTGGCCCCTGGTACGACTCGGTCGGTAGGACGACGGCGCTTGTCGACGGGCTCCACACCGACATCCGTTCACGTGGCTGGGTTGTCACTCCGCGAGGAAGCAGGGCTGCTACTCGCGCCAAGGATGCCCTCGACCGCGACCTTGATCAGTTGGAAGAACTATGGCCGTCGCATGTGGATGCCATCAAAGTGCATGCACTTGGACCCTGGTCGCTGGCCGTGAAGCTGGAACTGGCTAATGGGCATCGAGTATTAAGCGATCGCTCGGCAGTCACCGATATTTCCGAAGCGCTCACTTCCGGTCTCATCGCGCATGCTGGCGATGTTGCGAGGCGTTTTTCCCCCGAGAACATCATCGTGCAACTAGACGAGCCTTTCCTCGGTGCCGTTCGTGGGGGAGACATACCGGGTACGTCCGAGTTCGACACACTTCGCCCCGTCTCCGTGGACGAGTTGCAACGCATTCTCTTTCCTGCCTACGAGGCCATTCGCGGCACAGGTGACGAGGAAGTGCACTATATTCCATTCATCAACCAGATCGGCTATACGCCCCAGTGGGATGTCATGCCTGAAGATGGCGCGCTGATAGATCTGGCCCGCATCCGCACCTCCGCTGAGCTCGATGCGGCCGGAACAGCTCTTGAACAATTGGCCGATGAGGGACACCACTGTGCCGTCTCCACCGACTGCAAAGAGATGGACCGCGTCTGCAGCGAGCTCGGACAGGATCGTGGCATCTTCCACGTCTGGGCTCGTGGTGGGGCGGAGGAGTACCGCACAGCATACGAGCTCGACCGCTTTATTCATTAACACGGGGGCACAGTACCGCGAAGAGTATGCGGAGATGCCTTCGAAGAGGAGTGCCAGCTGCAAAACCCGCTCTCAGCGCATTCCTACCTTCTGACTTAGATCTGATCTAGACAGTTAATCCAGGGCATTGTCAGTACCCTTCACCGCCACAGGGCTAAATGTGTTTGGGGCAATAATAAGAATGTGCTTAGTTAAACCTTAACGCTTTAATTTTGATCAAAAATGATTTTAACGGCGTTGAATACGTAACATGCAAAACTGCTCTTGGGTCAAGTCTGAGTGTCATTCTGACTGGAGGCTGAGTAAAGCTTAGTATGCTGTTAGTGTGGCCGATGTGACAAAACTGCAAAATGGGGGGTAGTAGGAGGTAGCGGTTCTTCTGGGGGGAGTATTTTGAAACAAAACTAGAAAGCATGTTTTTGGGGCAATACTTACCAAAGAGTAAGAAAAGTAAGGCGAGCAGGTGCTCACGCTATTCAGCCTCTCCATAGCCCGTTAATTGGGGGTCGCCATTCGTATAGCGGTTTGACCAGTACAACATGCAGTTTGAATTCTTCGTGAACATCGAGTTGCGCGCCTTGCGCAATGCTTGAGTATGTGATTTTATTAAGTATGAAATTTAAGAAACCTTAATACTGGCTTAATTACAGGCTTGAAACTAGTTATTGCCGGTGTCTCATGGGAGGTATAATGAGTTCTTCATCCCGCGGAACCCAGAGAGCGCTACGGCGCACTGGGTTCCGTCTCGTTGTGGCTACGGCCACGTCTTTATCTGTCGTTGCGGGGGTGACGGTTGCACCACATGCTCCCATCGTTCCTGTGGCCAATGCTGCGCAGCCAGCATTGGCTGACAACAGGCCAGACTCTTTCAAGGACGCAGATACGTGGAGATTCTATGCAACTGCGCTTGGTAGAAGCGGAACAGTAGTTGCCATTCCTCGCGGCCGCTATGCGGTGCAAATGGACCACAACTTTGAGGGACCTGAGGTCTACAACGGCTTCAACGGTATGTCGCTTTTCACCAAGAATTGGGAAAAGTGGGATAAGGCTTCAGAACCTCTGACGGAGACCTTTGGCCCGCGTACCGAGTATGGGGAATCCGGAGCGCCGCAGTGGGGGACCATTGAGCCGGCGCGAAAGAATGCGGCAAGAAATCTGCTTAAGCTGTACCTCGACGATTACGTCAACAAGAAATTCCCGGCAGCTAACCGCAAGCTCGTCGCGCTTCAGATCCTCCTTGGTTCAGGAGACGGTGGAAAGAAGAAGCTTGCTGATTGGGCTTTCGGGACTGAGGACGAGAGGAAGGAATTCCTCAAGTGGACAGGGTACACGCTGTATACCGAGGATAGCCTCGGTCGCGACGCGGTCGGTTTCACATTTGACCACAATGTAGACGTTCCTGCCAATGCGCCGGAACTTCGCGTTGTCGTGCCGGAAGGATTCAAGAAGGACGGGAAGGGACACGCTCAGGACACGCCTGCACGTGTCCTCGTTGTTGACCTTGAGGGAGCCCTCAAGCACAAGGACGATCAGCCTACGCCTAACCCCGGCAGCCAGGATGATGACAACGATGGCCTGACAAACGATCAGGAAAAGGAAATCGGTACCGATCCGAATAACCCCGACACCGACGGCGATGGCATCAATGATGGTGACGAAGTCAACGGAACGAAGAACCGCTTCCCGAACAGCAAGTACGATCCGAATGGCAAGCCCGGCAACACGAATCCGCTAGACAAAGACTCTGACGGTGATGGTATCACTGATGGTGACGAGCTTGACCCGAATAAGGCCGGCCATGTTGTCACTGATCCGAATAACAAGGACACCGACGGCGATGGTCTGACTGATGGTGACGAAGTCAACGGCACGAAGAACTCCCAACCTGGGAAGTCTGATCCGACTGGCCCTGAAGGCAACACGAGCCCTGTAGACCAAGACTCTGACGATGACGGTATCTCCGACGGTGATGAGCTGAACCCGAACGAAGGCAGCCGCATTGTCACCAACCCGAACGACAATGACACCGACAACGACGGCCTCACCGATGGTGAGGAAGTCAACGGCACACGCAACCCGTTCAGGAACGACAAGGCTGACCCGCAGGGGAAGCCGGGCAACACCGATCCGACGAACAGGGATTCCGATGGTGACGGGCTCACTGATCTCGATGAGGTCGACCCGACCACCGGCACCACAGTCGTTACCAACCCGAACAAGGCTGATACCGACGGCGGCGGTGTCGACGACAAGACGGAAACCGACAACAAGACGAATCCGAACGATCCGTCTGATGATCATGGCAAAGATAACCCGAAGCCGGGCGATGACGGCTCTGCTGATCCTGATAAGGATGGCCTGACCAACGACGAAGAGAAGGAACACGGCACCGACCCGTATAACCCGGACACCGACGGCGATGGCATCAATGACGGCGACGAGGTCAACGGTTCGAAGAACCCGTTCAAGGACAACAAGTCCGATCCGAATGGAAAGCCCGGCAACACGGATCCGAGGAACCCGGATACCGATGGTGACGGCATCATCGATGGCGACGAGGTAGATCCCGATAAGGCGGGTCATGTCGTCACAGATCCTAACGATAAGGACTCCGACGATGATGGCTTGACCGACGGTGACGAGGTATACGGTAACCGCAACCCGTTCCCCAGCAAGGCTGATCAGCAAGGTCCTGCGGGAAACACGAACCCCATGAATGATGACACCGATGGTGATGGCATCAACGATGGTGATGAGCTCAACCCGAATAAGGCCGGACACGTTATTACCGATCCAAACAACAAGGACACCGATGGCGACGGTCTGACTGACGGAGACGAGGTCAACGGCACGAAGAATGATCAGCCAGGGAAGGCTGATTCGAATGGTCCTGAGGGCAACACGAACCCCAAGAACCGCGACACCGACGGTGACGGTATCGAGGATGGCGAAGAGCTCGACCCGAACAAGGCTGGGCATGTTGTTACCAACCCGAACAAGAAGGACACCGACGATGACGGTCTCACTGATGGTGAGGAAGTCAACGGCTACCGAAACCCGTTCAAGAACGATAAGTCTGATCCGCAGGGGGAACCGGGCAACACCGATCCCACCAAGAAGGATTCCGACGGCGATACGCTCACTGATGGTGACGAGCTCGACCCGCACACCGGCAGCCCGATTATTACCAACCCGAACAAGCGCGACACCGACAATGGTGGAGTCGACGACAATAAGGAAATCGACGACGGCACCAGCCCGAACGATCCTTCTGATGACGGCAAGAAGCCGGGCGACAAGCCTGGCGATGAGCCGGGCAAGGATGATGGCTCTGCTGATCCTGATAAGGATGGCCTGACCAACGACGAGGAGAAGGAACACAGTACTGATCCGTATAACCCGGATACCGACGGCGATGGCATCAATGATGGTGACGAGGTTAACGGTTCGAAGAACCCGTTCAAGGACAACAAGTTTGATCCGAACGGCAAGCCCGGTAACACCAACCCGCTGTCCAAGGACACCGACCGTGATGGCCTGCACGATGGTGACGAGCTTGATCCGACGATCGGTTCTGACAAGGTCACTGACCCGAACGATCCGGACACGGATGATGGTGGTGTCAACGACGGCACCGAGGTAAACAACAACGGAACTGATCCGACTGATCCTTCTGACGACGGCAAGAACCCTGGTGATAAGCCTGGTAAGGATGATGGTTCTGCTGATCCTGATAAGGATGGCCTGACCAACGACGAGGAGAAGGAACACGGCACCGACCCGCAGAATCCGGACACCGATGGTGACGGCCTGAAGGACGGTGACGAAGTCCACAAGCACGGCACGGATCCGAAGAACCCGGACACCGATGGTGACGGCCTGAAGGACGGCGACGAAGTTTCGGGTGACAAGAACCCGTGGGGTGATCCCACCAACCCGAAGAAGTCCGACTCCGACGGAGACGGCATCGAAGATGGCGACGAGCTCGATCCGGGTAAGGGCGGCAACCGAATCACCAACCCGGCGGACCCGGATACGGATGATGGTGGTGTCAACGACGGCGACGAGGTCAACAATGGCACCGATCCGACCAACGGCTCTGATGACCACAAGAACCCCGCTGATCTGCCGAAGTACGACGGCAACGCTGATCCGGATAACGATGGCCTGACCAACGACGAAGAGAAGGCAATCGGTACCGATCCGTCCAACCCGGATACTGATGGCGATGGCATCAGCGACGGTGACGAGGTCAACGGCACCCGCAACCCGTTCAAGGACAACAAGTTCAACCAGAACGGCAAGCCGGGTAACACCAACCCGCTGAACAAGGACACCGACGGTGACGGCTTCACCGATGGCCGTGAGATCAGCCCTGCAAACGGTGAAAAGCAGACGGACCCGAATGCTTTCAACACCAACCCGGGCACGATCGGCAAGGACGATGCCCCTGCGACCGACGCAGGCAGCGCAGAAGGCTCCAGTGCCGGCAAGTGCTTCCAGCTCGCCACGAACTCCTGGACCAACCCGCTGCTATGGGGCTTCCCGCTCGCTGCGCTGGGTCTGCTGTCCCAGGTAGAGATTCCTGCACTCCCGGCATCTGTCCAGGATGAGCTCCGTCGTCTGAACCCGTTCGGCGACAATGGTTTCCAGCAGCCGCAGTGGATGCGGGACGGCAACGCCTGGCTTGCTTCCATCGGTGCACAGATCAACATTCCTGGCATCCTGACCCTGCTTGGTGCAGCCGCTTTCATCGCGGTAACCGGTGCTTACTACGCATCTAAGTGCACCTCCGGCGTGGGCTGGGACTTCTCGGAAGTCTCCGATGGTGAAAACGCCAACCTTTCGTCCAACGACAAGATGATTCCGGTCGAGGGCTCCTCTGTTGAGCCGTCCAAGGAAGAAAACGCTGACACCAACAAGTAGGGGAAAACACCGTGAGGTGGGAGCCCACGTGCTCCCACTGAACGTCTCCTAGCTGGAAGAGTTCAGCAAAAGGAGATAAGCGCCTCATGCAACCTGTGTTGCATGAGGCGCTTTGCCGTTTCGTTGTTTGGGGAAGAATGCGCTAGGTGCGATTCTTTGGGCACGGAACGTGCGTGAGCGAAATGAGTGTTTTGCTCATCTGTGGCAACGCGCTTATCTCTGTGGTTGAAGGAGGCAGCTAGTTCCTTGAGCCGGAGTGCTTTTCACTAGGGGAGCTGGAGAGGCCAAGAAAGATTGACATCTACATCCTTGCCCTTACCTGCGAAGTACTTGGCCAAGTCAGTTTGCATCTCGTAGTACCACACCGTCTGGTTTTCCATCAGCTCATCACCATCCATCATCGTGATCTCCGGCCATCGGCGAGCCTGTTTCCACGCGATGCGGGCCGCCGCGAGTGAATCGGCGCTGGAGTTGTGGGCGTTGTCTAGCTTGACCTCGTAGTACTCCGACATGGCGGTCAGGTTACGTTTCCCGGCTCGGTAATGATCCATCTTCTTGTCAATGACGTACGGGTCGACAACGAGCCCATCGATGGTGAAATCCGGAGAACACTGGTGCAAAATCGTCAGGTCAAAGCAGCCATTGAAAACAATGAGGGTGAAGCCTTCCTGCCACCCCTGACGGATAAGCTCCACCGTCTTGGCAACGACCTCGTCGTGGGGCTCACCGTTTGCCTTCGCGTGCTCGTTGGAAATGCCGTGTACTTTCTCTGCCTCTGGGGTGATGGGGACACCAGGATCAGCAAGGAGGTACGTTTCATCGACGTTGGATCCGTTGATGCGAATAATCGACGAGGTAACCACGCGAGCCTTCAAAGGATCATTAGTGGTGGTTTCCAAATCAAAGGCCACCATCTTGGATGGGTCAAAGGAGTACACGGTTAAATCCTCCGAAGCTCACTGTGTGCGGTTTTTTAACTATGCACGTTAGGCTACCACCGCCTACACACACCACGGTTAGACAAGCGATGAGCAGTGTGAATACGGGTTTTCCTCCTTGCTGCTTGATATGATGTGGGGCTAGTCGCAGGTACACTTGTCTCCGTGTCTGACAAAGAAGCTTCAAGCCAATCCATGGAACCTGCTCTCCACGCCGAGTGGGAAGATCTGGCAGCGCAGGTGCGATACCACCGTGACAAGTACTACAACGGCACGGCGGAGATTACCGATGCCGAGTTCGATGAACTATTTTCTCGTCTGCAGGCCTTGGAAGAGGAGCATCTTGGGCTCCGGACACCGGACAGCCCGACTCTGACAGTCGGCGCGCCATCGCCCGAGGGCTCAACCTTTGAAAACATCGCTCACCTGGAGCGTATGTACTCGCTGGATAACGTGTTCAGCAAAGACGAGCTGGAGCAGTGGCTTATTCGCACACCGTCTGACGCATATTCGGTAGAGCTGAAGATTGACGGCGTATCCATTGACCTTGTCTACCGGGATGGGGAGCTAACAACGGCGGCCACGCGTGGCGACGGAACGGTGGGGGAAGAGATCACCGCCAACGCCCGGATGATCGCTGGAATTCCCGATCGGTTGGAGGAAAACGATTCTTTCCCTATCCCCAGCGTGCTGGAAGTCCGCGGTGAGGTTTACATAGCTGTCGAGGATTTCCCGCTCGTCAACGAGCAGCGTCAGAAGGAAAACAAGAAGCCGTTTGCTAACCCCCGTAACGCGGCGGCGGGTTCCATGCGGCAAAAAGACCCACAGGCGGTAAAAAAGCGCCGTCTGACGCTTGTCTGCCACGGAATTGGCGCAGCGGAGGGTATTTCCTTCGAATCCCAATCTCAGGCTTACGAGGCGCTAGTTGCCTTCGGACTCCCCGTGTCTGAGTACACCAAGGTCGTGCACTCCCACGAAGAGGTCCACGAGATGGTGGAGAAGTGGGCGGATCACCGCCATGATGCTGTCTTCGAGATGGACGGCATGGTGGTGAAGGTGGATAACCGCGAGCAGCAGCGAGCGCTCGGCGCTACTTCACGCGCGCCACGGTGGGCGATTGCGTACAAGTATCCTCCGGAGCAGGCAGTGACGAAGCTTCTCGACGTTCGGGTCGGCGTCGGCCGAACAGGCCGGGTTACTCCCTTCGCCGTCATGGAGCCCGTCGAGGTTGCCGGTTCGACAGTGGAAATGGCCACATTGCACAACCAATCTGAGGTGAAGCGCAAGGGTGTGCTCATCGGTGACCAGGTAGTCATCCGGAAAGCTGGCGAGGTTATCCCCGAGGTTCTCGGGCCGATGGCGGATCTTCGTGAGGGGACTGAGCGCCCCTTTGTCTTCCCCACGTTGTGCCCGCAGTGTGGCACGAAGCTCGCCCCGGCGAAGGAAGAGGATGCCGATTGGCGGTGCCCGAATACGCGCAGTTGCCCAGGCCAGCTCGCCGGCCGCCTCGAGTACATCGCAGGCAGGGGAGTCTTCGATATTGAAGCTCTCGGTGAGAAGGCTGCCGAGGACCTCGTTCGTACCGGCATTCTCACGGACGAAGCGGAGCTTTTTGCCCTGACAGAAGAGGACCTCCTGGATTCGCGGGTGTACACCAATTCCAAGGGCGCTGTAAACGTAGCGGGGAAGAAGCTCATCGCCGGGCTTGAGACGCAGAAGGAAACAGATCTGTGGCGTGTCATCACGGGCTTGTCTATCCGGCACGTGGGTCCCACGGCTGCCCGGGCGCTGGCACGGGAATTCGGTTCTATGGACGCGATTCGCTCCGCAAGTGAGGAAAAGCTGGCAGCCACCGACGGAGTGGGCGAGGTTATCGCTGCCTCCATCGTCCAGTGGTTCTCCGTCGACTGGCATCGCGCCATCGTCGATGCGTGGGCGAAGGCCGGTGTCACGATGGAAGAACAACAGGGCGAGGAGAAGGTGCAGACTCTCGAAGGACTCACCATCGTGGTGACCGGCTCCCTGGAAAACTTCACCCGCGACAGCGTGAAGGAAGCGATCATCGCCCGCGGTGGCAAGGCCTCTGGCAGTGTGTCCAAGAAAACCGACTACGTCGTCGTGGGTGCCAACGCAGGATCCAAGGCTACCAAGGCTGAGGAATTGGGAAGGCCGATTCTTAACGAGCAGCAGTTCGAGGAGCTCCTCGAAACCGGCGCTGTCACGTCTCTTCTCTAACTCTCTACCCTTGCTTGCCTCCCTGCCTAAGGGTAGGGAGGCAAGAACTTCAGAGCGAGAAGACTGAGCGATTGAGAAGTTTGAGGGTCGGGGCTACGCCTAGGCCTGGTGCTTCCCGAGCATCGTCCCGATTATGACACCGAGATCGCCGAGGTGGGCGATTTCGGAGCCGAGGAAGTCCGGTCCACCCGGGCGACCGATAACCACGATGAGATCGGTGCCGGTGAGGGGAGCAGCGGCCAGGGAAGCGTCGAGAAGCGTCCAAGACTCGGGGATCCAGTCTTCTGTCTCCGGATCGAGCATCCGGCACGATTCCATGACCACCCCGGATGGGCTCGCACCGTTATCCGACGGTGCAGCGGTGGATGCTGCCACACGCGTCAGTTTGGGGGTATTACTCAAAATGATGCACCACCCGGCCGTCATCGTCTTCGGCATGACATTGGCCAGTTCATCGAGAGCGTTGCGGGTGCTGGTGACGTGCTCTGCGAAGCGGGCCAGCATTTGCACCTGCCCGCGACGATCCACCCTGCCAGAAAACGGGCGGATCGAATCAATAACCGCATTCTCATCTTTCTGTGCAGCCGTGACCAACGTATCGGGCAGCGCACCCTGGGGGAGAGTGATGACAATGTCGTCCATGACCGTGCCATCCGGGAATTGCTCGACCACATCCACGGATTGAATATTGCCCTCTGTTAGCCCCACGGAGCTGGCAAGACGGCCCAGCGCGCCGGGCTCGTCGGGGAGCAGCACACGGATGAGATAAGAGGTCACCATCACGATCACAGCCTTTATATCGTTTTTGTATAGCGTTCTTGATTACGGTTTAACGTAGGCATTGTAACCAAGAATCGGTACGGAATGGAAGATCTAGACAGCTTTGTACATATTTGGGGGTTGTCCCACGCTGCCTGACGCCGCACCCGGGTACGGTAGAGTCAAAGGAATAAGACTGTAGCGCATTACTACACTGAAGTCTCGTAACAGAACACTTAGAGAAAAGAAAAGGGGAAGCTCGCGTGCCTCACATTTCCCGCGATGAGGTGGCCCATCTAGCCACGCTCGCCAGGTTGGCGCTGAGCGAAGAGGAAATCACCACCTTCGCCAGCCAGATCGACGGCATTATCGGCCACGTATCAGCAGTCCAGAACGTGGACACCGAGGGAGTGGAGCCCATGAGCCACCCCCACGCCACGCATACCGCGATGCGGAAGGACACCGTGGCCCCGTCCCTGCTGCAGGAAGCTGCGCTGGACCAGGCTCCGGAAAAGGAAGATGATAAGTTCGTCGTACCGCAGATTCTGGGGGAATAACGTCATGAGCACAGATAACACTTTTCTTGCAGAATCCACCACGGGCCTGACCGCTCTCAGCGCGTCTGAGCTCGCCGAGAAGATTCACTCTCGCGAGGTCAGCTCCGTTGAGGCCACACAGGCTCACCTCGACCGCATCTCCGAGGTCGACTCGGAGCTTGGTGCCTTCCTCCACGTTGGTGCCGAGGAGGCTCTTTCTGCTGCACGTGCAGTGGATGAATCCCTGGATAAGGGCGACGGGCCCGCGTCCCCGCTCGCGGGTGTCCCGCTGGCACTCAAGGATGTCTTCGTCACCACGGATGCTCCGACGACGTGTGCATCCAAGATTCTTGAAGGTTACATGAGCCCCTACGATGCCACCGTAGTGAAGAAGATCCGTGGCGCTGGTATCCCGATCTTGGGCAAGACTAACATGGATGAGTTCGCCATGGGTTCGTCCACGGAGAACTCTGCCTACCACGTGACCAAGAACCCGTGGGATCGCACGCGTACCCCCGGTGGTTCCGGTGGCGGCACCGCAGCCGCGTTGGCCTCTGGTGAGGCTCCTATCGGTATCGGCACCGATACCGGTGGCTCCATCCGCCAGCCTGCGGCTCTGACCGGCACCGTGGGTGTCAAGCCCACCTACGGTGGCGTGTCCCGGTACGGCCTCGTCGCCTGCGCCTCCTCCCTCGACCAGGGCGGTCCCTGCGCCCGCACGGTGCTGGATACGGCACTGCTTCACGAGGTCATTGCCGGTGTCGACCCGCACGATGCAACGAGCGTTGATGTCGCTGTTCCCGATGTCGTCGCAGCTGCCCGTGAAGGGGCCAAGGGCGACCTCAGTGGTGTGAAGGTCGGCATCGTTAAGCAGTTCGTCCGCGATGGCTACCAGCCCGGTGTGCTGGAGAGTTTCCAGAAGTCCATCGAAACACTGCGTGGCCTCGGTGCCGAGATTGTTGAGGTTGATTGCCCGCACTTCGATGATGCGATCGGCACCTACTACCTCATTCAGTTCTCGGAGATTTCCTCCAACCTCGCCCGCTTCGACGGCATGCGCTACGGACTGCGCGAGGGCGACGACGGAAAGCACTCGGCAGCTGAGGTCATGAGTATGTCCCGTGCCGCAGGGTTCGGCCCGGAGGTCAAGCGGCGTATCCTCGCTGGCACATACACGCTGTCGGTCGGCTACTACGATGCCTACTATCTGAAGGCACAGCGCGTCCGCGCGCTCATCGCGCAGGACTTCGCAAACGCCTACGAGAAGGCCGATGTCCTTGTTGCGCCGGTGACCCCCACCACGGCGTTCGCACTGGGCGAGAAGGTCAATGACCCGCTGGCCATGTACAACTTTGACCTGTTTACGCTGCCGCTAAACCTTGCTGGCCTTGGTGGCATGAGCGTTCCTGCAGGCCTGGCAAGCGACACCAACCTGCCCGTTGGTCTCCAGATCATGGCTCCTGCGTTCAAGGATGACCGCCTGTACAAGGTCGGCGCTGCCTTCGAGGCTGCGCGTAGCTAAGCCTTGTAGCGTCGAAAGTACAGGTTTTACGAGCGGATCCCACCGTGAAGGTGGGGGCCGCTTTTGTTTTTCCTCCTGCTGGGAGGGATGCTGCATCCGTGCTTGTTCCCGCGTGATAGGAATTCCGGAAAGCTTAACGAGCACTACAGGGTTATGGCCTACTAAACTTAAGCCAATGACACGAGGAAACCCCGCGGGCACGACCGTCCCGGCAGCAACCCCCTATATCTACCTTGCTTCGGCTGCGACATCCATCCTGGGCAACGCGGTAGCGACCATCGTGTGGCCGTGGATGGTGCTGGACAAGACGGGTGATCCGGCGGCTGCAGGCCTTGTCGCGACGGCGATTACTATTCCCTCGTTGTTTTTTGCCTTCATCGGCGGTCACCTGGTGGACACGATGGGAAGAAAGCCCATGTCCATCATTTCCGACGTGGTTTCGGCACTCTCCATCGTCCTGCTCATCGTGGTGGACCACCTTTTTGGCCTCACATTAGGATGGTTCATCGCGTTGGGAATCCTCGGCGCGGTCGGTGACGTTCCGGGCATGAGTGCACGGTCAGCGCTCGTCGGAGACGTGGTGACGAAGAATATGACGCTCGACCGGTTGTCGGGAATCAACCAGACGATCGCCAGCTTCGGATTCCTCGTCGGCCCGGCGCTCGCCGGAGTGCTGCTCAGCGCCCTCAACATGTCCGATGTGCTGTGGATTACCGCCATCTGCTCTCTTACTGCCGCAGGGCTGACGACGCTCCTGCCGGTGGGCTCCTCAGCCGCCGCGGAGGAAGGAGAGACGCTGCGGGGCTCCCTCGATTCGTGGAAACGCGTGTTGAAACTTCCTGCGATACGACTTATCGCCATCGTCAGCCTTGTCTCCACTATCTGCGTGGCACCGCTACTCGCAGTGTTGCTTCCCGCCCACTTCCAGTCGATTGACCGGCCGGGGCTCCTGGGTATCACCATGAGTGCCTACGCTGTGGGGGAAATTGTTGGTGGTGCCTACGTCGCCTGGAGGGGGACGACACACAGGCGACTGATATGGGCGATCGCCTCCGGTTTGGAGATCATCGGCATGCTCTTCTTCATAGTCATCCAGCTGAACTGGACTGCCGTGGCGGGAATGATCATCGCCGGCATTGGTGGCGGGCTGTTCGCACCGATGATTATGGTCATCGTCACCGAGGGGGTGGCCGACGAGATCCGCGGGCGTGCCTTCTCATTATTCAACGCCATCGGAATGTTTGCTGCACCCATCGGTCTTGTGATTGTCACTGTCCTACTCCAGTGGCTGACCATCTACCAGGTGTGCATTGTGCTCAGTATCGCCTTCCTCGGCGTGGGGTCGTGGGCCATTGCCCGGGGCTGGGTGGTGCTCCCGCGTATCGCAAACAAAAGCAAATAGCGACTCCCCGTTTTTGGTTATGCACGGCCGGGCGCAATTTGCTGACCTGCGGTGGGCGATCTCAACTCTCCAAATCGCGTGCGGTTCGCTAATATCGGGTCTATGCGTATTGCGACTTTGACTTCCGGTGGTGACTGTCCCGGCCTGAACGCCGTGATCCGAGGTATTGTACGGACGGCGAGCTCTGAATTTGGTTCGACCGTTGTCGGCTACCAGGACGGCTGGGTCGGGCTGATGGAAGATCACCGTGTTCAGCTTTACGACGATGACAGCATCGACAAGATCCTCCTCCGTGGTGGCACCATCCTCGGTACGGGCCGTCTCCACCCTGACAAGTTCAAGGCGGGGATTGATCGGGTCAAGGAGAACCTCCGTGAGGCAGAGGTGGATGCCCTCATCCCGATTGGCGGTGAAGGCACCCTCAAGGGCGCACAGTTCCTCGCCGATAATGGCATCCCCGTCATCGGCGTGCCGAAGACCATCGATAACGACGTGAACGGCACGGACTACACCTTCGGTTTCGACACGGCTGTGTCCGTGGCTACGGAGGCTATTGACCGCCTGCACACGACGGCTGAGTCTCACAACCGTGTGATGATCATGGAAGTGATGGGTCGCCACGTGGGCTGGATTGCCCTGCACGCTGGCATGGCCGGTGGCGCGCACTACACCGTTATCCCCGAGTTCCCCTTCGACATCAACGACATCTGCAAGGCGATGGAGCGTCGCTTCCAGATGGGCGAGAAGTACGGCATCATCTGCGTGGCAGAGGGTGCTTTGCCCAAGGAAGGCACGATGGACTACAAGGAAGGCGAAGAGGACGAGTTCGGCCACAAGACCTTCAACGGTATCGGCCAGGTCATCGGCGATGAGATCCACAAACGCTTGGGGCACGACGTCCGCACGATGGTGCTCGGCCATATTCAGCGTGGTGGTACCCCGACGGCGTTCGACCGCGTGCTCGCGACACGTTACGGCGTGGCTGCTGCTCGTGCAGCGCACCAGGGTGAGTCTGGCAAGTGCGTTGCCCTCCACGGTGAGCACATCGAGCTCATTGACTTGCAGGAGGCCGTCGGCACCCTCAAGTCTGTGCCGCTGAGCCGCTACGCTACGGCGCAGGCTCTCTTCGGCTAAGGCTCCGCTTCCGCGCCCACAGGTTGCATCCTGTGGGCGTTTTTGCTTGTCGACGCCCTCTCGGTAGCTCTTCTCTAGTCCTTGCGCGCCGCCCGGAGGAGCTCGGCCAGTCGGTCGATGTGTGCGTGGGTGTGTGCCGCCGAGATCGTGACCCGGATGATCGCCTCTCCACGTGGCACGGTGGGGTAGCGCATCGCCGGTGCCCACATGTGATGGTCGCGGAGGTAGTCAGCGACGTGAACGGCTCGGCGCTCCTCGCCGATGGGAACCGGGATAATCGGTGTAGCAGGTCCTGTGGACGTGACCTCTAACGCCTCGCATGCGTAGGCGATGTTCGCCTGCAACGTAGCAACGACGTCCGAGGTCTGGATCAGGCGCAGCGCCGCGCGGCTGGCCGCTACCACGCCTGCTGACAGCGCGGTGGAGTAGACGTAGCTGCGCGCATGGTTGCACAGGTATGTGCCCAGTTCCCCGTCACAGCAGACGAATCCGCCTTCGGAACCAAACGCCTTCGATAGCGTTCCGATGAGAATGTCTGGACGCACACCGGTCAGTTCCGCCGTACCTTTCCCCGTGGCGCCGAGGGTGCCCAGGCCGTGTGCATCATCGACGATGAGGGACGCGCCCGTGTCGTGGAGGGAGGGAAGATCTGCGATATCGCCGGCCATGGAAAAAAGACCGTCGGTGACGATAAGTGGAAGTGACCCGGAAACCGTGTCCGGTGCCGTGCCGTGCGCGTAGACGTGCATGCTGGCCCCTTTGCGCCGAGCGAGCGACATACCGTCGATAAGCGAAGCATGGTTTGCAGCATCGGAGAAAAACGTGGGGGAGAGCTCTCCCAACGACTGCATGAGCCCGACGTTTGCCTGATAGCCCGTAGCAAAGAGGACGCAGTCCTCGTAGCCGAGCCAGCTCGCCAGCTCCTCTTCCAGAGCCCTGTGCTGGTCCGTTGTGCCCGTCGTGAGCCGTGACCCGCCGGAGCCTGCTCCGTAGTGCTGAAGGGCCGAAGCACTCGCGCTGATAACCTCGGGGTGCGTGGCAAGCCCCAGGTAATTGGAAGACGAGAACAGCACGTAGCGTTGCCCGTCTACGGTGCACTCTGTTTCCTGGCCAGTGGAGAAGACATGTTCCTGCCGAGTAAGGCCGCTGGCCTCCCATTTTTCGTTTCGGTTGGCCACCTCCTCGATGAGGGACCGGGGCTTCGCAGGTAGTGTGCGCACGAGTACGGGAGCGTGCTGGAGGTAGGAGATGATGTCCTCCACAGTCGTGTGACGGAGATCGACGAAGAAGGCACGCCCGCCGCTGGCGCCAGGAGCAATGCGGGGAATTCTGTGATAGACACCGTCGCGGGCGATATAACCCGTGGTGTAGCTCGTGTCATCCGATACGCAGAGCTCTGCGACGATTCCTGGGCAGGACAGCGTTTTCGTCGCCAGCACGAGGGCTTCGTGGAAGTGATCCTTCGTCGTCTTTGCCTGCACCCCTCCCGCTGGGTCGTCCCAGTCCATGTGGGTGACGCGGACTCCGCGCTCGTGATCGGGTTCGACGCGCTGTCCCGTCGCAATATCGATGAGTGCTGCCCCGCGCATGGTGGCGGGAGACATGACGACATCCCAGCCACTGGCCGGTAGCCCCGCCAGAAGCTCCGGGATACACTCCGGTCCGTCGTGTTCTTCAACAGCGAGCGGATCTACCACGCAGGGAGGGGCGGTCACCTGCTCACACGTGAGCGTGAGGGTGTCCGGCTCGCCGAGTTCGTGGGTGGTACCGCGGGTGACGAGGCTGGAGGCAATGACCGGCAGCTCCGCCAACCGCGGAGTGAGACGCTCGGCGCCGGAGATGTGGGTGGACGAGCGGGAGGCGCGCATGCGCACGGAGTATAAGGAAGTCACCTTCCCAGTATAAATAGAACTACGTTCAAGTGGTGTTGTTACATCTCATGTTCCGTACGAATAAGTACGGGGCGGTGCTCCAAGTAGGCGATGGCTTCCTGCGGGGTGGTGATGTGGGTGTCGAGATAGAACGCCCGACCGCCACCACGCTGTCCGAGCTCCTTCATCTTGGGGATGCGATGGAACACGCCGTCGCGGACGATGTAGCCACTGGTGAAGCCGGGGTCATCGCTGATGGCGAGCTCTGCCACCATGCCGGGGCAATGGTGCACCTTGGTAGCCAGTGCAACCGACTCGCGGAAGTGGTCTTCCTCCTGCGTTATCGGGGTGAACTCCCAATCCATCATAGACACGCGGATGCCACGATCCGGATCAGGTTCGAGCCGTTTACCTGTGTGGATATCGATGAGCGCTGCACCACGCATACGAATTTCGCTGGAGGCAATCTGGTGGCCGATTTCCGGGAGGCCATCGAGAAGCTCGCCGACCTCCTTGACGTTTTTCACGGGGAGCTGGTCGAGGATAAGGGGAGTGGTGCGGACCTGGTCCACGGTGATGTGGATTTCGTCAGGCACACCGAAAGAGTGGTTGAGGGCCCTCGACGTCAGCGCGGAGGTGATTGTCGGGATGTAGACCTGCTTGGTGATGCGCTCCCCGCCGGAGACGTGAATGTCACCGCGGGCGGCGCGCATACGGACGGAAAAATACTCTTCATTCACACTTTTCCAGTTTACGTATCGTTCCGTAGACCTCGTTGAACAATGCAGGTGATGTGGCGGAACTAACACGCCATAAGGGGAGCACCTCGAAGGTGTGGGCATGAAAAACCCCAGCCCGCGGGGACTGGGGTAGGGGTTGCGTCACAGTGCTACGAGACGATGGTTAGATGATGACGACGGCCTGGACTGCCAGAATCTTGATAATCATCGCAATGGCGAATAGTGCTGAGTACCCAGAGTTCGTGCGGGGATCGTCGACAAGCGACTGAGCGTGGGTAAGAAGCGCCGGCTGGCCGACGAAACCTGCCATAGCACCGGCCGTACGGGGTATGGAGAGCCCCAGAGTGCGACCGGCACACGCAAGAGCGAGGAGCATAATCGCGAGGAGAACACCGGCGATAAGCCCCACCGTGATGCCCTCGGCGCTAAAGGCCGTTGCCGCGAACATCTGACCAGAGGAAAGACCGACCGTAGCCAGGAAGATGACGAGACCGAACTGGCGAATCGTGAGGTTTGCCGATGTCGGCATACCCCACACGAACGGGCCCGTGCGCTCCAAGTAGCCGAGCCAGATGCCCACAACCATCGGGCCTGCCGCGCTGCCGAGCGCCACAGCAGCACCGCCGATGGGCAGCGTGATGAGGCCGAGCGCGACACCAAGGGCGATGCCCATGCCGGCCGTCATGTAGTCCACCTCGGTGTTTTCCTTCTCCGAGTTGCCGAGGTACTCCTTAATCGTGTCCATCGTGGACACCGGAGACACAACGAGGAGACGATCACCGAGCTGCACCTCAGCCTCCGCCTCAGCAAGCGTGACCTCGTCACCGCGACGGATCCGGGTGATGATCGCGCCGAAGCGCAGCGGAATATAAAGGTCGGCGATGGAGCGACCGGCAAGGCGGCTGTCGGATACGAGGATCCACTGGAAATCCACCTCCGAGCGATCCTTGGTGAGATCCATCTCCGAGGTGTGTCCCAGTGCTTCGACGGCCTTCTTCACAGCGTCCGGGTAACCGACGATGACGATTGCTTCGCCGGGAAGGAGCTCCTGTGCCGGGTGGGCAACAGAGGTGTGGCCGTTGCGGCGAATGTACGACACGCGGACGGAACCACCGTAGGTGCCGGGAACAGAGGCGATGCCGGGGATCTCGGAAACGCGCATCGGCTTGTCGACGATCGCCGTGGTGTTCACCAGGCCTTCGGAAGCAGCGTGTGCGGGGTCGTTACGGGCAGGGAAGCGGAAACGGGCGAGGATCGTCAGGCCGATCATCGTCACAATGACACCGACGGGGTAGGCGATGGAGTATCCCACAGCGGGGCTCATCGCCCCGTCGAGCGCATCCTGTGCTGCGGCGAGAGCCGGGGTAGCGGTGAGCACACCGGCGTACATGCCGCCAATCATCCCTGCATCGACCCCGAAGAGCTTACCAGCGGCAACCGCCAGGGAAGCCATGATGATGAGGATGACAGTGGCACCGATGTAGAGCTTGTACTGGCGCTTGAACTCGCGAACGAACGAGGGGCCGGCCGCCAGGCCAATGGTGTACACGAAAAGTGCAAGTCCCACGGTCTGAACCAGACCCCATCCTTCGCCCAGGCGCGGATCAAGTGCACCAAAAGCAAGTCCGACAAAGAGCGCGCCGGCGGGGCCGAAGCGTAACGGCCCAAACGGGATGGAGCCGATAACCGTGCCGAGCGCGATAACAACAAACAACGTCAGAATCGGTGTATTCGCGAGTATCTCAATCACGTTAAGCATATTGTCAAAGATTCTCCGAATCCGGAAACAGGCACGTGAAGAACAGCGAGAATTCCTTAATGGTCACACCATGCGAGGTGCCCCGCTGGCCGCTGAAAACAGCGGCTTTTCCGGCGTAAAAAATGACCATTTATAGGCAAACCGCTGCATACACCGTAAAAGCTTATTCGCTTTCTGTGTATACTTGCCCCGTTACTGTATTCCACCTTGGAGGTATGTGTGTCTTTTAGACGAACACTGTCCATCGCTCTTGCCTTTATCGGTCTTTTGGTCGGTGCAGGCTTTGCTACAGGCCAGGAGGTGATCCAGTACTTCGTGGCAGCAGGCGGGGTCGGCGTTATTGGCACCGTCATCGCCGGCATCATCATCGCTGTGGCGGGCCTTGTCATTTTGCAGCTCGGGAGTTACTTCCAGGCTGACGAGCACAACAAGGTGTTCACGTCCGTCTCGCATGCTGTGGTAGCCCGATTTCTGGATATTGCGGTCATCATCACTTTGTTCGCCTTCGGTTTTGTCATGCTCGCCGGGGCCGGATCCACGTTGACACAGCAATTCGGCTGGCCAACATGGATTGGGTCCACGGTCATGCTGGCGCTTGTTCTCATCTCTGGGTTCCTCGACGTGGAGAAGATCACAGACGTCATCGGTGCGCTCACCCCGCTGGTGATCATCATGGTTATCGTTGCGTTCGTGTACTCCATGACACAGCTTCCCGTCGACACGGAGGTACTCAACCAGGCTGCGCAGACAGCGGATATGCCTGTAACCCCGTGGTGGATTTCTGCCATTAACTATGCGGGTCTTGCGCTCATTCTTGGCGTGTCCATGGTTCTCGTGATCGGCGGCAACTACCTCGATCCCCGCGAGGCTGGTATCGGTGGCCTGGCCGGCGGTGTCGTGTACATGTTGCTGCTCGTCATGGCTGCGACCTCTATCTACATCAATATCGATGACATTGTGGGCACGGATGTGCCGATGCTCGCCCTGTTTCAGAACCTGCAGGGTTGGACAGGCTACATCATTGTGTTCATCGTCTACGCGATGATCTACAACACGTGCATCGGTATGTTCTACGCGCTGGGCCGTCGCCTGGCAGCGGGAAAGCAGTCCAAGTTCCGCTTCTACTTCACGATTACCTCGATCATTGGTTGGGCCGTGAGCTTCATCGGCTTCCAGGACCTCATGGGCGTGGTCTACCCGGCACTTGGCTACCTGGGTGTCGTACTCGTCGCCACGCTGGTCATCGCCTACCTGCGTGAGCGTCCGAAGATTTCCGTTGAGGCGCAGCGCCGCGTGCGTATCCGCCAGCTGTTCTACAAGCATGAGCACCCGGATAAGGGTGATCTCACGCGCAAGGAGCAGCGTGAGCTCACCAAGCTCGTAGAGCAGTCCCCGGTGGACAATGAGGAACTGCAGGACACCGTGACTGAGGAGGTGGTCCAGGCTCTCGATAGCGACGACGATGTTGACTACTCCGCCGACGAGGAGGGGCAGGAAGCGTCCTTCGACGATTTCGACACCGCTGTCACGTCGTCTACGTCGGCAGCAGCTGCGGATGGATCCTCTACCAGCTCCACCAAAGAAGAAAAGTAAATAGAGAAGAGTAAAAAACAAAAAAGTACGAGCATCGTCCTGCGTGGACGTGCTCTTGAAGCCGCCTCTCGGGGCGGCTTTTTCGTGCCTATACGACAGAGAAAGCATCGACGAGAAATGACAGAGGAAACATCGACAAAACTCGTGGGTTGTGTCAAAGTAGATGAGGTAAGACCAATCTATGCGTGAGGTGACGAGTGCAAACTGTGACGATCGCGACGGCCGGTGAACCATTTCCCGGTTCGGCCTTTTCCTCGCCGATCTACCGGATCCCTGCTCTGTGCGTGACAGGATCCGGTCGCATCCTTCTGGCGTACGACGTGCGAGAAGACTGGCGGGATTTGCCGGCAGATTTTGATATCGCGTTGCGCCACAGTGATGACGGCGGAAAGACGTGGTCAGTTCCGCGCGCGCTGCGCCGACACGAACCGGGGCATGGATTCGGGGATGCCTCCCTCGTGTGTGCGTCGACACGTCATGGCGGCGACATCCTTTGTTGGTATGTCGGTTCGACGGGGGAATCCTACTTCAGCGCCACGCCTGGAAAACCCGGGCTTGAGCTCTGGCTGTCCCGTTCGCGGGACGACGGGATGACGTGGGAGCACCACCAGATGGACGACCTGCGTCCGGAATCAGTAGGTGGCATGTTCGCCTCCTCTGGCAATGGGCTCGCACTGTCCGACGGCGGTCTCATCCAGACCTTTGTCGCCCGCGTGGGGGAGGACAACTTCGCGCTGGCTGCCCGCAGCGATGACGGGGGACAGACCTGGCGCGCAGGTGCACTCATCGGCCCGGACTGCGACGAAAACAAGGTGGTTGAGCTAGCAAACGGAGACATCCTCATGCACGCGCGGGCGACACCGGCGCGTCGACAAGCACTGTCACGCGATGGCCTCACGTTTGCTTCCCCAACTCCCGTGCCGGCGCTGACAGATCCGGCGTGCAACGGTGGCCTGTGCAGGTGGAGCGACCTCCTCGTGGCGAGCATGTGTGACCACCCACGGGAACGTGGGCGCTTGAGCCTTCACTTTTCCACCGATGAGGGGGCAACGTGGGGGCCGGTAATTCCCCTCGATACCGGCGCCACGGCTTACTCCGTAGCAGTACCACTTGATGATGACACTCTCGCGCTGGCGTGGGAAGCCGACGATTACCGCACCATCCAGTTCGCTACCGTTACTCGTGGCGAGGACATCGTCCCGAGGCGCGGTGCAGGCACGTGGGCTAAGCCTCCGGTGGTTAACCCCGCCGGAAAATGAACTCGTGGTCGCGCTGATCGCCGACTTTGAAGCGGTATTCTCCTGCTTTGTGGAATCCGAACCGGGAATAAAACCGCTGTGCACCAAGGTTTTGTGACCAGACCCCGAGCCACTGGGTGGCATAGTGTTGATCCAACCAGTCCAAACCCAGCCTCATAAGCACGCCACCCAAGCCACTGCTTTGGTGTGTTCCCCGTATGTACAGGCGTTTGATTTCGCCGTCGCCCTCTGTGACATCGGGGTGGGGAAGACCACAGGGGCCGACGAGGACATAGCCTATGGGCACCCGGCCGTCGCGGGCGATCCACACCGCGTGTTTCCTACTTCGTAAAAGGGAAACGAGCGCCCCGGTCGAGTATGTCGTCGTCAGAAAGTAGTCGAGATCAGCTGGCGGGTAGAGGTGCCCGAAGGTCTCTGTGAATGTGTCGATGGATAGGTGCTGTAGCTCATCAACATATTCAGGACCGGCTGGCGTTACTGTCACTGTTGGCACCGTATCTCCCTCGTCCTTTCTCTGCTACCGCGGAACCCTGCGTGGGATGCAGCTTGTAGTCGTACCTGGGTCTACAACGACATCTAAACAGAATCCATCTACTTTGCTTGTCCAGCATAGTTACCTGTCTTACTATAGCGTTCGGACTGGACAAAAAATTTTTACCGACGTAGTGGACACGGTGACGCAGCCGCCATACGGATGGGAAAGCATCAAGTTGCGCTCGGTTGTGTCACGGTCGTGCGCGCTAGTCCGTATCGACGCTGCGCCACGGTTGCCCCAGAAGAACAGGAGGATAGTGCCATGTCTCGCTGCACGCTTATCGCTCACCGGGGTGCAAAGACACTCGCACCTGAAAACACTTTTAGCGCATTTCAAGCCGCACTCGATCACGGCATCAACTGGATCGAGACGGACGTGGACATTCTGGGGGACGGTACCCCCATCGTCATGCATGACACGTCCTTGGATCGTACGACCGATCACCCAGGTCTGTTCTACGACCTGGAAGCTGCTGATCTCGCTTCCATCGACGCAGGTAGCTGGTTTTCTCCGGACTTTGCAGGAGAGCGGATTCCCACTCTGCGCGACCTCGTGCGCTTCATGAACGAGAAGGAGTTCAACGCCAACGTCGAGATTAAATCAAACGAACAGGGCAAGACGCAGACCTTGACTCTCATCGACAACGTCATCGCCGAACTGGAAAACCTCGATCCGGAACGCAAAGTGATCGTCTCCTCCTTTAACCACGTACTGCTATCAATATTCAAACAGCGCGCGCCAAAGCTTCCGGTTGGCTGTTTGTACGCGTCGGCGGCGCTTTACGACGATTGGAAGTCGGTCTTGGAGCTTGTTGGGGCCGACTATATTCACCCGGAAGACGGGTACCTCACCCGCGAGCGAGTCGAGGCGTTCCACGCTGCAGGCTTTGGCATCAACGCCTGGACAGTGGACTCACCCGAGCGAGCGAACCAACTGGCTAACTGGGGCGTGGACGGAGTAATCTCCAACTGCCCACAGCTACTCAAAGGTATTTCGGGTGCGGTAAGCGAAAAATAGGTAGTCTCGTTACGACGCTCCGTGACTCAGTGCGCGTCTGGTCGAACGACCAGCGTGTGCAACCTCGGAGGAGACCCCTGTAGTGGCCGAACGGGTAGGCGAGGGCACCAACAAGTTGCCGACGCTATAAACTAGAGCCTTATGACGTACCAGGATACTGATCTCATGGATTTTGACGAGGTTTTGGAGACCTTCGACCCGGTTATGGGCCTCGAGGTACACGTGGAGCTACAGACGGAAACCAAGATGTTTTCGTCCAGCTCCGCCGATTTCGGCGCTCCGCCGAACACACACACCGACCCCACGTGCTTGGGGCTGCCCGGTGCGCTCCCCGTTGTTAATGAGACCGGTGTCGAGTGGGCCATCAAGATTGGCCTGGCTTTGAACTGCAAGATTGCCGAGTACTCCCGCTTCGCCCGGAAGAACTACTTCTACCCGGATCAGCCGAAGAATTACCAGATCTCCCAGTACGACGAGCCCATCGCCTACGACGGCTACCTCGATGTTCAGCTTGATGATGGAACCACCTGGCGTGTCGAAATCGAGCGTGCGCACATGGAGGAGGACACCGCCAAGCTCACCCACATCGGTGGTGCAGACGGTCGCATCGCAGGTGCTACACACTCGCTCGTAGACGTGAACCGCGCAGGTGTCCCGCTTATCGAGATCGTGACCAAGCCCATCGAGGGTGCTGGCGAGCGTGCGCCCGAGGTCGCCCGCTGCTACGTTGCGGCACTTCGTGACCTCGTGAAGGCTCTCGGTGTGTCCGATGCGCGCATGGACCAGGGTTCCATGCGTTGCGACGCTAACCTCTCCCTCATGCGTAAGGGTGCCACCGAGTTTGGTACTCGTACGGAGACGAAGAACATTAACTCTGTGCGCTCCGTCGAGCAGGCCGTGCGCTACGAGATGATGCGCCAGGCCGCTGCCATTGAAGCCGGTGAAGAGATTATCCAGGAGACACGCCACTATCAGGAGACCGACGGCTCCACGAAGAAGGGACGTCCGAAGGAGACATCCTCGGATTACCGCTACTTCAACGATCCGGATCTGCCTCCGGTCATCGTGTCCAAGGAGCGTGTAGAGGAAATCCGCGCGACCCTCCCGGAGCTGCCCTGGGTGAAGCGTGACCGCCTGCAGGAGGAATGGGGAGTCTCCGATGCGGAGATGCGCGACCTTGTGAACGCAGGCGCGCTGGATCTCATCGTTGAGACCACTGAAGCTGGTGCCAAGGCTGATGAGGCCCGTTCGTGGTGGACATCCTACCTGGCACAGAAGGCCAAGGAATCCGAGGTCGAGCTCGAAGACCTGTCCATCACCCCGCAGCAGGTTGCTCGCGTGGCAGAGCTCGTCCGCGAGGGCAAGCTCACAAACAAGCTCGGTCGTACAGCTATCGACGGTGTCCTTGCCGGTGAGGGCGACGTGGACGAGGTTGTGTCCCAGCGCGGCCTTGAGGTCGTTCGCGACGACGCAGCCATCGAAAAGGCCGTGGACGAGGCGCTCGCCGCTAACCCGGACATCGTGGAGAAGTACCGTGCGGGTAACAAGAAGGTTACCGGTGCCATCGTCGGTGGCGTGATGAAGGCTACAAAGGGCAAGGCTGACCCGAAGACGGTGAACCAGCTCATCGCCAAGAAGCTTTCCTAACACAGCAATCTCTTAGAACTCGCCTGCGGTCGCAGGCGAGTTCTTTTATATCCCAAGGTTACGGTTCCGTTGCAATTTGCTGGAAATACTTATATTTCAGAGAATGTGCAGCCGGAATTGCATATTATGCAATTATGAGCCTAAATGAAAAGGAGCGATAATGCTCAAGCGTGCATTGACTATTTCCATGGCCTTCCTCGGCGTTCTCGTCGGCGCAGGGTTCGCCTCAGGGCAGGAAATTCTTCAGTACTTCGGAGCATTCGGCCACTGGGGAATATGGGCCGCAGTGATCTCTGGACTCATCATGATGGTCTGCGGCATGGTGACCCTTCAGTTCGGGTCCTACTTCCAATCCAAGGAACACATGCCTGTCGTCGCATACATCGCCAGCCCGCTGCTGGCCAAGGTGTTTGATGTGGCCATCATGCTCACCCTCTTCGCCACAGGTTTCGTCATGCTCGCCGGTGCCGGAAGCAACCTGAACCAGCAGTTTGGTCTGCCAACGGTGGTTGGCTCGGTGCTCATGGTGGTGCTCGTCATCGCCGCAGGCTTTCTGGACGTGGATAAAGTGTCCAATGTCATTGGCATGATCACCCCGTTCCTTCTGGTGTTTATGGTCATTCTCTTTGCCACCTATGCGTTCAGCCCTGCAGATACCATCGAGGTTCTCGACCAGCAAGCTGCAAGTGTGGAACCAGGACAACTCATCCCAAGCTGGTGGGTCGCCTCCGCCAACTACGTGGGAATGTGTCTCATGATTGGCATTTCCATGTCGCTCATCATGGGCGGCAATAGTGCTGATCCCAAAGCGGCAGGAATCGGTGGTCTCATTGGTGGCGCACTGTACAGCGTCTGCCTCCTTGGCCTTGTGCTCTCGTTGTACTTCAACATTGGCGAGGCGAGTGCCTACGATATGCCGACTCTAGCCCTCGTCACGAAGATTCACCCGGTGCTGGGAACCGTCATGGCAGTGGTCATCTACGCCATGATCTTCAACACGGCGATCGCCATGTTCTACGCACTGTCCAAACGCTTGAGTGCAGAGAAGCCGGAACGATTCCGTACGTTCATGATCGGCTCGACCCTCATCGGCTTCCTCTTCTCCTTCATTCCGTTTGCCACGTTGGTGAACTGGCTGTACCCGATAGTCGGCTACGTAGGAATCCTCCTAATCATCACCCTTGTTATCTCCTGGGTGGCAACCCGCCCAGAGATTACAGAGGAGGGAACGAGGCGCGAAAAGATCCGCCGGCTTGTCTCTCGCCGGTTGGATCCACGCGCACGCTTCACCTCCAAACAGCGGAGGAAGCTGCGCAGCGAGATTCGCGCGTCGAATGTCGAGGATAAGGAACTCTACCGGGCGATCGAGCAAGAGGAAGCAGATCGGCTTGATTCCGATGATGAGGTGGAATTCTCCTCCGAGGAGTACTTCAAGGAGCGCTATCCAGAGGAATACGCCGACGACGATAAGTAACCGCGGTTACACTCGGAGATATGTACACTCCACGATCTGATAGATACGAGTCCATGGAGTACAGGCACGTTGGACACTCGGGCCTCATGCTCCCCGCGATTTCCCTCGGCTTCTGGCACAACTTCGGTGACGACAAGCCACGCGAAACTCAGCGCGCCATCATGCGCCGTGCGTTCGACCGTGGCGTCACCCACTTCGACCTTGCAAACAACTACGGCCCGCCGGCAGGCTCCGCGGAAACCAATGTGGGGGAGATCCTGCGACAGGACTTTTCCTCCCACCGCGACGAGCTCATCATCTCTTCGAAGGCCGGCTGGCGCATGCAGCCGGGGCCGTATGGTTTCGGCGGTTCGCGGAAGTACCTCATGGCTTCCCTTGATGCGTCCCTGAAGCGACTCGGCCTGGATTACGTGGATATTTTCTACCACCACCGCCCAGACCCGGACACCCCGCTGGAGGAAACCATGTACGCACTCCGCGACATCGTGGCATCCGGCAAGGCATTGTACGTGGGGATCTCCTCCTACTCCGCAGACCTTACATCGGAAGCAGCAGAAATCATGCGGGAGGAAGGCTACCCACTGCTCATTCACCAACCGAGCTACTCCATCGTCAACCGCTGGGTGGAGGAGCCGGATGAAAGTGGCGATAACCTTCTCACCGCAGCGGCGGACAACGGCATGGGGGTCATCGCCTTTTCGCCTCTCGCCCAAGGGCTGCTCACGGACCGTTACCTGCATGGCATTCCCGAAGGCTCCCGCGCTGCCAGCTACAAGTCTTTGACCGCCGACATGCTCAGTGAGCGCAACCTGGGCATGGTGCGGGAATTGAAGAAGATCGCCGATAGTCGCGGTCAAACCGTTGCACAGCTCGCTTTGGCGTGGGTGCTTCGGAAACAAGGTGATTACGGTGAGAAGACCGTTACGAGTGCGCTCATCGGTGCGTCCTCGGTGGAACAGCTCGACCAGAACCTGGACACGTTGCACAACCTGGAGTTCTCGCAGGAGGAGTTGGATACCATCGACCGGGTGACAAGCGATGCCGGCATCAATATTTGGGGTGCAGCGACGAAGTCGAAGTCAGCTGATCACTAGTTGCTCGGCTAGGCGCTACATGAACAGCACGCGGAAGGCCATGAACACCATGAACAGGCCGATACCCGTGTTGATGCAGCGCCACACCCCGGGGCTGGACAGTGGTGTGGTTAGAGCCGCTGCTCCGTAGCCGAAGACTGGGAACCAGACGAAGGATGCAGCCATCGTGCCTAGGAGGAACGACCACTTGTCCGGTCCGTAGCTGGAAGAAATCGAGCCGATGACAACGAACAGGTCGACCCATGCGGCAGGGTTGACTACGCTGACCACAAAGGCTGCGATAGCAGGTTCCTTGATGTCTTGGAAGGTGCGTCGGCGCGTTTTGGTCAAGGTTGATGTGGAGCCACCTTCTGCGGCAACCTCGACCGTATGCGGTTCGCTCGTGGAGACGGTTTCCGTCTCAATGGTCTTGGGGTGGATGGCATCGCGGAAGCAGGTGAAAGCAAACCACAATAGGTAGAGGAAACCGCCGTAGCGGAGGATCTCCAAAACGATGGGTGCCTTCTCCAGGATGACACCCACGCCGATGCCACTGAGGGCGATGAGCGTGATGTCGCACAGCGCGCACACAGCGATGACGAGAGTGATGGCTTGGCGCCGCAACCCATACTTGAGGATGAGCGCGTTCTGAGGCCCGAGTGCCAGGATCAGGGAAAGGTTAAATAGCAGTCCAGCAAAGAAAACGTTCACAGAATCATTCTGAGACACGAACCTAAATAAGTAAAATGATTAATTCTCGGGTACCATAAAAGATGCTTAACAAATGGGGAAGGATGAGGTTCGAAGAATGAAGCTAGAGCAGATGGAAACCCTCCTGGCGATCATCGATGAGGGAAGTTTTGAGCGTGCTGCTACAGCACTGGGGATCAGTGCGCCTGCTGTCAGTCAGCGAATCAAGGCGCTGGAGCACTCGACGGGCCGGGTGCTCGTACGACGAGAAACGCCTGTCTCACCGACAGAGGCCGGCGAAGTTATCGCTCAGGCGGCCCGGCGCGTTGCCCTGTTGCAGGCGGAGACGGAGGCGGCGCTTGACCGGCGCCTAGCTAGCGTTCCGTTGAATGTTGCCATTAACGCCGATTCTCTTGCCACGTGGTTTCCTCCCGTGCTCCGGGAGGTCGCGCAGTGGGATTCCGCTTCCATCATGATGCGTCTGGAGGACGAGTCGCACTCGCTGGAACTCCTCCGAAGTGGTGATTGTCTGGGTGCAGTGACGCGGGAGTCGAAGCCTGTCTCCGGGTGTGATTCGGTGTTGCTCGGTACGATGCACTACGTTGCGGTTGCCGCGCCGTGGCTGGCGGAAAAATACACCCATGACGGTGTCATCGATTGGGCGGGGATGCCGGCTTTGCGCTTTGGCCCACGGGACTACTTGCAGGACCGGGATCTCGTTGGGCGTCTCGACGATCCGCCGAAGCACCGTCGCGTGTCCGTCGTTCCCTCGATGGAGGCGTTCCTCCATTCCATCGAGGCGGGACTTGGGTGGGCGATCGTTGTCGATACCCAGGCGAAGGAGATGATTGAGAAGGGGGTGGCTGTGCGTCTGGATGATCTCGTTTCCAGTTCGGATCTGTACTGGCAGCACTGGCGGCTCGAGTCGCCCCTGCTCGAGCTACTTTCAGCTGCGGTCACGCGGGCAGCGCGCGAGAACATCCCCCAAGGTCCCTCGCTCTAGTTAGCTCCAGCCGAAGAACTCTGCCTGCCATGGTTCCGGGTTCTTAACGCGTTCCGACGCCGCGATGTCGCCGGGGAGCGAGGTTCCCGGGGCGAAGGGGGAGCCCCCAAGGCTCTCTCGTCCGTGTGGGGTGACAAGTCCGGATAGATCGGGCCCGACGGGAACGATCTGTGTTGGGTTTATTTCCTTGTGGACTATGTAGTAGTGCTGCTTCATCTCGGTGAAGTCACACGTGTCACCGAAACCTGGGGTTTGGAACAGGTCGCGCAGGTAGCCCCACAGATTCGGCATCTCCGTGATCTTGTTCCGGCTTGCCTTGAAGTGCGAGTGGTAGACGGCGTCGAAGCGGATGAGCGTGGTAAAGAGCCGGATATCCGCCTCTGTGATGTGTTCACCCATGAGGTAGCGACGATCCGCCAAGCGCTCCTCTAACCAGTCGAGTGCCGTCCACAAACGGTCGTAGGCATCCTCGTAGGCCGTCTGGCTCGTGGCGAAACCGCAGCGGTAGACACCGTTATTCACCTCGGTGAGGATGCGCTTCATCACGGGCTTCATTTCTTCGCGCAACTCTTCCGGGTAGAGATCTGGCGCGCCGGGGCGGTGGAATTCCTTCCACTGCTCACCGAAATCAATGGTGATGTCCGAGTATTTGTTTGTTACCACCTGGCCACTAGATACCTCGACAATGGCGGGCACAGTAATCCCGCGCGGGTAATCGGGGAAGCGCGCAAAATAGGCATCCTGGAGGCGAGGAATCTGCAGCACGGGATCCACGCCATCAGGGTCAACGTTGAAAGTCCACGAACGTATGTCGTGCGTGGGGCCTGCTAAGCCAAGAGAGATCGCATCCTCCAGGCCGTAGAGCCTGCGGGCAATGATGGTGCGGTGCGCCCAGGGGCACGCGCGCGCGGCAATAAGACGGTAGCGCCCCTTTTCTACCGGCCAGGCGTACGTCCCATCTGGTTGCTCCACCGGATCCGCTCCTGGTTCGACGGTGCTGACGATGCGATCGTCGATGTAGTTGGTGTCGCGGACGTACTCGCCCTTCTCGTTGTTGGTCCTGTTCTGGGCGTCTCCTGCCCAATCGTCTATGTTGTTCATGCGTAAACTCCTTTCGTCATCTAGTGTACGCGTCAATAAAATGTGACGGCGCGCCTGGAATGTGAAAAGCGCCATAGCCGGTGGGAAGTCCTTTAGGCTAAAGACATGGATAAGAAGAACACCCCAGATAAAGCAAGCCCTGTAGATTTCGACTCCGAAGTACCGACGTATGACGGAAAGACCGAGGTTTTTAGCGCACCAGACGACCAGAAGACCACGGCTTTTACGCGTCCTGGGCGTGCGACGCCCCAGGTCATTAGCCCGGCGCAAAACGAGAGTTCCGCCACTGCCGTCTTTTCTGCGTCCGAATCCCCGGACGCAGATTTCGCGCCGACAGAAGCAGTTTCGGCGCCGACCTTCGCTGCAGATACATCGAGCGCACCAGTGTATTCGACCACCCCGGTAGAAACCTCCTATGCGCAGGCATCCGCAATCGATGAACCAGAGCCTGTTGTCGAGGATCCGCGTCGCGGAACGATCGACTTTGGTTTGTTCCTGCTCCGCCTCGTTTTTGGTGGGTTCCTCATCTTCGAGGCTATCAAGGTGTTCTTTAACCTCGGAGACGGGGGAGGACTAGCGGGAATGAAGGAAGCCTTCGGTGCTTACGATTTCCCCACAGCACTGGCCATCGCTGTTCCCGCGCTAGAGCTCACTGCCGGTGTGTTCCTCGTTCTCGGCCTGCTTACCCCGGTGGCTGCGGCCCTCGCGCTTGTTGCCACGGGCTTTAACGCGGTTCACGCCTTCGTACAAAACGACACGACGAGCCTGTTCTCCGTCTCTCCGGCAGTGACACTATCCGTGCTCGTTTTGGGGATTGCCTTGGCGTTGCAGTTTACAGGGCCGGGCAAAATCGCCCTTGACTTCTCCCGCAGCTGGGCTCGCAGGCCACTGGCATCGAGCTGGATTTGGCTCATCCTAGGACTCATCGGCGCCGGAGCGCTCTGGTGGTTCGGTGCCGGGATCAACCCGCTAGCGTAGAGCTGTTTCTTGCCCCGCCTTGGCGGGGCTTTTTTGTTCCGACCGTACGGGGAGGCGTCGACAAGCAAAAGCGTAAAGCACCAGCGTGACCAATGCGAGCCAGACGTAATCGGACACGAGGAACGTCTGCCACCAAGGCAAAGAGTACAGATCGATGGCATCGCCGAACCACCACTTCGGCGGGTTGGTCACCATGAGTACCGTCCACACGCCGAGGACAATCCCGAGAGCTACCGGGCATTCGAAGCTCGTGTACCAGCGCCAGGCGAAGACGGGGATGATGAGAGCCACCCACACCCAGTGGTGCGACCAGGAAATGGGGGAGATAAGCAGCATGAGGATGGCGTTGCACAGCCACGCATCCACGTCGAGCCCACGGCGGATGAGTGCCACCATCAGCCACCCAACGAGCCCGATCGCGGTGAAGGACAACACCAGCCAGAGGATGTTGAGGAGACCCGAATGCGCGTCCAGCGCAGCCTCGGAGCTGAACCAGCGCATGATCATTCCCTTAAAGGAAGAGTTGGATTGGTATGCCGTGTTCACACCCGCATCCTCGCCCGAGCCCAAGCCAAGAAGTGTGTTAGAGAAATACTCGACGGCGACATCCCATCGCACTGCTGCGGCAATGAGAGTAGCGAGGATTGTCGAGGCGAAGCTGACGAGGATTGCCCGAATGTTCTTCTTGAGGAGGAAGAAATAAAGCATGACAAGCGGAGTGAGCTTGATCGCCACCGCGATGCCAATGAGCGAGCCCTGTGGGAGAAAGCGCCGGCGGGGGACAAGGTCAAGCACCACGAGTCCCATGATGATGATATTGATCTGCGCGAAAGACGAGTTGAGAACCACCGGCTCCAACAGCATGGCTGCCGGCCACGTGACCGCCACAAGGACGTGTTGCATTGCCGGTGATACACCTGCAGGTGTGAGAACTGCGCGCGCCACGAAGTACAAGCAGGCAAGCAGCAACAGCGCAGAAGATCCGATCATGATGTCACCGGCGAGCTTCACACTGAGAAACGAAAGTGGCACCATGACCAACGCCCCAAACGGCGGATAAATGAACGGCAGCAGCACGGTTCCCACCTGCATCGGTTGCGAATACACCTCGCCACCGCGGACGAACGTGCGCACGCCCTCGATATAAATGGCCATGTCAATGGGCTCATCGTTCATGCGGATCTGCTGCCACATCACTGCGAGGCCTGCGACAAGCCCCACGGCAATAAGTGCAGTGGGGTAAAAGGATGAGTGCCTATCTGCCACCTGGTTGTGCATGCGCGCCTTTCGTCTCGACTCATCTAATAATCGCACATGCAGCTGCGCGCCGGTGCATTCACCGGTGCGCAGCTGACAAAAACCTAGAGGGCGCGGACTGCACCCTTATCGGCGGAGGTGGCTAGCTTTGCATATGCCTGGAGAGCCTTGGACACGACGCGGTTGCGCTGTGGAGTCCAGGGGTGCACGGAAGCCTCCATCTGCTGGCGACGGCGTTCGAGCTCGTCGGCATCCACATCGAGGGTGAGCGTGCGGTTGTGCACGGAGATTGTCACCGTGTCGCCGTTTTCGATCAGTCCGATGAGGCCGCCGTGGGCAGCCTCCGGGGAGATATGGCCGATGGACAAACCGGACGTACCACCGGAGAAGCGACCGTCGGTGATGAGCGCGCAGGACTTGCCCAAGCCCGCGCCTTTGAGGAAGCTCGTCGGGTGCAGCATTTCCTGCATTCCCGGACCTCCTGAGGGGCCCTCGTAGCGGATGACCACGCAGTCGCCCGGCTGGACTTCGTGATTCAAGATCATGGAGACGGCTGCCTCTTGGCTATCCACGACGCGTGCGGGACCGGAAAACTCCCACAGCTCCTCGTCCACGCCTGCGGACTTGAGCACCGCGCCATTCGGGGCGAGGTTGCCACGGAGAATGACGAGGCCGCCGTCGGAGGTGAAGGGGTGCTCGACATCGTGGATGACACCGTTGACGGGGTCGGTATCCAGCTCGTCCCAGGTGGTGGACTGGGAGAAGGCCACGTTCGTGCGCTTGCCGCCGGGGGCTGCGTGGAAGAGTTTGAGGGCTTCGTCAGAGGCCTTGCCACCGCGGATGTCCCACTCACTCAGCCACGTGTCCAGATCGTTGTAGATCACAGAATGGACGTCTTCGTTCAGCATGCCTGCGCGGTGCAGCTCGCCGAGAATAGCGGGGATGCCACCGGCGCGGTGCACGTCCTCCACGTGCGCGGTGCCGTTCGGCGCAATCTTAGAGATACAGGGGATGACGTAGGAGAGCTCGTCGATGTCGTGGAGCGTGAAATCAACCTCGCCTTCTTGCGCTGCTGCGAGCGTGTGCAAGATCGTGTTGGAGGATCCGCCCATGGCCATGTCCAGGGCCATCGCGTTGCGGAATGCATCTCGCGTGGCGATGGAGCGTGGCAGAACGGAGTCGTCCGCTTCGCCGTAGTAGCGCTTGCACAGCTCCACCACGGTGCGTCCGGCGTGGGAGAAGAGCTCGCGTCGCGCGGAATGTGTAGCGAGTGTGGTGCCGTTGCCGGGCAGTGACAGGCCGAGTGCCTCGGTCAGGCAGTTCATCGAGTTGGCGGTGAACATACCGGAGCACGAGCCACAGGTGGGGCACGCGGATTCGACAATGGTGCCGAGCTCGTCGTCGCTCACGTTGTCATCGGCGGAATACTGGATGGCATCGATGAGGTTGGAGTGGGACTTGGCCTGACCGTCCACAACAATGGCTTTACCTGCCTCCATCGGGCCACCAGAGACGAACACAGCGGGGATATTGAGACGTAGCGCAGCGTTGAGCATGCCGGGGGTGATCTTGTCGCAATTGGAGATGCACACCATGGCATCGGCGGTATGCGCATTCACCATGTACTCCACCGAGTCCGCGATGATCTCGCGAGAGGGAAGCGAGTACAGCATGCCACCGTGGCCCATGGCGATGCCGTCATCGACGGCGATGGTGTTGAACTCCTTCGGCACGCCACCGGCCGCGCGGACGGCCTCGGCAACGATCTCACCGACGTTTTTCAAATGGACGTGTCCGGGGACGAACTGCGTGTATGAGTTAACAATGGCCACAATCGGCTTACCAAAGTCCTCGGCGGCGGTGCCCGTTGCCCGCCATAGTGCCCGTGCGCCGGCTGCCTGCCTGCCCACGGTTGTGACCTTTGAGCGAAGTGGAATCATGATGCGCTCCTTCTTATGCCTGAAAGTGACCAGTTGTACGAAACCAATGCTGCATGGGGCCGCTTGCCCTCGCTTTTCGGCGGAAGCCACGGCCAAAACAGATTGTGGTTAATTTACCTTAGTCGCTTTGCCCCCAAAAAATCTCAAAAAGTGGTTCATTAGTCCCGTATGGCGGGAATTGAAGCAGAAGTAAACATGGGAAAACCCACGTGCCAGGAGGAATTCTGGATCACGTGGGTGGGGTGAACGCGTGCCCGCGCTAGTGCTTGCGCTTGTGGGATGCGCGCTTTCGGTCGAGATCCTCGGCGACCTTCCTCTCGATCTCCTCGGCCTCTTCCTTGGAGACGAGCACCTCGTGGCCATCCTTTGACACCACGCGAACCTTGTCCTTCGCCGCCTCGTAGCCCTCGGTGTACACGTCGGGGATGCGTCCGCCAGATGCGGCAGCAAAATCGGGAATGCTGTTGAAAGTGACTGCCGGGAGTGGGAACGAACGCTCGTCCTTAGCTACGGCCACGGTTCGTGACTTTTCAAAACGGAGCTTGTCAAACTCGTCCCACGTCATCGATTGCGGCCCTTTAAAGGCGTAGCGCGCGGTGATTCCCTTTTCCGGGTCGACGGTGGTAGAGGAGCGCAGTGCCCACCACACGAGAAGTGCCGGGATAATGACAAAAACATAGACCCACAGATCCTTGCCTGCAGCGATGAAAATAAAGAACAGGAAAAAAACCGCTGCCGCGAGGTGACCTTTGGAGGGGGTAAACCTGGTGGCGGCGGTGGACGCGTTCGTTTTTGGCATACAGCCCATTCTATGGCATTTCGGGCAATCGCTCGTCATTGGGTGTGCGGTTCACAACCTTGTAAATCCCAATATATGAAACGGCTTTCCCAATTTTGGGGGTAGCGCAGTTGCGGTAAGGGGGTGCCCGTTATACAGTTTCAGCCATGACAAACCTTCGACTTCTTGTGGTAGTGATTACCGAGCGGTGCAGACCGCGGGCGCTACCAACTTTGTCGTAGGAAAAAGCCACACAAGCTTTTATCGCCCCCGTCTTCGCACCGCACCACGGTGCCGAAGGCGGGGGCCTTGTCATATCGCGTCAGGGTCACTCACACCCACAGACACGACAACACGTCCGGTTCACCCATAGCCGCCGCTGACACAATTCCACCACTATGCCCCCAACCCCCAAGGCCCACGGCCCAAAATGAAAGGGAAAGGATACACGGTTGTGACTACAGGCAATCCCCCAACTCCAGCCAGCCTGCCTAAGAAGCTCAAGAGCAAAGCTTCGTCCGGGCGGGAAGAATCCAGCAAGCCGATCATGATGACTGGCGCAGAAGCAGTCGTGAGGTCTCTAGAAGAACTCGGCGTTGACACAATTTTCGGCATTCCCGGTGGCGCCGTACTGCCGCTGTACGACCCTCTTTACAGCTCCGAGATAATCCGCCACGTGCTCGTTCGTCACGAGCAGGGTGCCGGACATGCAGCGGAAGGATACGCAACAGCCAGTGGCAAAGTTGGCGTGTGCATCGCCACCTCTGGGCCTGGTGCAACAAACATCGTGACCGCACTCACGGATGCGAACCTCGATTCGGTTCCCATCGTCGCCATTACTGGTCAGGTCGGCCGTGGTCTCCTCGGTACCGATGCTTTCCAGGAGGCGGACACCCGCGGAATCACGATGCCGGTGACCAAACACAACATGATGGCGCAGTGTGCTGAGGATGTTCCCCGCATTATTGCGGAGGCTTTCCACATCGCCTCCACGGGTCGACCTGGCCCGGTTCTCGTGGATATCCCCAAAGATGTCCAGAACGCAACGCTGGAATTTCGCTGGCCACCAGAAATGAATCTCCCCGGTTACCACCCGGTGACCGAACCGCACAAGCGTCAGATCGCGGAAGCCGTTGAGCTCATCGCCGCTGCCAAGCAGCCGGTGTTGTACATCGGCGGTGGCGTGATCAAAGCTAACGCGCACGCGGAGCTCCTCCAATTCGCTGAATATACCGGCATTCCCCTCGTCACCACCCTCATGGCGTTGGGAGCCGTGCCGAAGCACCATCCTCTCAACATGGGGATGCCCGGCATGCATGGTACTGTGCCCGCCAACGCGGCGCTCCAGCGCTCGGACCTCATCATCGCTATCGGGACGCGTTTCGACGACCGCGTCACCGGTGATGTCGAGGCCTTCGCGCCGAACGCGAAGATCATCCACGCTGACATCGATCCAGCTGAGATCTCAAAGATCAAGGAAGCCGATGTGCCGATCGTGGGGGATGCTGCAGAGGTGCTGCGCGCTCTCCTTGACGCGTACCGCGGTGCTGGGCATAAGAAACTCGCTCTGGACAAGTGGATGACGTACCTCAACAACCTGTGCTCGACGTTCCCTCTCGGCTACGAAGCATCGGCAGGCGACGAGATCGATCCGCAGTTTGTGCTGAAGAAGATCGCCGAGGTCGTGGGCTCCGACGCGATCTATGTCGCGGGTGTGGGGCAGCATCAGATGTGGTCGGCCCAGTTCCTCGAGTTCGATAAGCCGCGCACGTGGTTGAACTCGGGTGGTCTCGGCACCATGGGGTACTGCATTCCCGCTGCCCTCGGGGCGAAGGCCGCCCGCCCGGACATGCAGGTGTGGGCCATCGACGGTGACGGTTGCTTCCAGATGACGAATCAGGAGCTGGCCACCGCCGCTGTCGAGGGCTTCCCGCTCAAGGTTGCCATTATCAATAACGGCAACTTGGGCATGGTGCGGCAGTGGCAGTCCCTCTTCTACGAGGAGCGCTACTCCAACACGCACCTGGGTGACAAGGGTGCCTACATCCCGGATTTCCTGCTTCTCGCGGAGGCCCTCGGCTGTGTGGGTATTCGCGTGGAGCGGGAGGAGGATGTTGTCCCCGCCATTAAGAAGGCGCAGGAGATCAACGACCGTCCTGTGGTCATTGACTTCATCGTTTCTGAAAACGCGCAGGTGTGGCCGATGGTCGCCGCCGGTGCGTCGAACTCCGACATCGAATACGCTCGCGGTTTGCGCCCGCTTTTCGACGAAGATTCGGCCGCCGAACGAATAACCGCCATCGATGCTGCTCTGCAAGCACACAGTTCGGATCACTCCGATCTGGCTGCACCTGGGCCCGCGCCCAAGGTGAGCTACTTCACCTATGACGAGGAGGAGAACAATGCCTAACCGCGAAAAATCGATGCACACGCTCTCCGTGCTCGTGGAGGACGTCGACGGCATCATGTCCCGCGTCTCGGGAATGTTCACCAGGCGTGGGTACTCCATGCACTCCATCAACTCAGCAAAAACAGAAGTGCCCGGTTTCAACCGCATCACTGTTGTTGTGTGGGCCGATGCGGTACATATTGAACAGATCACAAAACAGCTCAACAAGCTCATCAACGTGATCAAGGTGGTGCGATTTGAAGAGGAATCCTCAATCGCACGTGGCTACCTCATGGTGAAGGTGTCCACAGACACGTCGAACCGGCCACAGGTGGTGGATGCAGCCAAGCTGTTCCGCGCACGCGTCATCGACGTAGCACGTGATTCCGTCATCATCGAGGCGACCGGTGGAGAAGCAAAGCTCAAAGCCCTCCTCGACGTTCTGGAGCCCTTCGGCATACTGGAGCTCATCCAGTGCGGACAGATCGCCCTCGCCCGTGGGCCGCGGACGATGATGCCCCAAACGCTGCGTCCACAGAGTTAAACTACAACTACTACTCGGGGCTACTACAGCCCCAACACAATCCGTGAAAGGACACTGACACACAATGGCTATCGAAGTTCTCTACGACGACGACGCTGATCTGACCATCATCCAGGGCCGAAAGGTAGCCGTCATCGGCTACGGCTCCCAGGGCCACGCACACGCGAAGTGCCTCCGCGATTCCGGCGTTGAGGTCGTTGTCGGCCTGCGCGAGGGCTCCAAGTCCGCCGCTAAGGCCAAGGAAGCCGGCTTCACCGTTATGTCCAACGCTGAGGCTGCTAAGTGGGCCGATGTCGTTGCCATTCTGGCCCCCGACACCTCCCAGGCAGAGATCTACGAGAACGACATCGCCCCGAACCTCAACCCCGGCGACGCGATCTTCTTCGGCCACGGTCTGAACATCCACTTCGATCTCATCAAGCCGGATCCGTCCATCACCGTGGGCATGGTTGCTCCGAAGAGCCCGGGCCACCTCGTTCGCCGTCAGTTCGTCGACGGCAAGGGTGTTCCCATGCTCATTGCTGTTGAGCAGGATCCGGAGGGCAATGGTCGCGACCTGGCTTTGAGCTACGCTGCTGCTATTGGTGGCGCCCGCGCCGGCGTGATCCCCACCACCTTCAAGGACGAGACGGAGACCGACCTCTTCGGCGAGCAGGCCGTCCTCTGTGGTGGCCTGGAAAGCCTCATCATGTCCGGCTTCGAGGTTCTCACCGAAGCTGGCTACGAGCCGGAGATGGCCTATTTCGAGGTTCTCCACGAGATGAAGCTCATCGTTGACCTCATCTACGAAGGCGGCATCGGCAACATGAACTACTCCATCTCTGACACCGCTGAGTACGGCGGATACCTCTCCGGCCCGCGTATCATCGACGAGTCCGTCAAGCAGAAGATGAAAGACGTTCTCACGGACATCCAGGACGGCACCTTCGTTGGCCAGCTCCTCAAGAACATCGAGGGCGGCAACAAGGATCTCGAGGCTCGTCGCGCCAAGATCGCCGAGCACCCGATTGAGAAGACCGGCGCTCAGCTGCGTGATCTCATGAGCTGGGTCAAAAACCCGCTGGATGAGACCGCTCACTAATCGCTAGCCTGCGGACTCTGTAATATACAGTGTTACTTTGCATACACACCGCGTTGTTCCACCCAACGCGGTGTGTTTTTGTTGTGAGTCCGCTGGTGAAACCGACCCCGTGCTGGTCACCGTTCATATCTGCCCAACGGCTGAGTGCTGGGGAGAAGCAGGCCACAAAGGAGAACTGAGGGCTACCACGAGGCGTCGATAAGCAAAGCCGAGAACCGCTACGGTGGGAGCATGGAGACCAAAGAGCCGACATACAGTTTTGCCTTGGTGGAATTCCGCAAGTGGGTGAGCGACCTTGTGCGTGACACCCCACGTTTTATCGCTATCGATGGCCGGGGAGGAGCGGGGAAGTCAACGCTTGCTGCACGGACCGCGGACGAGATTGGTGCGGCGGTGGTACACGTCGATGATGTGTCCTGGACACTTTAGCTGCTTCGACTGGGCAGACGAGCTACAGTGCCAGATTGTTACTCCCCTCCGCAAAGGTCTCGCCGTGGACTACAGGCCACCGGGATGGGTCTCCCACAACAGGGCGGGGTCCATCCGTGTTCCAGCAGACGTGGCCGTCGTGATAATCGAAGGAACCGGCATCATCCGGCCGGATTTCCGCTGGGAAGCAAGCATCTGGATCGCCGGAGACATGGAGGCACAGCTACAGCGATGCATTGACAGGGGAGAGGCCCCGACCTTCTTCGATGAGTGGCAAAAAGAGGAGATCCCTTTCCTAGATCAAATAGAACCGTGGGCGCATGCTCGCTACATCGTCGACGGGCAGGATGTGACAGGCGCAACTATCGGGGTTGCTGAAACGTCCGACATCTAAGAAAGGGTATCCTTAGTTTTGTAGTGAAAGTATGAGGGTTAGGAGATTCGATGGAAGCTCACAACCATTCGCATTGTCACATCCACGCGAATGACACGCATGACCACGCGGATGCGCACGGTCATGACCATGAACACGATCATGTCAATGGGCACGGGGCAGGGCATAGCCACCATCATCACCATGCGGGTGCGTCCTTGCGGGCGCTTGGTATTGCCTGCGCAATGACGGTAACAATTCTCTTTGCCGAAGTCGTCGGCGGTGTTGTGTCCGGGTCGCTTGCGCTGCTATCTGATGCGGCGCACATGCTGTCCGATGCAGCAGGGCTTATCCTTGCGCTGGTTGCCAGTTGGTATGGCCAGAAGAAAGCCTCTGGGCGGGCGACTTATGGTAACAAGCGCTTTGAGGTGCTGGCGGCTTTCATCAACGCTGTTGTGGTGCTAGCCATCAGCGTGTGGATCATCATCCGGGCAATCATGCGGTTCATGGCCCCGGATCCCGAGGTGCACACAGGTGTCATGCTTGTCGTGGCGGTCGTCGGTCTTTTGGCCAACGTCGTTTCTGCCGTCATTCTCAACCGCTCTGCCAGTGACTCGATGAACGTGCGCGGAGCGCTTTTGCACGTCCTGAGCGACCTCCTGGGATCCGTGGCTGTCATCGTCGCCGGCGTGATCATCCAGTTCACAGGCTTTACCATGGCGGATTCTATAGCGTCGCTCCTCATTGCATTGATTATCGTTCCGCGGGCGGTGGGCCTGGTATTTAGTTCCGCCGGTGTGCTCGTAGAGCACGCGCCGGAGACAGTATCCGTGAAAGAGGTCAGGGACCGGCTCGTTCAACTGCCGGACGTGATTGCCGTCCATGATCTCCACGTCTGGTCACTCGATGGGGAATCACTCCTTGCGACTTGTCACATCGTCACCGATAGTCCGCACCACCCTGTATTGGACGCAGCCCACGACGAACTAGTAAACATGGGAATAGACCATTCGACCATCCAGATGGAGATGCCTGAGCACGCTAAGTGCGAGGGCGAGCTGCATCCGTAGGCGAAAGAAGATAGATTTAGGGCCATGGGTTTTTCAACACCGAGTTATGGTTTGCACGATCTTTTCGCGCGCATTGATCGAGGTGATCTTCAGCTTCCGGATTTTCAGCGAGGATATAAATGGAACCTCGATGCGATCCGTGAGCTCGTCGTCACGGTCCTCCGCGGCTACCCCGTAGGAGCACTCATGGCGCTGGAGACGTGGCACGTCCCCATCCGCTTCCGCCCGCGCCCCATCGATGGCGCGCCGGATATCAACGACAACCCCGGTTTGCTGCTCCTCGACGGCCAGCAGCGCCTCACATCGCTGTACCACACCCTCAAGGGTGACGGCTTTGTGAAGACGGTGGACTCGCGTTCCAAGCCGATCAAGCGCCGTTTCTTCGTGGATCTCAACCGCGTCGCCGGTTCCGATATCCTCCCCGACGAGGCTGTGTTCTCCGTGGACGAAAAGGGCCACGTCCGCAGCCACTTCGGCCCCCAGATCGACTTCCCGCTGGACAACAATGAGGCCTACCTGAAGGCCAACGCGGTGCCGATCTCCACCCTCCTGACCGACAAGGTCACAGACTTGCTTCTGGATATGGCCTCCACGGGCAATATGCAGCGCCAGGAAGTCAAGGAGTTCAACAACAAGGTGGTCAAGCCACTGGCAGGCTACCAGATCCCTGTCATCCGCCTGGATCGCGAAACTGCTCAGGCCGGTATCGGTTCCATCTTCGCGCACGCAAACTCCGCAGGCCTGCAGATGGACGTGTTCGAACTGCTTACCGCTGTGTTTGCTGCAGAGGATCCAGAATTCGATTTGAAGGCAGACTGGGATCGCACGCGCTCGATCCTTGCTGCACACCCGGTATTCAAGGATCTGGATCGCACCGACTTCCTCACCGCTGTCGCCCTGTATATGACGGCGAACAAGGGGCACGCTCGTGGACACCGCGAGGACATTCTCCGCCTGACCCTCGACGATTACATCCCGGCCGCCGAGTCTGTGCGCAAGGGCATCAAGTCCGCAGCGGAGTTCGTGACTGTTCGTGGCATGTTTACCGCCGAGCAGATTCCGTTCCCCAAGCAGCTCATCCCCATCACCGTCATCTTGGCGCTGCTGTCCGACACTCCCGAGGTCTTCGAGTCCCAGGATGCCGTCGACCGCATGAACCGCTGGTTCTGGTCGGGTGTGTTCGGTGAGCTGTACAGTTCCCACTCTCTCACCACTCGCATTGCGCATGACTGCGACGAGGTGACGCGCTGGGTGCGAGCCGGTGCCGAGGGTGACGAGACCGTTCCGGAGCCGGCAACCGTCGAGTCCGCAACGTTCAACGAGTCCCGTCTCTACTCCGTCGGCCGTGATTCGCCGGTGCACAAGGCGATCTACACGTTGCTCATGGCGCGAGGTGCGCGTGATTGGCGCACGGGCGAACCGTTTACGGAGCACACCTTCTTCGAGATGAAGACCGGTTTCCACACGATCTTCCCTGGTGCCTGGTGCGAGGAGAATGGTGTGGATCGCGTTCTGGAAGAGTCGGTTCTTAACCTCACGCCGATGGCTCGTCGTACCGAGGTTGTGCGCGCCGGAACCTCGCCTGCGCGGTACCTGGCACGCCTGATGGGCAAGTCCCTCATGGATCAGACTCAGTTTAACAAGGTGCTGGCAACGCATCTGCTGGATCCGGAGCTTCTCCAGGCGGGTGAGCCGTTCAAGTTCTTCGCTGACCGTCGCGAGCGGTTTGTGAAGATGGTGGAGGAAGCCATGGGCAAGGAGGTCATCCACGATGTGGATGAGTCCGACCTCCGCGGTGGCTTCGAAGGTCCTGATGCTTTTCTGAAGTAAACGGCACGCACGAAGGGCCGGCGATTTTTGCTCGTCGACCCTTTTTGCTTTTCGACGTCTGCTCGTCGCCGTTGCCGGTCACGCTTACGCGCTGCATGGTTGCTATTTCCGCGTAGTTTTGGCACCGTGGAACAGTTGATTTCTTTTTGGTTTGCCCGCCGGTTGTGTGTGCCGGTGGTCTCGTTTGTGAAAGGTGTGGTCTTTGTCCGTCCGTAGAAACCTTGCCCTCGCTGTATCCACCATCCTCGTCGCTGGCATAGCCCTGACCGGGTGCGCCTCCGATGGTGGCGATTCTGCTGCGGAGACGACCACCCAAGCCCAACTCACGGGCCTGTTTGCGGAAGCGAAGGCTCGCAACACGTCGCGGACAGTGGACGAGCGTTTCCCCACCACCCCGCACGTGCTGTCCGACGAAGATTTCTCCGGTGTCTCGTCCTCGAAGATGTTCCTGGAAAAATCCGAGACGGCAATTGTGACCGGTCTGACGATGAACGAGCAGCTCCGCGGTGCCTCACTGTCGGTGGCATCCTACGCACCGATGTTTCGAATGACCCCAGAAAATCGGCAGGACATTATTGATGAGCTGGGCCGCCTTGGTGCCCATACTGTCCTTGCTGTCGGCGATGCCGACCTCACGGGGATTAATCCAGAGACGACGGTGATCACCGACGACTTCACCGACCGGGGAATCGAGGAGCTCATTGCTCTCAAGCTGGACCGTGTGCCGGTGGAGGCACCGGAAGACGTGGCCAGTGCTGTCGCCGGGCTGGGAGCCGAAAATACCGTACAGCTCGTGCCGTCCTTTGAGGCGTTGTCTCCACATCTGGTGAAGACCCCGGAAGATCCGCACGCCAAGCGGACTGCGTTGCACGCGTTTCCCATCCAGTCTGCCCGCGACGGTGGCATGGCACCGGTTGTGCTGGCCTGGCCGGGAACAGCCGTAGCAGCGATTGCCAACGCGCGCGTCTATGGTGCAGAGGTACACGTGCTGTCGTACCCGGATCCGCGTATCTCCAAGGAGTCCATGGAGCTTGTCGCCGGTCTTGCAGACCGGCCACTCATCGCGCTGGGCAGTGCGTTCGGTACCGGTGAGTTCCTGGCGGAGGAGATTCGTTTTGGCGAAAAGGAGCGGCCCACGCTGGCGACAGGAACGCCGCTGGCGCTTCCCGGCCAGCGCATGGTTGCCCTTTACGGGCATCAGCTGACACCCGTTCTCGGTGTCATGGGGGAGCAGCCTCCGGCCGAATCTGTGGAGCGAGTGAAAGAACTGGTCGCGCAATACCAGGAGTTCTCTAAGGAGCCAGTCATCCCCGCTTTCGAAATCATCGCCACGGTTGCCTCGGGTGGTCCAGGCCCGGATGGAAACTTCTCCAACGAGTCAGCGCCCGAGGAGCTGGTGGGCTACATCGATGCCATCACCGACGCCGGTGGCTACGCCGTCATTGATCTGCAACCCGGCCGTGCTACATTCCTGGAGCAAGCTAAGCTGTACGAGGAGCTCTTGAAGCGTCCCAATGTCGGGCTTGCTCTCGATTCAGAGTGGCGGATCGGCCCCGATGAGCTGCCCATGCAGCGAATTGGCTCGGCGGATGCTGCGGAGATAAACGAGGTGTCCGAGTGGTTGGCGCAGCTTGTTGAACGGGAAAATCTTCCCCAAAAACTCTTTGTCTTACACCAGTTCCAGCTGGCGATGCTCCCAGACCGGGAAAACATCGACACTTTACATCCTGAGCTCGCCTTTGTCCTTCACGCGGATGGGCATGGTGTCCCAGAGCAAAAACGCGACACGTGGAATGTACTCCGTCAGGACTTGGACCCCAGGTATTTCATGGCATGGAAGAATTTCATCGATGAGGATATGCCCACCTTCACCCCTGAGCAGACGATGACTACGGTGGTTCCTCAGCCCTGGTTTGTGTCTTACCAGTAGCGTTCCGATTTAATCAAGGGGTTCACATTGGGCGAATAGTGGGCTATTATCTGTTCATTACAAGATGAAAATATGCACCACTGTGTGAGTTATACGTTCCGTGGTGCTTGTAGTGAAGGAGAGACATGCCTAAGCGTAAACCCGTCGTACTCATCGCGGATAAGCTGTCCCAGTCAACGGTGGAGATTCTGGGAACTGATGTTGAGGTTCGTGGGGTAGACGGCACAGATCGTGACGCTCTCCTAGAAGCCATTCCCGAAGCTGATGCCCTGCTCGTACGCTCCGCAACCAAGGTAGACAAAGAAGTTCTCGATGCAGCAGTGAACCTGCAAATCGTCGGGCGTGCCGGTGTCGGTTTGGACAACGTCGATGTGGAAACCGCAACGGCGAAGGGTATCATGGTGGCTAACGCCCCCACATCCAATATCCACTCTGCGTGCGAGCATGCACTCGCACTGCTGCTTTCCACGGCCCGCCAGATCCCCGCAGCGGATAAGACGCTGCGCGATGGTGAGTGGAAGCGCTCCAAGTTCAAGGGTGTGGAAATTTATGGCAAGGTCATCGGCATCGTCGGGTTTGGCCACATCGGTCAGCTTTTCGCTGAGCGCATCGCTGCCTTCGGCGTAGATGAGATTCTCGCTTACGACCCGTACGCCAACCCGGCGCGAGCAGCCCAGCTCGGCGTGGAGCTGGTTCCCATCCGCGACCTCATGGAGCGGTCCGACTTTGTCACCATTCACCTGCCGAAGACTCCGGAGACGGAGCGGATGTTTGATCGTGAGCTGTTGAGCTGCGCCAAGCAGGGGCAGATCATCATCAACGCTGCCCGTGGCGGACTTGTCGACGAGCAGGCGCTCGCCGACGCAATCAACGAAGGCCGCATTCGTGGCGCGGGCTTCGATGTGTACGCGACGGAGCCATGCACGGATTCTCCGCTGTTTGCGCTTTCTGAAACTGTAGTCACTCCGCACCTCGGAGCGTCCACCTTCGAAGCTCAGGATCGTGCCGGTAGTGATGTCGCAGATTCTGTCCTCATGGCGCTGGCCGGGGAACTGGTGCCCGATGCCGTTAACGTTCCTGGCGGTCGTCCGTCGCAGGAGGTCTCGGATTGGCTCAACCTCTCTCGCAAGCTGGGACTCATCGCCTCGGCCGTCCTGGATAAGGCACCGACCACGGTGGAAATCGTCGCCCGTGGCGAAATCTCGCACGAGAATATTGAGCCTCTCGGCTTGTCCGCACTACGTGGTATCTTCTCCCGCGTTGTCGATGAGGATGTCAGCTTTGTCAACGTTTCGCGCATCGCCAAGGAACGCAATGTGACCGTATCCACCTACACGGAACCGCAGGCTCGTTCGTACCGGTCGACGCTCGAGGTGACCGTCATCGCTGCGGATGGCTCGAAGTACTCTGCCAAGGGCGCGTTGACGGGTATCGACAAGGAAGAGCGCATCATCACACTCGGCCGTCGTCCCCTCGACCTCCATGCAACGGGCAAGAACATCATTCTCCGCTACGAGGATCACCCGGGGGCCATCGGCAAGGCAGGTTCGCGTCTTGGCGCCACCGGCATCAACATTCTTGCAGCTGCCATGTCCATCGACAGGGATTCCTCCGATGCCACTCTCGTCCTCCGCGTCGACAGTGAGGTGCCACAGGAGACGTTGGAAGACTGCGCAGAATCGCTGAAGGCAACAGCTGCCGTTATCGATTTGGGTAAGTAGTTTTTTCACGTGCCAGAGCACTACGAGGGCACTACGTGCTGGTAGCATCGGTTAAATGACAAAACGATCAGCTATCGCGCGTGGTTCCCTTTCTGCTGTTGTGGCTTGTGCCTGTACCGCGGGTATAGCCTCCGCTCAGTCCTCTCAAGGCTATGACCCTGACACGCCCGAAGGTCAGTTCCTCTACGCCTCGTCCCAGATTATCTGGCCGCCCATTGAAGGGTTTATCAACTTGCTTCAGGGAGATCCCGATCGGAACATGATGATCAGTATCTATACGTCGGGGTATCCGGGGGAGGAGCCGGCTAGCGGCTCCTTCGGGGAATTGGATCGGTGCGCCAGCGGGCTTACCTCCTCGAATCCCGCGCCTATGGCGCGGTTTTTCGGTGCAGGAATCTGTCTTCTTGTTAACCCATCGATTGTGGAGGCCTACAGAAACGAACAGGAAGCCTTCCACAACGGCTACCGGTTCTAACTCGTCAATCTTTTCCGCTCAGAGGTACACGTGTGACCTGCGTGCGCCTCATTTTCTCTCCATCTTGTGGTGGGGATTTTGTTTTCCCGTTGCAGTGCGGAGTTTTGCTACGTAAAATTCAACACATAACACATGTTGAAAGCATGGTGCGAGTGTAGCCATCCGCGTTGATGACCTGCATATTAAACCATATAAAACGCAGTGGGCAGCCGGTGCTCAAAGGGCTCAACTGTGACATTCCTGCAGGCACGATTACCGGGCTCGTCGGTCCGTCCGGCTGTGGAAAGACCACCCTCATGCGCGCCATCATGGGGGTGCAGCGGATAACCTCAGGATCTATTTTTGTCTTGGGAGAGCCTGCAGGAAGTCCAGGACTGCGGAAAAGGTTGCATACACCAGCCAATCCCTGTCTGTATACAAAGAACTCACCATAAAAGAAAACATTCATTACTTCGCACGTTTGGTAGGAGCTAGCGCTGAGGATGAAAAGGTCGCCTGTGATCGCGTCCAGCTCACTGACTACGCTGACCGCCAGGTCCGCAACCTTTCCGGCGGTCAAGCCGGTCGAGTCTCCCTCGCCTGCGCGCTCGTGGGGGAGCCACAGGTATTGGTCCTCGATGAACCGACTGTTGGCCTCGACCCGCTCACGCGCAACCAATTGTGGGTCTTCTTCCGTGAGCTGGCTGAAAACGGCAGGACGCTTCTCATATCTAGCCATGTGATGGATGAAGCGACCCGATGCGATAGTGCACTCATCAAGCGGGACGGGCGATTCCTTGCTCACGAACCGCTGACAGACCTTATGGAGAGAACGAGCTCATCTGGTCCAGAAGAAGCGTTCCTGGCGCTCATCGAGGAGGACAGGAAATGAGAACTACAGCAGCAACCATGGGGCGAATCGTCGCTCAACTTAAGCATGATCCCCGCACGGTAGCGCTCGTCCTCGTCATCCCGCCCTTACTGCTCACCCTGGTCTACTACATCTTCGTTGATGTTCCCACGACACCGGGGCACCCGGGAATGTTCGACCGCATTGGGCCCATCATGCTTGTCATATTGCCCATGCTCATGATGTTTATCGTCACCTCAGTCGTCATGCGCCGTGAGAGGATGAGTGGCACCATGGAAAGGGTTTTTACAACCCCGCTAACGCAGTTGAGTCTTGTTGTCTCCTATGCGGTCGTATTCACTATCCTCGCTTTCTTCCAGTCCCCGATCCTGGGAATTTTGCTCATCCCAGTCTTCGACGTATCCATTGAAGGAAATTGGGGGTCGCTCCTCCTCGTAGCGTTCCTGTGCGCGTTATTTGGCATCGCTTTTGGTCTCCTTGCCAGTGCATTCGCAGAAAACGAGTTTCAGGCTGTGCAGTTCATGCCATCTTTGTTGGGCCTCAGCTGTTGTTGTGTGGACTGTTTGTAGCGCCGGAAAACATGCCCCGGGCGCTGGAGGTGGTAGCCAATTCGTTGCCGATGACGTGGGCTGTCGACGTGGCAAAGAAGACACTGACCTCAGCAGATAGTTCCTCGGGCAGCTGGGTTCGCTTAGGGGGTGTTCCTATATAGTTTGTCAACTCGGCGGGTGCGGTTGATGGGGGTGCATTGGTTGTCTGCGTCGTCGTGTTGATGTTGTTTTTCGAGGGCATGCTGATGAGCCGATTGTGCTTTCTGCGCAATCGGCTCGGGTGT
>JALFAQ010000061.1 GCA_022772305.1 Corynebacterium glucuronolyticum
ACACCCGAGCCGATTGCGCAGAAAGCACAATCGGCTCATCAGCATGCCCTCGAAAAACAACATCAACACGACGACGCAGACAACCAATGCACCCCCATCAACCGCACCCGCCGAGTTGACAAACTATATAGGAACACCCCCCGATTTTGCGTTTGGATTTTATTATTCGCTTTTACGTCTTTACCCGCTCTTCAAGCTTTGGACGTCATTTTCGTTAGCCATGTCAGGTGTTTACTGCGCACCCATCTCTTCCGCCACATGAGTACCTACTCATAGAGTTCGTGCATGTAGATGCCCCTCCGGTAGGATACGTATCGAGACCGAAACTGTTTAAACGATTTAACGGTCAGACGAAGCAACAACTGCCGGCCGAATAACCCCGGGGATAACCCCAGGAAGACCCGGCCGGTTTAAGATAAGGAGGCTCAGTCCCGTGGGGCATGAGGCAACGAAACTAGTAGCAACTACGCTGATGGCGGCGCTTGCCGTGGCAGGCTGCTCACAGAGTGCCGAGACCAACTCGGCAACGAGCGGCAGCTCCACCCAGGCTTCTGATAACCAGACCCAGGAGCAGATCCTCATCATGGGTGCTGCTTCCACTCGCGTGCTGAACGATGCGATCTCCGATGAGTTCCCCGTCGAGTTCAACAACGCCGGGAGTTCTACGCTGATTTCTCAGCTGGAGGAAGGCGCACCTGGCGACCTGCTCATTACTGCTGACCGCAAGGCCATGGATCAGGCTGTGGAGAAGGACCTCGTTGAGGAGCCCACGGTCTTCGCCACGAACGAGCTCGTCCTCGTGACCACCGCTCCGGAAATCACCTCCATCGACGCTCTCGTGGAGAAGGCCAACAACGGTGCCGCAGTCGTCGCATGTGACCCGCAGGTTCCCTGCGGCCGTGTCACCGAGGCTCTCGTCGGCGACAAGAAGATTCCGTTCGCTTCCCTCGAGCACTCCGTGACGGACACGCTGGGCAAGGTCACCTCTGGCGAGGCTGACGCCGGCTTCGTCTACTCCACAGATGCCATCTCGGCCGCCGACGCAGTGATCACCGTTCCGATCCCTGGCGCTGAGAACGAGAAGAACGAGTACCCCGTTGCCGTGACCAAGAGCGCGGAGCACCCGGAGCAGGCAGCGAAGGTCAAGGAGTTCCTGCTCTCCGATAAGTTCGCTGAGGTTCTGGAACAGTATGGGTTCAGCCCGGTTCGTTAAGCCATTAGCGTGGGTGGGCCTGATCATTTTGATCGGGCCCATTGTTGCGTTAGCTATCCGTGTCCCCTGGCTTCGATTCCCCGAGATCGTCAGCCGGCCAGAGACGCTGGAGATGGTGTCCATCACCTTTTCTTCAGCCGCCTGGTCCACTGTCATCACCACGCTTCTCGGCATCCCGATCGCATTGATGCTGCGAGGAAAGAAGCTCATCCGTATTTTCGTGCTGCTGCCCCTGGCCATGCCACCGGTCGTCGGTGGTCTTGCACTGACCGCCCTAATTGGCCGGCGCGGTATTACCTCTCCGCTGCTGGATGCGCTCGGCTTACAGTTCGCTTTCGCCTACCCGGGCGTTGTCGCCTCGCACATCTTCGTGTCCCTGCCATTCGTTGTTGTCGCCGTTGACGGCGCGCTGCGCACGATGGACCAGGAGATTGAGCGTTCCGCCCTGGGGCTAGGGATGAGCAAGTCGACGGTCTTGAATAAGATCACGCTGCCCGCCATCGCCGCGCCTTTGGCAACCGGGGCTGGCCTGGCTTTTGCTCGTTCACTCGGCGAGTTCGGTACGACCATCACGTTCGCCGGATCGCTGCCGGGACGCACACGCACGTTGCCACTGGGCATCTATCTGGAGCGAGAAATCGATCAGGATGGTGCCCTTGTTATGGCTGCTCTCCTCATCGGCATTGCACTCGTCGTGCTGCTCCTGGCCACCGTACCCACGCTCCTCCAGCAGTCGTACAAGCCTACGGTGCGCACGATTGGCACCATCGATGTCGATCGCGTGCGGGAGCTTTCCGCACCGAAGGACACCACCCACGCCGGAGAATTCATCGCAGTTATCGGACCGAATGGTGCCGGCAAGACGACGTACATGCGGACGCTCGACGGTGTCCTGCTCACCCAAAACCCGGGTCTGCCTCGAACCTGCACGGTGAAGAAGGCGTTGGCGATGGTGACACCCGATGCGGACGAGTGGATTGCTGCCGCGGGTTTGTCGGATCTGTCCGATGTTCCTGTCCCTGCTCTTTCCGGTGGGCAGGCAGCCCATGTCGCCCTGGTTCGTGCGCTCGCCACCCGGCCGGCGCGGTTGCTTCTCGACGAGCCCCTGGCAGCCATCGATGTCTCTCGCGCGTCGGCGTGGCGTACGGTTCTCCATGCTGTGAGCAAGGATCGCCAAACGATGCTCGTAACGCACAACCCCACGGACATTTGCGCTCTTGCTACCTCCGTCATTGTCATTGAGAATGGCGAGGTTGCAGCCCACGCACCTGTGGAAGATACTCTCCGTGTACCGCCGACGCAGTTCGTCGCCGATTTGACCGGCCTTAACCGGATCACGGGAACGATTACCTACGCCAGGGACGGTGTCGTCGCCCTCAGTGAGGTGTCCGGTGTTCCGGGCGAAAATGTCTCCTGGGATGAACTTCGACCAGGTTCTGCAGCCGTGGCTGTGTTCCCTCCCGAGTCGACGATACTGCGGCTGTACTACGAGAATCAGCAGCCGGGGCAACCTCCCGAATCAGCACGAAACCACTGGCCCGGCGTGGTCTGCGGAATCGCGCACTCTGGTGGAAAGATCAATGTCACGGTCACGATCGCCGGAGAAAACGAGGTCACCGTACCGATTACACCCGCCAGTTTCGCGGAGCTCCCACTCGACTACGGCACACGCGTCATCGTCGTGGCAAAGGCTCTAGCAGTGAGCGTGTACCCGCGGTAGGAGCCTACAAAGGCACGGGGCACGCCACAGCGGGCATACCGCTCTACGGTGTCCACGCACCACTAACTGCATAACAGTCGGCCGGTAACCCGCTGGGGTTACCGGCCGTTGCGATTCCCGAAAAGAATTCCCCCATTTCCCGTTTCCGCTTGTGATAATGACAAACGTTGAGGCTGGTTTGGTGATCTGTCATCACCGAACCAGCCTCAGCAATATAAAAGCGGGTGGCTACTTTTGCTAGGACTAAGTCAGAACCTAGTTCACACCCTAGTTCTAGCTCCTAGGCTACAACTGTCGTTTCCACGGGACCAGCTATGTGCAAAGCCTCAACGCGCAGGCCGTCCTCGCGCGCGGCGGAGATAATCGCATCCGCAATCGGCTCCGTGTGTAGCACCATGACAGTGGGGCCTGCACCCGACAGGTAGGCGGCGTACCCGCGGTTGCGGAGACGGTTTACCCACTCGGCAGTGACGGGGAGGACATCGGCGCGGTATGGCTGATGCAACCTGTCACGCGTCGCTTCCCACAAGTACTCCGGATGGCTTTGCAGGGCAACGGTTAGAAGCGACGCACGGGAGACGTTGAAACGCGCATCCTGGTGCGTGACATCGCTTGGGAGCACCTTTCGCACAGCATCTGTTGATGCATGGAAGCTCGGGATGAACGCCGTCGCGTCGATGGATTCGTGCGCGTGGATGCCTACCGCGTGGAATTGGGGCAGCGTCTGGCCGTCGACAGGCACATCGGTCCAGCTCACCACCGCATCACCGAGAACGGATGCAGAGGCGTTATCCGGGTGCCCCTCAAAAGCACTCGACAGCTGGACAACCTGCTCTTCTGTCAGGGAGTGACCGACAAGGCCGTTTGCGGCGGCGACACCGCCAACCGCAGCAGCAGCAGAAGAACCAAGCCCACGCGCCTGCGGGATCGTGTTGTAACACGTCACCTTCAAACCGGGCGCGGTCGCATCCGCAGCCTTCAGCCCTGCTCGAATGGTGCGCACAACAAGGTGGGAGCCGTCACGCGGGAGAGTCTCTGCACCTTCACCATGAATCTCAATCTCGAGTCCCGATGGAATTACTTCCACATCGATCTCGTCGTACATGGACAATGCGATGCCGAGCGTATCGAAACCGGGTCCAAGGTTTGCCGACGATGCGGGAACACGCACATGGACTTTCGTCCCCTGCGGAATTTCTACAGCCACTACTACTCCTCCAAGCGGATGACAGACTCAATACCACGCACAGCATCCAGCCCCTTAAGCTCGTTTACCACTTCTTCCAGATCCTCTTCGCGCGCGGTGTGCGTAACCAGGATGAGGCGGGCGTGGTCTTCGCCCTGGTGCTGACGCACTGTACGAAGCGAGATGCCGTGTTTGGTAAAGATCTTAGCGATGTCGGCGAGAACACCGATCCGGTCCTCCACCTCCATATCTACGTGGTAGCGGGTGTAGACATCGCCAAAGTCCGCAATGGGAAGGTTGGCGTACGTGGACTGGCCCGGGGCACGACCGCCGTGCACCTTGTTGCGGGCTGCACCGACGATGTCACCGAGGACAGCGGAGGCAGTCGGGTTGCCGCCTGCACCGTTGCCGTAGAACATGAGGCGGCCAGCTGCCTCTGCTTCAACGAAAATTGCGTTGAACGACTTGCTCACACTAGCCAGCGGGTGGCTGCGCGGCACGAGTGTGGGGTGAACGCGTGCGGAAACCACTTCTTTTCCTTCCTTGTTCTTAAATCGCTCGCAGATGGCGAGCAGCTTGATGACATAGCCTGCGGCTTGCGCGGCCTTGATGTCGTCTGGGCTGATGTTGGTAATACCCTCGCGGTGTACATCCTTGGCGTACACGGGGGTGTGAAATGCGATCGAGGCCAAGATCGCAGCCTTGCTGGCAGCATCGTAGCCCTCAACGTCGGCGGTGGGATCAGCTTCGGCGTAACCGAGGCGGGTGGCTTCAGCCAGCATCTCATCGTAGTCGGCGCCGGTGGAATCCATACCATCAAGGATGTAGTTCGTCGTGCCGTTGACGATGCCCATCACGGACTTGATGCGGTCACCGGCAAGGGAACGGCGGAGGGGGCCGACCACGGGGATGGCTGCCGCGACGGCTGCCTCGTAGTACAGGTCAACATTGGACTCGTCAGATGCGTCCCCAAGTTCCTGGTAATGAGCAGCGACAAGTGCCTTATTCGCCGTGACAACAGATTTCCCGGCCTTGAGCGCTGCAAGCACGAGCTCACGCGGGTAGTCGATACCACCGATAACCTCGACGACGATATCGACATCGTCGCGTTCAATCAGGCTGTAGGCATCATCCGTGAGGAGGTCAGCGGGAACCGAGTCGCGGTGCTTTTCCATATTTCGAACTGCGACACCCTTCACTTCCAGGGGGCCACCAATGCGGTGCTCGAGCTCGTCTGCGCACTCGTCCATCAAACGCAACACCTGAGCTCCGACGGTTCCATGTCCCAACAGGGCAATTCCTACCGGGGACCCCTCCCCCTTGCCGGGGTTGTACTGAGGTGAAGCAGAACGGACGTTAGCAGTCATGCTGATCTCAACTTTCTCGTGTCTTAAACGTGTTGTTTCAACCAACTATAGACCAAGCGGTCTAACATTGCGACCGTTATCCACCCCTTACACATCCCAGCTGCGCACGACCGCTTAAGCCCTCAACACCCACCACCCCTTACCCACCCCCACACACCACGGCCCCACAATCACACCACAATCACGTAACACAAACCCCGGACAAAAAGGTGCAATTCTGACAATTTCCTGTATGTACCTGTATGCTTTACACGTAAACTTTACACAGGGAAACAAAGTGTCAGATACACCTTTGCGCGGTTGTTATGCTGTTTTGTTTATGTGTGCTAGTTTCTACTCTGTTTATTCCAACCTACTTCCATAGGAGTTCACGTGAACCGTAAGGTAACCAGGACCCTCGTCGCCGGCGCCACCGCCGTCGCCGTCGCCTTCTCCGCCTCCCCCGCCGCATCTGCCGATACCTTCACCGACCCGGTGACTGAAGGACTGGCCGACAAGCTGAAATCTAAGTCCGAGAACGAAAAGGTCAAGGACATTATGGGCCTGCTCAGCTCCGACGGCAAGGATCCGGTAGAGGGCTCCAACCGCCCGGTTGAAGGCCAGCTCCTCGACCTGCTGAGCTCCGAGACCGAAGCCGAAAAGGCCGAGAAGGACAAGAAGAAGAAGGAACAGGACGAACTACTCAAGGGCGCATCCTCCTCCGAGAAGATCGCATACAGCATCTTCGGCAAGGGCTTCTCCAACACCACCGACGACGCAGCAAAGACCATCGCCATCGTCCTCGACGCAGGCCTTGCAGTCGGCATCGTCGTTCTCGTGCTTGCCGTCCTCAACGCCGCAGCTTCCATGGTGACCATTGGCCAGGCACTCCCAAACTTCGGTCTCTAAATTCACCTGACATTCGGAATCCGGTTCTCTTTAGCACCGAATCTTTCCGACATACGCTGAATCTTTCTAATCCAGCGGTAAAACATCTCTAGAAAAGCGCTCCAGAGCAGTTCTGTTTGAATTGCTCCGGAGCGCTTTTCTATACACGAAAACCCATCAAACAAAATGCAGGCCCCACTCAATCCACAATCATTGAAGCTTCCCATTATCCTTAGGCACAGTTATTAACACCCCACTTCTCCGCCGAGAAGCCACAGCGCACAGCTAGATCCACCATCAGCTTCACCCCCAAACGGTGCCTATAAATCTTACCCCTGTAGTTTTATGACAAATTTCACAATTCACACTGCGCGCACTTTTGCGCAGGCAAGGAACTTCCTCTAAGCATTTTCTTATGCTTAGCTGCTAGTTGTCTGCCTGTTGGCTATTTACGTACTACAAATAGGTATTTGGTTTCGTAAACTGCAAGCTGTAACAAATCAACGATGGAAAGGAACTCTTATGAGCCTGAAACGATCAGCAATTGCTTCAGCAATGAGCGCTGCACTCGTGCTGAGTGCCGTTCCCGCTACTGCAGATGAACTTCCCGCGGCGGACACCTCCTACCGCCAGGCAGCTGGCTCTCAGACAGGTAACGCTATCGGCTACAGTGCCCTAAACGCGATCTACACCGGTGTGTTTATTTTCGTCGGTGCACTGAGCGCTGGTGGCTTCTGGGGCATCATCTACAACGCCCTCGTCAGCCGTGGCATCATCCCTGGTCAGATCGAGCCGAACCTCCCGGTTCTGTAACGGCTATACGAAAGGAAAAAACTCATGCGCTCTGCACTTTCTCGCAGCTTCCTTGCAGCCGCTACGGCATGCGCGGTTGCAGTTTCCGGCACAACGGTTGCCGTTGCAGACGAAGTTCCTGCAGCTTCTGTGACCACTGCTCGCCAGACTGCCGATGGTTCCGCCGCACAATCGGTCTACGAAATTGTCGGCTGGACTCTAACCGCCGTGGGCCTTGCAGCATGGATTGCTGAAATCGCCTACGTGTACAACTTCCTCGTTCGCCATGGGACGATCCAGGGCAACCTGATCCCGAACTTCCCGTCCGCATCCTCTGACTTTATGTAGGATTCTCACCTGCTCTTCTAAGTCGATCGAGCAAGGCTCATACCTCGCTCATTGGAGCTTTTCGATGATCAGGTGACGAACGAAAACGACCGGTCTACCACCTCGCTGGTGGTAGACCGGTCTTTTATCTTTCTCTAGGCGAGCTTTGGTGACTTTGCCTTCGAAGCTCCCCCAGAGCGCTGAACCTCAGAACACTGGCTTTGGACTGCCAGAACCAGCACACACTTCTAGAGCTCTAGAGCTGGTTACTGAGCACATCCTCGATGGTTTCGCGCTTCACCATGAGGAAAGCTTTGCCATCTTTGACGGTGACAACGGCAGGGCGCAGCATCATGTTGTAGCGGGAGCTCATGGCATAGCAGTAGGCACCCGTGGCAGCAGTTGCGACGAGGTCACCGGTGGCAATGTCATCCGGGTAGGCTTCGTTGGTGATCAGAATGTCGCCGGACTCGCAGTGGGATCCCACCACGCGGGTCGGGATCGGCGTACCGGTGGCCTTTCTATTCACTAGACGGAGGTCATATTCAGCTTGGTAAAGCGCTGGACGTAGGTTATCGCTCATGCCACCATCCACGGCGATGTAGCGACGTGTCTGCCGATCCGTCACGTGCACGTCCTTCACCTGTCCCACCTCGTACACGGTGACCGTGGTGGGGCCGGCAATGGAACGACCCGGCTCAACCATGATGCGAGGAACATCAAGACCAAGCTTCTCGCAGCGACGTTCCACACGGGCAATAAGGTCTTGGGCAACATCGTCGACGTTCAGGGGATGGGAGTGAGCGGTGTAGGCAATGCCAAAGCCACCGCCCAGATCTAGCATGGTCAGTGTCACGTTGCGCTTCTCGTGGAGCTCGACGAACAGAGACAAAACGCGTTCTGCAGCTTGGGAGAAGCCTTCCGCATCAAACACCTGGCTGCCCACGTGGCAGTGCAGGCCGACGAGGTCGAGATGCTCTGCGTCGAGGGCCTTTTCACACGCTGCATACGCGGAATCAGAGGCAAGGGAGAAGCCGAACTTCTGATCCTCGTGTGCCGTGGCAATCATTTCGTGTGTGTGCGCCTCGATGCCTGGTTTTACTCGGACCATGACCTTCTGTGTCACGCCTGCGCGGGCGGCGCATTCGTCAAGGAGACCGATTTCTCCCGGCGCGTCGAGGACAACAGTGCCCACTCCTGTGGTGACGATCTTGTCCAGGTAGGAAACGGTCTTGTTGTTCCCGTGCGCGGTGATGCGCGCAGCCGGGAAGCCTGTGGCCAATGCGACCTGGAGCTCACCAAGGCTGGCCACATCCAGGTGCAGGCCTTCATCATTGACCCAGCGGGCAATCGCCTTGGTTAGGAAGGCCTTGGCCGCATAGTGCACATTTTCCGCGCCGAAGGCTGCTGCCATTGCCTGGCAGCGGGAGCGGAAATCGTCCTCGTCGACGACGAATAGCGGGGTGCCGTATTCGCGTGCAAGATCAGTCAGGCTCACTCCCGCAATGCTGACGGAGCCGTCGCTTTCACGGTGAGCATTCTTCGGCCACACATGCGCGGGGAGGTCGTTGAACTCCTCAAGACTGCATGGAGCCGGCTGAGTAAAGCCACGCTCATAAGTCTCAGGAATGAGACGTGAGTCGACCACGTGCTACATCCTCTCCGGAGCGGTGACACCGACGAGGCCGAGCGCGTTGGCCAGCGTCTGGCGCGTAGCCATGGCAAGCGCGAAGCGGGCGACGTGAATCGGCTGGACATCCTCATCCTGGCCGGGCAGGACGTGGCAGGTGTCGTAGAAGCGGTGGAAGGTCGCAGCCAGCTGCTCCGCGTAGCGGGCAATGCGGTGGGGCTCACGCAGTTCCGCTGCCGATGCCACCACTGCGGGGAATTCGCCCAAGGTGCGGATGAGGTCGCCCTCGCGCTCATGCGTGAGAAGCGAGAGATCAGCTGCGAATGTATCGGTCACGCCACCGCCGACGTTTTCGGCCTTTCGTGCCAGCGAGCACAGGCGTGCATGGCCATACTGCACGTAGTACACCGGGTTATCAGAGGACTGTGCTTCCCACAGGTCTAGATCAATGTCGAGAGTGGAATCCACGCTCGAGCGAATGAGGGAGTACCGGGCAGCATCAACGCCAATAGCCTCGACGAGATCATCGAGGGTGATAACCGTGCCGGCACGCTTGCTCATCTTCACGGCCTTGCCGTTGCGCAGCAGGTTCACCATCTGACCGATCATGACCTCGACACGGTCGGCATCGTAGCCAAGCGCTGCCGCTGCCGCCTTCAAGCGGGCGATGTACCCGTGGTGGTCGGCACCCAGCATGTAGATAGCAAGATCATGGCCACGGTCGAACTTATTGGCCACGTAGGCGATGTCACCGGCGATGTAGGCGGCGTTGCCGTCGGACTTGATCACCACGCGGTCCTTATCGTCACCGTAATCCGTGGACTTAAGCCACCAGGCACCGTCCGCCTCGTACAGCTCGCCACTGTTCTTCAGCTTCTCGACGGCCTTGTCAACCGCACCCGATTCAAACAGGGAGTTTTCGTGGAAGTACACGTCGAAGTGCGTACCGAACTCCGCGAGGGACTTCTTAATGTGGTCGAACATCATCTCCACGCCGTGTGCGCGGAAGGTTTCCTGCACCTCTTCGTCCGTACCTTCCAGTGCGGACGGGACTTCCTTCAGCACAGCTTCGGCGATGTCCTTGATGTATGCTCCGCCGTAGCCGTCCTCCGGGGTAGGTTCGCCCTTAGCTGCAGCGACGAGAGAACGCGCGAAGCGGTTAATCTGTCCGCCGTGATCGTTGAAGTAGTATTCACGGGTCACGTCCGCACCGGAGAACTCGAGGACGCGACCGAGGCTGTCGCCCACGGCCGCCCAGCGGGTGCCACCGAGGTGAATGGGGCCGGTGGGGTTAGCGGAGACAAACTCGAGGTTGATCTTCGTGCCAGCCAGAGCGTCTGAAGAGCCGAAGCGCTCCCCCAGCTCGAGCACTCGCGCAACAATTTCGCCCTGAGCGGCCGAGTTGAGACGAAGGTTAATGAAGCCTGGACCAGCGATCTCGGCGGACTCAATCGCCGGGTCGGCCGACAGGGCGTCGGCAAGCTTCTGCCCCAGTTCGCGCGGGTTCATCCCGGCATTCTTAGCCACCTGAAGGGCGACGTTCGTGGCGTAGTCGCCGTGCTCGGGGTTGCGGGGGCGCTCAACAGTCACCTTCGAGGGCAGGATGCTGGGATCCGGGAGGATCGATTCTGCGGTTTTCTTTACCAAAGTAGCAAGATCAACTGGAGTCATGGTCTGTGATCTTACCGCGTAGCTGGAGATATGACGATTTGGGTGGCAGCACCTACCGCGCGTGTTTCCTCGCCCACACAAACCCGACATCAAACCGATAAAAAAGTGCCCACCCGAAGGTGAGGCACGTGTGACCAGCTACGTGGCCAGAAAACTAACCGCTGGCTTTATGCCAGGGAGAACAGGAAGACAACGATGCAGATGTAGGCCAGGAGACCCATGGAGTACGGGAACACCTTGCGCATAATCTTGGACTCGCCATTTTCCATGTTGACGGCCGTTGCTGCGATGGTAAGCGTCTGCGGGGAGAACATCTTGCCGATGACAGCACCACCGGAGTTGGCTGCCGTGAGCAGAACCGGGTCGGCACCGATTTCGCCGGCGGCCGTTGCTTGCATCTTGGCGAACAGTGCGTTGGAGCTCGTTGCGGAGCCGGTGACCGCAGTACCAACCCAACCAAGGATCGGGGAGATGAGTGGGAAGACCGTACCCGCGGTAGCAAGAGCCGCGCCGATCGCTGCGGTCTGACCGGAGTAGTTCATGACGTAGGCAAGACCCATAACGGAGGCAATGGTGAGGGCACTGAAGCGCATCTTGTAGGCGCCCTTGCCCAGATCACCGAAGCCCTGGCCGAAGCTCATGGGGAACGCCTTGGAAGTGTATGCCGAGTACACGGCAACCGTGATGAGCCCACAGATGAACAGGAGCGTGCCGGGGTTGGACAGCCAGTTGAAGTTGTACAGCGTACCCGTGACCTCGGAGCCGTCCGGGTTCATGAGGTTGCCACCGATGACCGGCCACTGGAACTTGATGTCCGTGGAGGCGAGGGTCTTCGGGATGTTGATGCCCAGGGTCCACAGCTTGGCGATCGCGAAGACAACGACGACGAGCAGGTACGGGAACAGGGCGAGGAAAGTACGCTTGCCGTCCATCTCGTGGGCACGGGAGGTGTCCACCTGGCTGGTCTGATCCTCAGGGGTGGTGGGCTTCCACACACGGAGGAAGCCGATGCCGATTGCGAGGGAGAGCAAGCAGGCGACAACGTCGGTGAGCTCGTAGGAGAAGTAGTTACTTGCCAGGTACTGGCCACCACCGAAGCTGATGCCCAGGACGAGGGCCATCGGCCAGACCTGCTTGAAGCCACGCACGCCGTCCATGATGAAGGTCAGGATGAAGGGGACGATGATTGCAATGGTGGCCATGAGCAGACCCGTCATGCCGGCGACTTCACGCTGATCCAGTCCGGTCAGCAACGCTGCCGTGGTCACCGGAATTGCCATCGCACCGAAGGCGACGGGGGCGGTGTTGGCAACGAGGGTCGTAATGATAGCCTTCATCGGCTTCATGCCCAGCGACAGGAGCATGGCGGCGACAATCGCCACCGGTGCGCCGAAGCCGGCGAGGGCCTCAAGGAGGCCACCGAAGGAGAAGCCAATGAGCATGGCCTGCACGCGCATATCGCCACGGCCGATCTTAGAGAAGATCAGACGAAGGTCCTCAAACCTGTTGGAGGACACGGTGAGGTCGTACAACCAGACGGCCATCCAAATAATGAAGACCACTGGGAAGAGACCGAACGCCACGCCCTGCCCGAGCGAGGCAATCGTGTAGGACACTGGCATGCCGAAGACGAAGATGGCCAGAACCAGCGAAACGATGACGGCGCCGATGGCCGAGGTATGTGCCTTCCACTTCAGCGTCATGAGGAAGATAAAGAAGGCAACGAGTGGCAATGTGCCAACCAACGCGGTAATCCACGTGTTGTTCGCCACGGACAGCGTATCGGCCTGGAAGGTCTGCGCCAGGTGGGCTACAGAGTCCCCCGCTGCGAAGAGGGTGTGTTGCATTTCACGCTCCTTAAATAAAAGATCAACGGGTGTACATATTCAAACGGGTGTACATATTCAATAGCGTTTCAATAGCGTCCAACCTGGTTGGCAGGACCGGATGACGCAAATTTAGGGGTAAGAAGTAAACATCAGACCATTTCATAGTCCGACATTTTTCGCACTTTTCCTTACCCCCTATTAAACATCACACCAATGTAAGGTGAAAATTTTCCGGCCTAAAATGAGAGATTTTTCACACTTTGGTCTGATCAAAGTGAAAATGGACTGACCTCAGACACCAACAAACAAGCCGACAACCTGCAGAGGAACTATTTACGCAACGCATTAGTTTCTTAATTACTGCAGGTGAAACGGTATATTGAGATGATTTTTTGCCCTATTCCACACTAGAATCGACTGTGACATTCACTGCACTCTAGATGTCTGACGTACCTCACACGGTCGGGCTTCGGAGAGGCCACAACATCCGGAGGAGCAGTTTCGCCAGCAAGAGTAAGGAGCTGCAATTGCGCGTCGCTCTATTTAACACGTGCATCGGGGACGCTATGTTCCCCGATGTGTTGAAAGCTACGGCGGTCATCCTCTCCCGTCTCGGCTACGAAGTAGTCGTTCCAGAAGAGCAGACCTGCTGCGGGCAGATGCACTACAACACCGGTTACCGCAAGGAAGTCGTCCCCATGGTGGAAAACTATGTCGACGCCTTCAGTGATCCATCCATCGATTACGTCGTCGCCCCCAGTGGTTCTTGCATCCACTCGGTGCGTTCCCAGCACCCGCAGGTTGCTGAGCAGTACGGCACTGCAGCCCTGCGCGACGGTGTAAGCAAGGTGACTAAGAAGAGCCTGGATCTGAGCGAGTTCCTCATCGACGTCGCCCAGACTGAAAACGTGGGTGCTTTCTTCCCCCACCGCGTCACCTACCACCCCAGCTGCCACGGCAAGCGCATGCTTGGCCTTGGCGAGCGCCCCCTGCAGCTCCTCCGCAACGTGGAAGCTATCGACCTCGTCGAGCTCCCCAACGCTGAAGAGTGCTGTGGCTTCGGTGGCACTTTCTCCATTAAGGCTCCGGAAGTTTCTGCGGCAATGGTGAACGACAAGACCCGCCACATCCGTGAAACCGGCGCAGAGTACGTCACCGGTGGCGACCAAAGCTGCCTGTGGAACATCGGCGGCACTCTTTCCCGCCAGCACGCTGGCATCCGCGCCGTCCATATGGCCGAGATCCTCGCTTCTACCAAGGAGCACCCGTGGACCCCGACCTCCGCTGTGTACGACAAGGAGAAAATGCTGTGACCACTTTCCTTGGCAAGCCCAAGATGCCCCCGTTCGCACCCGATAAGAACGGTGCGCTGCGCGGCGAGCACAACTTCCTCGAAAACGCCCACGTGGACCTGTACAAAGTCACTCAGCGTCGCAACCTGCACAACGCCACCACGACTATCCGCAACAAGCGCCAGCGCGTTGTCGATGAGCTCGATGACTGGCAGCTGCTCCGCGATGCCGGCTCTGCTATCAAGCGTGACGTGGGAGCCCGGATGGCCGAGCTGCTGGAGCAGTTCGAGGCATCTGTCACCGCCAACGGCGGACACGTCCACTGGGCCCGCAACGCCGACGAAGCCAACGAGATCATTACCGGCCTGGTGAAGGACACCGGTGCCAAGAAGGTAGTGAAAATCAAGTCCATGGCCACCATGGAAATTGGCATGAACGACGCCCTAAAGAAGGCCGGCATCTCCGCTCGTGAGACCGACCTCGCAGAGCTCATCGTTCAGCTCGGCCACGACAAGCCCTCCCACATCGTGGTTCCGGCTATCCACCGCAACCGCGCAGAGATTCGCGACATTTTCGTTCGCGAAATGCCGACCACGGACGAGTCCTTGTCCTCCGATCCGCCGGAGCTCGCCGAGGCTAGCCGCCTGTTCCTGCGCAAGCAGTTCATGGAGGCGGAGGTCGCCATCTCAGGCGCCAACTTCGGTGTCGCAGAGACCGGCCACGTCACCATCGTGGAGTCCGAGGGTAACGGCCGTATGTGCCTGACCCTCCCCAAGACGCTCATCTCCGTCATGGGTATTGAGAAGCTTCTCCCCTCCTTCCAAGATCTCGAAGTCTTCCTCCAGCTGCTGCCGCGTAGCTCTACCGGTGAGCGCATGAACCCCTACACCTCTCTGTGGACCGGTGTAACCGAGGGCGATGGCCCGGAGAACTTCCACATCGTGCTCATCGACAACGGCCGTACCGCTGTTCTGTCCAATGAGACCGGTCGCGAGGCTCTCAAGTGCATCCGCTGCTCTGCCTGCCTCAACGTGTGCCCGGTGTACGAGCGCATCGGCGGTCACGCCTACGGCTCCATTTACCCGGGTCCCATCGGCGCGATCCTGTCCCCGCAGTTGACAGGCATCAAGGACCACAACGACCCGAACTCGTACCTCCCGTACGCATCCAGCCTCTGTGGCCGATGCAACGAGGTCTGCCCTGTTCGTATCCCGATCGTGGAAACCCTCCTCGACCTCCGCAACAAGAAGGTGGAAAAGGACGCACCGCCGATCGAGAACGCGCTCATGCAGGCAATGAAGCTCGTCTGGGGCAAGCCACAGCTGTGGAACGCCATCACCGGCGTTGTCTCCTTCGGCCGTATCCTCGGTGGCTTCGACGGCAAGATCAAGCACCTACCGAGCTTCCTGTCCGGTTGGACGGATATGCGCGACAGCGCAGTTCCGCCGAAGAAGTCGTTCCGCGAATGGTTCAACACCGAGGAAGCACAGGAACTGCTCCGCTCCGAGCGTGAGCACAGCTCAAAGGAGGAGTCCAAGTAATGCAACGCCATCTTGATGCCGCCAAGAACCAAGAGGCCAAGAAGGAAATTCTTAGCCGTATCCACAATGCAAACAAGCTTGCCGGCAAGGCGGAGGAGGCCTGCCCGATCCCGCGCGATTACCACCGCAAGTGGGACAAGCCCGCAGAGGAACTGCGCGAGATTCTCGTCGGTCGCCTGGACGATTACAAGGCAATCGTCCATGAGGTCAGCGAAGCTGATCTTGCTTCTGAGATTTGCTCCGTGCTGAATGAGCGCGGTGCCAAGGATGTTCGCTACGCACCGGGCTTGGATGCTTCTCTCTTTGAGAAGTTTGACGGCTCTGCTACCCCGGACAGTAATGACACGGATCCGCGCCTCCTCAACGAGGTCGATGCCGTAGTCACCGATTCCAAGGTATCTGCTGCTCAGACAGGCACGATCTGCCTCGAGTCCGGCGACGTGTGCGGCCGTCGCGCGCTGACCCTGGTGCCCGACGTTCACCTGTGCATCGTCCGCCCTGACTCGGTTGTGTACTCGGTGCCGGAGATGATCGATCGTCTCGATCACCGCACCCCGATCACCATGGTGTCCGGCCCATCGGCCACCAGCGATATTGAGCTCTCCCGCGTGGAGGGCGTGCACGGTCCGCGCACGCTGATCGTGTTCGTGGTGAAGTAACACTTCTCTTCTCTTGCTCTCTAGCCCCCGCTCAGCTTGAACTGAGCGGGGGCTTTTGCTACCCCTAGATTCCCTATCCGCTGCGCTTCCCCGATGCTTTCTACTTTCTGATTGATTGCTTGAAATTCGCATGTGTTTCCCTTTCAGTACAATGAGTTGAAGCCCCTCAACCGAGAAGAAAGGACATCTCGTGCTCCGTCGACTGGTAGCAAGCCTTGCCAGCGCCACTACAGCTTTTGCGCTCGCAGTTCCCGCCGCCACCGTCGCTTCCGCCTCACCTGTGACCTGGGAGGACTGCCCAGAGACAGTCATCCGAGAGGATGCTACCTGTGGCCGAACCGACGCACCTCTTCACCGTGAATCCCCGGATGGCGAGCGAATCTCCATCGGCTTCATCAAGCTCCCCGCCACAGGAGCGAAGAAGGGCACGATTTTCTACAACCCCGGTGGTCCCGGCGGATCAAACTACGCCACCCTGGGCGGCCCCGTCTTTCAATTCCCCGCAGAAATCCGCCGTGATTATGACATCGTCGGAGTGGAACCGCGCGGACTAGCCGGCTCGACACCCGTCGAATGCGATATGGAAGGCGCAGCAGCGGTGCCGATTACAGAGCAGCTAAGCTCCGGTGGCGCGATTTCTCGTAACTACTGCAACGCCGGTTACGCCACCTCCCTCACCACGGACAACAACGCGTCAGACTGGGAGGCCGTCCGCGCAGCGCTAGGAATCAATCGCATCGATATCATCGGGCTCAGCTACGGCACCGTTCTTGGCAGCCGTTATGCCACCCTGTATCCGGAGCACACAGGAAAGGTCGTCCTCGATTCCGGTCTTCCCCCGGAAACGTTCTGGGGCGACATCCTCCTCGCCCAGTCTCCGCTGTACTTAGATAACCTGTACACCTTCTTCGGTTGGGTAGCCGATAACGACGAGATGTACCACCTCGGGGATACTCCCCTCAAGGTCTATAACGCCTGGGCTAAGAAGGTTTTCGAAGAGTCAGGCACGACACCGTCGGTTGCACCACCAGCGGCACAGCCAGGAGATATGGATCCGGCATTCATCCCTGTCAACAACGCTATTGCACCCCACAAGGCGGTTGCCGACAACTTCTTCAATCAGCTCATTAACGGTGGCAACCAGTCCATCTCCCCGACACTCGGCCTGTCCCGCATTCTTATGCCACAGTCCTGGGCCTGGGGATACCTTGCATCCATGATTGGTGGGTTCACTCCCGCACCAACGATGGAGGATGTGCAGGGACCGGAAGAGGCTCAGGAACTCGCTATGCAATCCCAGATCATGCAGGGACTCATGATCTGTAACGAAAACCTCTCCGGAGCAAATCCGACTCTTCTCCCCGCAGCACTGTGGACGTCATTTGTCATTGGCGACATCTTCTGGCTTGCCGCAAACTCTGTAGCCTCGGGCATGAGCTGCAATGGTACTGCTCCTGTTGTGACGGGGATTCCGCTCGACGGCTTCGGATTGGTTGAGCGCCCACTGCAGATCCAGGGAACGCACGACCCCCAGACTCCCTACAGTCTCTATGGCTCTCTTGCTGACCGCATGAACAGCCAGGTCGTTACCGTTGAGGGATACAACCACGGCTGGCTCGGCTTCAACCACCCAGACGTAGACAAGGTCGTCGTTGATTACTTCGCCACGGGCAGGGCATCCACCGAGTACGTCACCGTTGGCCTACCCACCCCCGTGATTGCAAATAACACGATCGAATCTCTCAAGGCACAGCAGCGCTAAGCAGAAAAGGCGCTACTGTTCTCCCAGGGGCTGGCCACGACGGCCAGTCCCTATTCGTTTGTGGCAATCCCCTCCTACACGCCTACTGTCATCACTGGTACATGTCCCTCCCCCGTGGTAGCCACGGGATTTTGTTGGCTCGTTGACGGCGACTACACTTTTATAGCGTTGCCCTCGTAGCTCAGGGGATAGAGCGTCGGTTTCCGGTACCGAAGGTCGCACGTTCGATTCGTGTCGGGGGCACAACGAAAAATGCACCGCGTCACGCGGTGCATTTTTGTTATTCACTCCCCCCATTGCTTTTCCCGTAGTCTTTCCGCCTGCCTTTCCCACCGGCGCGTGAGCGTGCTACGACCAGGTTCTCCTGCAGATAAACAGCTTCTAGTCCCGCTTGTAGGAATCGCGTACTCGGGTGAAAAAGCGCGTCAGTACTTCCACATCGTCGTCATCGATGTTGTTAAAGATGACTCGGCGAACGCTTTCCACGTGATCGGGTGCAGCCGCCTTCAGGCGTTTCATTCCGTCGTCCGTGAGCTTCACCAGCACGCCGCGAGCATCGCCTTCGCACTTACACTTCTCAATCAGCCCGCGACGTTCCATGCGGGTGACTTGGTGCGATGTACGACTGCGATCCCAGCGCAGCTGGCAGCACAAATCCCTAAGGCGCAGTTTTCCTTTCTCCGCCTCTGAAAGTGCCACGAGTACGGAGAATTCCGGCGCAGTGATCTGATGACCGGACTGGAGGGTTTCTTCAATGCAGCGGTTCGCTGCACGCTCGGCATCCAGGAGAAGACGCCACAGGTGCTGCTCATCGTCTGTAAGCCAGTGGGGTTCAGTCATACCCCACACCTTAAGGTCACACGACACAAAAGCAAAAATCAGGCGCACCGAAGAAAGCTTTTGTTGACACGTCACTATATTTGTGTATACTGAGCATCACCGCACAGGGAAACACCGGAAACGGTGTGGTTGCACAACCTTTCCTTCCCGCGGATAAAAGAACACCAAACACATATCAGACACATCAAGCGAAGGAGAGTTTTTCTCATGTCCCACCTGAACGGTTCCTACACCATTGACCCCGTCCACTCCACCGTTGGCTTCACCGTCCGTCACGCGATGGTTACCAAGGTACACGGCGCGTTCAACGATTTCGAGTCCACCTTCTCCGTGAACGATAGCGCCGTTGAGGGTTCCGCTTCCATCAAGGCTGCGTCCGTCGACACCGCTAACGAGCAGCGCGACGAGCACGTGAAGAGCGCTGACTTCTTCGATGTTGAGAACCACCCGGAGCTCACCTTCACCATCACCAGTGCCGAGGTTGGCGACGGCAGCGAGGGTACCGTTACCGGCGACCTCACCATCAAGGGCGTTACCAAGCCGGTTACCCTCGACGTAGAGGTTCTCGGTGTTCAGGAGGATCAGAACGGCGACAACCGTCTCGGCTTCGAGGCTTCCACGAAGATTAACCGCAAGGACTTCGGTATTGACTTCCAGGCTCCGCTGAACGGTGGCGGCATGCTCGTTGGCGAGAAGATCGACATCGTCATCGAGGGCTCTGCAATCAAGAACTCCTAATAAGAGAGTGGAAGAGTCCTAGCGCCGCTGGGACGCATGACGGGTGGCCTGCTTTTGCAGCAGGCCACCCTTTTGTTGTTTTCTTTTTGCCTCTCTGTGCCTTCTGTGCTATTCGACTCTCGGGCTATTCTCCAGTGGCGTTAGAAGGTTATTTCCGGCGAATGCCCAGTGAGCTCATCAATAGACACCGTACGAGCGTTGCGCACTCCGCTAAACCGGGAGGGGAAACACGTGAAAATAAAAATCTGGTGACGAGAGGAGATGCGGTTGATGAGTGCCGCCATGTCATCCAACCTCCGCTGGTCCGAATGACCGAGGAAATCATCGATAAAGATCGGCACCTGTTCACCGTTTCTCGCGGCGACTTCGGCGAGCGCGAGACGCACAATAAGCGTCAGCTGTTCCCTCGCACCTCCTGATAGCTGATCGACGCCAATGGCAATTCCGTTTTCTACACGCTGAGCAAGCTTCATGTCCTCGTCCAGGGTAAACCGCGTGTCCGGGCCGAAGATCACCATCGCCAAATCGTTGATCGCCTTTGTCAGTGGCTCGGCGTAGGCATCATATGCCTCTTTCTTGTGCCGCTCCAATACAGTAAGCAACCGATCGTAGACCTCTGCTCGGAACAATAGCCGCGAGCTCTTTTCTTCGGCAACGCGCGCTTCTGCATCTGCCTCGTCGACATCCTCAGCTAAGCCACGAGCGCTTTCCACCTCGCTTGTTTTAGCCGCCAACTGGATTTCCGCCTGCTGGCAGTTCGACACGGCGTTTTCGACCTTAGAGCGGGCGACGTCGAGGCGACCGTCGATGAGCTCAGGTTGAGCGTCGGCAAGCTCAGCCTCCTTTACCTGAGCAAACTGCTCCGCCTCGTAGGCCTCCGACGCAGCGGTAGAAGACGCCTCCACCAACTCTTCGAGAGGCTGCTTCTCCTCTTCCTTCGCCACCCGTTCAGCGATGCGCGCGTACTCCGCCTCAGAGCGCTCCACAGCTTTCTTGTGCACGGCATAATCCACTGGTGCGGTGGCATTTTGTAATGCAGCAAGGGCGCTTTCTGCGATCTCCACCTGGCGATCAGCATCATCAGCCTGTTCTCGCAACGCCTCAATATCGGTGTCGGCTGTAGCATCAGCCGAATCATCATCGGCACCCGCTGGTTCTTCCGTCTCAGATGCAGCGTCCCCCGCGTCCGAGGAGTCGCGTTCTTGTTCGGACAACGTGCGATTAATCTGGTTCAGCGTGTCCTGCTGCGATTCGAGCGAAGTATCGCCGGCGATTTCCTGGCGACGCAACTCTAGTTTTTCAATCTCCCGGTGTGTAGCTTCGTCACGGTCATGAATCGCCCGAGCTTCCTCGACAGAGGTACACCCGACAGCTTCCAAGAGGTCGGCGAGCTTTTCCTCTGCTTTTTCCACCTTTTCGTTGAGGTTATCGGCACCACGCGCAGGCTGAATGCTCGCGCGAAGCCCCTGGTAGCGCACCACTCGTGTGGATGCCACGGGGATTGAGGAATCCACCGCGCCCAGCGTACGTTCCTCGTCATCGATCCGGATAATCAGTGGGTCATCTGTTTCATTGTGCAGGATGACTGTAGCCACCGCTGCCTCGCGCGTAGCTCGAGCGACCTCCACATCGGACTCCGCCTTTTCTAATGCGCGCAGGTGGGCCGTGCTGATGCTTACAGCAGCTAGGGTCTCCTTCTTCTCACCAATAGCGGTCTTGAGCTCCAGTGTTTTCTCCACAATGCGGGCCAGCCGATCCCGCTCCGCCACCATCCACTGTTTTTCAATCGCACGCTCGGCTGCTCGCACAGCGGCTCGCGCCTTTTTCGCTGCTTCCTGGACGCGGGTTTTCTTTTCCTGCGCCTCGGCGATTTTTTCGGCGATGCCTTTCGCCTTTTGCTCCAGCTCGGCTAGCTGTTCGGTGTCCTGGGCGAGGGTGCGCTTCCGCTCAGTAGCTTCTTCAATTACTTTTCGACGCTGCTCATACGCATTCTTCACACTGTCTGAGCGGTGGCGTGCTTGGGCAGCTGCGGAGGTCGCCTGTCCGACAGCCTTTTCCAATTCCGCAAGGGACTTCTTCTTCTCTTCCCACTCCTGCACATCTTTACGCAGTGCGGGAAGGGAATCGTGATGGCCAGCGATCGTCCGTCGCAGACGAGTGATGCTCTCGACGGTGTCCTCCATCGCACGAGCCTGTTTCTTCAGCTCGGTGTGCCGCGCCCGCGCAGCTGTGGCATCTTTTTCCGCATCTTTAATAAACTTTTTCAGCGCGCGGGTACCTGTAAGGTACTCCTTTGCTTCCTCCCACACGGAGGCGACAAGGTCTGCATCGCCGGATGCCGGATGATCTGCTCCACTATCCAGAGCCTTTTGTACGGAGGAAAACGCCAGCGCATCCACCTGCGTGTCAATGGTTCCCTGCTCAATAAAAAGCTCGTGGGCGAGATCGAGGTCCACGTTTTCCTGGAGGAGCTTCTCCAGCTCGCCGTGCACATCCGCGCCGGTCACCGTCGGACGTGTCGAGCCGGGAAACTGCAACACTGCTTTGGCACCGCCCTGCAACCTCTTCTTGACTATGGCATCCACACCGTCGATGTTCATGCCGAGCTGAATGCGAATCGCTTCTCCCGCTCCGGCAGTTGCAAGAGCTTTGATCCATCCCTTTGACGAGGTGTGCTTTTCCGTCAGCGCGATCTTCACAGCCTGCATAATGGAGGACTTACCTTTCTCGTTGTCACCATGGATGATGGTGACACCGGTCGGGTTGATGTCCTTCAGCTCAAAAGACGTCAGCGGACCGAGGTATTCAGCCGCAAGTGATGTGATGTACATGTTTTCCTACCCCGCGTTCGTCATCCTGTACAGAATTTTCAATGCCTGCGCGTCTACAGCATCGCCCTCGCTCGCACCGTCGCGCAGCTCGTCGAAGGCTCCCCGCGCATAGCCCTTGAGCTCGACGGAATCTAAGTCCTCCTCGGTGGGCTCCACCGCCAGGTTGTGTGTCCGCACCCGCTCGTACAACGCTGCGAACTGTGGTTGCAGCCGTTCCAATGCCGTTGCTAGATAGTCATGATCCGTCAGGGAGGCCGCTCCATTGAGAGCATATTTGATGACGGTATGTGGCTTATCCGGATAGGCCTCGAGCTCCTGGACGAAGTGTTTTACGTCATCCGTCCCGTCAACGTGACGGGTAATCGCCTCAAAGCGCCACACGCCAAGGGGCACGGCCTCCACCTCGACGGTCACTGCATCCGCAGCCACTGAATCGGTTACTGACTCTGGGTGATCGGGCACTTCCACCGTAACGAGGAGGACATTACCCGACGCGTTTTCTCCTCCCCCACCGGGGATCTCCCGAAAATCAGTGGGCTCCGGCGAGCCACTGAACCACACGCGACCGCGCTCATCAAGCTGCATGGTCGAGTGTGTATCACCAAACGCGACGTAGTCAGCGACGCGTTTGCTGATCGCTGCGTTGACCGAATCTAGGCTAATGAGCGCTAGTTCTTCCTCATTGCTGCGCGATTCCACCTGCCCATGGGCAAGCAGCACACGCGACAGACAGTCGCTCCCCTCGCTGCCGATCGGCTCCAGGGCGGCACACGCCTCAGCGACGAGATCGGAAGCGGGGGCTTTGGACTTCAGCGGCGCGCCGACGACCTCCACCCCAGGGATAACCTCGACTGGTTCGGCTGTATCAAGGACAATCACAGACTGCTTAGCTGCTGAAGAGTCTTCTAAAAGCCTGGACAAAATAGAATCCGGCGAGGCCGGATCGTGGTTGCCAGGGAGCAACACCAACGGTACTCCGAGGTGAGCGAAAACAGCCTCCGCACGCCGAAAGGTGATGTCTGAAACCATGTTGGATTCGAAGTTGTCACCGGCGGCGACGATAAAACCGCAGCCCCTCTCATGGGCTACCCGCCCCATCTTTTCGATGACATCGATCCGGGCTTGGCTGTAACGTGCCTGTCCTTCCTCACCCAGAAACCACCGTCGCATACCCAGCTGCCAATCTGAGGTATGGATAAATGAATACTTCACTGACCTCTCCTTTCTCCAGCAGCCCGACACCTGGGACTGACGGATATCCCTGCAGTCCACGTGCCTTTACCAGCTAGTGTTTCGTGTAATTTCACTCGTAATTTTGTATGTGTGCTTCTACCCTACGCACGGCATCCACACGGCTGCTCGATTTTTCGAACGCGCTTTTCGTTTGTGTGCTTATTCGTTGCTCCGCCGGCTGCCGACGCGCCGCTATCGAATTGTGAATCCGAGGCAGATGGCATATTTCACGGTCGGCGCGGACATAATGTCAAGGCCCTAGCTTTCTCCTCACGCGGCCGGCGCGATTCAAACACGGGAAGACCGTTGTCCCACTGCTTTCTGCTTAGGTGAGCCCAAATCCCCGGCGCGCCGGCTACTGCTGAAGGCAGGGAGGGAAGCCTAGTAGTCGTCCTCGATAAGGGCGTAGTACAAATCCTCCAAATCGCTGACCGCACGCATCTCATCGATGGTGGAGTAGGAAATCTCCCTGAACGCCTGGTGCAAGAACTTGTCGTCACCGTCCTCAATGGCCAGGGCGGTGCGCGGTCGCGGAAGATCCGGGATTGTGCCGCCCTCCCAGAAGATCTCCGAGCTTTCCACTGCTCTGCGCTCGGAGAGTTTGACTACTGAGGAGGAAACCGACTGCTCAAGCTCGCGGATATCGATGCCCCGAATATCAAACACTTTCCGCGGATCTTCTTCGAGGATCAGCGCGAGCTGGTGTGATACGGCAACGATGTGCTTGCATACATAGGCCGGGTCAGGGCATGTACACCGGTAGGAAAATCCTTCATCCGGTTTTGCTGCGACGATGTCGAGCACTTCTCCGTCAATTACCCCTTCGTCGAGCAGCAGCGGATCCGCCGCAAGGATCTCAGTCAGACGCGCAATCTCATCTGGAGAACGGCGCGGGAAAACGATCTTCACCTCGAATGGATCGTTTTGGGAACCGGAGACGTAGGCCAGAACCTCGTCGGAATCAAAATGGATATTAGGCAGAACGTGGTCGTTAATGGAATAGATAATTCCACGCTTTACACGCCCAGAATCTGCAAGACGCTGCACGGAGTCCATCACGAATTTGGCGACAGGCTGATGAAACTCATCCTTCGGTGTGTGCGTCCGCTCCGCCCTCAGCTTGTCCAGGAGGGAAGTTGCGTCGTTATGTTCCTGATTGCCTCGGAAATTGGCATAGATAACGTTGCCCCGCGACGGCCGTGCCTTCTTTTTGCCCGGCACGTTTCCAGGAAACCTCGGGCCACTAGAATCGTTTGACATCCTGCGCGGTCCTTTTTGCCTCTGAACGGTATGCCATCAGCTCGCTGAGTTGTTGGGGGTTGAGCTCGGTAATCCAGCCCTCACCTGTGCCGACAACGGAGCCAGCCAGCTTGGTCTTATCCTCCAGCACCTTCTGGATTTTCTCCTCCAGCGTACCGGCGGCCACCATCTTGTACACGTGCACGTCACTATTTTGGCCGATCCTGTACGCGCGATCCGTCGCCTGGTTTTCCACCGCGGGGTTCCACCAGCGATCCATATGCACGACTTCTGTTGCAGCTGTGAGATTGAGGCCAGTGCCACCTGCTTTGAGGGACAGAATGAAAATTGGCGGGCCGCCTTCCGCCTGGAACTCCGCGACCATCTCTGTCCGCTTCTTTTGCGGTACCCCACCGTGCAGAAATGGGATTTCCACTCCTGTACGTTCGGCCAGGTATTTTTGCAGCATGGTGCCGAAGGCGCGGTATTGGGTAAAAATGAGGACCCTGCGGTTGGAGAGCATCGCTGCATCGACGATCTCCATCAGCTTCTCCACCTTGCCAGAGCGGTGCTTACCGCGGTGCGTCATTTCTGACCCGTCATCAAGGAAGTGCGCAGGGTGATTGCAGATCTGTTTGATGCGCGTCAAGGATGCCAGGACTATGCCCCGGTATTGGATTCCGCCCATTTTCTGTTCTTCCAGTTTCCGCTGTACGTCGTTGACGTAGCTCTGATACAGCGCGGCTTGTTCGGGTGTCATCTTCACCGTGACGATTTGCTCGTACTTATCCGGAAGCTCGTTAATAACAGCCGGGTCGGTCTTCAACCGGCGAAGAATAAACGGTGCTGTGAGAGCACGGAACCTATCGGCGAGATCAGAGTCCTCCTCGCGCTCGATTGGCTTAGCAAAGTGATTCCTAAAAAAGGTCGCTGAGCCGAGGATTCCTGGATTGCAGAAGTCCAAGATTGCACGCATCTCTGAGAGACGGTTTTCCACCGGCGTTCCTGTTAGTGCTATACGCTGACGAGCATGGACAGAGCGGACGGCTCTGTTCGTGGCTGTCGCTGTGTTCTTGATGGCCTGCGCCTCGTCAACGATGACATGATCCCATTCGCACTTCTGCAGTTCCAGGAAATCCCGCACCACCGTTCCGTAGGACGTCACCAACACGTCGAGCCTATTCACCTGGTTTACAAGGTCCTCCCCCGTCTTACGAGAGGCACCGTGGTGCAATGCCACTGTGAGACTGGGGACGAAGCGCTTCGCTTCTGCCTTCCAGTTGCTGATGACACTCGTCGGCGCGATGACAAGCGTCGGTGGCCTGTTCGGATCCTGAGCTAGCTCATAGGCGATAAGACTCAGTACCTGAAGGGTCTTCCCTAGCCCCATGTCGTCGGCAAGCACCGCACCCAAGTTCATGGAGGACATCCACGCCAACCAGTCAACTCCTCGCTGCTGGTAGGGGCGCAAGGTGGCAGTCACAGTGTCCGGAACTTCGACGGGCTCCGGCACGATATTTACACCAGACCCTACTAAGGCGGCAGTCCAGGAATTGCCCGTAAATTCCAGGTCCTGATTATCGGCTTGTGCCAAAGCGAGCGCACGGATGCGTTCAATTGAGCTTTCGCCCTGCACGTTATCCGCGGTGAGCAGTCGATCGAGCTCGTGTTCTGCCGTTGCTAGCTTCTCGACGAGTTCATCAAACTCTTCCTTAGTATCTGGAGTATCTGGCTGCTTATCTGCGCCTGACCGCTCCATCTCGGCGATGCGCGATTGAAGCTTTTCGATTTTGTCTTGCAGGCCGTCGATATCCAGACCGGCGATCTCTGCCATGTACTCCCGCACTTTGCGCAGGGAGGTGCCATCGACATGTACCCACGAGCCGCGGATTTTCACCAAATCAGAGCTGGAATGGATGAGGTCTCTCATCTCCATGTCCGTAAGCTCCGTGTCTCCTACGGAAAGATGCCAGTCATAGGCGACGATATTGCTCAGACCGAATTTGGCCTGTCCAGTAACGCGCGCTGCATCAGCCCCCTGTGTGCGCAATTTTGCGGTCACGGAAGCGCTCGTCCAGGAACGCGGGAAGAGTACCTCGAAACCGGCTCCTTTCAGCCTGTCAACGTCATCGTTAACAAAGGAGAGGATCTCCTCCGTGGTCAGGCCCACATCCCAATCACCATCATCGAGGTTCGTCGCCCGGCCACGGCCATGTACTGCTGGATCTAGCAGGGAAGTGATCGAACAGGCCTTGTCATGTAAGACGTTGACTTTGCGCTTTATGGCCGTGTCGAACTGGCTCGTGCGGATAGGCAAGAGTGGTGCGGTTCCCTCTCGTACCTTCGCACGAATAATCCACGGTTCGTCGTGGGGGTCTTCTTCTGGAGCCTCCTCCACCAAAAACACGAGGGATACGGCCGTGGTGGACAGGCTGTTCTTCCACTCATTGAGTGCTGTCACCAGCTTCGGAGAAAAGCGAGCAAGTGGTCTACTTTGCAACAGGGCTTGGAGGAACGGATGCAAGTTGTATGGTCGCGGTTTGTCGGCTTCACATTCCAACGCCGTGTTAGCAATCCAGTGCACCCAGTGGCGCGCGATGTTCTCCGCCAAATCCGGAGGGCCATTTCGGATCACGATTCCAGGGGCAGATGCCTGCATCGCAGCCAGCCAAGAGCGGGCTTCAACGGAACGGACGAGTTCCCACTCGGGCCACCAGGCGTCGTCGTGCCAGGAACAGCGGACGACGATCCTACCGGCATAGACAAACCTTCTCAGCCCGACGACCATGACAGCAAGCCACCATAGATCTGGGGCAAGCGAGTCCTTTTGATCGTGTGTGATTCCCCTACTGACACCAGCAGAATAGACCTCTTCGAGGAAGTAGATCGCCTCACGTGGTGCCAGTGCAGCAGTCGGGATGGGCAGCGTGACCTGGTTTTCCCTCGGGGTAAGCAGGGCCGTATTGTGCCTTCGCTTGAAAGAATGCCGAGCCACGAGGTTTTCGATCGCGGGTGGAAACGTATCCATCGGGACATCTTTTGGTTGCACTACCTTGTGTCCATTTACCCGTTCAACCCATAGACAAAGCCCCCCAGAGGGCTCGTAGAGTCCGTGCAATTTGTAGGCGACCATAGTGTCATTCTTACCAGGTACCCACCACACACCCAGTATTGCCAAAACGGGCTGGTCTAGAAGTCGTCCCATGGTTCAGTAACCCCATACACGTATGCCCCCCCCCTAAAACGCAGGTTAATCAACAGCCAGTTGCCCGTTCGCTACTTCTAGACCGTGACCATTACATGCCACTCCGCTTGAAAAACAAGACATGGACAGCCGATCCGTGGCATGCACCCACGATGATTCGGGGGTAAAAAACGTCTCTAATATACACACTTTTCCCAGGTCGAAAAATATGACTTTGCCCCCACTGGATTTTTTTAAGGAAAATTTTCGAAAAATCACGGTGCGCTTCGTCACACATCTTTATAGTGGTGCGTATCACTTAGCCCGCATAAGTTATAACCACTCTATGCGGGCACTCATCTATTACCCTTGCAAAGGAGTGATCATGACCACCGCCGACGACAATCGCGCTTGGGATCCTGCTCAGCTGCGGCCAGAACGCTCAACTGATGTAGATACCCTTGTCGATGCTGCTGTTTCCCGCGCCCACCAATGGTTGCATGAAACCGCAGAGGTAGATGCCCAAGACGAAGGAACACAGCAACTTGCTGCTCTGCTCCAAGATAAGAAGGGTGTCGAATTCACCATGGACTTCGTCGACAGGGTCATGCGACCTGAAGACGATGCCGTGGCAGCCAAGGCTTTGCGTACCACCGCCCGTGGTGTCGATGCTTCTTTTCTCGGGACTATCAATGCTCTCCTTGTGGGTGCCGGAGCCTTCGTCGGTCCGATCCTCCCCTCCATCGTCATGCCCCTGGCCAGAATGCGACTGCGCCAACTCGTAGGCCACCTGGTCCTCGATGCTGATTCCGACTCACTGGACAAACTGCTTGATCGGGCTGCCGAACGTGGCGAACAACTCAACCTCAACTTGCTCGGCGAAGCGGTTCTGGGCGAGGAGGAAGCTCGCCGCCGTACGGAACTCACCCTCGGTCTCATCAATAACCCCAAAGTCACCTACGTTTCAGTGAAGGCTTCGTCGATGGTGGCACAGCTGAATCCGTGGGATATCCCGGGTTCTGTGGAACGGCTCAAAGAGCGCTTGCGTCCGCTCTACCACGCAGCCCGCAACCGCAACCCGCGTGTGTTTATCAACATGGACATGGAGGAGTACCACGACCTCCACCTGACTATCAAGCTGTTTACTGAGCTTCTCAATGAACCTGAACTGCGCGATCTGGAAGCTGGCATCGTTCTCCAGGCATATCTTCCTGATACCCTGCACGCGCTCGAGCAGCTGGCGCGCTTCGCTACAGAGCGCGTTGCCGCAGGTGGCGCGAAAATTAAGATTCGCCTGGTGAAGGGCGCAAACCTATCGATGGAAAAGGTGCAAGCCGAGGTGCACTCCTGGCATCAGGCCCCGTACCTCTCCAAATCTGACGTGGATGCCAACTACTACCGACTACTCGATTACATTCTGCAGCCAGAATTCGCCCATGCGGTGAGGATCGGTGTCGCCAGCCACAATCTTTTCACTGTCGCCTTGGCCTGGGAGCTCGCTCACTCTCGCGGAGTGACAGACATGGTCGATTCGGAAATGCTACAGGGGATGGCCCCTGGTCAGCAGGCCGCCGTGCGAAAGGTTTTCGGAGATCAGATCCTCTACACTCCTGTTGTGCACAAGGATGACTTCGATGTTGCCGTGTCCTATCTCGTTCGTCGTCTCGAAGAAAATGCGGCCGAGCAAAACTTCCTGCACGCCCTCTTCGCGCCGAAGACCCCGGGCGATGACCCTATCGACAAGCAAGAGGATGTTTTCCGCACCTCCGTTGCCAAACGGTGGGATGTGTTCGCCGGAGCGCATCGCATCGCCGATGGCCACCAATGGCGCCCCACTCACCGTGCTGGCTTCCATAACGAGCCGGATACCGATCCAGCGCTCGAACTGAATCGGACCTGGGTAGACGATGCTTTGGAGCAAAAACCACAGACGAAGGAAGTCTTCAAGGTAACGGACAGCGCGTCTGTGGATTCTTATGTTGAAACCGCAGTCATCCACGGCAAGAAGTGGGCCGAAGTCCCGGCATCTCGACGCGCCGAGTTGTTGGCAGCAGTCGCCGAGGAGTTGCGAGCCCGCCGTCCAGAATTCATTTCTGTCATGGCACATGAGGCGAACAAGACGGTGACCCAATCAGATCCTGAGGTATCTGAGGCTATCGACTTCGCCGAGTACTACGGGCAGAGTGCTCTCACCGTGGATGCGCACCAGGCTGAATTCACGCCGAATACCGTCACCGTCGTCGCTCCACCATGGAACTTCCCCGTCGCTATCCCCACTGGTGGCGTAACCTCCGCCCTCGCTGCTGGATCAGCGGTCATTCTTAAACCCGCCCCGCAGGTGGTGCAGTGTGCAACTCGAATCGTCGAAGCTATCCACGCAGCCCTTGACCGTCAGGGGCTCCCCCAAGAGCTCGTTCAGCTGGTGGCAACTGACGAGGCCGATGCAGGCAAGCGCCTCATTTCTCACCCTGATGTGGATGCAGTCATTCTCACTGGTGCATCTCAGACTGCGGAGCTCTTCCGCAGCTGGAATCCGCACATGACGCTCATGGCTGAAACCTCCGGCAAAAATGCTCTCATCATCACCCCTTCCGCTGACCCGGATCTAGCCGTTGCGGATCTTTATAATTCCGCCTTTGGTCACTCGGGTCAGAAATGCTCCGCTGCATCGCTCGTCATTTTGGTGGGCGCTGCGGGAGAATCTGAGCGCATCCGCCAGCAGCTTATCGACGCCACCTCCACCCTCATTCCTGGTCCCGGCACCGATATCCGCACAACGATGAACGGACTCATCGAAGAGCCCGGTGAAAAGCTCCTGCGTGGGCTCACCACACTGGAGCCGGGCGAAACCTGGCTATTGAAACCAGAGAAGCTGAACGAGGAGGGCACGCTGTGGTCACCGGGCATCCGGGATAATGTGCGTCCAGGTAGCTGGTACCACACCCACGAGTGCTTCGGCCCCGTCCTCGGAATCATGCACGCCTCCACGCTGGAGGAGGCCATTGAATGGCAAAACAGCACTGGCTACGGCCTCACTGGTGGTATCCATAGCCTTGACGACGAGGAGATCCGTTACTGGATTGACCACGTTGAGGTGGGTAACGCTTACGTCAACCGCGGAATAACGGGTGCTGTTGTTCAACGCCAGCCGTTCGGCGGCTGGAAGGAGTCCGTTGTCGGTCCCGGCGCGAAGGCTGGCGGGCCAAACTACGTAACACAGATGGGCACGTGGACGGACCCGGACGAGCTCACCCCGGTGGAGTCTGGAAGTGTGCTGCCGGAGGTAAATGCAGTCCTGCAAGCCTCCGAGAAGCTTCTCGACGATGCTAACTTCGCCTGGCTTCGTCAGGCAGCGCACCTGGATCAGCGGGCGTGGGACACCGAGTTTGGCCGCACCCACGACCATGCGGGGCTGAACAGCGAGGCGAATATTTTCCGCTATCTCCCCTTTGAGCCCGGCATTACCGTACTTGCCGGGGACGGGTTCCAGCCGCGAGAGGTGCTTCGCGAACTGATTGCAAGCCTGCGTGCCGGAACGAAGGTCACGTGGGTTGCTGAGGGCGCACTCGCGGCTTTCGTACAGGAGCTGCTTAACCTCGCAGGAGTTGATGCAACAGTGCATGACGGTACACCAAAGCTTGCCCGCGGCTCGCGTGTTCGTACCCTGGGCAGCGTCTCCGAAGCCTGGTATGAAAAGGCTGCCGAAACCGGTTCTGTCATTCTCGATGGCCCCGTGATTGCGGAGGGACGTCGCGAGTTGCTTCCGTACCTGCACGAACAGGCAATTTCTGTAACGATGCACCGTTTCGGTATCCCCCGCGATACTGCTGGCCTGCGCAGCGAAGGCCTGTAGTCACACAGGACACCTGGTCACGGCGTTACAAGAGTAACAACGAGGGCGTCAATTTCCGTCTCACGGCATCCTGCGCCCTACCGTCACCACGATGCCTGCCTGAGGCAGTTGCAACAGACCAGCAGCGCTGAGATTGGACCGCAGGCCACGCACAAGCCGTGCCGTACACCCCACGTCCGATGCTCAGGCTAACCCCAATCGAGCTATAGCGACTTCGCACATGCTCTACAATTATCCTCTACCCACACGTGGTACCACGGACTCCACCCGCCGTCCACTCATCTGAGACTCGGCAGTACCTCTACCCTGTGTACGCCCTCGTCTTGCATACGGAACCAGGTCAATACACACAACTACATAGGGACACTGTTTTTCCACTGATCCCAAAATTTCGCTTATTTATGACAGCGACGGGTGTAGAACCGTACTTTTTTGGACCTATCATTTCACTTAATAAAACTTTCGTGGTTAGTTAGAGTCCAAGGATTCACACACATCTCCAACCAGTTTCGGATGAACATGTGCACCGTCGCGGAAAGGTTTTGAACCCAATGAATGTCACGATTACCGACCAAACATGGTTCATCGTCGCCATCATCTTATATATGCTCCTCATGCTTGCCATCGGTTATTGGAGCTACCGGCAGACTGATCGTTACGATGAATACATGCTGGCTGGCCGCTCGCTCGGCCCTGTTGTTGCCGCCCTTTCCGCCGGCGCGGCAGATATGAGTGGTTGGCTGCTCATGGGACTTCCCGGCGCGCTATTTGTCACTGGGCTTTCCGAGATTTGGATTGCCGTCGGCTTGTGTATCGGCGCCGCGATTAACTGGATTATGGTTGCGCCACGGCTGCGGGCATATACAGAGGTCGCTGGAAACTCCATCACCATCCCCAGCTTCTTGGAGAACCGGCTCCATGATTCCTCGCATATTCTCCGCATCGTTGCGTCACTCGTTATCCTCGTATTCTTCACGTTCTATGTTTCCAGTGGCATGGTCTCGGGAGGAAAGTACTTCGAATCGACATTCGGCGGTTCGTACATTGACGGCATGCTCATCATCGCCTTCGTCACGGTGGCGTATACCTTTATCGGTGGCTTCCTGGCGGTGAGCTATACGGATGCAGTGCAGGGCATGATTATGTTCGGTGCGCTGGTCATTGTCCCAATCGGTGCCTACATCATGATCGGCGGGGATTACGACATTTTCAGCTACGCCACGTCCAACCCCTACGGCCCGCACCCCGACGGAAACCCCTCGTATTTCTCCTTATTCACCGGAGTATCTGCAGCAGCAATCATCGGCAATTTAGCCTGGGGGCTCGGGTATTTCGGGCAGCCGCATATCATCGTTCGCTTCATGGCACTGCGTTCCCCCAAGGAAGCACGTTCCGGCATGTTCGTGACGGTGTTCTGGATGGTTATCTGCGCGCTCGGGGCTGCCGGCACTGCGCTTGTGGGAACGGTGTTCTTCGGCGCATACCCGGAGCGCTCCATCACAGACCAGACCTCCTACGAAACGATCTTCCTCGACATGGGTCGGTTACTATTCCACCCGCTCATCGGCGGACTAATCCTCACGGCAGTCCTGGCCGCCATCATGTCAACCATGGCATCGCAGCTGCTCGTGGTCTCCTCGGCGCTCATTGAGGATCTGTACAAGATCACGACCAAGCGCACGCTTTCCGACGGCTTTCTCATGAACTTGTCTCGAACGGCCGTCGTTGCTGTGGCGATCATCGCCGCTCTGCTCGCCATTAACCCGAGTGATTCGATCCTTAGTCTGGTGGGCTTTGCATGGGCCGGCTTCGGATCGGCCTTCGGCCCGGTCATTCTGGCTTCGCTGTTCTGGAAGCGGCTCACTGCCCCCGGCGCGATCGCTGGCATGATCACGGGAACGATTATTGTCTTCGCCTGGGGCAATTCCGCCCTCGGTGACTGGCTTTACGAGATTGTCCCCGGCTTCCTCGGCGCTGGCCTCGTGCTCGTCATCGTTTCGCTGCTTACTGCTGCACCAACAGCTCGCACTCTGGATGAGTTCGAAAAGGCACAGGAGCTCGCCGTAACCGGTGGCTACGAAAAATAACGAGGTAGCTCGAGAAATATAGCCGAGGTGGTTGCGCGGGAACGCGGAGCCACCTCGGTTCCGTCTAACGGGGTGTGACGACTTTTCTCCGGATCCTGCTTGCCCTCACCTGCGTACTCTCGGTGATCTCATTGATTCCGACGGCGGTGGTGTACACACCGCGTTTTGATGACTCTTCCATGGCGCTGCTCGCCACAACAGAACAACAACAGCGGTTTACCCTCACACGGCATCCTCCTCCCGCTGGGGCGACGTTGCGCTCAGTCGGTACTGCTCCGCCCCGCATGCACGTCCTTGGTTACTCACGCGACGAATTCGGTAAAGACTGGGCGAAAGCCCAGGCCTGCACGACACGTGAGCTCATCGCCACGGTGTCTCTCCCCGGCGCGACGCTGGACAAAAAGGACTGTTCACTCGACGGCGGGAGCGGGATCGACCCCTATTCAGGTGATCGCATCGACTCTCACACTGACCTCGAGTTAGACCACATTATCCCTCTTTCCGCCGCCTGGGATCTGGGAGCCTTTGCTTGGAGTGAGGAAAAAAGAGTGGCCTTTGCAAATGACCCGCTCAACCTCGTTATCGTGGAGAAAGAACAGAACCAGGCCAAGTCGGATCTCCTCCCTCACCAGTGGCTTCCACCCAACAGGCGGGCACGATGCTGGTACGCGCGCCGAGTAGCCGCAGTTGCGTCTTCCTACGGTCTTTCACTCCCCAAAACTGATAGGAACACTCTTAAGCATCAGTGTATTATTCGAGATTTCCTACAGATATAGCTAGAGTAGTGGGGCACAAACCTCCGCCTTCGGGCAGAGATAAGGTAAACTGGGTGGGAAAACAGTCGCCCGGGGTTAACGAATACGAATGAAAGGTATCTACGCGTGACCACGCTTTTTACTGTCCTGCACGTCCTTGCTGCAATCCTGTTTTTGGGTCCGGTAACTATCGCTGTTTCTACTTTCCACAAGTACGCTCTCGAGGCTGACAACGGTAAGGATCGAGCCAAGGGAACCGCCAGCCTTCTACACCGCATTACGCGGGTATACGGTATTGGTTCACTGCTGGTGCCACTCCTTGGTGCCGGCGTGATGATTAGCGATTGGGCAACCTACAAGTCCCAGTACACGATTCACACGGGAATTTTGCTCTCCATCATCGCATGGGCAATCTTGTTCTTCCTGATTCTCCCCCTCCAGAACAAGTGCATCCACCAGCTGGGTCTTGCTGAGGCCGGAACTGATCCTGTGGATCTCTCGGGCTTCCACCTCACCAAGGCTGCAAAAAAGCTCCCCATGTACGGTGGCATCTTCTCTGCACTGTGGCTCATCACGGCCATCCTTATGTTCTTCTGATCCCAACCACTTTCTCATCGGCGACACGTTACCCACGTGTCGCTTTTCTATTTGGCCCATCCCCCACGTGCATGCTCATTATCTAGTTCTCCCCCTCATGCATCACTTTGTGATGTATCAGCGCGCAGGAATATTAGGTAGTCTGAAATGACAACATCGCAGGCTCTCATGACATCAAGACCCCACCTGGGTCATCGGCTTTAGTAACAAGGAGATGATCCACATCGGAGTCCGGTCGTGCACTACGACTGGCACACTCTATTAGAAAGGATCGCTGTGGCTTTTCGTCTTGTCGCTCTCGACATGGATGGCACCCTTCTCACCCCGGAAGGTAATATTCCCCCTGAGTTCCCAGAACTGGCTCATGAGCTTATCGGTAAAGGGGTGCAGATCGTTCCGGCATCCGGGCGCCAGCTTGCCACGCTCAAAGCACAGTTCGAGGGCATCACAGATTCCTTCATCGCAGAAAACGGTGCCGTCGTCGCAGCAGGTGGCCGTATCATCGCCACCCACACCATCCCTGTGGAGTCCACGAAGCGGCTTCTGAAAGCCGTGGAGGACATCGACAATCCAAACTTTGGACTTGTTCTGTGCCACCCTTCCACCGCCTACGTCACGCGCAGCGACGAGGAATTTCTCGCAGAATGCTCCAAGTACTACCGCTCCCTCGAACTCGCGCCCGAGCTTACTAGGTACGCGACCGACGAAGTCATCAAGATCGCTGTGTACGACTTCGAATCGGCGGAAAACAACACCACTCCCCTCATGTCCGAAATCTTGCCGGAACTGACTGTCGTCACGTCCGGGCAGCACTGGACAGACATCATGACACCAGGTGTGCACAAAGGCATCGCCGTCGCCGACTTGTGCGATGCACTGGGACTCGCCAAGGAGCAGGTACTTGCCTTCGGCGATTACCTAAACGATTACGAGCTTTTGGCTGCGGCGGGTACTTCCTATGCCATGGAGAATGCCCACCCCGAGGTCAAAGAAATTGCAACAAATATCGCCCCCTCGAATGCCGATAACGGTGTGGTCACGGTACTGAGGAAGCTCCTGGAAGAAGGGAAACTGTGAAGCTACTAGCGTGTGACATGGACGGAACCCTCCTCACCCCGTCTGGCACGTTTCCTCCTGGCTTTTGGGAGCTGATGAAAGACATTGAGGATGTGAACAAGAGCCGAAGTCCAGAGGATGCCATCGTGTTTCTTCCAGCTTCCGGCCGATCACTACCTACTCTTCGTGGCCTTTTCACACCGAACGACGAGGAGCCAGCATTGGACTACTTCCTTGCTGGAAACGGCTGCGTTCTCTCTTCCCACGGAGAGGTAGAAACTGTTGCCCGCGTCGAACCGGAGGTTGCCACTGCCGTCTTGCACGAGGCAGAACGCTATCCCCAAAAGCTCTGGGTCATTATCCATTTCCCTGAGCGCACCGTTGCCCCGCGTGACCCAGAGTTTCTCGAGTTTCTCACGCACTACACCACACACCTGGATGTTGTTGAATCCCTCCACGATGTTGTGGGAGAAGACATCGTTAACATGTCTGTCTACCAGCCGGTTGAACCCGAAAATGGGCCCTGGAACTACTTCCGGGAGAAGTTCCCGCAACTAGAGGTTCTCGAATCGTCCGGGAATTGGTGCGACATCATGCCACCCAAGGTGAATAAGGGAACTGGTCTCGAGTTCATCAAGCGCAAGCTGAATGTCGCTACCAAGGACACGTGTTGCTTCGTCGATTACTTCAATGATGTCGGCTTAATTGCGCCATCCGGCACGTCATTTGCCATGTCCAATGCGCACCCCGACGTGAAAGCGATGTGCACCAACGTCATTGGTTCCAACGCCGAGGGCGCGGTTGTCACAACGATCCGAGACGGTCTAGAAAACGGGTGGCTGTAAGACTGAAAACAGCGGGGATGGCCCTCCATGTGGTTTTTCCCCGTTAACTGTCTTTTCTTCCTCGTGCTGCTTCTGTGCATTGTCCTTAATGTCTCGCGCAGTTTTCTCCAGCTTCGTCTGCACCTCCGCATACCTCTGCGCGGCGGTGCTTGCCCAAGGGAGGAGCCTGGATCATGCGCTCAGAGTCGTATCCCATCTGTAGCTCTTTCGCTCGCAGAACTTCTGCATCCAGCTTGATTCCCACGAGAAGCAGAATATTCAATATCCAGCAGGCGAAGATGACGGCAATGATCGCGCCGATCACGACGTAGGCACTCGAACCGGCAAAGTACTGCAGGTACAGGCCGAGAAGCCACCACGTAATGCCAATTGTGACCACTGAGACCGCTGACCCCAGTGTCAACCAGCGGAAATGCTGAGGCCGAACACTGGGAGCAAAGTAGTACAACACGGCAACCAGCGTCAACGCAATGAGTGCGATGACGGGAAGACGAATCCTCGCCCAGATAGGTAGGAAGATGCGGGTGAGGAAGTCGATTTCTTCCACTAAACCGAGGGGTTCCGCGATCGGTTCAAAAACGGCAAGGACAACAGACTGTCTGAGAAGCAGCGCACCAACGATGACGGCGGCACCGATCACCATGAGAACAGTGATTCCCCACATCGTCAGCCATGTTGGCACCACTGTTCTTCCCTCTACCCTGCCGTAGATGAAGTTTGAGCTCCGGGCAAACGCCCGCACCCACACGGAGGAGGAAAAGAGGGCAATGATAACGGCGAGTACCAGTGCTCATGTGCCTTCTGCAGCTGACCCCACGATCACTTCTACCACGGCCTTTACCTGCTCTGCGATTTCCGCTGGCACGTACTAGGCGATTGCCTCCTGTGTCAGGTCAGTTACCCGCCGTTCGTTTCTTGCGAAGATGAGGGTTGCTATGGAGTAGGCAGCGAGGACGGTGGGGGCCGCGGTGAGGAACATGAAGAAGGCTAAGACTGCCGCCCAATCGATAAGCGCATCGAGGATGAAAACGTTCCAGGCGCGTCGAATGACGAGTTTCCAACTGTCTTTTTTGAGACGATTACCTCTACTCAGCGGGTTGCGATCCGCGCACTGGTGGGGTATCGGTTCCACCACCTGGCCAGCCATGGGGACGAGAAACTCGAGCCGATGTGCCACGCCATCACTGGTGTTTCCAGGATCACTCGGGGTACCAGATTCTCCTGGTGCTCCTGGTTTTCTGTCCTCCCTTTGTCATAAATGTTTATTCTTGTGGAAACCGCGCTCACCGGGGAAACTAAGGTTTCGACGCTCGTTAGCGAGCATGAAAAAGCCACGGAGAAAGGTAATCCATACCGATGTCTCCGTGGCTGACAGAGTATGTAGTTATTTAGTAGCTATCGCGTCCGCGGCTACCGCCACGGCGATCTTTGCGGTCGCGCCAATTGCCACGAGCGTTGCGCCGATCACCGCGCCCATAGCCACCGCGATCTCCACGATCACGGTCACGTCCGCGGCCAAAGCCGCCACCGTGGCCGCCATGTCCGCCGTGGCCACGGTTGCCGCGACCACCGCCTCGGTTACCACGGGAGATGTAGCCGTCGGGATCGCGACGAATCTCGATGTTGCGACCACCGATCTGGGTATCAACCAAGCGGTCCAGGACATCGTCGCTTAGCCCCTTGGGGAGCTCAACGAGAGAGAAGCTCTGCTGGATGTCGATGCGACCGAAGTCACGGTTGGACAGGCCACCCTCGTTGGCAATAGCACCAACGATTGCGCCCGGGCGGACGTGATCACGGCGACCAACCTGGAGACGGTAGATCTCGAAATCGCTATCCGGACGTGCAGGGCCATTGTCACGCTGACGACAGCCATCATCGCGGTCGCGACGCTCACGACGCTTGTCCTTCGGGGACTCCTTCATGAGGAACTCCTCGTTGGACTGTGCCTGAGCAGCCAGTGCAGCAGCAATGTCCTCGAGTGGCACATCATGCGCATCCGAGTACTGCTTCACGAGACTCCGGAATAGGCTGAGCTGGGGATCTTCCAGCGCCTCGGTGATGGAATCAGCGAACTTCTCCTTGCGGGACTCGTTTACCTCGTCAACCGTCGGCAGCTGCATCTCCTCAAGAGTTGCGTTGGTGACGCGCTCAATGGAGCGAAGCATCCGACGCTCACGGGGAGTGACGAAGAGGATAGCCTCGCCACTACGTCCAGCGCGGCCGGTGCGACCGATGCGGTGGATGTAGCTCTCCGTGTCATGCGGAATGTCGTAGTTGAAAACGTGCGAAATACGGTCAACATCCAAGCCACGAGCGGCGACGTCCGTGGCAACGAGGATGTCGAGGCGTCCGTCGCGAAGCTGATCCACGGTGCGCTCACGCTGCTGCTGAGCAATGTCACCGTTGATCGCCTGAGCGGAGAACCCGCGGGCACGAAGCTTCTCGGCGAGCTCCTCCGTCTCATACTTGGTACGCACGAAAATGATCATCGACTCAAACTCGGTGACCTCCAAAATACGGGTCAGCGCATCGAGCTTGTTGCGGTGGGCAACGTTCAAGAACCTCTGGGTGATGTTCGTGTTCGTACGGGTTTGAGCCTTGACGGTGACCTCGTACGGATCATCCAGGTACTGCTGAGACAGACGACGAATCGCCTTCGGCATAGTTGCCGAGAACAGGGCTACCTGCTTCTCATCCGGAGTGTCCTCGAGGATGCGCTCAACATCCTCCTGGAAGCCCATGTTCAGCATCTCGTCAGCCTCATCCAGCACCAGGTAATCAAGGTGCGAGATGTCCAGCGATCCCTTCTTCAGGTGATCGATGACACGACCCGGAGTACCAACGATGATGTGGGCACCACGACGAAGACCAGAAAGCTGAATGCCATAGGCCTGGCCACCGTAAATCGGCAGCACATTGATTCCGCCGACGTGATCGGCAAACTCCTGGAAAGCATCCGCCACCTGGAGTGCGAGCTCACGCGTCGGTGCCAACACGAGCGCCTGCGGCGACCTGTTGGACTTGTTAATACGGGAAAGGATCGGCAGCGCGAAAGCTGCGGTCTTACCTGTACCGGTTTGTGCTAGGCCCACAACATCGCGCCCCTCCAGCAGTGCGGGGATAGTCCGCGCCTGGATGGGTGACGGTGTTTCGAAGCCAACCTTCTTCACGGCTTCGAGGATGTCTGAAGGCAGACCCAGCTTGTCAAAGGATAGGTCAGTGGAGTCGGTGCCCTCAGAAGTTTCCGCAGCCCTGGCATCTTCATCATCTGCAGATTGTGCGGAGGACGCAGCATCATCGGCGGTTGCCGATTCCTTAGATGCCTGATCCTCAGCATGCCGCGTGTCTTCTTGCTCCTCGACGTGACCGGAGGTCGGAGTCTCGTCCACAGACGCATCTGTGGAAGGTACTTCTGTCTCGGTGTTGTCGGTGTGAGAGATGATTGCGGTGTCTTCTGCGACGCCATGCGAAGTTTCCTGAGTGTCCGACGAAATTACGTTGTCCGGCTCGTTTACGCCGCCGGAGGCGTTTTCGGGATTACTCATTGCCCGTCCACTTTAGCCGTTTGCAGGAAAAAATGAAAGTACGAAAGGACTTCTGTCACTTTTCCGCTTTGGAGACCCCGCTGTGATTCCCGGCACCATCAACGTGGCGCGTTTCACTTTCTACCCCTGGAGCAGTTAAGATAATCTTCACGTTTAGGAGTTAACAAAAACTTAACTCACGGTTTTTGCCCGTCATACAGGCTCGCGCTTTCATATGCAGACGAGATTGTAAGAAGTAATTTTCCGCAACTACAAACGCACGACAGCCAAGAAATTGGAAACCACTACGAGCAAGAAGGTGCTTATATGAACCGCCAGGATTCGTCCTCAGTCGGCACATCTCGCAGGATCAAACCTGCGACATCAATCACACGTGGATTGAATGCTCGTCATATCCATTTCATCGCCTTGGGTTCCGCAATCGGCACGGGACTCTTTTATGGCTCCGCAGGAGCCATCCAGGCGGCTGGCCCTTCCGTCCTTCTTGTTTATCTCCTGGGTGGCGTCGTGGTGTACTTCATGCTGCGCGCGCTCGGCGAGATGGCCGTAGCACTCCCTGTATCTGGCTCCTTTGCCGAATATGCCATGAAGTACCTCGGAGGTTGGGCAGGTTATATCACAGGGTGGATGTACGCCTTCGAAATGATCATCGTGTGTCTGGCCGACCTCACGGCAATCGGCGCATATATGAAGTTCTGGTTCCCACAATCAGATGCCTGGGTGTGGGTGGCCGTCACGCTCCTCATTGTCGGTGCCGCTAACCTTGCCAGCTCTCGTTGGTTCGGTGAACTCGAGTTCGGCTTCACCATCATTAAAGTCACCGCCGTGGTGGCCATGATTATTGGTGGTGCCCTCATCCTCATTTTTGGTCTGGGAAACGGGGCCCACAATGTCGGCATCGATAACCTCTGGAACGATGGGGGCTTCTTCCCCAACGGCGTAGGTGGCATGGTCAGTGCCTTTATCCTCGTGCTCTTCGCCTTCGGCGGTACCGAGATCATCGGTGTAACCGCTGGCGATGCCGAACACCCAGAGAAGCACATCCCGCAGGCGGTTGACACTGTCCCCGTGCGCATTCTCCTCTTCTACGTCCTCACGATCTTCGTCATCGTGACCATCAACCCCTGGCGCACCATCACAGGCGAGGAAAGCCCGTTTGTACAGATTTTCTCTTCACTCGGCGTTAACTGGGCGGCAGCACTACTCAACGTAGTCGTCATCACCGCAGCTCTGTCCGCCATCAACTCCGACCTGTTCGGAGCGGGCAGGGTGATGACTGGCATGGCCAAGCAGGGTCTTGCCCCGAGCTTCATGGCGAAGGAAAGTCGCGGTGTCCCCGTGGCGACGGTCGGTACCCTCATCGCCGTTCTTATCATCGGCGTTGCATTGAATTACTTTGTCCCTGAATCGCTGTTCTCCAAGATTGCAGCCCTCGCAACCTTCGCCACCATTTTTGTGTGGCTCATGATTCTTCTCGCTCACGTCGCTTCCCGCAGGAAGATGAGTGCAGCAGATGTAAAGGCTTTGTCCTTCCGCGTACCGTTTTGGCCCTACGGACAATACTTCTCCATCGCTTTCATCCTGTTCACCTTCGGGATTATGGCCTGGGAGCCCGAGTTCTGGAGCGCTCTCGGCGCAGGTGCCGGATTCATTGTCATTATGACGGTGCTGTACTTCGTCACCCGGCACAAGCACGACACGGCAGAAGCTAACTAGACCTACTTCTCTCGCCAGAACTACGTGGCCGGGGAGAAACCCGAAACGGTCAGCACCCCGCGCACGAAAGCAGGAAAACTTTCATCCGCGGGGTGTTGCTCCTCTCCCACCCCTACACCACGCGGAAAAGTCTAGTGTTGAACGTAGATATGACTGCGGAACAGCACCGGTATGGGACCGAGCTCCACCCTGGTCGCACAGGCTCAGAAAGGTGAATTTTCGATGAAGCACACGTCTCCCCTCGCCGTCGTGGGAGGGGCCATCCTGCGTGAAGATGATGGCATCGTCGAGGTGCTCGCCGCCAAAAGAGGACCCGGCCGAGCGATGAGCGGCTACTGGGAGTTCCCCGGAGGCAAAGTAGAAGACGGCGAAACGGAAGAGGAAGCTCTGTCTCGGGAGTTGCTGGAAGAACTCGATATCAGCGTTTCTGTGAAGAGCCACATCGATACCTCTGTGCACTCCTACGACTTCGGGGACATTTCCCTCTCTGTGTATGCCTGCATCATCGCTACTGGCAAGCCAACGGCATCAGAGCATCAGTCCCTGGAGTGGGTGCCCATATCCGAGCTTGCAGATCTCACCTGGGCACCAGCAGATATTCCCGCAATGGAAAAGCTTCGGTCTTCCCTGTTGGATTAGTGGTCGATATGCCAATGGAACAGGTAGTGGCTGCCTGCCCTCTTCCCTTTCTGTTTGGTGGCGAGTGTTTCCTCGCCCCACATCCACCCGACCGTCGCTAGAGCGCCGACAATCGCACAGGACATAAACGCTGCCCTGTAGCCACTGATGTCCACGAGGGTGCCGGCGAAAACCGGCCCGATAATCGATCCCAGATCCTGCGACATCTGAAAATCGGCCAAAACCTTTCCGCCAGAACGCTTATTGCCAATCACATCTGCAATAACGGCCTGCTGCGAGGGATTGAGCATTCCAGCGCCCACACCGGCGAGAAGCGAGAAGAGGAGCACCTCCCAGGAGGCGGTGGACCATCCCAAAAGCCCCGTAAATGCGAGGTTGACGAGCAGACCTGAGATAATTAACGGTCGCCGGCCGATACGATCGGCACCGCGCCCTGCAAATTGCTGCGCTGTAGCGTTGCCTAGGGCAAAGGCAGCAAGAGCAATGCCGGAGACGGCAGCGCCACGCTCAAACAAGCTCGCAGCAAACAGAGGAAGAATGGCCACGCGACAGCCGATGTTGATCCAGCCGTTGGCGAACCCAGATACCAAAGATGCCCGGTAGGCGGAGCTCTTCACCGCCTCGTGGAAGCTCATGGGTGGGTAATCGTTGGCGTGCTCAATCGCAGAAATCTTGTTGGGGTCCAGGAACCGCCACACGATCGCGGCAGCAATGAGCGCGCCCGTCCCATACAGGAAGAACGGTGCACGCATTCCGATGGCAGATGCCGCTGCGCCGATAACCGGACCGAGGACGTTCCCCAACAGGAACGCCGTCGCGTACAAAGAACTTGCTCGCCCTCTCTTCGACGGAGGTGCGAGACGCACGATGAGGCCCATCGCAGACACGGTAAACATGGTCGACCCAAACCCACCCAACGCACGACAGAGTAGTATATGCCAATAATCCTGCGCAAAGGCAATGGCACCAGTGGTCACGCCAACGATGACGAGACCTGTGAGGTAGACCTTTCGAGAGCCGAAGCGGTCAATTATCCCACCCGTCGCCGGTGCGAAGATGAGTCGCGACAACGCAAACACACTAATAATGGCACTGGCCGCAGCCATGGACACGTCAAAAGACCGAGCAAATTCGGGGATAATCGGCGCGATGAGACCGAACCCCAAAGCGATGATGAAGGCAGCAACTACAAGGATCCAAATTTCCTTGGGAATGTCACCTGAACTCTTCTTCACCTTCGCATCACCCACATCCCCCAAGGATATCTAAGTACGGGATAAAGCCCAAACCGAGCGTTTGCTCTACTTGTACAAGCACTGCAGTGCAGTGCGCAGTGACTCTTCACCACACCACAGGCCCGCCAGAGAATCGCGGAGCCAACGACAAGGCAGCGCTTGTCTCTTCCGGGGGCTCGGGACACGACCGACTAGACCAGCAAACACACAGCACCTCGATTCGGCCTCGACCAGCAAATTAGAATATATGTTCTATATTTCGATGTGCTTTCGATCTTCGCGTGGATCCCTTCATTTACAGTGAGCACCATGTTCAGTAACACACAACCGAAATCGCAATCTACTCACGCAACGAGAACGGAAAACAACCAATCAAAGCATGTGCTCTTCGGACTTTTTGATCTAGTACGAAACACCAGCGAGAACAAGTCTGTCAATCAGTCCGCTACCGCCGGAGGAAGCTCTCCCCACCGGCTTCGCCGACAGGTTATACCGCCAGCACGAGGCGAAACGCCAACAACCTCTGCAAAGAATCACACGAAAGATTCCCCCTTCGGCACACGCGCCTCTTGGAGTGAGCCACGAGGCGATTCAATGAGCGACGATATGCGTGAGGCGCTGGCGGCTGTACATGGAACGATTCATCATCCGCGCTCACTTGCGCGCGCCATGGCCACGTGGCGTCCGCCTCACGTTCGGTTGCCGCTAACGGCCGATTCACCTGAGTTTGCCGTCACGATTGTGCGCCACCGTGCCGGTGGCCGCGTTCGCGACTTCGTCCAGGCTTTTGGCGAAGATCGTATACCCGCTTACCTTGTGACAGTTCGCTTTTCGGATCCGACTGGTCGGCCCGTTCCCACACGCCAAGCCGATGAGTGGGTACAGAGGTTTACTCCCGGAGCCCCGGAAAGCTGTGTTCACGAGCTGCGCGGAGAAACTGCCCCGACGTATTGCTGGCTTGTCGACGGCTCATACGCACCCCTCGCCTCGCCGTCGTCGCTCTTCAAAGAGCGGGGCTACGCAGCCTGATAGCACCTGTGGGCTGACCTGTCAGTGCTCGTCCGTATCGTCGTGGTAATCGCCCTCGTCGTCTCCAGCGACATCGAAGTCCTGGTAGTCATCGAAATCCTCATCGTCGAAGGTGAGCAGCTGGGATTCCCAGTCCTCTGCCTGGTCCGCTGCAAGGGACAGGGCATCAAAAAGCCGATCAAAGTCGGTGAACTTGCCCAGTTCGAGCACCTCAGCGTCATCATCGATTTCGTCATCGCTACCGATGGGCGAGGCGACAAAAAAGACCTCTGCGACGGGGATAACGTCATCTTCTGCTTCCACTTCGACGCGAATGACCGAGTCCTGCCCGACAGGGGTGGTGACGACATACGGATTGCTGTAGCTCTGCTCAAAGTCGAGATCGGCAATCCGTTCATCGGTGCCACCAATGAGGTCACGGAGGATGGTGACGATCTGGTCGGTGGCCATGTGCCTGCCGACGGCCTTGACGGCATCCTCCACGGAGAAGACGACGCTGACGAGCACAGCATCAAAGGAGCTGTCCTCATCATCCACAGCCGAATCAGCGATGTACACATTTGCTGCCGGCAGAAGCGGGTCGATTTCCACGAACTGGATCTCCAGCTCCGAGGTGATCGGTACGAAGAGGGTATCCCCATCTCCGCGGGACTCAATCCCCTCCGCATCCAGCGCTACGGCCAAATCCTCAAAGAACGCCATGCCCATTCCTTTCCCAGCCGACATCTGTTCCGGCTTCGGGTTGGTTTTGTGGTTTTGGACGCGGGTAATTCCCGCGTCTTCATCGATGGTAGACGAAAACGAGTTACGCAAAAGTAGATTGTGACATCTCTGTCACGAACAGCGCGCAAAGAGGAGCCTCTCCCCAGACTCAAACCAATGGTTATGGGCTCAGTATTGGGCGCGAATGAGGGCTTCCCTTTGACGATCCTTTTCGTCGCGACGCGGACAGTCGGAGCAGATCTCCGCGTCGGGTGAGCGGAAAATCTTGCAGCAGGAGCAGCGGTGATAGAGGAGGAACGCATCGTCATCGTCCTCACTCACCTCTTCATCCACCCAGGCACCGTCACGGAGCACCTCTACGGTAGGGACAGGCAAACGCTGCCCCGAGGCGTCGACAAGCGAAGAATGAAAAGCGCGAGCCAGCGCATAGCCTTCACCGGACGCAAAGTCATGCATACCGTAGCGGATGAGACCAAAAACGGGTGAGTCCATGGCCAACGCCCACAGCGGAGCCGGGCGGGTGCCCGTCGTCTCGGTGAGCACATCGATGACGCGCTGAACTGTAGTGGCGTAGGTGCGTGCACTGTCCTCCACCGTCTCTACGGTGTTCTGCGGTTCAATCGTGTACCACAGCGGATCCATCCACGTGATTGTGCAGGAGTCCAAACTGAGATCAGCGCACATCTCCTCCTCCACCATCGCCGCACACGCTGGAAGCGACAACGCACCCACGAAGCGGTAGAACCACACCTGTGCCGAATCATAGGAGTTTTCCATATGTAGGCTGTCCCCGGTGGCTTTCACAGCGGATGCCAGCCGGTCAGGTTGGCAGAATTCCTCCGGAGTAAGAACTTCGCCACTGATGGGAGCCGTGACATAGCCTGCAAGTTCGGGATGTGCCCCCACCACACTTGAGAGAAAAGACATCAGTCTCGGCGCTCCTTTCTACTGGCGGATCCAGCACAGTGATCGTGTCCTTACATTCCAGCTTAACGAGCAACCGAACGCGCGGTGGCCAAAATGATAGAACGCGACATCTCCACTGACTGGGTACTTCGTAGGGCATGACCGCAGCGAATGCGCGAGAGCCTTAGGCATATCTACAGTAGAAGGCACTATGAGCTCATTGCAACGACCGATCGCCATTGTTGATAACGAAACTACCCTGTGCATTTCTCTCGCCGCCCGCCCATCCAACCACGGCGTGCGCTTCCACAACTACCTGTACGCCAAGTACCGGCTCAACTTCCTGTACAAAGCCGTGGCTCCCGAGCGTATCGAGGATGCCGTCGCTGGAATCAGGGGGCTGGCGATTCGTGGTGCGGGGGTGTCCATGCCCTACAAGCAGGCTGTCATTCCGCTGTTGGATTCCGTCGATGAGTCGGCCTCCCGCATCGAAGCAGTCAACACCATCGTCAACGATCACGGCCATCTCACGGGCTACAACACGGATTACATTGCCGTCGCCACGCTGCTCAAGGAAAGGGGAATCGCCCCGACATCTGCCGTCGCTCTGCGTGGTAGCGGTGGCATGGCCAACGCCGTCGTTGCGGCACTCACGGACAGTGGTTTTACCGGAACGATTGTCGCGCGGAACAAGGAAACCGGTCCGAAGCTTGCCGAACGCTACGGCTGGGAGTACTCCACTGCAGTACCTTCCAACGCCGAAATGCTCGTCAACGTCACGCCCCTCGGGATGAAGGGGGCCAACGAAAGCGACATGTCTTTCACACCCGAGGAAATCGCGGTGGCCGATGTCGTCTTTGATTGCGTTGCCTACCCAGTCGAGACTCTCCTTGTCACACATGCCACCAACGCTGGGAAGACCGTTCTCAACGGTGGTGAGATCATCGCGCTGCAGGCAGCCGAGCAGTTTGAGAAGTACACGGGTGTTCGTCCCTCAACTACCGACGTGGAAGAAGCGGAAGCCTACACGCGAAACCCACAGCTGCCCTAAGATTGGGCGGGCGCGAAGCAGCGCGGCGGACGCAAGAATTATGCGCAGGAATGATGTCGACCTTCCCTACTGTTGTACAGGTGCGGATCGTCCACGATCTGTCGCGCGCTGCGGGCTACGCTCCCGCTTTTCGACGATGACGATGCACGGCTTCAATGCTTCGCGCGCGGCGGAGCGCATGAAGGGCGACCGACTGAGCGGGAAAGCTGCAAGAAGCAAGGAAACGCAGCCCCGTTGCAGGCAACGGGGTCCTGACGTGAGGTCACGGGTGTGTGTAGACGGCCAACAAATTGAGGGAACCGAAGAATCCTGCACAAACGTAATAAACTAACTATAGCCAATAACGACAGTAAGGATACGAAAACATGGGCAAAAAAGATGCAGTGAGCAATTTCTTTTCCAAGGACGACAAGGTCAAGGCAAAGGATGGCTCGCGCACAAACGAAGACCTCACGCATGCACCCTCGGATCCTGCTGTCCTCGAAGAGCGCGCCGGTGTCGTCGGACGCGTCGTTATTACCGCTTTGGACAAAGCTGTAAAAATTCAAAGTGGTGCCATTGAGCAGTACGTCTCTTGGTTGCGGAAGAAGAATCCGGAAGCCACCCCGGAGGAGTTGCAGGAGCTCCTGGATAAGCACTTCAAGCGTGTCGCGACAGCCACCGGCGCAGGCTCAGGTGCCGCCGCGAGTATTCCAGGCATTGGAATGATCTACGGCGCTGTCGCTGTCGGTGCGGATTCCCTCGCTTTCCTCGATGCCGCCGCTGTGTACACCATGGCCAGCGCACTCATCCGTGGCGCGGATATTAGCGATCCTGAGCAGCGTCGCAGCCTCATCCTCATGGTTCTGGCGGGTTCCTCAGGAACGGCGATCGTCGATACCCTCCTCGGGGATCTCGCCGATGAGAACAGCGTCTCCACGGCGGCGCTGCTTACGCGTTTCTCCGCTCCTAAGCTCAGCGAGGTAAATGAGCGGCTCATGAAGTCGGCGCTGAAGTCGATGAATAAGCGTCTCCGTCGTGCCTGGTTGGGCAAGCTTATGCCACTCGGTATTGGTGCCGTTTTGGGATCTGTGGCCAACCGCAAGCTCGCCGATAACGTGGTGGAAAATGCGCATGCCTCCCTTGGCGCTCTCCCCCGCGATTTCGCTGACATCTCCCCCATCATCGACGGCGAAGTACTCTCCGAGACCGTCGTGGAAAGCTCCGACCAGGAGTAGCCATCCGGGTACGCGCACAGCAACCGTAGGACGAGCAGCACCCGACCCGCTAGCGCCTACGGGTGTCGTGCGTGAATGCTTGGGCGTGTCAATTGCGATGAACGGTTGAGTATCACTTCCGCCCGGCACGCGTGTAACTTTGTTTTTCCTTCTATTCCCGCCCACCTTTCTCCGCGCAAAGCGTTTGCTTCGGGGACTGCGCCACAGCCCGCAAGACCTCTCGCCGTTGGAAGTTTTCCCCTGGTTACCTGCGGGGAAAGCATCGCGTGTAGACGTTCGCGTAGCGTTGGGAGATAAGGCCCGTCAAGAAAGGTACGTAAGACTTGGCAGAAGAAACCCACCAGCAATCCGGCAGAATCTCACAACTGTTTGCCACCATGTGGCAGCGCCCTGTTGTGGCATTCCTGGCGTTTGCGGCCGCGGTGGTGACGGTGGCGATTGAGACTGTCATCCCCCTTTTCACCCGCGATGCCGTCGACGTTGCCACCGGCCAACGAACAGACGCAATCGCCACGGAGTTGCTTCCCAATCTCCGGCCGATCACGGCGATTATCGTGCTGCTCTTGGCATGTGCAGCCATCCGCTTCTTCTTCCAGGGCGGGCGACGCCTCGCCGCCGGTTTTCTTGCCCACGACACCCAGCACAGAATGCGCGTATCCGTATTGGATACGCTTCAGCAGCTGGATGGAAGAAAACAAGACTCCATTCGTACCGGCCAGGTCGTATCCCGCACCATCTCTGATCTGACGATGGTGCAAGCACTCCTCGCCATGTTCCCGATGGCCTTTGGCAATGTGGCAAAGCTTATCTTCACCCTCATCGTGATGGTCTTTATCTCCCCACTGCTGACGGTTATCGCCCTCATCAGCGTGCCGGTGCTCGTGTGGATCACGATGCATTCTCGTTCCGCCGTGTTCGCTGCGACATGGTCAGCGCAGCAAAAGGCTGCCGATCTTGCCGAACACGTAGAGGAAACGGTGACAGGTGTGCGCGTGGTGAAGGCTTTCGCCGGTGAAGAACGCGAAACGGACGAGCTTGAGCGACGTGGCAAGGCGCTCTACGCACACCGGATGCGCAATGCGGCCGTCAGTGCCCGGTACATGCCGGCGCTGGAACAGGTGCCACAAATCGCCCTCGTCCTCAATGTCGTGCTCGGTGGTTTCATGGCGATGACGGGTTCCATCACCATCGGTACCTTCGTGGCGTTTACTGCTTATCTATCTGCGCTGACGATGCTCACCCGAAGCCTGGCGAACATGGTGCTCCGCTTGTCCATGGGACTCGCCTCCATTGACCGTATTTACGAGGTCATTGATCTCGCACCGGAAATGTCTGAACCGGAAGACCCCGCTGCTATTCCTGAGGGTTCTCTAGGGATCCGCGCAACGGATGTCGAATTTTCTAATCCAGATAACGATGTTTTGAACGGTTTCACCCTCGATGTCCGCCCAGGCGAAAAGGTCGCCCTTGTCGGGCCGCCCGGCGCGGGTAAGACGATGTTTGTCCAATTGGCATCGAAGTTCTACGAGCCCAAGTCAGGTTCCATCGCGTTAACCACTCCTATATCTGGGCACGAGAATCCGCGCAACGACGATCCTCACGGCGACGGAACTCTTCTCAGCTCCGTGTCGTATGAGAACATCCACTCTCACGCACTCCGCAAGAGGCTCACCACCGTTTTCGACGATCCGTTCCTCTTTTCCACGACGGTTCGCCAGAACATTGCGATGGGCGGGGATTACTCTGATGAGGAGATTGAGGCTGCGGCTCGGGCAGCCCAAGCCCACGACTTCATCATGAAGCTCGACGACGGCTACGACGAGGTTGTCGGCGAACGTGGTCTCACGTTGTCCGGTGGTCAGCGCCAGCGCATCGCGCTCGCCCGCGCGCTGCTGTCCCGGCCGTCTATTTTGCTTCTCGACGATGCGACTTCCGCTATCGACGCAACAACCGAGGAAGAGATCTACTCGGCGCTCGACGCGATGGGTAGCGTAACGATCATCGCAGTTGCGCACCGCACCTCTACTATTCAGCTAGCCGACCGCGTCGCGCTCGTCGAAGACGGACGTGTCACGGCAATCGGTACGCCCGACGAGATGGCGCTCAATCCCCGCTATGCGCGGCTCATGGACCAAGGCTTCACGGAAGAGCCGGAGTCGGAGGATGATCCGCTCTGTGTTGACTGCGACGATGACACCATGCCCACCATGGAAGAATTGTGGCCCGAAACCAGTGAGACCTCGGCAGAGCAGGATGGGAATCTGGATCCCCGTTCCCGCCGACAGGGTACTTCCTCCCCCGGTATGAATGCCATGCGCCGTGGTGGAGGTATGCGCATGGGACCATCAGGTGGCATGGCGGCACTTGCACCCCCATCGAAGAAGCTGCTCGCTGATGTCACGGCCCTGCCACCTGCCAAGGAAGAGCCAAAGGTGGATTCCGCTGCAGCGCGTGCTGAGCAAAATGGGTTCCGCCTTGCCCCGCTGTTCGCATCTGCTCGTGGGCTCATCATTGCTGTTATTTTTCTGCTCTTGGTATCGGTGGCGGCGGACCTCGTGTTCCCGCACCTTGTCCGCGTCGCTATCGACGACGGTATCGTGGGAAACAATGCGACCAAGCTGTACGCCGTCGCCGGTGTGGGACTTGTCATTATCGCTGTGGCCTGGGTAGCGGGCTATCTCCGCCAGATCTTCACCGCGCGTACGGGTGAAAGACTTCTCTACACTCTGCGTCTGCGCAGCTACGCTCACCTGCAAAGACTCTCCATGGACTTCTTCGAGCGGACGCTGTCGGGCAAAATCATGACGCGCATGACCACCGATATCGATGCGCTCAGTTCCTTCCTGCAGACCGGTGTCGCGCAGGGCATCGTTGCCCTAGCCACGCTCTTCGGCATCATCGGTATGCTCGTCGCCACGGATCCATCGCTTTCGCTTCTCATGCTCGCGGTTATTCCCATCATCGTCATCGCGACCCTCATCTTCCGTTCGATCTCCTCTCGTCTCTACGGGATAGCTCGAAATCAGATCTCCGAGGTCAACGCCGAGTTCCAGGAATCCATCAACGGCCTACGCACGGCACAGGTGCACCGGATGGAGGACTACACGCTAGATTCCTTCACCGCTGCATCCCGCCAGTACCGGCAGACCCGTATTAAGGCGCAGTTCGCTGTGGCCACCTACTTCCCGGGTATCGGGTTTATCTACGAGGCGACTCAGGCCGCGGTGCTATATTTCGGTGCCGAGGCCGTCCTTTCCGGCCGGCTGACAGCCGGCGTCCTCGTCGCATTCCTCATGTACATGGGGTTGCTCTTCGGGCCGATCCAGGAACTGTCGATGCTTTTCGACGGCTACCAGCAGGCCAAGGTGAGCTTCGGACGGATCCGTGAGCTACTCACGACGAAGCCGACCGTGCGCGACACAGGTACGCGTTCGGAGGCGGAGGTCACAGAGGCTGCGCAAGGCGCGATCGAACTCCACGATGTCGACTTCGGCTATTCCGGAACCTCCCAGCTCGTGGCCGAGGATCTGTCTGTTCGGATTGAACCGGGGACGACAGTTGCCGTGGTCGGCACTACTGGTGCCGGCAAATCGACGCTGGTCAAGCTCCTTGTCCGGTTCTACGATCCTGTCTCCGGAACGGTCACCGCCGGCGGGACGGATATCCAAGAACTGCCCATCCGCGTCTGGCGCAGGCACATCGGTTTCGTGCCTCAGGAAGCACACCTGTTTTCCGGCACGATTGCGGAGAATATTGCCTACGGCAAGCCCGATGCCAGCCGTGAGGAAATCACGGACACAGCCCGGCGCGTCGGCGCACTGACCGCCATCGCCTCGATTCCCGGTGGTTTCACACACCAGATCGGCGAGCGGGGGCTCGGTCTCAGCTCTGGCCAGCGACAGCTCATTGCTCTCGCCCGCGCCGAGATGCTGCAGCCACAGATCATGCTTCTCGACGAGGCCACCGCCACGCTCGACCCGGCAACCGAGGCGTCCTTCCTCGAGGCCTCCGATCGCGTTACCAAGGGGCGCACGTCGATCGTCGTCGCACACCGCCTGGCAACTGCAGAACACGCCGACCGCATCCTCGTTGTCGAGGATGGTGCAATCATCGAAGACGGCACGCACGAAGAACTGCTCCAACAAGGAGGTCACTACGCGCAGATGTGGAAATCTCAAACACACGTGTCTGCGTAGCGCTCATTTCTCGTGCCCTCTTATACTACAGAGGGCACGCGGGCGTTTAGAATCTGGTCCGTTGAGCACCACATCCTGTGGTGTTACAGACGGTGTTTACACTGCTTGTCCGCCCAACTCGACAAGGCTTAACGGCACAAAATGTGACCCCGGCTACGCCCGGTTGGAAACGAGCGATTGGTCTCTTGTTCGTCTCAAATTCGAGATTTCTGGGACAGAATCGGGCACCCCGCAACGTATTGCGCGGCTCTCACTCACCAGCCAATTTTCTAGGAAAAACCACATCAATCCTGGTTGAATGATAGGCACCGGGGGTATATCAGGGGTGAGAACGACGACCTACCTGCCGGATATAACATCACCCCTCCCAACCAATCTCACCCCTGGTTAACCCCCGTTCGCGGGCATCGGGGAGTTTCAAAAAAAGGCCGAAACTGACACAATGAAAAATACAGGGATGCGCGTACTGCTTTTCTGGCCCATATAGGCACAGAAACCGGTCCAATGTCATTACACTGGACAGGAAGTACAACATCACAATTTATCCGCTAGACAAATGAGGCGAGGTTCCTACTGCCGTGACAACCCAAGACTTCGGTGCAAATCAATGGCTAGTCGATGACATGTACCAGCAATTCAAGAAGGACCCCACGTCCGTCGATGACGAATGGAAGGCCTACTTCGAAAAGGGTGGCAAGCCCGACACTGGTCTCACTGACTCCCCCTCCACCCCCTCGAAGACGAGCAAGGCAGAAAAGCCCGCTGCGCCCAAGGCCACCTCCAAGAAGCAGGCTTCTTCACCAGAGAAGGCGAAGGACGGGCTTGGAATGGAAGAGCAAGAGGAGCACACTCAGGTGGCAGAGCATGCCTTTGACTCTGCCCCCGAAATTAAGCGTCTCAGCGATGCCGAAGAGGCACTGTGGAAGAAGAAGTTGGAGCGCTCCCCCCTTAGCAAGATCGCGGACAAGCCGGAGCCCGGCAAAGAGGTCATGAAGGGCATCGCCAAGGCCACCGCCAAGAACATGGATATCTCCCTCGAGGTTCCTACTGCCACGTCCGTTAAGGACATGCCGGCGAAGCTCATGTTCGAGAACCGCTCCATCATCAACAATCACCTCAAGCGCACCCGTGGTGGCAAGATTTCCTTCACCCACATCATTGGGTGGGCCATTGTCAAGGCCGTGCAGATTCACCCGGCAATGAACGTGAGCTACGAGGAAAAGGACGGCAAGCGCTACTTCGTCACCCCGGAGCACATTAACCTCGGTCTCGCCGTCGATACCAGGCAGAAGAATGGCGACCGGGCCCTCGTCGTGGCAACAATTAAGGAGTGCGAGACCCTCAGCTTCCACGAGTTCGTAGACAAGTACGAGGACATCGTGGACCGCTCCCGTACGGGCGAGCTTGGACTCGAAGACTTCCAAGGTGTCACTATTTCGCTCACCAACCCCGGCGGCATCGGCACACGCCACTCAGTTCCCCGCCTGACTAAGGGCCAGGGCGCTATCATCGGTGTCGGCTCCATGGACTACCCGGCAGAGTTCCAGGGCGCATCGACCGACCGCCTGGCTGAGCTCGGTGTGGGCAAGCTTGTGACGATTACGTCCACCTACGATCACCGCGTGATCCAGGGCGCTGAGTCCGGTGAGTTCCTCACCGACCTGTCCAAGCTGCTCGTAGACGACGCGTTCTGGGATGAAATCTTCCGCGAGATGCGCATCCCCCACTCCCCGATGCGTTGGGCCCAGGATGTGCCGAACATCGGCGTTGATAAGAACACGCGCGTTGCACACCTCATTGAGGCGTACCGCTCCCGTGGCCACCTCATCGCCGACACCAACCCGCTGCACTACATCCAGCCGGGCGTGTCTGCCCCAGACCACAGCGACCTGGACATCGAGACCCACGGCCTCACCCTGTGGGACCTGGATCGCACCTTCAACGTCGGTGGCTTCGCTGGCCAGGAACGCATGACGCTGCGCGAGGTTCTGGACAAGCTGTACGCTGCCTACACCCTCAAGGTGGGCTCCGAGTACATGCACATCCTTGACCACGACGAGCGCACGTGGCTGCAGGATCGCATCGAGGGTGGTCTTGCCCGCCCGACCCACGCCGAGCAGAAGTACGTGCTGCAGAAGCTGAACGCTGCAGAAGCTTTCGAGAACTTCCTGCAGACCAAGTACATCGGCCAGAAGCGCTTCTCCTTGGAGGGCGCTGAGTCCCTCATCCCGCTCATGGATGCAGTGATTGATACCGCTGCTGGCCAGGGTCTCGATGAGGCTGTCATTGCAATGCCACACCGTGGTCGTTTGAACGTGCTTGCCAATATCGTCGGCAAGCCCCTGCGCACCATCTTCAGTGAGTTCGAGGGCAACATGGACCCGGCAGCCCCCGGTGGCTCCGGCGACGTGAAGTACCACCTGGGTGCGGAGGGCGAGCACATTCAAATGTTCGGCGAGGGAGAGATTAAGGTCACACTGGCAGCTAACCCCTCGCACCTCGAGGCAGTTGACCCCGTTCACGTGGGCATCGTCCGAGCTAAGCAGGACCTGCTCAACAAGGGTGAGAGCGAGGACGGATTCTCCGTCATCCCGATTCAGCTCCACGGCGACGCGGCCTTTGCCGGCCTCGGCGTTGTGCAGGAAACCCTCAACCTCGCACAGCTGCGCGGCTACACCGTGGGCGGCACCGTCCACATCGTTGTGAACAACCAGATTGGCTTCACCACCACCCCCGATTCCGGCCGTTCCAGCCACTACGCCACCGACCAGGGCAAGGCATACGACTGCCCGGTATTCCACGTCAACGGCGACGATCCGGAAGCTGTTGTGTGGGTCGGCCAGCTGGCTGCCGAGTACCGTCGTCGCTTTGGCAAGGACGTCTTCATCGACATGATCTGCTACCGTCGCCGTGGCCACAATGAAGCCGACGACCCGTCGATGACCCAGCCTCGTCTGTACGAACTCATCGATAACCACGAGTCCGTCCGTACGTCCTACACCCGCGACCTCATTGGCCGTGGCGAGCTCACGGATGACGAGGTGGAGAAGGTCGAACAGGACTTCCACGATCAGATGGAGACCGTGTTCGACGAGGTCAAGGCACAGGGCAAGGAGAAGGCCAAGGCGCAGGAAGGCATCACCGATTCGCAGAAGCTTGCACACGGTTTGGATACCTCCATTACCAAGGAAGAGCTGCTCGCAATCGGCCAGTCCTATGCCAATGTTCCTGAAGACTTCGAGATTCACCAGCGTGTGAAGAACCTTGCCAAAAAACGCACCGAGTCCGTCGAAAAGGGAGGCATCGACTGGGCCTGGGGTGAGCTCCTCGCTCTCGGCTCACTGGCCGGCGAGGGCAAGCTCGTCCGCATCGCTGGTGAGGATACCCGCCGCGGTACGTTCACCCAGCGTCACGCCGTTTTGTTCGATCCCAACTCCGGCGATGAGTTCAACCCGATCGACGCCTACGCACGCAGCCAAAACAACGGCGGTAAGTTCCTCGTGTACAACTCCTCCCTGTCCGAGTACGCAGCTATGGGCTTCGAATACGGATACTCCGTTGGTAACCCGGATGCTGTCGTCGCCTGGGAGGGTCAGTTCGGTGACTTCGCCAACGGTGCACAGACCATCATTGATGAGTATGTGTCCTCCGGCGAGGCCAAGTGGGGTCAGCTTTCCAAGCTCATCCTCCTCCTCCCGCACGGCTACGAAGGCCAGGGCCCGGACCACTCCTCCGCACGTATCGAGCGTTACCTGCAGCTGTGCGCTGAGGGCTCGATGACGCTGGCACAGCCGTCTGAGCCGGCCAACTACTTCCACCTGCTGCGTCGCCACGCATTGGGTGAGATGAAGCGCCCGCTCGTCGTCTTCACCCCGAAATCGATGCTGCGTAACAAGATGGCAGTGTCCAAGCCTGAGGACTTCACCGATGTGAAGAAGTTCCGCTCCGTCATCAACGATCCCCGCTTTGTCGATGTCGACGGCAACGTCACCGGCGAGGTGGACAAGATCAAGAAGGTCATCCTCTGCTCCGGCAAGGTCTACTGGGATCTGGAGAAGGAGCGTCAGAAGAGGGAAATCGAGGACATCGCGATCATCCGCATCGAGATGCTGCACCCGATCCCCTACAACCGCATCCGCGAAGCACTCGAGGTATTCCCCAACTACGAGGAGCTGCGTTACGTACAGGACGAGCCCGCCAACCAGGGTGCCTGGCCGTTCATGCAGCTGCATCTCCCCGAGCTTATCGAGAACCTGCCCCGCATGCGTCGCATCTCCCGCCGCGCCCAGTCATCGACAGCAACCGGTGTGGCCAAGGTGCACCAGTTCGAGCAGAAGCAGCTCATTGACGAAGCACTGAGCTAATCGGTACGTCGCACGGGCCGGCAGGCCCAACTTGACCGGAAACTCCCCTATCCACTGAGATGGGGGAATTTTTGGTTCTATAGTTGGAGTATGTACCAAGAATCACTCCCCTACGAAGAGGGACATCTAGACGTTGGCGATGGCCAGCAGATTTACTACGCACTTTCCGGCAACCCCAACGGAAAACCCGCCGTCTTTGTTCACGGCGGCCCCGGAGGTGGCGCACCGCTTGCCGATACGTGCTTCTTCAATCCCGAGAAATACAAAATCATTCGCTTTGACCAGCGCGGGTGTGGAAACTCCACGCCTCGAATCAGCGATCCAGATATCGATCTCGAAGCAAATCTCAAGGTCAACACCACGCCGCACCTCGTTGCTGACATCGAGAAGCTGCGGGAGCACCTTGGTATCGAACGATGGCTCGTGTTCGGTGGCTCCTGGGGGTCCACGCTGTCCCTCGCCTACGCAGAGGCCCACCCCGATCACGTAACGGAGCTCGTACTCCGCGGTATCTTCCTCCTTCGCCGTACGGAGTTGGATTTCTACTACAACGGCGGTGCGGCACATATCTTCCCCGATAAGTGGGAAAGCTACCTGGAGCCGATCCCGGAGGATAAAAAGCCGCCGAAGGGTGATGTTCATGGGCGTACCCACCTGGACGATGTTGACCTGATCGCCGAATACCACTCGCTCCTTATGTCCGACGATTACGAGACGGCGCTGCGCGCCGGTATTGCCTGGTCGACGTGGGAGGGTGCAACGAGTCATCTGCTCGTTCCGGAGGAGCCAGATTATGCTGAACCCGAATTTGCTCTCACCTTTGCGCGAATCGAGAATCACTACTTCTACAACGGTGCCTTCATGGAAGACGGTGAGCTGCTGAAGAAGGAGAACATCGACAAGATCCGCGACATCCCTGCAACGATTGTGCAGGGGCGCTACGATGTCGTCTGCCCCGCAATCTCCGCCTGGCAGCTGCACCAGGCGTGGCCGGAGGCAGATTTCCACCTCTCGCCTGCTGCAGGACACGCATCCCGCGAGGAGCAGAACCTGGAAGCGCTCGTCGCAGCCACCGATGCATACGCCACCAGGTAGCTAATCGACTCCGCTATAACACAGTCCCAGTGACCTGGTGATGCTACGGGCACAGCGCTCTCTGTATCACCAGGTTTTACGCCTCTAGAAGACCATTTTTCTGGTTCGGGGTGGCCGGGATGTTCCGGTTTTGGTCTAGGCTTATCAAGTATGAGCGCTACCTTCCTAGTTGTTGGTCTGGGTAACCCCGGCCCCACATACGAGATCACTCGCCACAACATCGGCTTCCTTACCGCAGATGAGGTTGCAGAGTCACTCGCGCCGGCCTACGTGGGCGGACCGCAGTGGAAGGTAGAATCCAAAATGCGCGCGATGGTCGCCGAGGAGACGTTCCGGGGAGCAAAGGTGATCGTCGCAAAGCCTCAAACCATGATGAATCTTTCAGGCGAAGCCGTGAGCCTCATAACCCGGTTCTACTCCATCCCCGCCAGCAATGTCATAGTCATTCACGATGAGCTTGACCGTGACTTCTCCACTGTCGAAACAAAGATCGGTGGCGGCTTCGGTGGTCACAACGGGCTAAAATCCATCGCACAGCACCTGAAGACTCCTGATTTCGCACGTGTGCGTGTCGGGATCGGTCGTCCTCCGGAACGGATGCGCCCGGCGGATTTTGTCCTGCAAAAATTCTCCGCAAAGGAACGCGATGAGTTGCCATTCATCTGCGCCGATGCCGAAAGAGAAGTGACTCGGTGGCTGGCATCACAGCATAAAGGCTAAACCCATGTCGTCTCTGGCTCTGTGGTGCCGATTCCCGTTGAAGCTGTCAGCAACAGCTGGACGCACAGGGAGCACTTGCTAGCGCAGACAGCGCGGTGGCTAGAGATCGTTCGCGCGGAGGTAATCCTGTACAACCACGGATAGGTTCAAGTCGCCGTGGGCCTTTTCTGTTAGCTTTTCCACGTCTTTCGTGCTGATTGTGCCGGAAACCTGATTGAGCAGGAGCCTTTCATGGCGATCAAACATCGATGACCGAAAAACAGGAACAATATTCTGCGGCAGCGGAGGATCATTCACGTCTGCGCATCCAATGGCGCTCGATGGGTTTCCTGCTGTTGCCTTTTCCGGGAGGTTCGCGACCATCGTCTCATAAACCTTGTCGCGCCACTTGCCGCTATTCTTGTCTACCTTTCCTGTCTCTAGTTCGGCTACGTATTCTTCAGATAGACGCACTGCTTCTTTGTAATTCAGCGAAGCCAACAGTTCACCTGTACAGCCGAAGATGAGGTCAGCTTGGTGCTCTGATAGAAGTCGCAACCGGTCAGAGTTCTCTGCCATCTGTTCTACGTGATACAAGGCGGGGATGTTCGCATTATTCATCGCTCCCTCGTACAGACCACCCAGCATGATCTGCTGCGGACGAGTCTGATCGACCACCACGGTAACCGGATCTTCTGCGGTGGGATCCTCATATGAATGTGGCTCCTGAGTGCATGCGGTAGCAAGGGTCGCTACTGCCAGAACAGTCGCACCCCAGGCGAGATTCCGCTGCCGAGAGGTCTGGGCCACTGGCCGTCAACTCCTTTCCATCCGCATGGCGGTATGCGTTCACATCTTTGTCCTATCCTACAGCGCATACAAACCGCTCTTAAGTTTCGCAGAACAGTGGGACGGGGTACCTTTAGACTTCGGACGAAAAACCTTTAGGACTAGAAGGGGAGGCCTCATGACCGAACCAGCCAGCAAAATCCATGTCCCCGTGGAGCGCGCCATCGAACGATGCACCGTGTACAAGAATGGTCGCCCGGTCCGTGGCAGATTCAACCACAAGGAAGCCCTAGAAGAGGTCCGCTCCAGCGGCGAGGGCTATGTGTGGGTCTCCCTCAATGCCCCAGACCAGCAACAAATGGTTTCCCTTTCCGAGACATTTGGAGTCCACGAGCTAATCGTTGAAGATGCAGTCTACGCACGTCAGAGGCCAAAAGTAGAGCGGTACGAAGATCAACTGTTCATGGTCATTCGCAGTATTGCCTACCAGGATATTGACGAAGTCGTCGATACGAGGGAAGTCATCTCCACCGGTGAGATCCAGATGATCATGGGCTCGGACTTCATCATCACCATCCGCCACGCAGCAGCCAACGTGGTCAAGGATCTCCGCCGGAAGGTCGAGGAGGATCCCGAGCTTAATGCCTTAGGCCCCGCCTACATCGCCTGGCTGGTCTCCGATATCCTCGTGGATTCTTACTTGTCCATTTCCCACGAGCTTTCGACGGAAGTGGACGAGCTTGAGGAGACGGTATTCACTCCGAACAACGACTTCGACATCGAGGATATTTACACCCTCAAACGTGAGATTCTTGAGATGCGGCACGCCATCGACCCGTTGGCCCCCGCCCTCAAGTCCCTCATCCACCGGCAGAAGGATCTCCTGCCAGAGGAACTCCGCTCCTACTACCGCGATGTCATGGACCATGAACTTGTAGCAATGGACCTTACCTCGCAATATGATGAGCGACTCAGCTCCCTCATCAACGCTGCTGTGGCAAAAGTACAAATCCAGCAGAACTCGGATATGCGTAAGATTTCGGCCGTGTTCGGTTTGTTGGCCATCCCCACGGCTATTGCCGGAATCTACGGAATGAACTTCGATGTCATGCCAGAGTTGCATTACGAATACGGGTACCCCGCCGTACTCGTCGTCATGTTGATCACGATTGTCGTCGTCTACATCTACCTGCGCCGTAACAAGTGGCTGTAGGAGACGAAAGCCCTCTTCCACGGGAGCAGTTAAAAAGAAACAGCCACGCCCTGGTGTGAAGGGCGTGGCTGTTATCGTTTTCAAATCGTGTAATTAGGAAAGCCGCGAGCTACCGGAGTCGTTAACGTCACCGGTTGCTGTGTTGTTTGAGGCATCATTCGTTGGTGCGGTTCGTGGCGCGTCGCCTTCTACACGGGGCTCCGCCGGTGTGTTCTCTACGCCATCGGAAGCAGCGAGGCCTTCTCCCCCTGCCGCACCATCAGCGGGGCGCTCCTCGACGCCGGACGGCTTGTTTGATTCAGGGAGCTTACCTGCGGTGGTGCGGGGACGGATCTTGCTGTATGTCTCCGCGATGAGATCCCTTGCACGTGGCGCGTCCCTCTCACTGCACAGGACGTCATAGCGTGTCGCGACAATAGAAGTGGTAGACGTGAAATCACGCTTTCCACTGGACGTGCCATATGCAATGGCAGCAAAAATAACGCCAAAGATAGCGCCGATGACCAGGCCAGAAAGCAGCGGGGCGAGGAAGGTCGCGGAGAAGATTCCCATCAGCAGGCCGAAGAACAGACCCATCCATGCGCCTGATGCGGCTCCGGCACCGATGACTTTGCCCCATGTGAGCTTGCCGTGGACGTTTTCCACCTGCATAAGGTCAACGCCGACGATGGTGATCTCCTGGACGGGGAAATCCTTGTCTGAAAGCATATCCACCGCAGCCTGAGCCTCTGCATATGTCTTGAAGCTTCCGACTGGCCAGCCTGTCGGCGGTCCTGGTGCGATCATCCGTTGTGTTCCTGGCATTAAAAATTTCCTTTCAGTACTAGCGTGTAATAGCTTTACCTACCAAAACAAGTAGCCGGGGTTTTTTATTCCCTGCGCTACTTTCCAGGCAAAGCCTCCCGCTTCATCTCCCCTCCTTCGCGGCTGTCAGGCAGTGGCTGTGTGCCGGTCGAAACACAATCAACCACGCGTGCTGTAGAGCTTACAAACAGCGAGCAATCGGCAACCAGATTATGGAGGATGCCCCACACAGTATGTGTATGGGAAGTTTTCACGGGCGTATATAGTAAACGACTCAGCTTTGCTTTTAGTTTCCTTCGCGGGAGCCGTAAACTTGGCACCATGACTTCTTCAACCCGGGTTTACGCTGGCAGACTGTCTGGCATGGTCGTGCGCGACCCAGATGCAGACAGCGTCGGCCGCGTCCGCGACGTTGTCCTCATGATTCGCCCAGATGGCCAGGATTCCAGGGCCTTGGGTCTCGTGGTGGAGATGGTTAACAAACGCCGAATCTTCGTCCCCATGCTGCGCATCGGCGAAATCACCCCGCAGGACATCATCCTCGTGACGGGCTCTGTATCCATTCGCGCGTACAAGTCGCGTGCTGGTGAAATTACCGTATGGGACGATCTCATCGGGTCCAAAATTTCTGTTGATGACCCCGACTACCCCGATCTCCACGGCAAACCGGTGGAAATCGCCGACGTGGAACTCGAACGCACACGCACGAGGGACTGGATTGTGTCCTCAGTCGCGGTGTTCTCCAAGCGTCCCAAGTTTGGCCGCCGCCCAACGCTGAGAACAATTCCGTGGATGTATGTCCATGGCGTGTCCGCCAGTGGCGTTGGCCCCCGAGACGAAACGGCTGAACACATCGCAGAACTTGATGATTTGCGCCCCGCTGATGCTGCGCAGATGTTTAGCGATCTCCCTGTTGCCGAACAGCGAGACGTAGCCGATGCGCTCAACGATGAGCGACTAGCCGATATCCTCCAGGAGCTGTCAGAAGATCACCAGGCCGAACTCATTGAGGCTCTGGATCTCGAGCGCGCCGCGGATGTTCTGGAAGAAATGGATCCGGATGATGCCGCAGACCTCCTCGCCGAGTTGGACGATAACACCGCTGATGTGCTCCTTGAACTCATGGATCCGTCCGAATCGGCTCCCGTGCGTCGATTGATGACGTTCTCCCCGGACACCGTAGGTGCTTTGATGACACCGGAGCCGCTCGTCGTCACTCCCCAGACGAGCGTGGCAGAAGCCTTAGCCATGGCTCGTAACCCTGATTTGGCCACCAGCTTGTCGTCGTTGTTGTTTGTTGTACGCCCGCCAACTGCCACACCGACGGGTACATACCTCGGTTGCGTCCATCTGCAAAAGCTCCTGCGGGAGGCACCCGGCGCGCTAGTCGCGGGGATCCTCGATCCAGATTTGCCTCCCCTGTACGCCAACGACTCGCAGGAGACTGCCGCCCGCTACTTTGCCCTGTATAACTTGGTCTGTGGTCCGGTTCTAGACGAGGCGGGCCACTTGCTCGGTGCCGTGGCCGTGGATGACCTGCTGGATCACCTCCTTCCGGAAGACTGGCGCGAAGGAGGGATCCGCCCGGAACCCCCGCAATCGGCGAAGCCACAAGTGGGCAAACTGATTACAGAACGAGCCCGCGAGCTTCTACACTCAAAGTCTGCACATACCCCACAGAAGGGAGGCCCGGATCGTGGCTGATCTCAATAGCGATGACCTGTCGCGTGGCGACCTTGATACTCCGGTTGCGGGTCGCCGCAGGCGGTGGTTCCGCATGGATGCCGACGCTGTCGGTGCCGTTGCAGAAAAGGTCGCACGCTTTTTTGGTACCGGCGAATATCTGGTGTGGCAGACGATCATCGTTATCACGTGGATTCTGCTCAACGTTACTGGTCTGGCATTTGCGTGGGACCCGTATCCGTTCATTCTGTTGAATCTCGCGTTTTCCACCCAGGCCGCGTATTCCGCCCCACTCATTCTGTTGGCCCAAAACCGTCAAGAGGTACGTGACCGCCACAGTTTGCAGGAGGATCGGCGACGCGCGCAACAGACGAAGGCCGATACGGAATACCTTGCACGAGAGCTCGCGAGCCTGCGACTTGCTGTGGGTGAAACGGTGACGCGCGATTACCTGCGTGATCAGTTGGAGGACCTGCAGGACGTGCTGGAACGCCTAGAAGCAAAGATTGATGACGAGTCGGCAGCACGTCGTTCCGAACTCGCTTCGATTCTGACAGATCCGACGCAGGGCGATCTCGCCCCATCACATCGGGAACGTCACAGCGATGAGGAATCTGAGCCAGATCCCGATCACCCTGCTACGTAGATTCCGGTTTTCCATTCACGTGTACTCCGGTGGGTGATTCTTCCACCTCCCGAGCCATGCCTTTGTGGATACATCACCCATATATGGGGCTTTGTAATCGTGTACGTACAATAGGAATGACTCATTTGAGACGTTCGAGCGCCCTTTACGTTTCAGGGACACGTGCGGAAATGGCCACGCCATTGCCCACTCCCCGTGTTGGGCGCCACAATTTAGGAAGTGAAAGACACTAAGGCATTTTATGGCTGCTATCACTGAAAACGACGTGCTTCAGGCGCTATCTACCGTCATCGATCCGGAGCTGGATCGCTCCCTGACGGAACTCGACATGGTCAAGTCCGTGCGTGTTGATGGCGCCGATGTTCACGCCACTATCCTTCTCACCATCGCCGGTTGCCCGATGAAGGGGACGCTCGTCTCCGATTCCATCGAGGCCATTAAAAAGATCCCCGGAGTGGACAACGCCTTCGTTGACACCGAGGCCATGACTGATGATCAGCGCCGAGAGTTGCGCATCAAGCTCCGTGGCAGCGAGCCGGTTATTCCTTTCTCGCAGCCAGACTCCACCACTCGCGTGTTGGCAGTAGCATCGGGCAAGGGCGGTGTCGGCAAGTCCAGCGTCACGGTCAACCTTGCTACGGCACTGGCTCAGCGCGGCCTCAATGTCGGCGTGCTTGATGCCGATATCTACGGGCATTCTATCCCCCAGATGATGGGCGATACCGATGGCCCGCACCAGGTTGATGACATGATCATGCCGCCTATTTGCCACGGCGTGAAGATCATCTCCATCGGCCACTTTGTCAAGGGCAACTCCCCTGTCATCTGGCGCGGACCGATGCTCCACCGAGCAATCCAACAGTTCCTCACCGACGTGTTCTGGGGAGACCTTGATGTTCTGCTTCTCGATCTTCCTCCGGGAACCGGCGACGTGGCGATTTCTGTGGCTCAGCTCATTCCTGGTGCCGAGCTCCTTATCGTCACTACACCGCAGGCTGCGGCCGCCGAGGTTGCCGAGCGTGCAGGTTCCATCAGCCAGCAAACGAAACAGAAGATTGCCGGCGTCATTGAAAACATGTCCGCGATGGTCATGCCCGACGGTTCAACGATAGAAATCTTCGGCTCCGGTGGTGGCCAAACGGTGGCAGACCGGCTGACGCAGATTACTGGCACCACCATCCCGCTGCTCGGCTCGATCCCCTTGGATCCGAACCTGCGTACCGGTGGCGATTCCGGCACACCAGTGGCCATTTCGCAGCCCGATTCGCCCGCTGGCGAAGCCCTCAATTCCATTGCGAATAAGTTGGTTAAACGCAAGGAGTCATTGCTGGGCAAAACCCTCGGCCTCGGGATTTCCAAGAAGTAAAACAAGTGGCTGTACCGCACGGCTCTATATTTGCCGTTGAGGTAGCACATACATGAATGCGGGGAGACCTCCTCTTCAGGTGGTCTCCCGCTTTCGTCGTGTCAGTTCTGCTCGCCTTCGCCGCCGGCAGCGTGCCCGCGGCGACTAGAGCACGTCGCTGTAATCGACGGTCGAACCGGTCGCTCCGGCTGGCCCGTCGCCGTCGTTCTTTGGTGCGGTTGGCTTACTGCTTGTCGACGCTGTCCCCGTCGACGGTGTCGAATGGGACTGCGTGGAGGACGGCTGGGAAGCACTCCCCGAGGCATCGGCAATGCTCGTGGGGGCCGATGTCTGGTTCACCTTCTTCGGATCGGTGTCATTCCAGAATTTCTTCGGATCAAGCGCATCGAGGTACGTATCGTCGCCGTCGAAAAGCGTCTTCGTGAGGGCCGCCTTAGGCCCCATAGCCCGCAGTTTGGCCAGCTCACCGAGGGGCTTGCGGAACTCGTCGAACTCGGGTCCGAGATCGTCGCTCAAACTCATCTTCGTGCGATTGATGGCATTGCGCGCGGCCAGAATAGCCGCCTTGATGTCCTCAACGGCCTTCGGGATCTTCTCCGGGCCAATGAGAAATACCGCAACGATGAAGATAATAAGAATCTCCACCCAACCAACGTCGTTAAACACGAATTACACTCTACTTGCTTTCCCGAAAGGACGGAACTTAATCCGTACGATCCTTGTATGTCCGTCGCGCTGCCCAGTAAATGGAATTGAGCCGGCCAAAAAAAGTGTCAGGCTGGAGGATATCGCCCGCTGCTGGCCCTTCCGCACAGGTTTCTGGGTTCAAGTTGGCGAGCTTGCTGACAAGCGCTGACGGGACGTGAATGTCGCTTTCGGTCTCCTGTCGCAGCGTCATCGAGGCTTCCTTTTGCTCGCGCACTTCTCGCCTGCACATTGAGCAATGAAGGAGATGGGCGCGAGCGCGCTTTTGCGCTTTCAGGCTAAGTTCACCGTCGACATACCCCGCGACGGCCTCTGCCGACAAGTGCTCAACAGAAGAAAACGATTCATCCCTGTCCCGCACTTCCTCCCGAAGCATGGCGGAGATTGCTTCCTGTAGTCTCTTCGGCGACGCGGCGCGCGGGAGACGAGCGACACGCCGGGCGCGGAGATCCTCAAGCGACGGCCGACCAGCGTTTTCTCCTTCCCCAGTCTCCTCTTCCGATTCATTTTGGTGGAAGAGAGAATCGATGCGCTCGAGGAATTCCAACGTCTTTTTCAGTGACGGAGATTCCGCTTCCGCGCTCTTTCCAGCGCTGCGGAGGTGCTCGGAGTAGGGAACGCTACCGGTGCGTGCGTTCTCGGACTCCGATCGCGGTTGCACTGCGCGTGCCTCCTCTCCTTCATCTCGCTCTGGGGGGGGAGCCCGATACCTTGTGTCCCTGTGGGGTGCCCCAGGGTAGCAACTTTTGGCGGGAAACGGCTCCAGCTGGAATGCCACTACACAAGTATGATCAAAGCTTTTGTTACCACTACTCTATACCGAAATGAGCGGTGGCGTTTCCAGCGGTGAACTACTGTTGGGGCACCAAAGCCTTGGCAGCATCGGACTCTTCAGCCGCTGCCAGAATGTACTCCCGAAGCTGCTTTCTACCTCGGTGAATACGGGACCGTACCGTGCCCATTTTCACGCCCAACGTTTCGGCGATTTCCTCATAGCTCAGGCCCTCCATGTCACACAGAACGACGGCAACACGGTAGTCGGGACTCAAGCTAAACAGAGCACGCTCCAATGTGGGATCGAGGTTCGCATTGAGGTAGGCCTCATCCGGAGTGGGATCGCTTCCCGGGTAACGGTCATAGGTGGTCTCATTCAGTGCTTCCATGCGGATAGTCGAGCGATGGCGCACCATATCGAGGAACAGATTCGTGGTGATCCGGTGCAGCCACCCCTTAAATGCACCGGGCTTGTAGGTCTTGAGAGAACGAAACACTCGCATGAATGTCTCTTGGGTCAGATCCTCGGCATCCTGCTTGTTGCCGGAGAGCCGATAGGCCAGACGGTAGACACCGTCGGCGTGCTCTTCCACTAACTCCGCCCACGACGGCATATCACCTGTACCTGCGTCGAATGCGCTGGTACCTGTAAGCTCGTCGGCCGTGGCATCCACGCTCGTTTCAGGATGCTGGGCGATCGGCTTCCTATTGCCCTTTTCTTTCCGGCGGGAACCAAACCCGATAGCTCCGGAAAAGGAAAAAGAGGAAGACGTGTTTTTCATACCTTTTATCCAAACATACGGTGATGAAAATGAGCCTAACACGATATTGGTTTCCGCTGTGAGTTTCAAGCTAAATGGTCACACGTAATTGGCAAGCCTGCTGAGGTCGGTGTGCCGAGGGGTGATTTCTGGATGTGCCGGGAACATTTTGGGGCTGTATTCCGCCGTCGCGCGCGTGGCCTGCCCCGAAGAAGAGAGTTCACACTAGACTGAGGTGCGTGACTGAGGAACTAGTACGTTACATCGAAGAGACAACGCTTGACGACGACCACCATGTCCGGGCTCGCAATGATGCTCAGGAATTTGGCCTGTCTGCCCCCGATTCGGCTACCGGCCAGCTTCTCTCGCTCCTTGCGGCTCTTGTCGCCACGGACGATAACCGCAGCGGTGTTGCTGCGACCCCTGCTGCCGGCATCGTTGGCTTGTATCTATTCGACGGCCTTGGCCCGGACGGGCATCTCACGTTCATCGACCCTGAGCATGAGCACCAGAACCAGGCTAAGAATGTGTTCCGCGCGGCGGGTCATAGCCACTACCGTTTCCTCCCCTCACGACCACTCGAGGTCATGGGGCGTTTAGCCACCGATTCCTACCGAATTGTCGTCGGTGATGTTCCGGCTTTGGATCTACCGACCTTTATCGATGAGGCGTGGCCTCTCCTCCAATCTGGTGGCGTTCTTGTACTCCTCGATGCGCTTTTCGACGGCCTCGTGGGCGACGAGTCACGCACCGATCGGGAGTTCGTCAGCGCCCGCGAGGCAGACGAGAAGCTCCGTGGCTTTGAGGATGCGCTCATCACGCGTCTTCCCCTCGGCGCCGGCACCATTATCGCGTTCAAAAAATAGTATTCACAGATCGGCCTGCAACCTTGTTGTAAGAACTAGAACCAAAGAAAGCTCCGAGCCTGACATCGCGTCAGCTCGGAGCTTTCCTCCTTAGTCGTTCAGTTCATTGTCTCCCCGGTAGAAAAACCGAGGTTCCCAGCGCCGGAGGAGTTACACTACCTCGTTCTTCCCCACGACAACTACGCCGTTTGCGGATACATCGAAACGCTGGTGATCTCGTTCGGCATCCACGCCAATGAACTCGCCGTCAGAAACCACAACATTCTTGTCCAAGATAGCGTGACGGACAACTGAACCACGCCCAATGCGAACACCCGGCATCAGCACTGCGCCTTCGACGGTGGCGCCCTCTTCCACAATCACGTTGGTGGAAACGACCGAGTTACGGACCGTCGCACCAGAGATGATCGAGCCGTTGGCAACCATGGAGGATTGTGCAATTCCGCCCTGAACAAATTTGGCCGGAGGCAGGTTTCCTTCATCCGTAGAGTGAATGGGCCACTTCTGGTTGTACAGGTTGAACACGGGGTTCACGCTAATGAGGTCCATGTGGGCATCGTAGAACGCATCGATGGTACCAACATCGCGCCAGTACCCCTTATCCCTCTCCGTAGAACCAGGGACATCGTTATCAGAGAAGTCGTAAACGTGGGCTTCACCCTTCTCCACGAAGTGCGGAATGATGTTTCCACCCATGTCGTGCGAGGAGTTTTCATCTTCTGCGTCAGCCTTGAGAGCTTCAATGAGTTTCTCTGTGGTGAAAACGTAGTTACCCATGGACGCAAACGTCACATTCGGATCATCCGGAGTGCTCGGCGGGTCAGCCGGCTTCTCCAAAAACTCCGTAATCGTTCCGTCGTCATTCGACTGGATGCAACCGAACGCAGTTGCTTCCTGGCGCGGTACGCGAATGCCCGCAACGGTGGCCGCCTTGCCGGACTTGATGTGCTCTTGCACCATCTGTGCGGGGTCCATCCGGTAGACGTGGTCGGCACCGAAGACGATGACGTACTCGGGGTTCTCGTCGTAGATGAGGTTCAGCGACTGCAAGATCGCGTCGGCAGAGCCGTTGAACCAGCGCTGCCCGAGCCGCTGCTGTGCAGGTACCGGGGCGATGTAGTTTCCGGTGAGTCCGGAAACCTGCCATGCTTGGGCAATGTGCCGGTCGAGTGAGTGAGACTTGTACTGGGTCAGCACGCAGATCTTGAGGTAACCGGCGTTGACCAGGTTGCTCAGTACGAAGTCGATAAGTCGGTAGCTACCGCCGAAAGGAACGGCGGGCTTTGCGCGGTCAGCTGTAAGAGGAAAAAGGCGTTTCCCCTCGCCGCCTGCCAGGACAATGGAAAGAACGGACGGTTGGTTTCTCATACCTCCAATTTATAGCGGAAAGTGACTTTTGTCTCGGAAAGTGACATCGACCACTTTGCACCCGTGGGAAACACATTTCAACCAGTGGATTTCCAAACCTAGAAAGGGTGACGCACCCACCCGAACCCCCACCCCCTTATGGAGGGGATAGGACATTCCAGCGCACTTCATATCACCATTCGCGTGGTGTGGACTGGATTCATACCCATGCACGGCAAATGAAAGAAGGCCTGCAGAAAAACTTTATTCCCGCTAAGTTGGTTGGTATGCGAGTAGGAATGATGACAAGAGAGTACCCGCCAGAGGTCTACGGAGGCGCCGGCGTGCATGTAACGGAACTGACCCGTTTCATGCGCGAAATCGACGGCGTTGACGTTGACGTTCACTGCATGGGTGCTCCCCGCGACGAAGCAAATGTTTACACCCATGGCGTTGACCCCGAGCTGGAAAACGCCAACTCTGCCATTAAAACCCTGTCCACCGGACTGCGGATGGCGAACGCCGCCAGCAACCTTGACGTTGTGCACTCGCACACCTGGTACGCAGGTCTCGGCGGCCACCTCACGGGCAAGCTGTACGGCATCCCGCACGTGGCCACCGCCCACTCCCTCGAGCCGCATCGCCCGTGGAAGCGCGAGCAGCTTGGTGGCGGCTACGATGTTTCCTCTTGGAGCGAGAAGAACGCGATGGAAAACGCTGACGCGGTCATCGCCGTTTCCGCCCGGATGAAGGACTCCATCCTCGATGCCTACCCGAACATCGATCCGGACAAGGTTCGCATCGTGCTCAACGGCATCGACACGGAGCTCTGGCAGCCCCGCCCCACCTTCGACGAGGCGGAGAACTCCGTACTCAAGGAGCTGGGCGTTGATCCGTCCCGCCCGATCGTCGCGTTCGTCGGCCGTATCACTCGCCAGAAGGGTGTCGGCCACCTCGTGAAGGCTGCAAGCCACTTCGATGATGGTGTTCAGCTCGTGCTGTGCGCCGGTGCCCCGGATACCCCCGAGATCGCTGCGGAGACCGAGCGCCTGGTTAAGGACCTGCAGGAAGAGCGCGACGGCATCTTCTGGGTACAGGAGTTCCTGCCGAAGCCGAAGATCCAGGAGATCCTCACTGCCGCTGACACCTTCGTCTGCCCCTCCATCTACGAGCCACTCGGCATCGTAAACCTGGAGGCAATGGCTTGTGGTGCCGCTGTGGTTGCTTCCGATGTGGGAGGTATCCCTGAGGTTGTGGTCGATGGCACGACCGGTTCGCTTGTCCACTACGACGAGAATGACACCGAAGCTTTCGAGCGCGACATCGCTGCAGCTGTGAACAAGATGGTTTCGGACCGTGAGGCCGCCAAGGCCTACGGTGAGCGCGGTCGTCAGCGCGCCGTCGACGACTTCTCCTGGGCAACAATCGCCCAGCAGACTGTCGACGTGTACAAGTCCCTGATGTAAGTGCAGCTAACCGGTTATCCGGAACGGTGAGGCGAGGCGGTTTTCCCGCCTCGCCTTTTTCGTTCCCTTTTCTCACCCAACGTAGTGCATGGCAAGCGGAGCGCGTGTAAGTCTTTGCGCACGGAGGAATTTTCCAGCAAGAAAACTGCTACTTCTACGGCAGAAATAGACTGTGACCTAGGGATTCGACGCGGAAAAGCAGTTTCCGGGTACCCTCGGTGGTAATCCTGAGCCGGATGCCTGCGACCCATCGCAGGGAAAACGGCCTAGTGCACGTACAGTGCAGCCTATTCCGCAGGGTAAAGAAAGCTTTTGTCCACACAGATAGGAAGTAATCATGGTCACTCACCGCCCAGAACTGCATATCACCGCCCCTGAAGGCGTTTTGGAGGCACCGGCGGGGTCGCTCCTCAAGGACGGCACGTGGCACATTATGTACCAGTACGAGCCCAACGCGGATGGGCACGGACACTGGGGACACGTCACTTCCCCTAACTTCTCCCCCTTCAACTGGACGGAGGGAGAAGACATTTTGGCACCAGAGGGCGAGGAAACTGACCTGTGGGCAGGCTCCGTCATCAGCGATGCCGGAAAGGTGACGTTGTTTTTTACTTCCGTCACGGGCGACAAAACAGAGATTCATCGGGCAGATGTTTTCGATGGCAAAGCTACCCGCGCAGGTTGTGTGGTGGGCGATCGCGATGGACACACGAATTTCCGCTCACCATGTGTCATTGCTCGTGGTGCTGGTTGGCTCATGCTCGCCGTCAGCGGCCCAGAGGATGACCCGCGGCCAGTTATCCTCGAGTCCCTCGATACAGAGACCTGGACTCTCATCGGAGATCTGGACTTCACTGGGAAATCTGGTCTCGAAGGCATCCCACAGCTCGTTAGCCCCCGCATCATTATGCTTTCCGACGAATTCAGTGGCGACTCCCACGACGTCTTGCTCGTAACTGTTCAGTTCGGCGAGATCGATATCTGTGGCTACCTTGTCGGTAATCTTCACGGCTCCACCTTTGATGTGGAGACGCCCTTCACCCGCATCGACTATGGCCACGATTTCTCCCGTCCCCGGACGACCAACTTCGATGTCACTGATACAGCATCTCTCGAGGGAGCAATCGTCTTCGGTCTCATGGGCGGCGGTGGTGCACTCCATGACCTGGATCGCGATCCGTCCTATCACTCAGAGAAGTGGGTGAATTGTCTTTCCGCACCACGGCTTGTCACGTTGCAGGACGGTCACCTGTTCCAGACACCGTATCCCGGTCTCATTGCTGAAATTGAGAAGACGGAGCGTGCCTCTCTTTGGAGTGGCATGTTTAACGTTGGCGAGGGCGAAATCTCCGTTGCTCTCGTCGATCGCGAGGACAACATCTACGCGACGATTTCGCACACGAAGGATGCTGTTTTCCTCGACCGTTCGGAGAGCTCCTTCTTTGAGGATGACGAAATGGCCGAAGCACCGGTCACGTGCAGTGACACGCAATCAATGTCGATCCTTGTCGATGGCTCCACCGTCGAGGTTTTCGCCGATGGTGGCGCGGCCACCCTGTCATCCCGTGTGTATTTCGATCACGACTTCTACCGCTTCGCTGTTCGTACCACGGGTGGAGCAGTACTCGAACAAGTAGTATCTGACTAGCGCGTAGCAATCCGCGTACCCAGCCGGGTATCCCCATGCGGATACCCGGCTTTTCTATACAGAAAAAGGACACCATGAGCACTATGTAGTACTCATGATGTCTTCTACTGCTCGATGCTATTTCTTCTTTAAGCGCGTAATGGTGGAGCGTGCGGTCACCGTCATTGTCTGTGGCAGACGTTCTGCCCGGCGGGAGAGTTCCTCTTGGTCGATGACCTGGGCTGAGGGGCTCATCGCAATCTGGGCGAGAATGGAATCGTGATCGAGCATCATCGGGAACTCCACCAACCGTGGCTCATCCACGACTGCGAAGTAGTCAGAAACCTGGTCGATGATTTCCTCGATCTTGTGCGGGCGGACATCCGGAATTTCCAGTGGGGCGCGCAGCTCACCCAAGTGGCCTTCGTGGGAGGCGAGAACAACGAGCTCTCCCCCATCCTTGAGAACACGCGCGAATTCGGCGGGGTTGCGAGGGGCAAAAATCGCGGAAATAACGTCAACCGATTCACTGAGAAGAGGCAAGGTGTGCATAGCGTCGGCGACAACTGCGCCGACCCGCGGGTGGCAGTGAGCGAGCTTCTCTGCGGCGGGGAGAGACACGTCGATGGCAACACCGACTGACTGGTCAACGCTGTCCAGCGTGTGTGAGAGATAGTAGCCGGTTCCTGCCCCCACCTCACATAGCGCTACCTCTTGGGTAACGGGGATATTCGATGCTTCCACCGCATCCCCCACGGACTTGGTGACTGCCTCAACGAACGGTGCAAAGTGACCGTTGGCAAGGAAGATGTCGCGCGCTTCCACCATCTCTTTATCATCCCCGGCTGGGAGATCACCGTCGGCGAGGACAACATAGCCTGCCTCATTGACGGGGTATTCCCGTCCCTTCTCCGAGATGAGGGAGGTCCAATCCTCGTTTCCTCGCAGCGTGACTCCGTTCGAGCCCTCACTGGGATCCTGTAGCAAATGGATGACATCACTCAGCATGTACTTGCGCGCTCATTTCTACTTCGATAGCAGTGCGATTCTCGTTACCCAGATGGTAGTACAGATGCGCCCCCTGTATCCACCGTATGATTCCGAAAACAACACTTTCAGTCAAAACAAAAGTCCCCGGACAGTGATCACACTCGTCCGGGGGAAGAATGGAATCCCCACGAAAAATATTCGTGGACCATCACCCGTGTGGCTCTATGCCTCAGCCACTTCGGTGAGCAGGCCACCTAGTTCGCCGGCTTCTTCCTTATTCAGCTCGATGACGAGCCGACCGCCTCCATCGGTGGGAATGCGCATGACGATCTTGCGTCCTTCTTCCACCGCTTCCATAGGACCATTACCAGTCCGAGGTTTCATCGCTGCCATGGTGTAGAAACTCCTTCTTAATAGTTCGTGACGAGAGCACAGTCACGCTATACTTTTCAATTCTACCCAATTTTTCCATCGTCAGGGCGCTGTTTGTGGTCAAAATCTCACAAAAGCGCAGGTAGAGAAGTTTCTAGACGTGGTGCCACGACTCCTGACTAACCACGTGCTCGGTCTTTTCTGGTGTCGAATCGAGGCTTTCCCCACTCCGGAATAGGGCTTCGAGTGCCGCATCGACCTGGTCCTGTCGGTATCCTCGCGGAGCGAGTTCAAAGCGGATGTCCTGGAAACGTCCTTCGGCGATAGCCTTCTCATTGTGGGCAAGCACATCGTGGTGCTCAACAGGAGGCAGCGGTTCTCCATTACCAAAAACGCGGTAGAAGATATAACCGAAAGCGATGACTACAAGAGCCAGGATGAGGGTGACCACCACCCACATAATTACGGAGCCGTTCATGCGTTCTTTGCGTCTTCCCTCTTCTTATGTCGATCCACAATGTGCTGCACGGCTTCGTCGACGGAATCGGTAACGATGAACAAATCGAGATCCATCTCGTTGATCATGCCCTCCGCTACGAGCCGATCCTTCATCCATTCTACGAGACCGCCCCAGTAATCCTTACCGAGCATGACGATCGGATAATTCGTCATCTTTCCTGTCTGCACCATGCACAAAACTTCGCACAGCTCGTCCATCGTGCCGAAGCCACCGGGCAGGCAAATAAATGCTTCCGAGTACTTGAGGAACATCGTCTTGCGTACGAAGAAGTAACGGAAGTTGAGGCCAAGGTCAACCCAATCATTAAGGTGCTGCTCGTGTGGAAGCTCAATACCGAGGCCGATGGAAAGCCCATCGGCTTCGCACGCACCGCGGTTGGGTGCCTCCATGAGCCCCGGACCACCGCCGGTGATGACGGCGTAACCAGCTTCAACAAGCTTGCGTCCCAGTTCCACGCCCATTTCGTAATAGGGGTGTCCTTCCTGTACACGGGCAGACCCGAAAACAGTCACTGCCTCGGGGATCTCCGCCAGAGCACCGAAGCCGTCGACAAATTCGCTCTGGATTCGCAGAACGCGCCAAGGGTCTTCATGCAGCCAGTCGGTGGAGTGCTGGGTATCCAGTAGGCGTTGGTCTGTCGTAGAGCTCTGCGTCCCGCCATGGCGCATGAGAACCGGCCCGCGAAGGAACCGGACCTGCTTATCGGAAGACGGGGTACGAGTTGGAGCCATGAATAATCACTTTCTTTTTTTGACAGGGAACGTTCATCGTAACGCGAACCGGAAAAGCCTGCATGGTTCACGTGACGCAGAGCGAGAAATACCGCACTGCTAGGAACGGCGCTACATCATCTACTGGGCAGTGACGTGCTCCGGCTAGGCAGTAAGGAAAGCGGTAATGAGTTTCGTCACCTGCGTGATCTGGCTGACGGGGCACTGCTCCTCTGGCTTGTGGCACAGGGAGGGATCTCCCGGCCCACAGTTCACGGACGGGATCCCCAAGGTAGCCAGGCGAGCCACATCGGTCCAGCCATACTTGGCGCGAACATTGCCGGCAAGGCGAACGAAATCGGCGGCCACAGGGTTCGCGAGCCCCGGAGCAGCTGCGGGGGAAACATCGTCGTAATCGATTTCAACAAGGTCTTCTGCATGGTTTGGGTCACCACCACCCAAGACAGTGAGCATGTGCTCCTTCGCGTCGTCTACGGTGCGATCCGGGGCAAAACGAAAGTTGACGTACATGGTTGCTTCATCAGGGATCGTGTTCTTTGCCACGCCGGATTCAGCAACCGTGGCGTTGAAGCCCTCCCGGTAGGTGCAACCATCGATGTCCACCTCACGCGGTTCATCCGCAGCGATCCGAGTAAGGATCGGTCCGAGCTTGTGCAGAGCATTTTCTCCCAGCCAGGCGCGTGCAGAGTGCGCGCGCGTGCCACGGGCAGTGAGCTTCATTCTGATTGTGCCCTGGCAGCCTGCCTCGACATATCCGCCAGTGGGCTCACCGAGGATGGAGAAATCTGCCTCCATCCAGTCGGGGTAGGCATCGATGAATTTTTGGAGGCCGGAAAACTGTGCCGCGATTTCCTCACACTCGTAGAAGATGGCAGTGATATCTGCAGTCAGCTTGTCCGCATCCGCCAAGGTTGCTAGCGCGTGGAGGAACACGGCATCGCCGGATTTCATATCCACGCTTCCGAGCCCGTGAATAACCCCATCTTTCACAGTGGAGGGGATATTTCCAGCAGCGGGAACGGTATCGAGATGGCCGGCCAAGATGACGCGGCGTCCCAGCCCTCGGTTCGTCCGTGCAGCAACGGTGTTAGAAACCCGGACTGTTTCCAGGCCGAGATTCGTGAGCGCTTGTTCCACCGCGTCGGCAATTGCTTCCTCAGATTGGGACTCGCTAGGGATATCGACAAGCTGTTGTGTGAGCCGGATGGGATCGGTGAGGTCAAGAGCTGTACTCATGTCGCTATGCTACCGCAGCCTCGAGGGGAGACCAGATGTTAGCGGATTGGAAGCGGTCGGATAAGCTAGAAACCATGACAATTCAAGGGGCACGAGCCGTAGGGATCGCTAACATCGCAGCAGATGGAACGGTCCTGGACACGTGGTACCCACAGCCACAACTGGCACAGCCGAAGCGCTCTGGGACGCGACGTTTGGGCGCGAGCGATCTAACTCCGCGCCTCCTCAACCTGGTCTACATCGACGAGGATCGCATGGTTGAGCAGGTAGCAGTTGAAACATGTATTGCCGATCTCAGCAAACCCGTCATCGATGCGCACGATGCGTACCTGCGCTTGCACCTTCTCTCCCATCGGCTGGTAGTCCCCGGCTCGATCAGCGTAGAGGGGCTTATCGACGCGCTTGCACTTGTGGTGTGGACGAATAAGGGGCCGTGCCTTCCCGACAACTTTGAATTTGTTCGCACGACTCTCCGCGCCCGCGGACTCATCCACGTCTACGGTGTAGAGAAGATCCCGCGCATGCTGGACTATGTTGTTCCCTCCGGCGTGCAGATCGCCGAAGCCGAGCGCGTGCGTCTCGGCGCATATCTCACGGAGGGCACGCTGGTTTTGCGTGAGGGATTTGTCTCCTTCAACGCAGGAACCTATGGCCCAGACCGCATTGAGGGGCGTCTCACCTCCGGCGTGACTGTCGGCGAAGGATCAACGATGGCACTGGGCTCTTCCGCCCTCTCCCCTGCTGTCAATGGCGTGCGACCCTCGATGTATGTGGGACGAAATTGCCGAGTCGGTGAGAACACCACGGTAATCGGCGTCTCAATTGGCGATAACTGCCACATTGCGCCCGGTCTGACCATCACCCCGGACACGATCGTTCGCTTCGGCGAATCCGATTCCCCTCGCCCTCTCGGTCCCGTTCTCGAGCCAAACTGGTCGATTTCTCACTCTATGGGAGAACCAGTCCTGGCCGCCACCCACGTTTAAACGTCACAATTACCCCTGTTTTACGGCGTGTTCCAGCGATAAACCGCTGGAACACGCCGTACCATAACCGAGACTACTTCGAACAATAGTTTCCCCCTCCTGGCTACCCCCGTCTGTAGTGTGAGATAGCCCCAAGCGCTTAGAATCCCACCATGGCATCGACAAATAATAAGCAGCAGCCGTCCGCGTCAGGAGGTTCCCCGGGGAGCACCGACGCCACCACATCCTCACAGCTGGGATCGGGTCTGCAAGTCCGACACCTGACGATGATGGGGCTCGGCTCCGCCATTGGTGCAGGTCTCTTCCTCGGCACGGGTGTCGGCATCCAAGCCGCAGGCCCCTCGGTTTTGCTGGCTTATATTGTCGCTGGACTGTTGGTCATTGGGTCCATGCAGATGCTTGGCGAGCTGGGAGCGGCACGCCCCGCATCCGGTTCCTTCTCCGTCTACGCGGAAATGGCCTTCGGCCGCTGGGCAGGTTTCTACCTCGGCTGGCTCTACTGGTTCATGCTCATCATGGTTCTCGGCGCGGAAATGACAGGCGCCTCGGCAATCATGGCCTCGTGGTTTGGGGTCGATCCGTGGATACCCGCACTGATCTGCGTCGTCTTCTTCGCCGTAGTGAACCTTATGCAGGTGAAGGGGTTCGGCGAATTTGAGTTCTGGTTCGCGTTCATCAAGGTTGCCGTGATCGGCATCTTCCTCATCATCGGCATTCTGCTCATCTTCGGGCTTCTCCCCGGCACTGAGTACATCGGCGCGCAACACATCCGTGAATCCGGGTTCCTCCCCAACGGTCTCCCCGGACTAGCAGCCGGCCTCCTGGCGGTGGCCTTTGCTTTCGGTGGCATCGAGATTGTGACAATCGCCGCCGCAGAATCGGCGGATCCGGTAAGCTCCATCTCCGTCGCCGTGCGGTCCACGATCTGGCGAATCTCCGTGTTCTATTTGGGAAGCGTTCTCGTCATCTGCTTTCTGTTGCCATACGGCGATATCTCCGGTGCAGACACGGCTGCAGAAAGCCCCTTCACCCGGATTCTGGCAATGGCCAACATTCCGGGGGTTGTGGGCATCATGGAAGTGGTCATCGTCCTCGCACTGCTGAGCGCATTTAATGCCCAAATCTACGCTTCCTCGCGTCTCGCATACTCCCTCGCCACCCGTGACGATGCACCGGCAATCCTCGGTGTCACCAACCGGCACGAGGTTCCGATGAACTCGGTTATCCTCTCCATGATCTTCGCCTTCGTCTCTGTCGGCCTGCAGTTCTGGAACCCGCCGGGACTTCTGCAATTCCTCCTCAACGCTGTGGGAGGCATCCTCATCGTTGTGTGGGGCACAATCGCGTTGTCGTGGATCAAGCTGCATCCGCAGCTCAAAGCTTCCGGTGAACTCACCGAAGTGCACATGCCGGGTCACCCGTACACGGGCTGGGCAACGTTTGGCATCCTCGTCATCATTGTTCTCCTCATGTTTTTCGATGCCGGTGCCCGCCAGCAGCTGTTTGCTCTCTGCGCGATGTCCGCATTCATTTTGTTCCTCGCTTTCATCACCGGGCGATGGTCGAGGGATTCCGAACCTCGCTACCGCAAGCGAAACCGCAAGGCATAACACACGGTGTTACGCTTGAATTTCCGTGTAACTTTCCTAACAAAGATGAAGGAGCTAGTCCACCGTGACCATGAGTTCTGCCCATGCGTGGGGCATTGCCACCGTATCCACCGCGGAGACGACCGCAGGAACTGTTCTTGATGTGTGGTACCCGGACCCGATCGGAGGCGGGGACAAGGAGAGCGTCGAAAAGCTCACCTCTACTGATGCCGACCGCCAGGTTGAGCGTGTCCCCTACGAGTGCACCATCAAGGACCTCTCTCAGCCCCCGGCCGATACGTACGACGCTTTCCTCCGGTTGCACCTCCTGTCTGCCCGCGCGGTAAAGCCCAACGAGATCAACCTTGACGGCATTTTCGGCGTGCTCAATAACGTGGTTTGGACCAACTTTGGCCCCTGCCTGCCGGAGGGTTTTGAGATCACCCGCGCCAAGCTGCAGCAGCGAGGCCAGGGACAGGTCATCATCTTCCTCATCGATAAGTTCCCGCGCATGGTCGATTACGTCGTCCCGTCCGGTGTGCGCATCGGCAACGCCGACCGCATCCGCCTCGGTGCCCACCTCGCGGAGGGAACCACCGTTATGCACGAGGGCTTTGTGAACTACAACGCCGGCACCCTCGGTGCCTCGATGGTTGAGGGTCGCGTCTCCCAGGGTGTCATCGTCGACGATCAGACCGACATCGGTGGCGGCGCGTCCACCATGGGCACGCTTTCCGGTGGTGGCAAGGAGCGTGTCCGCCTGGGCAAGCGCTGCCTCCTCGGTGCTAACTCGGGTCTTGGTATTGCGCTTGGCGACGACTGCGTGGTTGAGGCCGGCCTGTACATCACCGCCGGTTCGAAGGTGCTTGTCGACGGCGAACCGGTCAAAGCCGCAACCCTGTCGGGCAAGTCCAACATGCTGTTCCGTCGCAACTCGCTCAATGGCGCAATCGAGGTCGTCCCGTGGAAAACGTCCGCCGTTGCTCTGAACGATTCACTCCACAAGAACTAAAGAAAGAATAATTTCATGTCCACCCCTGCTCACGACACGGAAGCAGCACCACAGCTTGGTAGTGGCCTCAAGGTTCGCCACCTGACGATGATGGGCCTCGGCTCCACCATCGGTGCTGGTCTCTTCCTCGGCACCGGCGTTGCCATCCAGGCCGCTGGGCCTTCGGCACTCGTTGCCTACATCCTCGCCGGCATCATGGCCATTCTCATCATGCAGATGCTCGGCGAGATGGGTACCGTCATTCCGGCCTCCGGCTCCTTTTCCGAGTACGCGGAGCACGCCATCGGCCGCTGGGCCGGGTTCACGCAGGGGTGGATTTACTGGCTGGCTACCGTCGCCGTGCTCGGCGCTGAGATCACCGGCGCATCGGCCTTTGTCGCAGCCTGGTTCAACGTCTCGCCGTGGATCCCCGCGCTCATCTTCGTGCTCTTCTTCGGCCTCGTTAACCTACTGCGCGTGCGCGCCTTCGGCGAGTTCGAGTTTTGGTTTGCCTTTGTGAAGGTCGCCGTCCTCGTCGCCTTCCTCGTCATCGGCGTTTTGCTCATCTTCGGGCTCCTGCCCGGCCATAGCTTCATCGGCCTGCACAACGTGCAGGAATCCGGCTTCACCCCGAATGGCGTTGCTGGAATCGCCAGCGCGCTGCTTGCCGTTGCTTTCGCCTTCGGTGGCATTGAGGTTGTCGCCATCGCGTCTGCGGAGTCGGAGGACCCGAAGAAGTCCCTCGTCAACGCCGTGCGCTCCACCATCACGCGTGTGTTCGTGTTCTACCTCGGTTCCGTGGCTATCATCACGCTCCTCCTCCCCTACTCGGAGATCGGCGCTGCCGATTCCGCAGCCGATAGCCCCTTCACCAAGGTACTGGCCCTGGCTGGAATCCCCGGCGTGGTGACGTTCATGGAGGTTGTCATCACCCTCGCACTACTCAGTGCCTTCAACGCACAGATCTACGCATCCAGCCGCATGATGTTTTCTCTGGCACAGCGCCACGATGCACCGTCGGCCTTCACCAAGGTCAACCACCGGGGCGTGCCGACTGCTGCGATTACCCTGTCCATCATCTTGTCGCTCATCATGGTGGTCTTGAACTACATCGATGCTGCCGCCGTGCTTACGTTCATGCTGAACGCTGCCGGCGCCTCGTTGCTCATTGTGTGGGTGTTCATCACCGTGTCAGAACTGCGTCTACGTCCTCGCTTAGAGCAGAAGTACGATCTGCCCATCCGCATGTGGGCCTACCCGTACCTCAACTGGGCAGCGCTCGTGGCCTTCGTGTTACTGGCCATTCTCATGCTTAGCGACGCATCCGCCCGCGTGCAGCTCATCTCCGCAGCCGTCATGTTTGCCATCCTATTCGTGGCAAGTCTTGTAAACTCCAAGGCGCGTGGCCTCAGCCCGTGGGAAAAGGCACCACTACCAGAACACGTCTAAACGCACCGAGGAGGATGACAATGCCACGCGGCACCACCATCTCTGCCAATACGGTCGTTGTCGCGCTTTTTGGACTCGCTATGTCGTTTTATGTCGCTATCGCGCATAGGTCGGCGCTGGGATTTCTCGTTCTCCTTGTTCTTACTGCTGTAGCTGCGTGCCTCGTCAACTACGCAAAGACGAAGGGCACCAACGGGGACTAATTTGGGTTCCACAACGAAACCGCTCGCCTTCAAAAAGAAGGGCGAGCGGTGTTTTTATTAGAGGCTGCGCGGTAGCGCAGAAGAGAAACCCTACTGGGGATCTACGGAGTGGACGACAGTGACCGACTTGTTCCGGAATGTCCACAACTTATTGATGATGAAGTTGATCGGCATCGCGGCGAGCACGGAGATGGCGTTTGCCCAGTAGACGCGGGTACGGAAGCCTGTGGTGTCGTCGAAGATATGCGGTGGCAAGGCGATAGGCGAGGTCGGATTCATCAGCAACGTCGCGACCACCTGACTCACCACGAGCGCACCGATGCCGGTGAGCAGGAACTTCCAGTAGCCACGGAACCAGCCGACGGTCTTGTCCTTGAATGTCCAAAAACGGTTGAGCTGATAGTTCCAGGTATTAGCCACGAGGAATGCGATGGTGATCATCACGTGGTACCAGCGAATATTGAACGGCGTGCCGAAAAGATTGGCGACAACCTGATCTTGATCCAGGGACGTAAACCTATGCAGGACCCACACCACGAAGAAGTTAACGAAGGTTCCTGATCCACCAACAATTCCGAATTTGAGAAATTCACGGATATTGGTGGATACACGAGTGCTTGGCATGACGGTCTCTCCGACTAACTGAGCAAACGCTTGGCGGCAGCGATCGCGTCCTCATCCGTGATCGTCATCGCTATACGGACATGCTCATTGCCTGCGGGGCCATAGAAGTCGCCGGGGGTGACAAGAAGACCACGCTCGGCAAACCAGCGTGCGGTATCCCAGCAGTTCTCCCCGCGGGTGACCCACAAGTACAAACCCGCATCCGAGTGATCAATGGTGAGCCCTGCAGCCGTTAGAGCCTCAGTGAGAACCTTACGCCGGGCAAAATAGCGGGCTTTCTGGAAAGACTCCTGCTCATCGTCGTTCAGAGCAGCAATCGTCGCGTACTGCACAGGATACGGCATCATGAAACCGCTGTGCTTGCGGACGAGTGTCAGCTCGTCGATGAGATCCTTGTCCCCCACAACGAAGCCAGAGCGGTACCCGGCAAGGTTCGATGTCTTGGACAGCGAATGAATAGCGAGAAGACCCGTGTGGTCACCATCGCACACAGCGGGATCCAGGATGGACACGGGCTTCTTGTCCGTCCATCCCATTCCCAGGTAGCACTCATCGCTGACGAGGATGGCTCCCCGCTCACGCACATCAGCCACGTACTCACGCAGCTGCTCCACCGTGAGAACTTCACCGGAGGGATTGTTCGGGGAGTTAATAAACGTGAGGTCTGCTCCCTCATCGACGATCGTCGCGTCGGCCATAATCGCCGCGATTTCGTAGGTGGGGTAAGCAAGCTTTGGGTAAGCGACGGTTTCCACGCGTAGGTGGCTTGCCAGGTTGGCGATGAGCTCCTTCGTGCCGATAGCCGGCAGAACAGCCTCAATCCCCTGCATGTTGTAACGACGCTCGAGGGAGCTCACGATGGCTTCCCGGAGCTCCGGCACACCGATGGTGGGCGGATATCCGGAAAGCGCAGCTGCCTCCGACAGAGCAACCTGGATGGAGGGGAAAACAGGATCGACGGGGGCACCGACGGTGAGCGTAATCATTCCGTCCGGGTGATTCGTTGCCGTTTCCTCTAGTGGGGCCAGCTGGTCCCAGGGGAATGTAGGAAGCTTAATGGGGTGTCGCACTTTTCAATCACCAACTATTCTTCGCGTGTGTGCACAAAATAAAGTGGCGGGCTGCGGTTAACCACAGCCCGCGGATAAAGCGTGTTAGACGCTTACGTCCCTACTCGCCATCCTGCTTGGGGAGCTTTGCTACCAGCGGCGGGTCGAAGTCCTGTGCGCCGAGCTTGGCGGCACCACCCGGGGAGCCAAGATCCTCGAAGAACGCGGCATTGGCCTCGTTGTAATCGATCCACTCGTCCGGCACATCATCCTCGTAGAAGATGGCTTCAACCGGGCAAACCGGCTCGCAGGCGCCACAGTCGACGCACTCGTCCGGGTGGATGTACAGGCTTCGTGCACCCTCGTAGATGCAGTCCACGGGACATTCTTCAACACATGCCTTGTCCTTGACGTCAACGCATGGTTCAGCGATTGTGTATGTCATTTACCTCTCCACATCTGGGTTATCTTTCGTCATTGTAATAAGGGGCCATAGTCCACCACAAACCCCCGCGCCGATAAGCACGATTGTGCGGAGTCCCACGGGCAATAAGATATCTGGTCGCTGGGGCGCAAGACACACGAGGGTACCGACTACGACCAACCACACGGCAAGCGGAATCACTGCCACCACGCGGTACGGTGTCCACAACCGCGATGTCCGGCTCAAAACCATGGTGAACAAGAAGGCGATCAGAATCGTGTACGGAATGCGGGCACCTAAGTAGACCACCTCAAGCAAGGCAGAGATCGCAGCAAAGAGCGATAACCACACGTATGCAGTACCAATCCCCTGCTTATTCCCCTCGCCCTGCACGATCTCGCCTCCAGATAGTCCTGCTCGCCTACTGGTCTCCCTAAGCGAGGCTCTCAGTCAGGTCCACGGTGTAATCAGACGGTGCGAACTGGTAGTGCTCGCGACGACGCAGGGGCTGGCTCATCAAGTTTGACAAGCAAAAGACGTAGCCGTCGGCCTGGGCGAATGCCTGGTGCGGGTTGACATCACTGATGGAACCATCCGCGATCCACAACTGCGTGGCGTGCGCCTTCATCGCCTCAGCCTTGGCATTGTAGGCGCGGTCATCCATCTCGATGACAGTGTCAGAATAATCCACCGTCATAATTTCCTCCGGCTGCGGAATCCGCCAGGGGGACGAGACAATTCCCGCAAGCCCAGCGCGTACATCGTTGTCGAGCTCTACCGCCCACCACACGGGCACATCACCCGCTACTGCATGGGTGAGCCTGTGCGCAGCGATATGGTCACGGTGGCCGTACGTTCCAAACGGGTCGTAGGTGACAAGGAGATCCGGTGCGAGGGCCTCCACTGTCTCTTTTAGGACAGCTGCCACCTCATCCATGGAGTTAATGAGTGCGTTGGAGCGTGCCTCCCCTTCCATACCGGAATCACGGAACCGGCCGGCACCTCCAAGGAAGTGGCCGGTACAGCCCAAAATCTCGAGGGAGCGCTGCAGTTCATGGATCCTGAAGCCTCCCAGCTGGTCGGTGTTATCCACGGTGAGAAGCTGGTACGGCTCGCCAATGACTTCTCCCTCTTCGCCGAGGGTGCAGGTAATGACGTGCACGTCTGCGCCCGCGTGCGCTGCTTCGTAAAGCAGTCCACCCGTAAACAACGCCTCGTCATCGGGGTGCGCGTGGACTGCAACAACAGTCTTCCCGGACCACGTTTCCATTACAGCTTCCTCCATTCTGGTGCCGTCGGAATCGACCCGGCGGCGAAATAAACCGGCCATTGGTCAAGGCTAGCAGCGGGGGTGGTGATCTGCGGCGTGAGGATATCAACCCGCGTATCGGTCACGATCGGCACTGTGATGACCTGGTTCCGCTCCAGCTGTTCCACCCGCTCTTCCACAGATGCCCGGTCCCCGGTCATGAATTGCCGGAACGCGAAGTCAAGCCGTTCATCACAGTAACCGGACAGGTTGGACGGACTATCGCACTGGTAGCGAGAGATCTGGGCGACAGGGTCTCCCGTGCGTTCCCACGCTACATAGATGTCAGCCTTGGTGGTTTGCGGATCCCCTGGCACCAGTTTGGCCACGAAGCCCTTGTTATTGAGCGTGTCCACGGCTGCTTGTGCAAGGGTAATGGCCTGTGCGTCCCGCGAATCCGCTGCGATATCGATACGGGTGGACACGTAATCCGTTCCCACCGCTTCCTCGGGAAGCTTCTTTTCCTCTACCGCGGGGTAGCGCTGCAGGGGCTCGAATACATTGAGGTACGACGAGCGACCAAGAGCGATCTTGGCAAGGAGATGCGGATCTACGGAATCGGCGACCACCTTCCGCTGTTCCGCCGTGGTGATGGCTGGTGAATCCATGTTGAAAACGAGGCTCAGGCGGGCTTCCCTATCCCGCACGCGGACCTGGGCCTCATTCATCAGCTGGGCGATATCCACGGTGGTCTCATCGGGAGACACATCGGAGTAGCTCACCGATCCGCTACGCATGAGCTGGTAGGTGCGATCGCGCACCTCCTGGAAGGTAATGATGTCCACTTCTGCGGGGTGGTCTCCCCAATACCGATCGTTGCGGTTAAGGGTTACGACGCCACGGCCACGGTCTACCGTTTTCAGCATGTATTTTCCGGCCGATGCGGGAATAGAACTAATGAGAACCTGGCTAAAGGGTACCGTGTCATTAACGAACAGGTGGCTGGGGAGCAGATACGTAAACAGCCCCTGCCAGTGGACGTAGGGGTGCGAAAAGTCTACTTCCACGGTCTTACCGCCCTCGAGCACGCGGACTCCGGAGATGGCTTCGTATCCCGCGGCACCGATGACTCCGGGCGTGGACACCATGTTTTCCCACAGGTAGCGGAAGTCTCCGCCAGTGATGGGTGTGCCGTCGCTCCACTGTGCTGCGGGTGCGATGACGTAGCGAACAGTCTGCTTGGCATCCCCCACGGGAGCGACGAGGTTGGCGCTTACTAACAGATCCGTGTTGAGCTTTCCGTCGACAAAAGCGGAGGGCAGAACAAGTGCGGCAAGTGATTGCGTGAAGGCCGATTCGTCTGCACGCAGGTGTGGGTTGAAGCCTGCCTTTATTGCGTCGATACCCACTGTTATCTGGCTTCTCCCAGGAGTCGCCTCAACAGGTGCTGCAGGGTTTTTGGAGCCTTCTGCGCTGCCGTTTTCTCCACGCACATCGACCTCGGGCTCCGCGACAGGTGGTGGCCCTGGGTTAGCCTGGCAGGACATCAACACCATAGTGGCGCTCAGGCTTAGAGCAATAAGAAAAGCGCGCATAAGACCTCATCTTACAGCGCACCGAGAATTCTCCGAGAGCATCGACGAGCCAGGCCACCAGGTTTCTCGCACAGCATGGCAAGCAAAAGCCCGTCCCTGGTGTTTGAAACCGCGGGGACGGGCTCGGCCTTGTTAGCTCTCTTTTACTTGGCCTTCTTGGCGCGGTTACGAGCCTTGCCACGCTCGGCGGCGTCGAGAACCGTCTTGCGCAGGCGGATGACATCGGGGGCGACCTCGACACACTCGTCGTGGGCGCAGAACTCCATCGCCTCATCCAGGGAAAGCTTGCGTGCCTTGTTCAGGGTCACCGTGGCATCGGCGGTAGCCGAACGCATGTTGGTGAGCTTCTTCTCCTTGGTGATGTTGACGTCAATATCCTCATCGCGGTTGGTCATACCGACTACCTGCCCCTCGTAGGACTGAGCGCCCGGCTCAACGAAGAATGTGCCGCGATCAGAAAGCTGCATGAGGGCGTAGGCAGTAACCTGGCCGGAACGGTCGCTGACGATCGAGCCGGTGGTGCGATCCTTGATCTGACCTGCCCACGGCTTGTAGCCGCAAGAGTAGTGGTTGGCGATGCCGTTGCCCTTCGTCTCCGTGAGGAAGGTCGTACGGAAACCGATGAGGCCACGGGCGGGCACCTCGTATTCCATGCGGATCCAGTCTGCGCCAGTGGTATCCATGCTGAGGAGGACACCCTTGCGGGCTGCCATAAGCTGCGTGACATTGCCCTGGAACTCTGACGGGATGTCGATCACCATGTGCTCAAACGGCTCGTAGGTCTTGCCGTCGATCTCCCGGGTAACCACCTGGGGCTTTCCGACGGTCAGTTCGAAGCCTTCACGACGCATCGTCTCGACCAGCACGGACAGCGCCATCTCACCGCGACCCTGGACCTCCCAGGTATCGGGGCGCTCGGTGGGGAGCACGCGCAGGGACACGTTACCAACAAGTTCCTGCTCGAGGCGTGCCTTCACCATGCGAGCGGTGAGCTTGTCGCCACCGTTGCGACCGGCGAGCGGGGACGTGTTCACACCGATGGTCATGGAGATGGCTGGCTCGTCAACGGTGATGCGAGGAAGAGCCTTCGGATTCTCCGGGGCAGCGAGGGTATCGCCGATCATGATCTCGTCGATGCCGGAAATGGCGGCGATATCGCCGGCGATAACCTCATCGGCGGGGACGCGCTGCATACCGACAGTGCGGAGCAGCTCGGAGATCTTGCAGTTCTTGATGTGCTCGTTGCCTTCGGAATCGTAGTGAATCCAGGCAACCTGCTGGCCCTTCTTCAGGGAACCGGCGTGGACACGAACGAGACCAATACGACCGAGGAAGGAAGAGGAGTCAAGGTTGGTCACGTGAGCCTGCAGCGGACCATCGTGGTCGGCGGAGGGTTCGGGCAGGACATCGTAGAGGACGTCGAAAAGTGGCTGGAGATCCTCGTTGGCGGGCGCATTGCCGTTGCCGGGGTTCTCGGTAGAAGCCGTGCCGGCGCGACCGGAGGCATAGAGGACCGGAATGTCGAGGAGCTGCTCAGCAGCCTCGGCTGCCTCCGGGTCCTCGATCGTGGCGGCGAGCTCCAGGAGCAGATCCTGCGTCTCGGTCACAACCTCGTCGATACGGGAATCCGGACGGTCGGTCTTGTTTACCACGATGATGACCGGGAGCTTGGCTGCGAGAGCCTTGCCCAGCACGAAACGAGTCTGAGGAAGCGGACCCTCGGAGGCGTCGACAAGCAAAATCACACCGTCGACCATGGACAGTGCACGCTCGACCTCACCGCCGAAGTCGGCGTGGCCGGGAGTGTCGATGACATTAATAATAAGGTCTTTACCGTCCTTGCCGGCGCCCTTCCTGCGAATGGAGGTGTTCTTGGCGAGAATGGTAATACCCTTCTCACGCTCCAGATCGCCGGAATCCATGACGCGGTCTACGACTTCTTCGTGGTCGCCGAACGCGCCGGACTGGCGCAGCATGGCATCAACGAGAGTGGTCTTGCCATGGTCGACGTGAGCGACGATGGCAACGTTACGAAACTCGGTGTCGAGATCGAAATCATGAATGGCTTGAGTCACAAGTTTTTCCCTTCGGTAATTGGTCAACCGTAGACACAATACTCCCCGGTCGCAGTCGGCGCACGTTAGGTGGGAAATTACACATTTCTCTTTTCAAACGTAACGGATAAACCTCACGACACGACATGGAGAGTGAAGCGGTAGCACGTGCGTTAGACGTAAGAGTCAAATGCAACTAGAGTTTCTAGTGTCAACCAGAGTGAAAGGTGCTAAATGAGTTACGGGAGTCTCGCGCGACGGATGGCAGCGGCCATCACCGCCATTGGGTTAAGTATCACTGGGGCGACCGCGGCTACCGCTCAGTCGTCCTCGTCTTCCACCGATAACCTCGGGCGCCCGAACCAGGACATCCTCAACGCCGCGACGAACTGGGCAGAAACCCTCCCGGCTCCACTCAAAAACCAGATACTTGCCGCCGTGGGCTTCTTCGGAGATAACGGAGAGGGCAAGATCCCCCTAAACGGACCAGTCATCTCCCAATTTCTTTGGCCCACCGTCTCCCGCGGATGTATCGCCGGTAACGGTGACTCGGTCGGCTCCGCCGTCGCGGTTCCCGGCCCCGCAGATCTCCCCCTCCCCGGCGTAGAACCGGGCAACACCGCATTTGTCTTCACCGCACTCGGAACCGACGGCGCGCGCGACACAGACATGACGGTGCAGTGGATCAATCTGACAACGCTTCACACCGAAACAACCCGTCTCGAGGTCTCCCCTGACCTCAACCCCGACGGGCCCGCAACGGTAACGGGCACGGCTGCAACAGGCGGTGGCCCCGTCCTTGCCCTTATCCACGGCCACGTTAATGGCTGCTATTTCCCACCGACTGTCGCTTCATTTTCCGTAGCGTAAAAAGAGGTACTTCGCATGACTGATTTACACCCAGTAAAAAATGAAACCTTTGACACCGCAGCAGGTATCAACCTCGACCCGAAGGGCATCACCCGCCAGGTAGACACCTACCGAGAGGAAGGCCCCGGCCTCTACATGGCCCGCGGCGCAGACCACAAGAGCTTCGGTTACCTGGAAAGCTGGCTCCTCCCCGAGCTGAATCTCCGCTTCAACATCTTCCACTACCGCCCGAGCGCAGGTATTCCTGACGGCTTCTACATCGACGTTGCGGACATCACCAACGAGGACGGCGTGTGGCACACGCGCGACCTGTACGTCGACTTGTTCCTACACGATGGCAAGCCCGTCGAGGTGCTGGACATCGACGAGCTCGCAGCCGCTACCTCCGCCCACTACATCACGGCAGAGGAGGCAGAGCTCGCGATCGAAACCACACTGAGTGCAGTAGAAGGCATCACCCGCCACGGTGACGACCCGATGGCCTGGCTATCCTCCCTCGGTGTCGATATCCAGTGGGCTGACAAGGATTCCATCGAGCTCACGCCGGCTCCGTAGCAGCGTTTAAACGAGTCCACGCGCGCACGATCATTTTTCGTGCGCGCTACTTTTTTCTGCACCGTTGATAGACTTCTTAGAAGACACACTCCTGGAAAAGCCTTTCCATCCCCGACATGAAAGTGGTGAACCCATGGCTGGTGGCCTTGCTGCCCTCCTCGACGATGTAGCGCTCATTGCACGAGCTGCAGCATCTAGTATCGACGACGTGGCCGTGGCAGCCGGTCGCACATCCGTCAAGGCAGCCGGTGTTGTGGTGGACGATGCAGCCGTGACACCGCAGTACGTGCAGGGTGTCACGCCGGCGCGAGAGCTGCCCATCATTTGGCGTATTGCCAAGGGGTCTCTCTTCAACAAGCTGGTGCTTATTTTGCCCTTCGCCCTGCTGCTCAGTTGGCTGGCACCGGCAGCGCTCACCCCCATCCTCATGTTGGGCGGCTGCTACCTCACCTATGAGGGCATGCACAAGGTCATCGCCAAGATCACCGGCACTGACGAACAGACCGACACCGTCCAGGTTCAGGGCCCCGGCGCGGAGGACGCGCTGGTGAAATCCGCCGTCACCACCGACCTCATCCTGTCAGCGGAGATCATGGTGATCTCCCTCGGTGAGCTGACCGACCAGCCGTTCTTCATGCGCCTGGCGGTCCTCGTCCTCGTGGCAATCGGTATCACTGTGCTCGTCTATGGCGCGGTCGCGCTGTTGGTGAAGATGGACGACCTCGGCATGTCGATGGCGAAGTCCTCATCGGAATCCACGCAGTCTTTGGGGCGTGGGCTCGTCTCCGCGATGCCCAAGGTGCTGAACGTGATTGCGGTAGTGGGTACGGCCGCCATGCTGTGGGTCGGCGGACACCTCATCGTCAACGGCGCCGACACCCTGGGGTGGCACGCACCTGCCGAGTACATCCACCACCTGGCCGCTGGGGTCGGCGGTGGCTTCATCGGTTGGCTCGTCGATACGGCGTGCTCCATGGTCGTAGGCGCGATCGTCGGCACCATCGTGGTGATTATTATCAGCATCTTCCACGCCCTAACGGGTAAGGCCGACGAGGAGGAGCACGAGGGAGTGAAGTACTACCTCAACGAGGAGGAGCAGCGCCTGGTGGAGGCCTACCGGTCCAACCAGGACAACAACCCGTACACGTACACCATCGCTGCTCCGGACATCGACAATTCCCCCGAGAGCAACGAAGAGGTGCGAGAAAAGCCCAGCAACGGGGCGTCGACAAGCAAAAACTAGAGGAAGAGAAGCAGGCTAAGCGCCATAACAGCCATGCCCACGATGACGCCGTAGACGGCGATGTGGTGCTTCCCCGTTGCAATGGCCGTGGGAAGAAGCTCGTCAAGAGAAATAAACACCATGATGCCGGCGATAGCCGCAAAACACAGGCCGAGCGTCGCCGGAGTGATAAACGGGTACAGCACGAGGAAGCCGATGAGAGCGCCCGCCGGCTCACTCAAACCGGAGATGAGCGCCCACGTAAACGCTTTGCGACGAGAACCCGTGGCCTGCCGAATGGGCGCGGCAACGGCGATCCCCTCAGGAATATTGTGAATGCCGATAGCGACGGCAACGGGGATCGCGATCGTGGCATCTTCCAGCCCCGACAAAAATGTAGCGAACCCCTCCGGGAAGTTGTGGATTCCAATGGCGAGCGCCGTCATGACCCCCATGTGGAGCAACCGTTTACTGCTCGGCGTGCCGATCATTTCGGGCTCGTGCGGATTGACCTCTTCCGGCACCAGCCGGTCGATCGCCGCGATGATCAACACGCCGAGGAAGAACGCCCCCACGGCTGCCCACACCCCGGTTTTTCCCCACGTCTCCTCCAGCTGGCTTATCCCCTCGGGCAGGATCTCCATGAAGGAAACGTACAGCATGACACCTGCGGAGAGGCCGAGTGCGCCGGCGAGAAACCGATCCCCCGGATTGCCTTTGAGCACAGTGATCAGCCCGCCGATGCCGGTGGCAGCACCGGCAAACAGGGTGAGGGCGAAGGCCCCCAGGAAGGTCATCGCGCCCATGGCATACCTTTCGTCGTCTCGTACAGGCGGTGCGCGCCGGGGTGTGACAAGCTACACGGGATCACACGGTGACCCCGCTGCTCAGTGGCGCTCCTACACGTTGAATTTGAATTCGACGATGTCGCCATCGCGCATGATGTAGTCCTTGCCCTCTTGGCGCACCTTACCGTGGGCGCGGGCCTCAGCCATGGAGCCAGCCTCGATGAGCTTGTCGTAGGACACGATCTCGGCCTTGATGAAGCCACGCTCAAAATCGGAGTGGATGACACCGGCGGCCTGCGGGGCAGTCGAGCCCTGCTTGATGGTCCACGCGCGGGCTTCCTTCTCACCTGCGGTAAGGAAGGTCTGCAGGCCGAGGGTGGCAAAGCCCGCCTTGGCCAGGGTGCTCAGACCCGGCTCATTTTGCCCCACGGAGGCGAGCAGTTCGGCTGCTTCATCGGGCTCCAGCTCGAGGAGCTCGGTTTCCGTCTTGGCATCGAGGAACACCGCGTCCGCCGGGGCGACCAGCTCGCGCAGTTCTTTCTTCTTCGCCTCGTCGGTGAGCACAGCCTCATCGGAGTTGAACACGTAGAGGAACGGCTTTGCCGTCATGAGGTGGAGATCATAAAGGAGGGAGAGGTCGATCTCGTCCTGCGTGCTAAACAGGGTGCGATCGTCCTCAAGGATGGCCTGAGCCTTCTTCGTTTCCTCCGCCTGCTCCTTGATTTCCTTGCTTTTGCGTCCTTCCTTTTCCAGACGTGGCAAGGCCTTTTCAATGGTCTGCAGATCAGCGAGGATGAGCTCCGTCGCGATCGTGGCGATATCCGTCGCCGGATCGACGCGTCCATCGACGTGGATCACGTTCTCGTCGGAGAACGCGCGCACCACCTGACAGATCGCATCCGCCTCGCGAATATTGGAGAGGAAGGCGTTGCCCATACCCTCTCCCTCGGAGGCACCCTTCACGATGCCCGCAATATCCACGAAGGACACGGTGGCGGGCAGAATCCGCTCCGAGTGGAACATCTCGGCGAGGACCTTGAGTCGCTCATCCGGAAGCTCAACCATGCCCTCGTTGGGGTTAATCGTGGCGAACGGGTAGTTCGCTGCGAGAACATCGTTGCGGGTCAGTGCATTAAAAAGGGTCGATTTGCCAACGTTGGGCAATCCGACAATTCCAAGTGTAAGGCTCACAGCTCAATATCCTAGCAATGCGCCAGCGACGGACTGTGGGGGCATGGCACGCCCAAACATCGAATTCTCACTTTTCGACGCTTCCCTGCGTCGCCTTGCAACAGGTTTGTCCGTAGCTATCGCTACTCTTCTTCATAAACGAAGGCAGAGCTCTCCCCGTTGTCACGGACGAAGGTGACCTCCAGCTCGCCAGGCTTGGCAAAGCGCAAAAGGTGGCGTGCGACAACCTCCTCGAACTGGCCTATGCGTTCTGCTGGCCCGTTGAGTACCAACACGAGCTGACCTTCGCCAGCGAACATGTCACATCGTACGCTGTCACTGGTATCCGCAAT
>JALFAQ010000064.1 GCA_022772305.1 Corynebacterium glucuronolyticum
AATAAGCCATACCGAAGCCAGCGACTAGTTCCGTTGCCTGTTGAGACTGTGGGAACGGATATAAACTTAGCCTGCCCCGCATAGGGGAAGGGCTATGAATCTTCGGTTCCCGTATACGGAACTGCCCAACAACGTAATGGGGGGGAACTTTCGATAGAAAAGCAATGGCATTAGCGCATTCAAGCAATGAAAAGAGCAGAACAAATGTACTGTCTTTACTGCAAGGACAGTTCTCCACGCGCCATACGTGCGACCTATCTTCTGGAGAGCTGCAATATTGGTGGCGGTTATTCAACGGTAACCCTCGGTGCAAAGGCGCCGAGATAACAGAAGTTGAGGACATGCCTGGTATGGACTCCTCCAAGGGAGTGCTCGAGAAGGAGAAACGATGGGTGCATCAGCAGCTACCGTCATTACGGTCAGCGATCGTGGCTATGAGGGAACGCGGGAAGATACATCTGGCCCACTCGCTGTTGAAGCCCTTCGAGAAGCCGGCTTCCACTGCCCCGATCCAGTGGTCATTCCCGATGGGATCGACTCCGTCTCCAATGCGATCAGGGATGCTATTGCGGAGGGCGCCCGTGTCATTTTCACCACTGGGGGAACCGGAGTTACTGATCGGGATCTCACACCTGAAGCCACGCGGACGTTTATCGAGCGTGAACTGGTCGGCGTGGAAACCCAAATTCTGTTGGAGGGGCTGAAGAAGACACCGATGGCCGGTCTGTCACGCGGTCTCGTAGGCGTGGGCGGACGGACCGTTTTCATTAACGCTCCCGGCTCCCGCGGTGGAGTAAAGGATGTTCTCGCTGTGATCATCCCACTCCTCCCGCACCTCGTGGAGCAGTTGGATGGGGTCGCAGGTGCTGTCCATGGCGAGTAGGAGACTACTCACACGGTGGAACCCCGGGAAGCTAGTAACAGACGTGACCCACGCTCAAAGATGAACACAACGATTCCAGTGAGCGTGTATAGCGCGCTCACTAATCAGAACTTCTCCAGTTCCTCAAGCGTGTCGTAATCGCGCTCAGAGCCATCACCCTCGACCTCGACGTATGAACCGGGGGAGTAGAGCTTGCGAGCAGCGCCGTCGGTGCCCGTCGTTGCCAATGCGACAGCAAGGTCGGCGCTTTTCCACAGTGCAATGAGGGGTTCCAAAAACCCTTCGCGGGAGTGAATGACAGCGGCGGATTGATCGCCGATCGCTGCCGTGAGTGAGGGGAGAAGTAAGGCTGCTAGAGGCGCATCAACAGTAGTGAGAAACGTGTACGGCGTAGTCACCTCGGCAATGCCGCGAGAAATCGCTGCAAGGGGGCCGGCAAAAGGTGGGTCCTCGGCTACTACCGTGACATCGGTGGGAAGCCCTTGCGGTTGGCGGGAGCTGACCACGATGCGTGGGTAGGACGTGAGCGATGACAGAACATGATCGATGAGCCGTGCATCCCCAGCAACGGCGCACGCCTTGTCGATGCCACCCATCCGGCTCCCGCGACCGCCCGCAAGGATCACAGCAGTCACGTCGAGGGGCACGCGTGCGTCCTGTGGGCGCTCATTCCGAGGAGATGCGTCCACGCGACTAGTCTTCCCGGACCCACGTGCCGGAGCGTCCGCCCGACTTCTTCGTGATTATGCACGAGCGAATAAACGCGGAGCGGTCGACACCTTTGACCATGTCAATAATAGCAAGAGCAGTTACGGACACAGCGGTGAGCGCTTCCATTTCCACGCCGGTGCGATCGGCTGTGCGCACCGTTGCCTCGATGAAGACGTGGTCATCGCGGATGTCCAAGTCCACCGCTGCACCATGAATGCCGATGGTGTGTGCGAGGGGGAGAAGCTCTGGAACTTTCTTCGCAGCGGAAATCCCTGCAATTCTGGCAACAGCAAGAACATCGCCCTTCGGCACAGTCCCGTCCTTCAGCGCGGTGATGATGTCCTGCGAGCAGTACACCTCTCCCTGCGCGGTGGCGCTGCGAACTGTGGGCTTCTTTTCCGTTACGTCTACCATGTACGCCTCACCGGCGTTATTCAGGTGCGTAAATTTCATTGTGTTGGTCCTTTCCAAGCGGAGTCAATCGTACTGATGATGGTGGGGCGATGCGCCGGTAACGCTCGTACTAGAGCAGCATCACCAGAGCGTTGTGCCCCGTATGGCCGGGTGGCACGATTGCGAGCCCGTTCATTCCGACGAGGGAGCCAATGCGATGCGAGCCGGCACCCTTTGATACGACGCTATCGCCCTCGACGCGGACAGGGAAGAACCGTGTGCGTTCCTCGATCGGGTCGAGCGGGCCATCGATGGACATGGGGATGGTGACCAGTTTGTGGGGGGTCCCCGTCAGGCTGGTGATGACTTCGCGGACGTACACGTGGAAGCTCACCCATGCGCTCACCGGGTTCCCGGGAAGGCACACAAGCGGTGTGCCATTCCACAAGCCGCACCCCTGCGGCTTCCCCGGCTGCTGTGCCACCTTGACAAAGGTAATGGAGCCAGCGGTTGCTTCCTTCACCACGTCGAAGGCGCCGGCGGACACCCCGCCGGTGGAGACAACGACATCGCAGCGGGCAGCGAGATCGTCGAGGAGAGAAAGAAAATTAGCGGGATCGTCGCTGGAATGGTGGGCGCGGATCACGTCGCAGTGCTCGTGGTATGCAAGAGCTTCAATCATGGGGCCGTTCGAGTCTGGGATCTGTCCGTCTTTCAGCTCTCCTCCCGTCGCGAGCTCGTCACCCGATGAGATGACACCGACGACGGGGCGCGGGTAGCACGTAACGGTGGACACGCCGACGGAGATGATTGCTGCAATAGCAGAGGCATCGATCCGCTGGCCGGCCCGCACGACGGTGTCACCCACCTCGACATCTTCCGCCTGCATGCGGATGTGGGCACGTGGCTTCGGTGCGACGTGGATATCGACAACATCCGGGAGTGCCTGCGGGCCTGGCTCAAGATTGGTGTTTTCTACGGGGACGACGGCAAGCCCCTCATCGTCACCGGATGGTGCACCCGTCATAATTCGCACGGCTTCCCCCGGGCCGACGGGTAGAGCTGTTGCGCCGGCAGGAACATCGCCGACAACAGTTCGTTGCGCGTCCCCGTCATCCGTGCGGACGAGGAATCCATCCATGGCAGAGTTGGAAAAGCGCGGGATGGGGAGAGCTGCTGTGACATCCTCCGCGAGGACGAGTCCTGCTGCTTCTTCAACCGGGACTGTCACCCTCTTTTCCAGGGGTTTTGCAAGCTTCTGGATGGTGGACAGGTATTCACTCATGGGGATTAACACACCGCCCACTATACTGACCGAAATGATCTACTCACGTATCCGCGACAACGCCATTGATGTCACTCGCCTTGCCGAGCAAGTTGCCTGCGACGAAGCAGGTGCGATCGCTACGTTTGACGGCCGGGTACGCAACCACGATCACGGCAACGCGGTGGTCAAGCTCACGTATTCGGCGCATCCCGCGGCGGAGCTCATCATCGAGGAGGTAGCAGCAGAGATCGGCAAGAAATACGACCTTCATGGCATCGCGGTTGAGCACCGCACTGGGGATCTGGCTATCGGGGATACTGCCCTCGGGGCTGCGGTTTCTTCCTCTCACCGTCGCGAGTCATTTGAGGCTCTCACGGAGCTTGTCGACGAAATTAAGGCGCGTCTGCCCATTTGGAAGCAGCAATTCTTCCCCGACGGCACCTACGAGTGGAGTAACTGCGCGTAGCTGCTACGTGCCCATGGTTTAAACTGCCGGCGCTACCACAAAACTCAGCAGACAACTGAAAAACCTACCGTATGTCTCCGCGTTCCTCACCGCTTCGTAGCGCATATGTGACATACGATTACCTCGTGGTCAAGAAACTTCTCGGACTGCTCGGTGCAGCCGCGGTCATCTGCTCGTTTAGTACCGTCGCCGAGGCGGTCACGTTAGATTTGCGCGTCGTACCGCCGAGAACCCAGATCACTGTGCGCCAGGATTCCGGCCTGACGATTTCCACCAACAACAGCCACGATGCTCGCCCCGCTCTTTCCCAGAGCAAGCTCTACCTCGGCTATTGGGTGCTGAAATACGGTGACCCTGCCGACAAGGCACGGGTAGAAAACATGATTCGGTTTAGCGAAGACCGGACGGCATCGTACCTCGATCAGCGCTATAGAAATGCCATTAGCGGGACCATCGCCGAATTCGGTCTGCGAGAGACGTTTTATACGGGGTACTGGGGGAGCGTGCTCACATCCAGTGAGGACGTGGCTCGATTTACCGCACAAATTCGGTATGACCCGATTGCAGAACCCATCATCCGTGGCATGGAAACGGCCGCTCCCATTGCAGCTGATGGCTACCACCAGGATTACGGAACCTCCCGGATTCCCGGTGTACAGGGGACAAAATTTGGGTGGGCTGACCGCAGGGATATTCACGCGTCCGTGTCTTTTGCCCCGGGCTTCACCGTGGCGGCGAACACGTATGGTGGCCCCGATGCGCACACCGCAGATGTCGTGGCCGCCGTGCACAACGATCCGGCCCCAGCGGTTCCTGCACCCATTCTGCCCCCGCCCCCAACCCCCACTGACCTTGGCTCATCCGAGGCAATTGATGTCGCGAATGCGAGCATCAACGCGGTGCAACGGGAAATCAACGCGCGGGTGCAGCAGGCGACCGGACAATTCCAACAAGCTACACACGATGCGTGCGTAAACGCGAATATGTCTGTCACTGCTGCCGGTCTTGCGCCGGTGTGCCAGGAGTAGCTGCCTTCGGAAAGGAACAAGGAAACAGAGGATCACGAGAAGGAAGGGAGCATGCTGACCGCCCGGCAGAAACGAGGATGCGGTACAGGATGGAGGTACAGGTCGCCCGCAAATAGAGGAGTAGCCGGTAAAGACAAGCGTCTTTACCGGCTACGTGTATGCCTCTACGTAGCAGTTACCCACCTGCGAAGGGCGGTAGGAAATCGACGGTGGTGGCCTTCGTAGCCAGTGTCCCGAGGTCTGTCGCCTGGGCGTTATCCACAAAGATGGCGCACTGTTCCAGCACCGCGCGGGCGTGGGGGTGCGCTGTCAGTACCTGGTCGCGAACATCTGCGATGGTGGTCGAATCCGTGATATCCGCTGGTTCTTCTGACGTGCCGACGGCATCGGCTGCGGCCGCGAAGTATCGAATAGTGGTCATGCGTTAGCCTCCAATTGCGCTCATTGTTCGTTCTGGCTGGATAAAAAGCGGGCTGTCAATACCGTGGCCAGCCTTCTTAACTGCCATACAGTCCTGCCACGCGCGAGCGAGTTCCTCGTCCGTAGCCCCGTTGCGCATCAGGTCGCGCAGTGAGGTTTCCTCACGTGCAAAAAGGCAATTGCGGATGGCCCCATCAGTGGTCAGGCGTGTGCGGTCGCAATCGCCACAAAACGGGTGGGTGACTGCAGCAATAACACCGAGATAGCCGTCGAGGATCCCGTCGGTTGCATGCCACAGTGCTGCTGGTGCCGAGCCACGTGGTTTCTCAGCTTCCTCGAGCGTAAAGCGTGTGCGGAGGGTATCGAGAATGTGATCGGCCGTCACCATTTTCGAGCGATCCCACTTATTTGGTGGGCCGAGGGGCATCTGCTCGATGAACCGGAGCTGCGCGTCATGCTGCAGGCAGAATTCAGCGAGGGGAATGATGTCTTCCTCGTTGACTCCCGGCATCACCACGGTGTTGACCTTTACGGGGGAAAGTCCCACTTCAGAGGCGACACGGATAGAGGTGAGCACATCATCCAACCGGTCGCGCCGGGTGAGCCGTGCGTAGGTTTCGCTGTCGAGGGAATCGAGCGAGATATTTACGCGGTCGAGACCTGCGTCCTTCAGCTTCTGCACATGCCTGTGTAGGCTCACACCATTCGTCGTGATGGCAGTCGAAGGAGCAGGGGAAAGCGCCTTTGTCGCGGCAATAATGTCAGGAAGTGATTTCCGGAGTAGTGGCTCGCCGCCGGTGAAACGGACCTGTTCAATTCCCAGCTGTTGTACGGCAATGCGGATGAGTCGGATAGTTTCTTCATCAGTCAACGTGTCCGGGGTAGGGATCCACTCGAGGCCCTCGGCGGGCATGCAGTAGGTGCACCGGAGGTTGCAACGGTCGGTAAGCGATACCCGGAGATCGCGGGCAACGCGACCGTAACGGTCGGCCAATAACGTTTGTGTTGACATGTCCCCTCCAAACTAGTCGAAATACCCTACGGTAGCTAATAACGAAAACAGGCTGGGTTTTATTCGTTGCGTTCGTTTATCGTCGTTCGCTTCCGGTTTGGCTGTTTCGCCCCTCCCAATGGCGTTTGCACCCCTGACACGGCTAGTACTCCTGATGCTCAGCCGTGAGTGAATGGAGAGACGTATCCCGAGTGTTATTTCCCCAGTGACAGTTGGTGATTTCGGAGGATGTCCATGAGGAGAGAAGGATAATCTGTGATGATTCCGTCGATCCCAGCGTTGATCAGTTCGGTCATGATCTCTGGGTCGTTGACTGTCCACGGGATAACGAGCATATTGTGCTGGTGAGCTCTCTTGACATAGGAATCAAGCGGCTCGTAAAGCGGGCCCGATTCGCTGCCATGCGGTGTCATAAAGGAGGAAAAATCCGGGGCGATCGCGTCTGCACCAATCGATGCGGCCGCAGTTATCGGATCGCCGCCGACCGCCTCGTATTGGATTTCGGCTAGCCACGGCGAACCCTGGGCAAACGTTTCCCCGTTGTATTTCGCCACTGTGAGGATAGACCGGTCGCGCTGTCGCACAAGTGGCAGCACGCGCCAGTCTGCTGACTGAATGGCGACATGATCGCTCATCCCAAAAGCTTTGACAACAGGCACGATGGCGTCCACGTAGGCCTGGGGGTTCTCGGTCGGATCGACGGTGCCGGCAATGGAGCGCGCATCAATATTGAAGCGGATGGTGGGGGAGGACTCTGCAAGAGCGAAGACATCCTCCAGCTGCAGCATCCTGCTTCCCGGCTCACGCTCGGCGTAGGGGAACTCGTCTAGCAGTTGAGAACAATCCAGAGTCTGTAGCTGGTCGAAGGTCAAAACATCGACACGCTTCCCCACGTACGGATACTGCGGGTCGCCCGCGACAAAGGGCTGCGTGTCCGTGCACTTTTCGGCCGACACGCGTTTGTCGTTCCACACTATCGGCACGCCGTCTTTGCTTAGGGTGATGTCGAATTCGATGGTGGTCGCGCCCTCACCCACCGCGTTGACGAACGCAGCTTCTGAGTTTTCTGTGTATTCGCCTCTCCCGCCGCGGTGAGCCTGGATGTCCACGGGCGCGGATGCACGGAGCCCGTCTGTCGCCTGGGAGGAAATGGGGCGGGGTGTCAGCGACGCATCGGCTGTTCCGCCTGCGCATGCAGAAAGGGTCGCGAGAACTGCGCCGCCAGCAACAAGTGCTGCAGGATAGTGGCGTGGGCGCATGGCGAAACTTTCTACAGATGTAATCTCGAGGGGGTTGCCTACCTTGTTCGTCGTTCGTTATCAAACGACGTTAAAGGGGGTGAGTGGTTACTCAACACACTCCTTTATGCCAGGTTACTAGAAGCAGCGCATGCGCTTCCACCGAGGATTCAGCTTATTGACAGTTGAATGTTAGAAAAGCGGTCAAATGGGGCCGAAAAACGAGGAGAATCTGTTGCTTTTCGGTCTAATTATGGATTGTGTTTGTATCGCTTGCGATACTAGGCATCTAGTACTAGCAGTTTTCTGCCCAGCAGCTAGTAGTAGCGGTGCGCAAGCTGTGCATACATCGCTGAACACATCTCCGCTATGCGCATACCCGCTGCTCAGCACACGCTGATGCGATACGCACGTGTAGCTGGCAGGGGGAAGGGCGTTGTAACGGCTAGCGGGTTGGTGTGCCCGCAGCGTCCGCCTTAGCGCTCGCCGGGGCCTTTGAGCTTGACGATATCGAACTCGCCACGGGCGAGGTGGTCGCGGAGATCCTTCTTATCGAACTTGCCCACGCTGGTCTTATCCACGCTGAAGACGAACGTCCAGTACTCGGGCAGCATCCAGTTGGGCAGCGTCTCACGCATGGAGGCGCGCAGTCGCTCTGCGGTCTCTCTCGTGGGCTCAATTCCCTCGTGGAGGACGGTGACCGCCAGCGGTCGCTCGCCCCACTTCTTGTCCGGGTAGCCGATGACGGCGCACTCGATGACATCGGGGTGCGCCATGACGAGGTTTTCCAGCTGTACGGAGTAGATCCACTCACCGCCGGAACGAATAACATCACGCGCGCGGTCTTCGATGGTGAGGAACCCGTCCTTAGTCACACGGCCGACGTCGCCGGTGCGCAGCCAACCGTCCTCGGTGAACTGGTCTTCCGCATCGGAAAACGGCTTGCCGCGGAAGGTCGTGACGTTGTCCGAATGGAAGTATTGCCCTGTCACCCATGGGCCACGGATTTGAATCTCGCCGTGATTGCGGTCGGTGCGGGAAACCTCCACGCCATCGGTCACCACACGGTATTCAACGGTGGCAGGGAAGCGCCCCTGGGAAATGCGGTACTCCCAGCGCTGTTGCCCAGAGACACCCGATGGCGGTCGGGCGACGGTACCCACAGGCGAGCTTTCCGTCATGCCCCACATCTGAATGACATCGACACCGTACTTCTCCTCCCACATCTCTGTAAGAGACGGCGGAACGGGGGAGCCACCGGCGATGATCTCTGTCAGGCTCATGCGGGCCGGCGGGTGGTGGAGGTAGTGGACCATGAGCGAAATCCACAACGTGGGCACGCCGGTTGCCACGCGCGGATGCGCCTCGGCGATGATGCGCGCGAGACGTGCCGGCGAAACGTCTTGCCCCGGAAGGACAAGAGGAGCACCAGACATGAAAGCGGCGATGGGAACGCCCCAGCTCAACACGTGGTAGATCGGCACGCAGCACAGGAATGGGGTGCCGTGCGAAACCGCAAACGAATCCTGGGTGCATAGCGACAGCGAGTGCAAGTAGATGGAGCGATGAGAGTAGGCCACGCCCTTCGGCGGGCCGTCCGAGGTGCCCGTCGAGTAGCACAGAGCGGCCGCTGTGTGTTCCTCTAGCTCCGGCCAGTCATAGTGCGTCAGACGGCCGTCGATAAGCTCCTCATACGAATACACGGCGACGGACAAGGGGAGCTGAGCCAAAACATCGGAAATATCCCCATCGCCAATGACGACGACCGCGCGCACAACGGGGCACTCCGGCAGGATGGGGATGAGTATACTTACCAGGCGCGGATCGCACACGATGACGGAATCCTCCGCGTGGTTAATGATGTGCGCAATTTGATCACCCTGCAGCTGCTTATTCAGGGGCTGGAACACTGCGCCCTTGCAGGCTGCGGCGAACAGCACTTCCAGGTGCTCCGGGCAGTTATACATGAGGGTGCCCACCCGCTCGTCCCCGGTAATCCCCAGCTCATCCTCCAACGCGTGGGCAAAGGCCGCGGCGCGCTTGCCGATCGCGGCAAACGTCGTCTCCTCCAGCTCATCACGGTTCCAGGAATAGACCGTTGTATCTCCGTGAATTGTCGTGCCGTATTCGAGGATTCGTGCGACATTCAACGGGATATCTTGCATGGTGGCGCGCATAACACAAACTTTAACCTAATGTTGTCGTGCAATGGGCGTATGGGTTAGGATAGACGGCGAAACAGATGCGGGTACTCACTTTTTCCCGCAATATTCCAAGTTTTGTCGTTCCCATCGCGGAACTTCTTTTCAAGAAATTACCTCAAACTACCGCAGTCTCAAGGCGGTACGAAAGGAATATGTGTCAATGACGGACAACGTGGATCTGTCAAAGCTGAAGCTCTCAGAGCTTAAGCAGATCGCCCAGGAAAACGGAATCAAAGGGGTATCTGGGCTCCGCAAGCAGGCGCTAATCGATCGCCTCGCAACCGAACTTAACGGGGATACGCAACAGCCCAAGCGCGAAGCTAGCAAGCCGCGCCGGGCCACACGTAGGGCTCAGTCAACAGGCAACACTGATGCTGAGGCTCCTGCAACAATTGTGGAAGAGCCCGCTGCCGAAACTCAGACTTCTACGGATGATTCTTCCTCTGCGGATTCCGCACAGGAGGATTCGAACTCCTCGCAGAACAATGATCGCAAGGATGGTGCCCACCAGTCACGGTCGCAGGCCCGTCGCGCGCGTCGCGTTCGCCAGAAGATGAGCCACCGTCGTAATCGCGATAACGACGACAACAACAACGGTGGTCGCAACGACAACCGTCGTCGTAACCGCGACAACGAGGATAACGATTCTCGTAACAACGAGGATCGTCACAATTCCGACAAGCGCCACGATAATGACAACCGTGGCTCCGAGGATCGCCACGACGACCGGAACGACCGGAACGATCGCGACAACAACCGTCGCGGTAGCCGTGGCCGTCAGCGCAATGACCGCAATGACCGCAATGATCGCAACGATAAGAACGATCGCAACGACCAAAACGACCAAAACGGCAATGACGATGTGCAGCAGCCGATGCAGCAGATCGCCGGCATCCTGGACATCATCGATTCCAACATTGCCTTCGTTCGCACGACGGGCTACCAGGCAGGCAGCCAGGACGTGTTCGTTCCGCAGCAGATGATTCGCCGCTATGGCATGCGTCGTGGCGATTACATCCAGGGTGCTATCCGCGCTCCTCGTGAGGGCGCAAACCAGGACAACAACAACCACAACAACAACCGTGGTCGTGGCCGCAACAACCGTGGTCGCCAGAAGAACAACGCGCTGCAGCGTGTCGATTCCATCAACATGCTGCCGCCGGAGAACGCCAAGCAGCGTCCTGATTTTTCTAAGCTCACCCCGTTGTACCCGAACCAGCGTCTGCGTCTGGAAACGCAGCCGAATATTCTCACCACACGCGTCATCGACCTGGTCATGCCGATCGGCAAGGGGCAGCGTGCGCTCATCGTCTCCCCGCCGAAGGCGGGCAAGACGACCGTCCTCAAGACAGTTGCCAACGCCATTTCCACGAACAACCCCGAGTGCCACCTCATGGTTGTCCTCGTGGACGAGCGTCCTGAGGAAGTGACGGACATGCAGCGCAGCGTCAACGGTGAGGTCATTGCCTCCACGTTCGACCGCCCGCCGTCAGAGCACACCGCTGTGGCTGAGCTTGCCATCGAGCGCGCCAAGCGCCTCGTGGAGCTCGGCAGCGATGTCGTCGTCCTCCTGGATTCCATCACTCGCCTTGGCCGTGCATACAACAACTCCTCGCCTGCCTCCGGCCGCATTCTTTCCGGTGGTGTGGACTCCAACGCCCTGTACCCGCCGAAACGGTTCCTCGGCGCTGCCCGCAACATCGAAAACGGTGGCTCGCTGACCATCATCGCTACGGCAATGGTCGAGACGGGATCTGCCGGCGACACGGTCATCTTCGAGGAGTTCAAGGGCACCGGTAACGCGGAGCTGAAGCTGGATCGCAAGATCGCCGAGCGTCGCGTGTTCCCGGCCGTGGACATCAACCCCTCTGGTACTCGCAAGGACGACCTGTTGCTTGCCCCCGACGAGGCGAAGTTGGTGCACAAGTTGCGCCGGATTATGAGTGCGCTTGATTCCCAGGCCGCCATCGACCTGCTCATCAAGCAGCTGAAGAAGACCAAGTCGAACCGCGAATTCATGCGCGCGCTGGCTACGTCCGCACCGATGGCTGCGGGTGAGACGGAGGAGGATTACATCTAAATGGCGACTCATGTCTCCGCAGTAGATGACATTCTTGCTGAATACCAGGGGCTCGAAGCCCAAATGGCCGATCCGGAGTTCGCAAATAACCCGGACAATGTTCGCAAGGCTGGTAAGCGCTATAGCCAGCTGCAGCCCATCGTGAACCTGAACACGGAGCTGGAGCAGGCCCGCGCCGATCTTTCTGATGCGAAAGAGCTGGCCTACGAGGACTCCGCGTTTGCTAGTGAGGTAGAGCGTCTAGAGCCGAAGGTCGTCGAGCTGGAAGAAAAGCTCGCCGATATGCTCGCTCCGCGCGACCCGCACGATCCTGACGACATGGTCATGGAGATCAAGGCTGGTGCTGGTGGTGAGGAGGCTGCTCTGTTCGCGGGGGAGCTCGTCCGCATGTACCAGCGCTACGCAGAAAAGCACGGCTTTGTCACAGAGGTTTTGGACGAATCCGAGTCCGATCTCGGTGGTGTGAAGGACATGACCCTGTCGATCCGCTCGAAGACCCCGTCCCAGGACGGTGCCTGGAGCGTCTTCAAGTTCGAGGGTGGCGTGCACCGCGTGCAGCGCATCCCCGTGACAGAGTCGAACGGGCGCATCCAGACGTCGGCAGCCGGCATCCTCGTGTACCCGGAGCCCGACGAGGTAGGGGAGGTGGAGATCGACGAGAAGGATATCCGCGTCGACGTCTACCGCTCCTCCGGTAAGGGCGGCCAGGGAGTGAACACGACGGACTCCGCCGTGCGCCTTACTCACCTGCCCACCGGCATCGTCGTGACCTGCCAGAAGGAGCGTTCTCAGATCCAGAACAAGGCCCGCGCCATGCAGGTTCTGCAGGCCCGCCTGCAACAGATGGAAGAGGAGAAGGCTGAGGCAGAGGCTGCTGAGGGCCGCCACGCACAGGTGCGGACGATGGATCGCTCCGAGCGCATTCGCACCTACAACTGGCCGGAGAACCGCATCACCGATCACCGCATCGGTTACAAGGCAAATAACCTGGACAGCGTGCTCGATGGTGACATGGAAGCTCTCCTGACTGCGCTCCAGGACGCGGACCGTCAGGCCCGCTTGGAGGCAGAGAATTAAGCTCTCCCAGGCATTACGGTCGGCAGCGGACGAACTGTCCGCCGCCGGTTGCGCATCTCCGCTTGTCGACGCCCGGCTTATCGCCGCTCATCTGTTGCACACCGATGTGGGTACGCTCTTTTTTCACGACGACATACCCGCCGGTTTCTGGGAGCTCGTTCATCGTCGCGCAACAAGGGAGCCCCTGCAATGGATTCTCGGCAGCGCGCCGTTTGGCCCCCTCGATCTCAAGGTGGGGCCGGGGGTTTTCATCCCCCGCCCCGAAACGGAAATACTCGCCGATTGGGCAGTGAATCTGCGTGCCTCCTCGTATGCGGATTTGTGCACGGGATCCGGTGCAATCGCCGCCTACATTGCTCATTCCCTTCCTCACGCGCACGTGTGTACAGCAGAAAAATCACCCGAGGCGGCTCGCTACGCCAGGAACAATGGGGCGCCCAACCTGTGGGTGGGGGATGTTCTCGATACCGCAGCCTGCGTGGCTGCTCTCGATCCGGAGGGGAGGGGAGTAGATGTGGTCGTCTCGAATCCACCCTACGTCCCTGAGACAGTCGAGGTCTCCCCTGAGGTCAAAGCCGATCCCCACGAAGCCGTGTTCGCCGGCAACGATGGTATGTCTTTCATCCCTCGGCTTGCCCGTACTGCTTTTGCTTTGCTTAAGCCAAGCGGGAGATTCGGGGTCGAGCATGACGATGCAACTCAACCTGCCGTGTGTGAGACCCTAGAAAAGGCAGGCTTCAGTTGCATCAAGCCACTGCGGGACTTCGCTGGGAAACCGCGATTTGTTACTGCGGTCAAACCGGTGGAAAATAAGGTCTAGTTCTGTGTGCACTCACTCATGCCGGAGTTTTGTTTTCTAACTAGACCGGGGTTGAGCCACAGACTATGAAATGTGGCTTTGATTCGTGTCCCGGGGCGGTACCGTACTTTTCATCCAGCGCGGTTATCTCCGGGAGCGACGTGACGGATACGTCCTTCAGTCCTACCTCACGGAAGATATCTGCGTATCGTTCCGGTGAATCTGCTGTGGCCAGAGGAAGGTCGCTAATCACACTTCCGGAGTAGGCGCGAATAAACGCATCGGGGCCTTCAGCAGATTGAACCTTGGTTGTTTGGGGAATCCCTTGAGTAAACCAGTTCGCATCGGCGGCAATGATCCGCCCGCCAGGACGAAGGACACGCGTCCAACTTTCAACTGAATGGACGGGGGTGCGCAGAGTCCACATGAGGAACCTGCTGGTTACTACGTCAAAGTTGGATAAATCTGGAGGAAGTGCGGTTGCATCTCCCTGCCGAAAGCTCGCGCTGGGAAGGTTACGTTGTCGACGGGCACTCTCCTCGGCTCGCGCTTCCGCTAACATACCGGAAGACGTGTCGATTCCCACTACGTTTAAGCCTAAATCTGCAAGAAGGTGGGCAACGTAGCCGTCACCTGTGCCGACATCGAGAACACGCTGTGCAGTGGAAGGGATGAAGCGACGGAAGATATTCTTCCACGCTCGGCGATCGGCGTGAGCCCGTTCGGAATCAATGTGGTAGGAGTGATAAGCGTGAGCCCGAAGATCCCAATAGTGAGTGATGATTTCCTGTGTATTGGTCATGAGAATCCTTTCAATCAATGGACCCGCCGGCATCCCTGGGCGTAAGTGACTGGTTTTACGTTGTCCAGGAACTCCTTGCTTGCCTTATCGAAGGTGAGGACAATCCCGAGACTCGTTTCGATTCGCTTTACCGGAAGTCGGTATACAGGTTCGATAACTTCCGGAACGAGAACTTCTTCGGTAGGACCACATGTGACAAGCCGTCCTTCATGAAGGACGAGAAGGTCATCACAGTATCGGGCAGCCAGATTTAAGTCATGCAATACGACAATGATTGCACACGGCAGGGTTGAGATTAGATCCATGATGTCGTATTGGAATCGAATATCGAGGTGGTTGGTGGGCTCGTCTAACAAAATGTGCCTTGCTCGTTGAGCCAAACCACGGGCAATGAGCGCGCGCTGTTTTTCCCCTCCAGAGAGAGCTGAAAACTCTCGAGTGGCTAGGTGGAGTGCACCGACTGACTTTAGGGACTCTTCAACTATGAATTCGTCTTCTTCAGTAGGTCGACCAGTCAGTCCCAAGTACGGCAACCTACCGAGCATGACGAGCTCTGCAATCGATACAGGAAGATCCGATTCGTGCTCCTGTGTGACGACGGAAAGGTCGTGTGCAAGCTCCTTTTTATTCAGCTCCCGCAGCGGAGTTGAATCAATTAGAACAGTCCCTGAGTCGGGTGTTAGAGAGCCGAAAAGGCACCGGAGGAGAGTAGTCTTTCCCGAGCCGTTCGGGCCGACGAGTCCGAGCACTCGACCGTCATGAGCTGTAATGTCAATTCCGTCGAGGATAGTCCGAGATCCACGGGAAAAGGTAATTCCGGTGCCTGTAATCATTTAACGATTCTCCAAAAACGTATTGAGCTGTTCCAATCCCTGGATAGACAATCCTGATGGTGGTTCAGCAAAGTACAGGAGCATAGGTAGGATTGCACCGGTTTTTCCAGCGGTAGTTTCGTTGATACCGGTAATCTTCTTCACTCCATCGACTGCCCTGTCGGCGTTTTCCTGGCCCCCGACTGAATACAGTGAGATGATGACATCGGGGTTTCTAGCGATGAGTTCCTCGTCTGTAACCTCGAACACTCGCTCTTCAGTGTCCGCGAAGACGTTTTTCATGCCAGCGGAGGTAACGATTGGGTGGGACATGGATGTCGTCCCGTATGCGTAGTTGACGGAGCCGTCGGTCGACGGGTAAAGAACCGCGACGGAGAGACCTTCTCCTGCCTTTTTTTCCTCGGCAGCACGTAGCTTCTCTTGTGTTTCAGCAACATATTTCTCGGCTTCAGCTTCTTTATGGAAAAGCTTCCCATAGAAGCGGATGTGCTTCCACACATCATCCCAGCTTGCTTGTCCGCGTAATCCTCCACAGAATCCGGGTTCTTCAATAATCGGGATTCCCGTGCCGGCCATCGCTGTGTAATCGACATTTCCGGCGTAACCGATGATGAGATCCGACTCAGTGCCGACAACTTCCTCCTTGGAGATCTGAAGGTGGCCAGTCGGATCGACCTTCTCGGTGAGGTTCGGGATCTTCTCCACCTTTGCTTCGAGCGTTGGTGAGAAGTACTCCCGTGCAAAAGCCCCGGCACGCATGTGAACGTCAGATAGCACGCCAAGGGCATCAAGAGTCGGAACAACGCCAATTCTGTTTACAAGAAGAACTTTTTGGGGGATGCCATTTACCGTGATCTCGTGTCCGCAGTTTTCGAAAGTAAAGGCCGCGCTACTTTCTGCAGCAGCTGTCGATGGCGAGGCGGAATTCGTCGTATCAGACGAGCAACCACTGAGGCTCACTCCAAGAGCCGCAACGGTGGCAAATGCGAGAACGCGGGAGAAAACTCTCCTCATTTTTTTCCCTTTCTAGTTTGCAGTGTCGTGTGTATCAAACAGAGACCTGCGATTTGGATAATGTGACGGTGTAGCTGCGTACTAGCAACGTTTTAATTTCTTAGCTGGTAGCACGCATGTTTCTGACGAGGATAAGGAGGAATGGAGCTCCAACGAGGGCGGTGATAATTCCGATTGACAGTTCTCGTGGTGCGAGAAGCATCCTTGCGCCGATATCAGCCCACATGAGCAAGACTGCTCCAAGAAGTGCTGAGACGGGAAGCATGAACCGATGAGAACCCCCCACCGCTCGGCGAGCGAGATGCGGGATAACCAAACCGACGAAGCTAATAGATCCCGCCATCGCAACGATTGCTCCAACGAGGAGACAAGTGAGAACGAGCATGAGCAGCCTAAACCTTTCGGGGTTTATCCCAGCTGTGAGCGCGGTCTCGTCCCCAATACCGAGGGCATCGAGGTTTCGTCCCCATACGACTCCGATAAAAAGGCCAAATATCACAACTACCACGGTGATGAGTAAAGCTAAGTCCCATTTTGCCAGGCCGAGGGAGCCCAATAGCCAGAACATGACTGATCGTGCACCTTCGGCATTTCCCGAGGCAAAAATAAGGAAACTTGTAACTGCGGATAGTGCGTAGCCAAGAGCGACCCCTGCTATGAGAAGGCGGATCGATGTCAGCCGTCCCTGTGAGCGAGCCACGCCGTAAAGGATGAAGGAGGCGACAACTGCACCAATGAAAGCACTTCCTTGGAGAGCATAATCGCCCAGTGAAGCGCCTGCTCCGAAGAGTATGGCAAGGGCTGCACCGGTAGATGCGCCGCCGTTGATACCGATGATGTACGGATCGGCGAGAATGTTTCGTACCAGCGTCTGAAGAATGCCGCCAGCTACAGCGAGTCCGGAGCCGACAGCCATCCCGAGGATAGCCCGTGGGACACGAATGTCCCACACGATAGTGTCTTTAACAGATTCCGTTATCGGAGTCGTACCAAAAAGGTGGTGAGAAATAATTCTCACCGTTTCACCTGATGAAACAGGAACTGAACCGAGTCCAACGCTAATTACAAGCGAAACGAGAAGGCTGACGGTGAGCCCAAACAACCAGAGCATCGCTAAACGGCGATGCTTTCTAAACCCAAGCACGTCGCTTTGCCTTTTCGCCACAACTTGTTCCATGGACAAAGAATAAAACAGGCTGTTCTAAAAGTCAATTGTACCTTTGAATAAAAAGGTATTGGGCTATTTTGTCTGCTTCTATAATGGTGAAATAGTATTCCCGTGCTAATGATTAATCTGTCAAGTTAAGTGGGTAATTTGTCGAATTAGGTTGTCCAGAGCGGATAATTTATCAACGGCCTCTGTTCGGACTTCTAGTGCTACGACTGCGGCGTTGTGTCTTTTGCCTTCTTTACGTTTGCGCTCGTAGTATTGGCGTGAACGCGCGTGGTATCTGATCGCTGAAAATGAGGATTGCCATAGGGCGTTCTTCAGTTTTTTGTTTCCCGCCCTGTTCGGTGATTTCGTATTGATGGATGTGCCCCGACTGGTTGGTCTGGGGGCATAATCCTGCGGACGAGGCAATGTGGGCAGCTGTTTTGAAGTCTGAGAAGTCTCCGACAGTCATGAGGATTTGGGCAGCGGTTTTGGTGCCGATGCCGGGCATAGACATCAAAATGTGGGTGTGGGGGATCTCTTCGATGAGGGTGCATACCTCCTCTTCG
>JALFAQ010000065.1 GCA_022772305.1 Corynebacterium glucuronolyticum
TCAATGTAAATGAGCTTAACCTTACCCACGTACTTTTCAGCCAATTCGGGCACCCGTGTGAGGGCCTCCAGCACGTCACCGGATTCGCCTAGGATGAGCAGGTTGTCATCCTGGGGCTCCAGGTCAGCGCGCTCGGAGTAGGCGAATTTGTCAGACTTCGGTGTCTGGCTGCCTTGCACGTAGTCGTCCAGCACGAGGGTGTGGGTTTCGCAGTAGCGCGGATCAGAGGGGTCAACCCACGTGTAGCCGTACTTGCCGGTCTCAGTGGGGATGAGAGCCTTGTCCTTGTTGTACCAGGTGAGCTGCAGGCGTTGAGCGGTCATCTAGTCAGTTTCTCCCTTCGTGTCAGTGGGGACGACCTCGCAGATATTGGCAATGTCGCAGTCGAGTGCTTCGCAGATGCGGGCAAGGACGTCGGTGGTGACGTTGCCGCCACGTCCTAGTTTGGACAGGGTGGCTGGACTGATGCCTGCACGTTCTTGAAGTTGGGTTTTGTTCATGTCGCGGTCGATGAGGAGTTTCCAGAGAGGCTTGTAGCTGAAGGCGCGGTTAGTAATCATCTGTTTCCTCCAGATCGATCAGGTCTTCGTCCTGGACATCGAGCAGGAAGCCGTAGCGTCCTTCTCCTTCGCATTACGTAAATGCGATTAGTTTACATCGCTTCTTTAGTGGTTCTATGTCGGGCATGAACTTGGTGTTGTCAGCGATGCTCATCTGACCGCCGTCTTGTTCGAGGGCAGAGTAATCGTAGAGGGCAGCGGGGATGGTTTCGCGGGCTTCTTGAAGCTCATGGTCGAGCTGTGGATCGTCGAGCCCCAGTACCCCAGTAGTAGAGGTGTCGATGATGAGTAGGCCAGGGTTGTGTGTGGCGTCCTCGGAGGTGAGGCTTTCCCGGAGAGCGAGCATGACAGCGGTGTTGACAACCACCGGTAGCCCTGCCCTTCCTTCGCTTTGGTTTTGCCGTTGATGACAGCATCGAACAGTTCACGCGGGAATCGGGCATCTTTGAGTCTGGGGAATGCGCAGGCTCCAAGGAAGTCAAGCAGGTTGGTGCCCATCCGGGGCCAGAACGTTTTCGGGTATTCGTCGAGCGGATTGAAGTTGCCCTTGGGGAATGTGCGATTCTTGCGTTCTTCGAGTTTGTCTTCGATGGCTTGTTTGCGTTCGAGATGCTGTTCTCTTTCTGCCTGCATGGCGATGATCGCGTTGTTACGCAGTTTCCTCGTTTCGACAGACTCATCACGAGCGTAGGCGGCATAGTCCTTGCCGGTGATCAGTGACACTAGGGCGCATTTGAACGCGGACTGTGCGGAGGCCTGAAAAAGGAGAAGAATTGGTTTCTTGGCGCTGATCTGGTCTTCATCCGCGAACAGCGCATGCCAGAAGGTGCGCCACGTCAACGCCTGGGTTTCAAGGTTTTGATTCTAGATGATTATCAGGTTTTCAGGGTCGTCGTAGCCGATGAGTTTGAGCCACACCGAGCTGAGCAGCGGGGAACGGCCAGACGATTGACGCTTGTAGGTTCCAGACTCAATTCGTGGGTCTGTGCTGGAGACCTCGACATTATTGGTTCCCTCACCGATGAGGTGCGATAACGTGAATGAGCCCTGCGTGGTTCGCACCCCCATACGCACCTCGGTGTAGCCGGAGTTTTCGTCGAGGACGAAATCGTCGGCTTTCAGCCCGAACACATAGTCGATGCACTGAAGCACCCAGTACATGCCGGAGTTAGACGGTCCATAGATGACGTTGATTCAAGATTCGAAATCGACGCTGGAATCCCGCCGAGGGGGTGCCCGGCCACGGTGATGCTGCTGATCCAGAAGCCTGGTGTCATCGCATTTCTCCTTCCGGGGTCGCTGAACTAATGATCTGAGCCAGCTCGCTCGTGCTCAGGTCCCCAACCTGCTCGATTGTCTCCAACGCGGTGTCGAACAACTGACCGGCGTATCGGGAGCGGAAATGGTTGACGACTGATTCACCCTCAGCGATAATCGTGAAGGCCGCCGGAGAACGATCTGGCTGTAGTTTCACGAACCCTCGGATCGCCAAATACTGGAGAGCTTGGGTCATCAGGACTGTGCGCGTATGGAGTTCCCCGCTGGCCAGTCGGTGGGTGCCGTTGAGGTTCTCTGCCCCGACCCCGAAGGTCTGGGCGTTGACGGTGATGGTGCCTAGGGCACCCAGGTTGTCGACATCCGCTGCATCTCCGAGTAGGAACAGCAAGATAAGCCCGCGCAGTTCAGCTTCGAAACTTGTGTCTAGGGACATGGCGCGCATCAAACCACCCACCCCAGCCGGTTCCGAGCGACGAGTTTGTGACAGGAACCTTTCCAGCTCCACACGTCGATCAGGTCAACGATCTGGTCAAGCCGGACAACGTCGAGCTGGCCTGCGGCTACAACGGCACCGTCAGAGCGCTCAAGGCGATGGGTGCCCTACGGATAGGGCTGGCCGAACATGAGTTGAAACCGATTGTGGATGCCTGGCGCAGTGCGAACACGAACATCGTGCAACTCTGGGTAGCCGTCGAGCAGGCCACACTCGAGGCCATCACTACTCGACGGGCCGTTCGACTGCGCAACCTCGGCTTCACCGTCGAATCCGGCATCTTGTTCATCCCCCTGCCTTCCTGTCGACGGCTGGCGTACGTGAAGCCCCAGCTGGGTGAGAACCGGTGGGGCGGCACCTCGATCGCGTACAGCGGTGTCACCACCGGCAGGAAATGGGGTCGGCTGGAAACCTACGGCGGCAAGCTCGTCGTCCACGACGAAATCGTCATCGCCAAATACGACTACTACCGCAAGGATTAGACGCACCAGAGAGACAACTCGCGCCAGTTGTCAGGTGCTCCTGTGCGAGAAAACGGCACGATGGGATTGTGCGGGTAGGCGTCGAAAAGCTTCGGTAGCCGGTCGGCTGGAGACAAATCCAGTTGGCGGTGCAAGTATTGGATAAGGGAGAGCTGCCCGAACACGCGATTCATTCCTTCAGCTACCGGAGCCAGCCTAATGTCATTGTTTAGTTTCGGTTTGATGTGGTAGACACGGTTGAACATCCTTGCATGATGAGCTGCGTAATTACGCAGAATATTCAAGGATTTCAGCCATGATTCAAGCTGAGGACCAGTTAGGCCGCAGGGCTCGGCAATCCGTTTGCGCACGATATGGGGCGACATGCCGTACAGGTACGACAGCATCCCCCAATCCATGATTTCGACAGCCACCCAGATAGGTAGAGTCCCGCCATATTTGGATTTGTGGTGGGCGACGAAGTCCTCCTTCGACGCTTTCAATGCCGACTGGTACTTTCTCAGCCACATCTCGTGCACGCTACGCCCGTCTTTGTTTCGCTGCCGTGCCCGGGCGCTCAAACGGTTGGGATCCAAATAGATTAGCGGGTCAAGGCGACCCAGTTCGTGACCGAGCTTGGTTCGGATAGCCAACTCCACGCGATCAAGCTCGATGAACACGCTGTGGCGCAATTGTTCGTCAAACCCATAGAGGGCTACCACCAGGTCAAACGATGCTCCCTCAACGAATTCATCTCGGGCAGTGCCGTCGCCTTGGGAGAAACAGCGCATCGGGTACCAGTATCCGGACAAGCGGTAGTAGTTCAATCGCGCCAGCAGCGTCTCAGCATCCTGGGGATCATTTACTCGCATCCCACGCTGACGAAGCAATTCGACCTGTTCACCGTAGGTCTTGAACTGCTTCACCTGCTCCACACGCACCCCTGTTTGATACGAAAAACGAAGACCGGCCCTGGACTCCCACCGAGGCGGGCAGCGGAACCGGTCATGTTGACTACAAGGCTACCTGGTTGATGACGCCGAAGCAAGAGCACGGGGCACGGGGCACGGGGCACGGAGCCATCAGTACGTTCACACACCAGTGTGCCCTCTGACCCGTCCGGATTCGCCGGTACTCGGGGGCGTATGGGCGAGAGTCTTCCTCCCGCCGTGTCCGGTTTCGGTGCCTGTCGTGTCTGACAGGTGAGAGCCTGGCGCATCCCGCGCCCGTGATTGTCTATCCGGCTCTCAGAAAAGGAGCCGGTCATGGCTACCGGACTACAAGCGTTCACTAACCACGAGTTCGGCACGATCCGAACCATCACCTCGGGCGAGCAGATCCTGTTCTGCGGCCGGGATGTGGCGACCGCCCTCGGCTACGTCAACACGAAAGATGCCCTGGCGCGTCACTGTAAGGGGGTCGTGAATCACTACCCCCTTGAGACGCCTGGTGGCATCCAGCAGGTCAGGTTCATCAGCGAGGGCGACCTGTACCGGCTGATTATCTCATCCAAGTTGCCCGCCGCCGAGCAGTTCGAGGCGTGGGTGTTCGACGAGGTACTCCCGTCGATCCGCCGTCACGGCGTGTACGCCATTGACGAACTGCTGGCTGACGATGAGTTCTTGGAGCGGGCGATCGCCACGATCCGGGCTGAACGCGCCAAGCGGCTCGCCGCCGAGCAGGCGCTGTTGGAGGCGAAGCCGAAACTGTCCTACTACGACATTGTTCTCCAGTCCTCCTCACTGCTCACCACGACGGAGATTGCGAAGGACTACGGCCTGTCGGCGAAGAAGCTCAACCAGATTCTGCGCGAGGAGCAGGTGCAGTTTCACCAGTCCGGCCGCTGGTTCCTCTACGCCTGCTTCGCCGAGCAGGGCTACACCCAGTCCAAGACGCACGAGTACGACGAGGGCAAGACCCGCACCCACATGTACTGGACGCAGAAAGGCCGGCTGTTCATCTATGACCTGTTGAAGAACACCCGTGGCCTGCCGCCGGTGATCGAACGTGAAGGTCAGGGCGCCTGATGACCACCACCGCGCTTCTCGATAGCGGAATCCCGACCTAGAACATCAAAGGATACCCCGACCCCACCTGCTACAAGGCGCTGAAAGCGATTGAGCGCGCCGAGTACGGGTATCGGGCCGTTGGTCTACATCTGCTCCCCGTACTGCGGCGATGTAGAGGCGAGCGTGGTGCTTGCCCGCCGGTTCAGCGCGTTCGCGGAGTCAGCACGCCAGATCACGCTCGCCCCACATCTGCACTACCTGTAGTTCATGGACGACACCGACCCGGATGCCCGTGAGCTGGCCATGTTCTTCAACCGCATCCTACAAAAGCCGTACTACACCGGAGTCGTCAACTACAAAGGCGTCCTCTTCCCCGGAAACCATAAGCCACTAATCACCAAAGAACTCTTCGACAAAGTCCTAACCGTCCTATCCACCAGACGACAGGGAGTGAGGTTACCCTCGAGTAGTGGACACCCTAGTTGTACGGATCATGTGTCCGTAGGAGAGGATGTTCAGTATGAGTCAGCGCAGGAAGTTTAGTCCTGAGTTTCGGTCAGAGGCAGCCAAGCTTGTCATCGAGACGGGACGCCCGATTGCCCATGTTGGAGAGGAGCTCGGCGTGAGTTCGAGCTTGTTAGGTAAGTGGGTGAAAGCCCAAAAGCAACGCGATGGGAACGCAGATGGGAAAAGTGAGGCGGATTTGCGTGCAGAAAACGCAGGCTACGCCGTGAGTTAGCGGAAGCCCGGTTGGATAATGAGTTCTTGTCAAAAGCAACCGCCTTCTTCGCTGCGAAGCAACGCGAGAGGAAAAATTCCAACTAATGCAGCAGGAGAAGGCGAATTTCAGCATCAGCCGCATGGCAAGACTGTTGGAGGTCTCCCGGTCTGGGTATTACGCCTGGCTAAACAAGCAGCAAAACAAAGTATGTGGAGGTGATCCGAAGGAGAAGTATTACACCGACTTAGATAATAGGATTCGAACGATCTGGCGTGACTCAGATGAGGTATATGGTGCCCCCCGTATCACTGCTGAGCTGCATGCTCAGGGTGTGAAAATCAACCGGAAAACCGTGGCTAAAAGAATGCCCGGTAGAGACACGTTCCCACATACGCCCTTACTTCCGGGTAGTCTTCCTCGCAGATCCTTTCCCCTCCACCCACTGCCATAAACGGGGAACAATTAATCAGGAGTACATTACGAGTTTTTATTCGCAGAGAACTACGGAATCCCCACGCCGTCAACGAACTGTCTTAACTTTGCCATTGATAGCGAAAAGGCACTTCGTGTTTCCACAAAGTGCCTTTACTCGTACCCCGTACGGGATTTGAACCCGTGCCGCCGCCGTGAGAGGGCGGTGTCCTAGGCCGCTAGACGAACGGGGCATACGCAATGTATGCGTCGGCTCAGCGGAAGCTTCGCCGTTGAGCGCGCACACGAGTTTACGTAACCATGCTCCATTTACCAAATGCGCATGTAAGTTGTTGTTTTGACGCCTGTGGAAGAGACAAGAGTATGGGAAAGAAAACGGAGGATGGAGCGACGGCGGGGAGGCGTCGACAAGCAAGAGCCCACAGTAGACCGGGCGGTACGGTACGATTCCTACCCATGAAGTACTTCTCCACACGCGACACCTTCCACCAGTCCCCTGCCAGCTTTGACGATGTCCTCATCCGTGGGCTCGCACCGGACGGCGGACTCTACCTCCCGGAAAGCTACCCGCAGCTCACCGAGGAGGATCTCAACGCGCTTCGAGGGAAGACATATCCGGAGGTCGCAGGGTCGATCATCGAACTCTACGCACCGGGCAAGGGCCACCTCGCGCACCGGGCGTACACAACCGACGCCTTCGATTCCGAGGAGATCGTGCCGCTGACCCGAGTCACTGATGACCTCTACATCGGCCACCTCTCCCAGGGGCCGACGGCGGCTTTTAAAGATATGGCCATGCAGCTCCTCGGCGTGCTGTTTGAGGATTCCACCAAGGAGATGAACATTCTCGGCGCGACCAGTGGCGATACCGGGTCCTCCGCCGAATACGCCATGCGCGGGCGCGAAGGCATCCGGGTGTTTATGCTCACCCCGAAGGGACGGATGACACCGTTCCAGCAGGCGCAGATGTTTAGCCTCGATGACCCGAACATTTTCAATATCGCCGTCGATGGGGTCTTCGACGACTGCCAGGATATTGTCAAGGCCGTGTCCGCAGATAAGGAGTTCAAGGAGACTTATCACATCGGTACCGTGAACTCGATTAACTGGGCGAGGCTTCTCGCGCAGGTGGTGTACTACGTGTGGCTGTACCTCAAGGCTGGTCGCCCCATCGCCTTCTCCGTTCCCACAGGTAACTTCGGCGATATCTGTGCGGGGCATATCGCCCGCCAGATGGGTGTGCCGATTACCTCCCTCATCGTGGCAACAAACGAGAACGATGTTTTGGACGAGTTCTTCCGCACGGGAACCTACCGTCCACGGTCTGCGGCAGAGACGCTGGCGACGAGCTCCCCCTCCATGGACATTTCCAAGGCCAGCAACTTCGAGCGCTTCATCCACGATCTCGTGGGGGCTGAGCGCACTGCGGAACTGTTCGGTTCGAACGCCCCTTCGTTTACGCTTTCCGACGACGAGATGGCCCGCGTCTCCGGCGAGTTCGGGTTCGTCTCCGGATCCTCTACCCACGCTGATCGTCTAGCCACCATCGCGCGTCTCCACGCCGATCACGGCCAGCTGGTTGACCCACACACCGCTGATGGCATCCACGTTGCCGAGACGCTGCTGGCAGACGGAACGGTCACCGGCCCGGTGGTGTGCCTAGAAACGGCGCTTCCCGTCAAGTTCGCCGAAACAATCCACGAGGCGATCGGCGAGAACCCGGACGTACCCGAGCGGTTCCGCGGTATCGAGTCCGGCGAGCGTCACGTCACGGATATGCCGAACGACGCGGAGGCTGTGAAGAAATTCATCGCTGAGAACGTGCGGTAGCTGGGTCTACCTCTCCCACCGCGCTCGCCGTTGCCACGTTCTGCTGCTAGAGAATGCCGAGAACGGCCATAAAACGTGCCTTTTCGTCCTCGTAGGAGGATTCCGGGCGGTAGACGGCTGAGGGAGCGGGTGTCGGGATGTCTACACCGGCAAACCGCAGGGCACCGACGGTGCCAGCATCGAAATCGGGCAGGACCTCAATGGTTCTGCCGGTCACATCTGCGAGGATCTGCATCCACTCGGGCGAACGTGTGCATCCGCCGACGGCGGCCAGGGGCTCTCCGGTGGGCTCCACATCGAAACTGAGTGCGATGCACACACCTTCCAGGATCGCTTTGTGCAGGTGTGCGGTTGTTGTCTGGGGCGTGACGCCGATAAATGCTGCACCGGGGGTTTCCACGCGCCGGGGATAGCGTTCCCCGAAAAATGTGGGAAGCGCCACAATACCAGACGGTCCTGCGGGAAGTGGCCCATCGACAGGAAATAGCCGCAGCGCCTCATCGCGGGCGGAGCCAGCAGCCTGAATGGCGGCAATGCTGAGGAAGCGATCGTCCCCCACGGCGAGCGTGTGCTTCTCCGGGCGGTGCTCAGGCACCGCCTGCGTGATCTGAGCATGCCAGCCGGTGGTCCCCATGTAGATGTGTTCTATGCCGATTCCCAGGGCGGTTGTCGTGGCGTCACCCGGCGCGAGGATGATGTCCACGCCCTTGTACGTGCCGATTGGCCCCTCAGCGATTGTGGGTAGGTGCGTCCCTGCATTGACGCCAATAGCGGAGCACACTGTGTCGGACCACGTGCGGGTGCGCAGATCCAGAAAGCCTGTGGTGGATGCTGTCGTAGGATCCACGTACTCGCCGAGGCCGAGACGGTGGATGACGTAGCCGGAAGGCGAAAACACAACACGCCCTACCCCAAGCGTGTGCATCATGGCCACGTTTGAGGTCGGCCCCTGGATGTTGCCGGAGATGTCCTCCCAGCCATCGATGGCGGGGACACGTGCGCGCGTATCCGAGTACAGCACCGCCGTGTCATCGTCTTTATCCAGATAAATGAGGTCCTGCATCTGTCCGGTGAGCACCATGGCCTCAGCATCGGGGACGAAGAGCTCATCGAATGCGTGCAACCAATCGGAGGGGCGCTGTTCAACATGGCCCGGTGCCGGGTAGCGGGTGGGGTACTCGACGGTGCGTCCGTCGGAGCGCTTGGCACCGGACGTTCCAAAGTCAATGGCATACACGGTCATGAAGCGGGTCTTTCTAGATGGCGGACAGGTGCCGGTAGAGGGAATCCTCCACCGGAGAGCGGAGCACAAGATCCATGGTGACCACTGGCTTATCGTTGTGCCTGGCGTTGTGCGGATCCTGGGGATCAACTCTCCCTAGATAGTAGAACTTCGCCCCCTCCTGGTCACTCTTCTTCACAAACAGGTGGTGTGTGATCTCCGGTTGGAGGACGCGTTGAATCTCTGCTGAAGCTAGTGTTCTGTTCAAGCGCGAGTACCAGTGCAGGATGTCGTTGTCCTTGAAGTGGTCGTTGTACATGTCCCCGTCGTAGGTGACAAAGATCGGGCAGGTCGATGTCGCCCTATCCACCTTGTACCCGTTGATCACGCCCTCTTGGTTTGTGTCCCAGCCAAGCATCCGGCATACCTGTCGGCGCGAGTATTGGTGACCGATGACGAGGTCGCTGCTGTCGGTCCCGCGGAGCTTGCACAGCGTAAGGCCCGTGGCGAGAAGATCGTCCACGTGGGCACGGAAGGACTGGGCCGGATCGGATTCTGGGGAATACGCGCAGTACAATCCGCGGAACGTGTCGGTGAGGTACCAGCGTCCGCCTTCCTCCCGGATAAGCGGAACGATGCCAAAACTCGCACCCATTTGTTTGGCGGAATAGAACTGCAGGGTGAGTACGCGGAAGACGTTTCTGCGCACCGTCGGGTTAGCGATCATCGCCACGGGATCCACGCCGGCATCGGGTTCAGCGACGAGCGTCTGCAATATTTTCAGTTCGTGTGGTCGGATGGCATCGAGAAGCTCACGCGACATGAAGGTGAGAAAGTGGGCTTCCGCTTCCATGGGTGCGCGCTCAACGGCGCGGAATTGGTGCAACAGTGACCAGTAGTCCTTCCGCCGAACGACAACGTCGGGGTCCATCGTTTCAAAGCGGAGGAAGTCCATGAGCTGCGGCACCTTCCCCAGCCGGTGCATGAGGTCGTTGAACGCAGCGCGAATCTCCCGCATGCTGTCGATGGAGCTGGTGGAGATCGCGTCAAGGATGCGCTGTGTGGCAATGCGGTCGAAGCTCACGGTGGAATTCACAGGGACGCCTTCGCCCGTGATGACTTTTCGGCGCAGCGCCTCCTTGTTGCGAGATTGGTCACCCATGAGCGCGATGGGGATCATGTAGTTGTTCTTGTAGTTACCGATGAAATCGATGACGCGCAGGTGGTCTTTGCCACGCGCCTTGCGCAGCCCGCGCCCCAGCTGTTGAGTGAACACGATCGGCGATTGCGTTTCGCGCATGAGGACGATCTGGTTGACGCAGGGAATATCGATGCCCTCGTTGAAGATGTCCACGGTGACGATGTATTCGATGTCGCCTTTTTCCAGCTGTGCGACAACCTCCTCTCTTCGGGTGATGGAATCAGCAGCACTGAGCGCCACCGCTGTTATTCCCCGGCGCGTCAGTTCCTCTGCCAAGCTGTGGGCTTCATCCAGGCTGGAGGCGAAAATCAGCCCATGGACGTTGTCCACGCGACCGTAGGTGTGCAGGGTGCTGACCATGTCATCGACGCGCCCCGTATCCGCGATGCCGTAGTAGTGGAACGGAACGAGCATCTTCTGTTTGAGCGCTTCCCCCAGCCGGATTTCGTAGGGGACGTTGTAATCAAACAGGTCAAAGATGTTGAAGCCGTCGGTTCGCTCCGGGGTCGCGGTGAGGCCTAGGAGGAATCCGGGGGTGAAATAATCGATGATCCTCCGGTAGCTGTCCGCGCCGGCCTTGTGTACCTCGTCGATAACGATGTAGTCGAAGCGCGAGCGAGCCAGCATGTAGAGGTTCTTGGACAGTGTCTGCACCGATGCAAAGAGATAGTCTGCCTCCCAGTCGGTCCTGCCACCGACGGCAAAGCCGTACTTTTTCACCCCGAGCACTCGCTCGCATTCGGCACGCGCCTTCTTCAAAATCTGTTCCCGGTGGGCAACAAACAGCACGCGCTTCGGGTTCGCCTGCTGGATGGCGAACGCAGCAAGAATGGTCTTCCCCGTGCCAGTCGCGGAAATCACCACGGCACGCTTCTCCCCCGCTTCGCGCACATCCTCAATCTGTTCAAGCGCCACGGCCTGCATGGCGTTGGGAATGAGCTTTTCCCCGACGCGCGGCTGGTTCCCCTCGACGGCGATCACCCGGTTGCGGCGACTTTTCTCGTATTCTGCAATCCAGTCCTCGGTCAGGCGGACACAGCGCTTCTTTTGCTTCTCGACGGCTCCCCGCAGCTGTTCTGCAACGTCACCGTCGCCGGTGGTGGAGAACTTGAAGTTCCATTCCTCGTTGCCGGCCAGCGCGCTATTGGTGAGGTTGCTGCTGCCGACGATCGCCGTGGTCACGCCGTCCTCATGCTCAAACACGTAGCCCTTAGCGTGAAAACCCCGTTCGATATCGGCATGGATGTACACATCGACACCGGGTAGGGCCAATAGCTCCCGCAGCGCCTCGGGTTCATTGAAATCCAGGTAGGTGGACGTGATGATCGTGTTGCGTGTGCCGAGTTCTACGGCTCGCCTACCGGCATCCACCAGTGACTGTTTCAGCGCCCCAATGCCACTAGTGTTGACAAAGGCGACGGAGAAGTGAAACGACCGCGCCTGTCTGAGTTCCTGCCGGAGGGCATCGAGCATCGTCGCGCCCTCGTTGAAAACGAGTGTGGGATTCAGCGACGAAAACGATGGTTCAGAAGCGGAGACGAAGCCGTAGCGCACCGCCTGAATCAATTCGTTTCGCATGCTATCAACCTTACGGATCCGGCCTCCACCGGTGCGGTTGCCGCGCGAGAAAACACTGCACCCTCGCAGCGCCCTCGGCGTTGCGGGGGTGACAATGTTCGCGGAATGTTATGCCACCGGCGCGTTCTCGCGCTCCGGGAGGTAGGACAGGTTGATTTCCGTCTCCGGGTCGAAGAAGACGCATCCGTCCGGCACGGGGCGGACCCAGATCTGGTCGCCCTTCTCAATGACATCGTGCTTGCCTGCACGTACGGTGACCATGTCACCGCGAACGCGAACCGGCGAGTCCTTCGTCATGTGTGCATGGCAGTAGGCGTAGATTTCCGCTCCAAGGTGTTCGACAATGGCGACATCAAGGGGCAGGCAGAACTCCTGTGGCTGCTCGTTGACAGCGACAATCTCCCAGTTCTCCGGGCGAACGCCGACAATGACACTGTCAGAGGTCAGCTTGAGCGCATTCTCGCGTGCAAGGTTCAAATCCATCCGGTGTCCCTCACCGATGACCGCACGGCCAGATTCCACGGCCACGCCGTCGAGCAGCGTCATCGACGGCGAACCGATGAACTGTGCGACGAAGGTGTTGCCGGGGTTGTTGTAGAGCACCTGGGGAACATCGACCTGCTGCAGGATGCCGTCCTTCAACACGCATACACGATCACCCATCGTCATTGCCTCCGTCTGGTCGTGGGTGACGTAGACGGTTGTGACACCCAACTCACGCTGGAGCGCAGCGATCTGGGCACGCGTGGAAACACGCAGCTTGGCATCAAGGTTACTGAGCGGCTCATCCATGAGGAACACCTTCGGCTCGCGCACGATAGCGCGCCCCATAGCAATGCGCTGGCGCTGACCACCGGACATTGCCGCCGGTTTCTTATCCAGCAAATCCTCAAGCTGCAGCATCTTCGCAGCAAAATCCACGCGCTTGGCGATCTCGTCCTTCGGCACCTTCTGATTCTCCAGTGCAAAGGAGATGTTCTGCCGCGCCGTCATGTTCGGATACAAAGCGTAGGACTGGAACACCATCGCCACGTCGCGTTCCCGGGCACGGGACTCGGTGATGTCCTGGCCGTCAATGAGGATCTGCCCCTCGTCGACGGGCTCCAGGCCGGCGAGCATACGCAGTGTGGTGGACTTGCCGCAGCCAGACGGGCCCACAAGGACGAGAAATTCCCCGTCCTCGATGGTGAGGTTCACCCTACTCACTGCAGGCGGGCGCGCCGGGTCATAGATCCGGGAAGCCTGGCGGAACTCTACGGTTGCCATGTCTAATTCTTCCTTTCTGGTGCCTTACAGGAACGGGGTGATCTGCTGCTCGATGGTCTTCTCCGTCTCCTTCTGGAGATCCTCGAAGACTGCGGTAACATCCTCCTGGCCGACGGTGATGCGGTCGAGGGCACCACCGATGCGAGCGCCACCACCGGGGACGAAAACGCGGGCGTAGTCCTGCGGTGCGGTGTTCTCGGCGAGCTGCTCGATAGCGGTCTGCGCGTTGGGATTCTCCTTGAGGTACTTCTTCTCGTCCTCGTGCTCGATAGCTTCCTTGCGCACGGGCATGTAGCCGGTGGCCTGGGAGAACTTCACGGTGTTTTCAACGTTGGTCATAAAGTCGATGAACTTGACCGCGTTGCGCTTGCGCTCATCGGAAATGCCGTTGGCCACAGCCAAACCGGCACCACCGGTCGGGCAGCCGGGCGTAGGCCCGGGCAGGTAGGTGGTGATGAACGGGATCGATGCGGTCTTGTTCAGTCCCTGCAGCGAGCCGGTGGACTCGAGCAGGCCTGCGGCGTTTCCGGCACCGAACTGGACGGTGGGATCGGTCTGGATGTCGATGTAGCCGTTGCCCACCATCTCCTTGAGGAACTCGCCGGCCTCGATGGACTTAGCATCCGTGAAGGTGGGCTCCCACTCCTTGGAGTACGCACCACCGAAGGTCCAAATCATGCCCTGGAAGTACCAGTCGAGGTAGTTGGATCCATCCGGCACCACGAGAGCAGGCTTGCCACCGTTGGCCTCGACGAGCTTCGGCGCCCACTCGGCGAACTCCTGCCAGGTCTCCGGACCGCGGTCAGTGGGCAGGCCGGCTTTTTCCAGAATGCCGGTGTTGAAATACATGAGGCAGGTGGAACGGCAGTACGGCACACCGAAGTGCTTGCCGTCGTAGGAGTAGTCCTCGCGGAGGGTATCCACATAGCTATCCGGGTCGGTGCCGACTTCCTTCCACAGGTCATCGAGCGGCGTGGTGGCCTCGTTGAAGGCGAAGTTGAACCAGGTCACGTCGGAGGCGACGATAACATCGGGAAGGTCGCCACCAGCGAGTGCGGCGTTGAACTTCTGGGCGAGTTCTTCGTAGTTGGCGCCAGCGCTGACAAGCTCGACGGGGATGTCCGGATTCTCCTGCATGAAGGCATCGATCATCTGCTGCTCCAGATCCTTAGAGCTAGCAGGGTGGTTGGACCAGAACTGCAGCGTGCCGCTGCCTTCCTGACCACCGCCACCACCGGCACTGGTGCTGCCTCCAGCGCAGGAGGTGAGGCCAAGGGCGGTTGCGCCCATGACGCCGAGTCCGAGAGCCTTACGGCGGCTGATTTCAATGTTGAGCGGGTTCATGATGGTTCTCCTTGTTAGAGCGTTGAGTATTGAGGGGGTATCTGTTGCGATGTCTGTTTTCGCGTATGGGTAGTGAGGTTTAGCCCTTCACCGCGCCAGCGGTGAGGCCCTTGATCATCTTCTTCTGCAGCATGAGGAACACGGCAAGCATGGGCACGGTGGTCAGGACGGTGCCGGCCATGACGGGGCCCCAGTTGGTCAGGCCCTCCGCATCCTGCAGTCGAGTCAAGCCGACGGGAAGCGGTGCCGTGGCTGCTGTATCCGTGATGAGAAACGGCCACAGGTACTGGTTCCACTCACCCACCACGGTGATGAGGACGAACGCGGACAGTGTCGGCCAGCTCATCGGCAGCACCACCTTGAACAGGGTGGTGAAGAATCCGGACCCGTCCATTTCTGTGGCCTCTATGATTTCCTTTGGCAGGCTCATGAAATGGTTACGCATGAGGAACGTGCCAAAGGCCACGCCCGCCAGTGGAACGATCACGCCGGCGAACGTGTTGCGCCAGCCGAGCGAAGCCACGAGCGCGTAGTTGGAGATGATGGTGATCTGGTTGGGCACCATCAGCGTGGCGATGACGAGCATGAACAGAAGGTTTCTGCCGGGGAATGTGAGGAAGGCGAACGCATAGGCGCTCATGACGCCAAGGGATACCTCCACCACCGTGAGGATCGCGGTGATTATGACGGAGTTTCGCAGATAGAGGTTGAAGCCCGAGGTCTCCATGACGTAGGAGTAGTTCTGCGGTTCAAACGGGTTCGGCCAGAAGGTAATCGGATCCGAGTACACGTCCTGGAACGTCTTGAACGACGTGATGAGGATGAAGTACAGAGGAACGAGGATGACGAGAACGGTGGCGGCAAGTGCGATGTACCCGAAGATCTTGATGATGGTGGACGTGTGCTCCATTCCGCCACCGCGCTCGAGTCGCTTTCGCTGTACCTCCGTAACGACGGGTTCCCCTTCGCCCTGAGAACCAGGCACCGGAGGCAACCCCGTCTTCGGGGCCTCCGGGATGGGCAGCTGGCGCCTCCGGCCACTAGTGAGGCGTCGCTTCTTTCGGATACTTGTGCTGCCGCCTGTGCCGAGATTGACTGCGCTAGACATTACTTGTCACCCTTTTCTTGGAAGTACACCTGGATCGCCGTGATGACGAGGACGACGAGGAACATGATGGTGGCAACGGCAGCACCGTAGCCGGCGCGACTGTTAACGAATGTCTCCTGGTAGACCTGGAACACCATGGTCGAGGTGCCGTAGCCAAACGGACCGCCCTTCGTCATTGCGTTGATGATGTCGAAGACCTGGAAGGAGTTGAGCAACACGGTGATGGAGAGAAAAAACGTTGTTCCACGAAGCTGGGGCATGACCACACGGAAGAAGCGACGAACCGGTGGTGTTCCATCAATTTCTGCGGCCTCGTCGAGATCCTTGCGTCGCCCCTGAAGCGCTGCAAGGTAAATGACGAACACGTAGCCGACGTTCTTCCAAATGTAGGTTGCCGTGATCATGAACAATGCCCACTTGGACTCCTGGTAGAAGTTCGGTGAGTCAATGCCAAACCAGCCGAGGAAATACTGAATGAGCCCGTAGTTGGGGTCAAACACAAATTGGAAGGCAACGCCGATGGCTGCACCGGCGATGACGTATGGCGCAAACACCATTGATCGAACGGCGCTGCGCCCAAACAGCTTCTGGTCCAGTAGCAGCGCAAGTGCCAGTCCAATAATCATGGATCCGACCACCGCGAAAAAGGTAAACACAACGGTGTTGAAAACCACCGTTTTCGTCTCTGCTGCTGTGAACCACTCGATATAGTTATCCAGCCCCACAAACGTCATACGGGGTGAGGAAATGTTCCAGTTGTAGAACGAGATCCTGATGTTGTCTATTAGTGGGCGGTAGGTGAAGATGACGAGAAGTATGAGGTTCGGAAGCACAAGTGCGGCCGCCAACAGAATCTGCTTGGCATTGTACTGCGGTCGGTGTTTCTTTTGTGCAAACGACTCTGACACTCTCGGCTTTTCGCTCACCGCGGGGATTAGCGTAGCCATGAATGAAAAACTAAACGTCCTACGTAAACGGTTAGTTACCCCCACAAACCCAACCGGTAAATAATCCATTAATACTTGTCCCCCATTTATTCCGGCGCACCGACACGTCGAAGCATATACTTCCTCAGCCCGGATACCCAGCAGATATTCTATCGTCGCCATTACCCCCGCATAGGGGAATATGTAAGGAGAGCAGCCCCTCACACCGAGGTACAAAAGTTCCTCCCCCACACCCCTCTCACAAACCTGACACCCAACTACCACCAGCACTTATATAAGAAGCACGGAAACTTTTGTACCAAAACTTAATGTTTGCTAAGAATTGCAATGGCCCATTCGTTCCCCGGCTAAATTCTCACGATTGACGGGTTGCGCTGCATAAACATCGCCATCGCTCTGCTACTATCAGCATCACGCCACAACAACGTGGCGGCGTAACCTTAATTTCCGATAAGAAAGGGCAGGTAAGATCCATGGATCTCAGCACCACTCTCGACATCATCAAGTCCATCGTGAAGGCTCTCAAGGGTATCGTTTCCGGCGACATCGACTTCGAGAACCTCTCCTCCAACTTCGACAAGCTGAGCTCTTCTCTCGACGGTGCAGAAGGCTCCTCCAAGGCTGACGTTGCTGACACGGCTTCCGGAGCTAAGGACACCATCGTCGAGAAGTAACTCGGCAATCGCACAACGTGGCACACAAACTGTGTGCCACGTTTTTTATATCCCTCTTCGTTCGGTTCGTGACATCGCACGTGCACCGAGTTCCGGAGAACATGACACCAGCACGGGCCACAAGGCACAATCACGAAGCGCTGTTTGATACCAGCCTTCTCACCCCTCCGACACTATTTACCCCTTTATTCCCGTATCATAAGGAGCGGATCACAGTTATAGTTACTGCGCTTCACCCCCTGAAGTCACTTCCCTATATTCTGTAGATAATTAAAAAGGCACTCAGCGTTTCCACTGAGTGCCTTTATCTGTACCCCGTACGGGATTTGAACCCGTGCCGCCGCCGTGAGAGGGCGGTGTCCTAGGCCGCTAGACGAACGGGGCATATTTATTATTTCCTCATCCAAAGATGAAGAGCTGGCCTACCAGGACTCGAACCTAGAATGGCGGTACCAGAAACCGCTGTGTTGCCAATTACACCATAGGCCATTTGTTTCCGACTACCTCGTCGGCAACGCAGATAACTATAACCATAACCCCCGTACCCTCGCAAATCGCCTGCTCAACTAGCAATTACTCGTTGCCGTACGAAGCGAAATGACAAGGGCGAAATTTGGACCCTGTAGCCGGTTAGGCATCCTGTGGAACCTCTAATCGGCTACGTGGCCTACGCTTCGCTACTTCTGCTGTGCGTCCGTCTGCCACGGAGTCACAGCCTGGGCCTTCTTAATGCGACCCAGTGTGCGCTCCCTGCCGAGGAGCTCCATGGACTCGAACAGCGGCGGGGAAACAGCCTCACCAGACGTTGCAACACGGAGTGCGCCGTACGCCTTGCGGGGCTTCATCTCCAGCTCGTCGATAAGCCGTGTAGACAGCGCCTTCTCGATGTTTTCCGTCTTCCATTCGTCGACAGCCTCGAGAGCAGCCAGCCCCTCTGCCAGGGCCTGAACCGCGTCATTCTTGAGGTTCTTGCGCGCTGCCTTCTCGTCCAGGGTGAACTCGTCCTCATCCACAACAAGGAACTTCAGCAGGTTGTAGGCCTCAGACAGCGTCTTGATGCGCGTCTGGACCAGCGTTGCCGCAAAGGCGAAGTCCTCATCGGGGAGATGGAAGTCGTAGTGGTCAGCGAGGAACGTCTTGAGCCTTTCCTCGAAGTCCTTCGGGTCGAGCAGGCGGATGTGATCGGCGTTGATGGCCTCCAGCTTCTTCTGGTCAAAGCGCGCGGGGTTACCCAGAACGTCGTGAACGTCGAAGGTCTTCACAAATTCATCGACACTGAAGATGTCCTGATCGCTCGTGAACGACCACCCGAGCAACGCCAGGTAGTTGAGCATGCCCTCGGGGATGATGCCTGCGTCGCGGTGGTTGAAAAGGTTGGACTGCGGATCACGCTTGGAGAGCTTCTTGTTGCCCTCACCCATAACGAACGGTAGGTGGCCAAACTCGGGGGCCTGCTTGGCAATTCCCAGTTCCTTCAGCGCCTCGTAGAGAGCGAGCTGGCGCGGGGTGGAGGGGAGGATATCCTCGCCACGCAGCACGTGGGTAATGCCCATGATCGCATCATCAATCGGGTTGACCAGGGTGTACAGCGGTGATCCGTCGGAGCGAGCAACGACGTAGTCGGGCTGCGTTTCCGGTGCGAAGGAGATCTCCCCACGTACCATGTCGTTCCACGTCCACGTGCGCTCCGGCATCTTGAAGCGCCACACGGGCTTGCGGCCCTCGGCTTCAAAGGCGGCCTTCTGTTCATCGGTGAGGTCGCGGTCGTAGTTGTCGTAGCCCAGGTGCGGATCTCGGCCGGCCGCCTTATGGCGAGCCTGTACTTCCTCGTTGGTGGAATAGGCCGGGTACACGTAGCCAGCTTCCTTCAGCTTCTCCAGGACATCGAGGTAGATATCGCCTCGCTGGCTCTGGCGGTAGGGCTCGTGCGGGCCACCTTTAACTACACCCTCATCCCAATCGAGGCCAAGCCACGTCAGCGAATCAATGATCGCCTGGTAGCTTTCCTCGGAATCGCGTGCAGCATCGGTATCTTCGATGCGGAAAATAAGCTTGCCACCGGTGTGGCGGGCGTAGCCCCAGTTGAAGAGTGCTGTTCGCACCATGCCAACGTGAGGCGTGCCGGTCGGGGACGGACAAAAACGAACGCGTACATCAGACATGGTGTAAAAGTCTACCCGCTACAATTTCTCACCATGCGACCAAGCAGACCTTCTAGACCAAGTACAGCACCTGACTTTCTTCTGTCTCGTGTGCACGGCTCCGTCCGCACCCAGGGACGCGCGGCTTTCTACACGTCAATTGACGAGGCGATTGCATCCTTGCCCTCCGCGGGGCTCATCGTCGGTGCGCTCCCCTTCGACCCGTCGGCACCCGCAGCGCTGACGGTTCCGGAGTCCGTGATCTGGGAGGAGACCTCTCTGCATCCTCACCCGTACTACTTGACCGGGGCGGGTTCGACCCTCAAAGCGCACATTGTCGGCTTTGATCCGTCGCCGGAGGAACACCTGGCTCGAGTCACCAATGCTGTTGAGGCGTTGCAACGTGGTGAATTGGACAAAGTGGTACTTGCCCGTGCTGTCGATATCGCCTTCGACGAACCGGTTGACCCGCGACTTGTTGCTGCCCGCCTCATTGCGACATCATCGTCTCACGATGGATTTATTGTCGACCTCGGTGGCTCGTGGCTTGTCGGTTGCTCCCCCGAGGTGCTCGTACGTAAACAGGGAGCGGAAGTGACCTGTTACCCGTTGGCTGGAACAGCACCACGCAGCAGCGACCCCGCCCAGGACAAGGCTGCGGCGGATGGGCTGCTCGCTTCTGCTAAAGATCTGGCTGAGCACCGCTATGTCGTGGAAAACATCCGGGTGTCGCTCGAGCCGCTTACTACGGAATTGGAAATCCCAAACTTCCCGGAGCTCACCAGCACCAACGAGGTGTGGCACCTGGCCACCCCCATCCGTGGTGTGCTTGGCGATGACTCTCTTACTGCCTTGGATCTCGCACGCGCCGTCCACCCCACCCCCGCTATTTGTGGAACTCCGGAAGAAGCCGCGCGGGAGATGATCCTCGATGTCGAATCTGATCGTCGCTTCTACGCGGGTGCCGTGGGCTGGGCGGACGCTCAAGGCAATGGAGAATTTATGGTTGCCATCCGCTGCGCTGAGGTGTCCGGTGACGGAACACGCGGGCGCGCATGGGCAGGTGGCGGAATCGTCGCCCAATCCGATCCCCAGCAGGAGTTGGAGGAAACAACCGCCAAGCTGGGGACGATTCTGCGATCCCTTGGCCTATAGTTCCTAGTTAACCCGGTTGCGCAGCTGTCCGAGACCGTCGACGGCGATCGTAACTGTATCCCCGCTGAAAAGCTTGTGCTTCTCGACGGGGAACCCGGTGGCAATAATGTCACCGGGGAGAAGGGTCATGGTGTGGGAGACGTACTCGATTATCTCAGCAAAACTCCACACCAAGTCTTTCGTTTCCGCTGTTTGGAATGTCGTCGTTTCGCCACCATGAGTCACGCGCCCGACGAGCTCAGTATCTTCCACGTTCAATGCATCGATATCCGTGTCCACCCAAGGCCCGACCGGGCAAAATGTGTCGAAGGCACGTGCACGAACAGCTTGTTCACCCGGCGTATCCAGCCCCACGGCGGAAACATCATTGAGTATAGTTGCGCCAAGTACCGCGGAGCGCCAATCGGCGGCTGCGACATCCTTGCACGGTTTACCAATAACCAGCGCGAGCTGGCCCTCGAAGGCCACTCCCATCGCAGCCTCTGGGATACGAATCGGGGCACCGGGACCGATGACGGATGTCGGTGGCTTGAGCTGGAAATTCGGCTCCCCATCACCGTAGTTATCGGCAATAAGAACAATCTTTGAGGGAAGCATCGGGGAAAGCAGTTTCACCTCATCCGGGCCAAATTCCTTCCCCGTGTACTCCGGCTCTTCAAAGGGATGCCCGGCGATCGCGCGGAATTTTAGGTTCTGCCCTTCACCGTCGACGGTGGAGAAGCTCATGGATTCTTTTGTTGCAATTCGAGCAAAACGCATAGATGAAACTATACCCACAACAAAGAACCCAGCATCGTCTGGAAAAGACAACGCTGGGCTTGTTCCTCGCTAATTAGGCTAGGGCTGCGGCGATGGCATCCCCCACTGCTGCGGTCTTCACCTCGCCTGCCGGACGTGTTTCCACATCATGGGCAACAGCATCGCGGACACGCTGCGCATTCTCATCATCGCCGAGATGCTCAAGGAGCATCGCAACGGAGAGAATAGCTGCGCGCGGATCGGCGATTCCCTTTCCTGCAATGTCCGGCGCCGATCCATGAACAGGCTCGAACATGGAGGGGTTGGTACGCGTTGCATCGATGTTTCCTGATGCGGCAAGTCCAATACCGCCGGTAATGGCGCCGGCCAGGTCGGTGAGAATGTCACCAAAAAGGTTGTCCGTTACGATGACGTCGTAGCGTTTCGGATTGGTCACCATGTAGATTGTGGCAGCGTCAATGTGGTTGTAGTCCACCTCGACCTCGGGATATTCCTTGGCCACCTCATCCACCGTGCGTTTCCACAAGCTGCCAGCGTTGACGAGGACATTCATTTTGTGTACGAGTGTGAGCTTCTTGCGACGCTTCATTGCTCGCTCGAAGGCATCGCGTACCACCCGCTCAACGCCAAAGCGCGTGTTTTGCGACACCTCGGATGCGACCTCGTGCGGGGTCCCGTGGCGGAGCGTGCCACCGTTGCCACAGTACAGTCCCTCTGTTCCCTCACGAACGACAACAAAATCGATCTCACCGGGATCTTTTAGCGGGCTGGGAGACGTGGGATACAGCCTCGCTGGTCGAAGGTTGACAAAGTGATCCAGCTCGAAGCGCAGCTTGAGAAGGAGCCCTCGCTCCAGCACCCCAGGAGCAACCTCACCGGGAGCACCTACTGCACCGAGAAGAATGGCATCGTGTTCACGCAATGCCGCGAGATCGTCGTCAGTGAGGAGATCCCCCGTGGCAAGGTAGCGTTTCGCACCGAGGTCGAAGCTTGTGACTTCCACGTCATTGCGAACAGTCGTGAGCACCTTGAGTGCTTCAGCGGTGACTTCCGGCCCGATGCCGTCGCCACCAATCACAGCCAATCTCATAATATGAACTCCATTTCTCACTATATGACAGTTTGAAGTCTAGCAGTACAAACCTAGACCGCTCAATGCTGACCTTACAAGCCAAGGTCGCCGGTGAGATGTCGCTGGATTGACGGCGCCACGTACTGGACGAGCTCCTCCGTGCTCATGTCTTCGAGGGTAGGAATGCGCACAATGTATCGCGCGGCAAGGACCCCGAGGATGTGACTACCTGCCAAGGAGAAGCACAGGATGCCTTCCTCCTTCGGAAAGGGCAATTGGGCAACAACGGGTTCAATCAAGGTTTGGCTTGCCACGTTGCAGATCAGTTCGGGGGCGCTCGTCAACCCTTGACGGATGAGAAGCTGAAGAACATGCTGATCCGGCGAGGACCATAGCCTGTCCGCATAACGAACAAATTCCACCCCCAAATTCTCCAAGGGGATGGACTGAAAGTCGAAAAACGCTACCTTAGCTTCGATCCCCGTGGCGATGATTGCGTTAAAAAGGGCTTCTTTCCCGCCAAAATAGTGATTGATGAGCGCCGCATCGACATCGGCTGCCGCCGCTATTTGCCGGACTGTCACCTCCTTATAAGATCTCTGCGAGAAGAGCTCCGCTGCAGCCCGTCGAATCCGGTCACGGATCTCATCAGCCTTGGACACGTTACACTGCCTCTCTTATCCCTCTTGCTCCTCCCGCTTATTTCGTTGACCGACGCATCGATGCCGATGCCAGGATCAACACCACCGCCGTCACAGCGACCAAGCCCATTACGTTGTTGGGCAGTTCCGTATACGGGAACCGAAGATTCATAGCCCTTCCCCTATGCGGGGCAGGCTAAGTTTATATCCGTTCCCACAGTCTCAACAGGCAACGGAACTAGTCGCTGGCTTCGGTATGGCTTATT
>JALFAQ010000073.1 GCA_022772305.1 Corynebacterium glucuronolyticum
GCGGTTACTGCTTTCTCCCGTGTGCGCTCCTGCTTACGCGGTGCGCCCGAGCGCCCGTAGTAGATGCCCGCAAGCTTGTGGATGGTGTGGGCGGTGGTCTTATCGTAACCGACCCGGACAAGTGCTTTTTTGGACATGCCACAAGCCTCCCCGGCGATCACCATCGCCTGCGAGAGGAGCACAGCACAATCCGTCAAAGCGGTCATGCCACACACACTAAAGCAACCGGAGCAGGGGTCAAGGCCAATAACCCAAACCTGTGGAAAACTCAGCCAGAGCCAGAAAAGCTATCCACAGGGCAAGGGGAAAAGCGCAGGAAAAAGGCCCCGCACCGTTCGGTGCGAGGCCTTCCGCGTAGGTTTTCCTATTTAGTCGCTTTTCACGGGCTTGCAAGGAAGGAGCTCTAGGCTGCGAGCTCGTCATCCCTAAAAACCGCCACTCCGTCGGGGCACTCCTCGCAGGCCTTGGCGGAGTCGGCATTGACCTCTCCGTCGAGGGATTCGGAGGTCTGGGTGACCTTCGGGATGAAGACGAGGATAAGGGTTATGGCGATCGCGCACATGACGGCGTTGGTGCCGAGTGCCATGAAGCCTGCCTCACGGATGGAGAGGTTGTCCTGGCGACCAATGAAGTCGAGGATCATACTGGGCAGACCCGAGCCGGTCTCCTTGAGGGCGGTGTAGGTGGCGGCGGCGATAGCAGCGCCGAGGCCTGCACCGAGGGAGGAGGCCATTTTGAAGATGCCGGCACCGGAACCGTACTGGTCTTCGGGGAGGCCGCAGAGGGCGGCGTCGGTAACCGGGGTAGCGAACAGGCCGAGGCCGAGGCCGTAGAGGCTGAACGCAACGGCTGCGATGACGACGTAGGTGCCGGTCATTACGTTGGTGAACATCAGCATGAGGATGGAGACGAACACGATGGAGCAGCCGAGCAGCATCGGGGTGCGGACGTTGTAGCGTTGCATCATCTTCTCGCCGACGCGGATGAACGAGACGACGAAGATGGCGTAGCCGAGTGTGATCAGTCCGGCCTGGCCGGCGGAATAGCTGGCGCCGTCCTGCATCACCCAGAGGAAGGCTGCGAGAATACCGCTGGTGGCGTTCATGATGGCGTTGACCACACAGGTGGCGGAGAACGTCTTGTTGCGGAACAAGCGGAAGTCTACGAAGGCGCTGTTGTTGTCGGTCTCCATGCGGACGAAGAACCAGAAGGCAACGATGAAGGTGACGAGCAGGCCGATGACGGTCGGGGACAGCCAGCCGAAGGACGCGCCCTGCGTGATGATGAGCTGCAGCGCGACGATCGTGATCATGAGGCTGATGATGCCCTTGATGTCGAAGCCGGTGGTCTTGACGTTGGCCTTTGCCTCAGGCATTTCGCGCATAAGGAGGATGGAGACCACGGATACGGCGGCGCAGAGGAAGAAGATGGAGCGCCAGCCGAGTGCGGAGGATGCGAGTGCACCGCCGAACACGGCGCAGATGCCTCCACCGCCCCAGGAGCCGATGGACCACATAGACAGGGCGCGCTGCCGGTCGCGTCCCTTCCAGTATGTCTGCACGAGAGCCATTGTGGACGGCATGATGGAGGCCGCTGCGATACCCTGGAAGATGCGGCCACCGATCATCATGGTCGTGCCGAACGGGCCGAAGGCCGTTGCCACGAGGAGGGAGCCGACGATGTTTATGAGGTTGCCGATCATGGCAACGCGCTTACGTCCCCAACGGTCGGCGAAGCCGCCGGCCACGACGATGCACATACCGGAGAACAGGCCGGATGCGGAGATCGCGACGTTCATGATGTGCATGGGGATGCCCACGTCCTTGGCCATCAGAGGGCCGACGTTGAGGGTAGACTGGGCGAACAGCCAGAAGGTCATTACGCCCAGGACGATGCCGACGAGAGCCTTGTCCGTACCTTGGTACGTCTCCCGTGTGGCAGCTTGTTTTGTAGTCATGGTTTTAACCGCCTCAAGTGTTGTCGTGTCGTGGTTTTAAAAATCAGAATAATCTTCTTTAGGAATACCTTTACGCTACCGGGCGTGACGCGCAGAATATGTGAATTGCCAAAAGTTTTAAGTCACACTTTTGCGGTGTTACCCCCGAAAGTGATAAGACCTTTGCTGTTGAACCAGCGGCATTTTTTCGCGTGAACTACTTGCCACCTGGGGAAACGCGGCTTTGTTTAGTTTCGCTATGATACTTGACCAACGTCACAGTTGGGGGTACGTTCACATTTCGAACCGATGGGGGTAGCTACAGGACTATCGGGTGGTTGCATGGAGTTTTTTCTCATTGTGTCTGGGTGAGGGTTTTTCATGCGGGTAAAACACGTGGTGGGTGCCGTTAATCCGCGGTTTTTCGATTATGTGTGCATAATATACGCGGTTGCCAAATGTTGCCACAAGGTCTCAATAGTTAGCGTGGCCGTTTGCCCACACCGACGCGCCCCTGTAGTGCGCTTTTGCACGAATGCGACGCATCCCCCCGTTTTAGTCACGCTCATGCATAGTAAGCGTCCCTTTGGCCTCCGTTGCCTGTCGTGGGATACTGGTGTCATGAATGAGACATCGCCAGACCATGCTGCCGAGTACGGCCGTGGGCGCTTTATTGCCGAGGGCCAGCCGGATCCCGTCGTGGAGCAGGATCGGCCGGTGGGCTCATCGGAGGCAGTTACTGCCATGCACGATCACGAGGCGCAGGAGGCTCTGTCCCATTTGGGGGAGGTGGCAGCCGAGCTTCGGCCGGAGGATCTGCGCCCGCTGTCGTTCAACCGCGCGGATAGCCGCTGGCTTGCCGGCGAGTCGCTGGGCAGCCCGGTGGTGAAGACGCGGACGGCGTCGTCGCTGGAGGATATGGAGAAGGCGGTGGAGTCTGTGGGGCTTCCCGCCCGTCTTGTACCACCGGTCGGCCCGTATTCGTATATAGAGGTGCAGTCGGTCGCCGAGGCGCAGAGTAATTGGAACGGGCAGGACACGCTTGTCGAGCAGGTTATCGACGGCGCGGAGCTCGTCACCATCCAGGTCATCCGCAGCGTCGACCCGACGACGGGGGAGGAGGCCTCGTGGTTTTCCGAGCCGATCGGCCACGATGTCTCCCAGTCCGTGCAGCCGATGCCGATTTCGGAGACGGCCCGCGATGCCGCGCATTCTATCGCTGTGCGCATCGTGCAGTCGATGAACGAGGGGCGCAGCACGTCGGGCCGTGGCCTCTATTCGGTGACGCTGTGGGTGGCGGGCGACCGCTGCTATTTTGAGGACGTTGTGTACGGCCCACGCCGCATCGGGCTCATTACGCTGTACACGCAGCGCTACTCGCAGTACGAGCTGCACGCGCGCGCAAAGCTCGGCCTGCCCGTGGACGTGACGCTCACCTCTCCGGGCGCGGCGATGATTACGGATCGGCCCGTGGACGTGAAAAAGGCCCTTGCCCTCGATGAGGTGGACGTGCGGGCCTGTGAGATCGGAAGCATTATTGTGGCAACGGCCCCCTCAGTGGAGGAGGCCGCCGGCAGGATCGCTGAGGTGGAGAACCTGGCGATGGGGGATTAGTCGGTAAGCGTCATGGGGATGTGCGTGACGCCGTCCCAGTCGTATTCTTCGCCGCAGACGGTGAAGCCGAGCTTCTTGTAAAAGCCCTGGGAGACGACCTGCGCGTCGAGGCGCACGGGCAGCCTGGGGAACTGGCCGCTGATCATGGCGAGGGCTTCGCGGACGATCTGCGTGCCAAGCCCGGTGCCACGGTGGTCGGCTTTGACGGCGATGCGTCCGAGGTGGACGGAGTCGCCGTCGCGGTAGACGCGGGCGCAGCCGATGAGCTTCTGGCTTTCCAGGGCGCGGATGTGGAGCGTCGCCGGGTCGGCGTCACGGTCTTCAAGCTCCTCGTAGGGGCACTGTTGCTCGACAACGAAGATGTCGGTGCGCAGTTTGTATAGGTCGTGGACCTCCCGTGCACTCAGGTGCCCGAGGTGGGAAACGGCAAAGTAGGTTGTCATGAGCGGGGAGAATAACCCCCTTCGTCCCGGCATCCAAATCGGAACCGCCCCACATACGGCTCACCCCTCCACGCAACCGGGCAGCAAAGCCGCTCACGGTGTCTGGTGGAGGGGGAGATGAAGGGAATGACGGGGGTGAATTCCCCGTTTTACGTGTTCGCAAACTTGGTGCGCGCTGTGATGGAGGTTACGCGGGCGCGCCACTGTGATTCTAGGTGAGGTCGTTGGCGGGGCAGACCATCTTGATGTGGTCGATGCCGCCGAGCTCGAATTCCTCGCCGACGGTGTGGAACCCGTGCTTCTTGTAAAAATCGATGGCGTGGGTCTGCGCCTCAAGCGCCACGTCGATGTCGTGGAACTCCTTCTTGCACACCTCGAGCGAGTACTCAATAATCTTGCGCCCGAGGCCCTCCCCGCGATTTTGCTTGTCGACGGCCACCCGGCCGATGCGAACCTCGAGCTCGCCCTTGGTCGTGTCGTCGATACTTGGGGTGAGGAAGAGACGAGTGTAGGCCTTCAGGTGACCGGTCTCCTCGTCATACGCGCGGACATGCAGGGTGGATTCGCGGGAGTCGATCTCGTCGGCCTCCGCCCAGCTCGCACCCTGTTCAGCTGTAAAAACCTCGGTGCGAAGTTTGTACAGTTCATGCACTTCGTGCGGACTCAAATCCTTGAGGGGTGCACATTTATACAGTGTCGTCATGTCCACAAAAAATACCGAAAAGTGGGTATCCCTTCAATCGGAACGGAAAAACCCTTGGTAAGACAAAACTCCGCCACGGTGAATCCGTGGCGGGGGGCGTATGAAACGCGTTATTTACGCATCGCGCTCGGGGTGGGCGTACTTGACCATGTCCTCCCACTCGACGACCTTCTTGCGCTCGCGGCCTTCGGCCTCACCGAGGGCGCGCTCGTGGGCGTCGAGGTTGTACCAGCCCTTCCACGTGGTGTACGCGATGTTGCGGGACTCGAGAAGCTCGAGGACCTGCTCGCGGTCCGGGTTGGCCGGTGCCTGCAGCTTGCCGGTGCGGTAGTCGGACAGCAGCATATCTGTCGTCTCCTTGGCGTCGGACTTGGTGTTGCCGATTAGCCCCACGGGGCCGCGCTTGATCCAGCCGGTGGTGTAGAGGCCGGGGACCCGGTCGCGGGTCTGGGCATCGATGACGTGGCCACCGTCGTTGGGGATGACCGCGGAGTGGTGGTCGAAGGGAACGCCCTTGACCTCGTCGGAGCGGTAGCCCACAGCGCGGTAGACGGCCTGGACGTCCCACTCGGTGATCTTCCCGGTGCCGCGGACGCCGCCCTTACCGTCGTATTCCTGGCGCTCGGTCTTCAGCTTGGCCACCTTGCCGGTGCCGTCGTCGACGATCTCGATGGGGGCCTCAAAGAAGTGGATGAACAGCTTGTGCGGGGCGTTCTTCGGCTCGCGGAGGGCGTACTGCTCGAGGGTCTGGCAGACGAGGTCCTGTGTCTTGGAGTCGCGGCGGGCCTGCTCGGCGGCCTCGTCGTAGATGATGTCCTCGGGGTCGACGATGACCTCGATGGTCGGGGAGTGGTCAAGTTCCTTGAGCTCCAGCGGGGTGAACTTGGCGTTGCCGGGGCCGCGTCGGCCGAAGATGTGGACCTCGTCGGCGGCGTTGGCACCAAGTCCCTTGTAGACGTTGTCGGGGATCTCGGTGACGTGCAGCTCGTCGGCGGTCTTGGCCAGGATGCGGGCGACATCGAGCGCGACGTTACCTACGCCAATGACGGCGACGTGCGGGGCGGTGAGGTCCCACTCGCGCTGGAAGTTGGGGTTGCCGTCGTAGAAGCCGACGAACTCGGCGGCGCCGCGGGAGCCTTCGAGGTCGATGCCGGGGATGTTGAGGTCGCGGTCGCCGGTGGCGCCGGTGGCGAAGATGATGGCGTCGTAGTAGTCGCGCAGCTCCTCGACGGTCACATCCTTGCCAATCTCGACGTTGCCGAGCAGCTTAATCTGCGGCTGGTCGAGGACCTTGTGCAGGGATTTAATGATGCCCTTGATGCGCGGGTGGTCGGGGGCCACGCCGTAGCGAATGAGGCCGAAGGGGGCCGGCATTTTCTCGTACAAGTCGATGGCGACGTCCTGGCCTGACTTGATGAGGATGTCCGAGGCGTAGATGCCTGCGGGGCCGGAACCGACAACTGCGACGCGAAGTGGGCGAGTCATATTTCTCCTGTTTCGAATGTGTGTAAACCGTTACTACCTTAACCCGAAAAACTAAGGCGGGCTAGTACCTATGGTGGGTCTCCAGTTTACACTACTATACAAATCGGTCTATACATACCGCACTATGCAGTCTACCAATTCATAAAATTCCTGGTGAACGCCAAAAACGAGCGGATCGTGGGGCTGTCCGTCTAAAATGCTAGACAAACCACTGTCCCTGAACTCGCGCCGGTAGTCTGACGTTTTGTAAAGTGGTGTGTTGGCGCCTACTCGGTCACAGAATGTGTGGCCGGCAACACTGTCGTTGCGATCGGCAGGGGCGGTGGCGCTTACGACCATGACCTATATATAAGGACTTGCCATTATGAATTCTCCTCGCTCTGCGCTGCTCACCACTGTCGGCCGGACGTCGGCAGACTTCGATGCCAGCGCCATTGCTGCCGACCTCGGCCTCCGCCATCTCGACCTGGTTTCCATCGTCCCCACGGACGCCCCGGATGAGCCGGCCCCTATCCGTCGCCTCATCGCTGAGGAACCGCTGACAGACGGCGCCGCACTCATCTCTGGCACGGGCAACGTCTCCTACGATTCGGAGGCAGCCGCCGCACTCGGCATTCCGCTGGTCTTCATCGTCGACAAGCGTGGACTGACCGAGAAGCTCGCCGTCCGTGAGGCGGAAGGATACCTCGCCACCGTCGGGGCCGTCCTCACCGAGGACGAAGTCACAGCCGAGGCGATCGCCGAGGCCGTCTCCGGTGTCGATACGACGCCGGTCATGAGCCCCGACTACCTGCAGACGTGGCTGCAGAAGAAGGCCCAGGAAAAGACCACCCGCATTGTCCTCCCCGAGGGGGACGACGACCGCATCCTGCAGGCCGCCCACGAGGTGCTGGCCGAGGGCATCTGCGAGCTCATGATTCTGGGTGACAAGGAGACCGTTACTTCGCGCGCTAGCGCGCTTGGCCTCGACATCTCCCGCGCGGAGATCATCGACCATCTCACCGACCCGCGCGCTGAGGAGTTCGCCGCCCAGTTCGCCGAGCTCCGCAAGAAGAAGGGTGTCACCCTCGAGCAGGCCCGCGAGACGATGAAGGACGTTTCCTACTTCGGTACGATGCTCGTCCACACCGGCCAGGCCGATGGCATGGTCTCCGGTGCGTCCCACACGACGGCCCACACCATCCGCCCGAGTTTCCAGATCATCAAGACGAAGCCGGGCACCTCCGTCGTGTCCTCCATCTTCCTCATAGCCATGCGCGGGCGCCTGTGGGCGTTCGGTGACTGCGCCGTCAACCCCAACCCCACGGCCGAGCAGATCGGCGAGATCGCCGCTGTCTCCGCCCAGACGGCCGCCGCCTTTGACATCGATCCGAAGGTCGCCATTTTGAGCTACTCGACGGGTACGTCCGGCGCCGGCCCCGATGTGGACCGTGCCGTCGCCGCCACCGCCAAGGCCAAGGAGCTCGCCCCCGAGACGCTTATCGACGGCCCCCTGCAGTTCGATGCCGCCGTCGACCCGGGTGTTGCGGCCAAGAAGGCTCCGGAGTCCCCGGTTGCCGGCAAGGCCACCGTTATGATCTTCCCCGACCTTGAGGCGGGCAACATCGGCTACAAGACGGCACAGCGCACCGGTGGCGCGCTCGCCATCGGACCGATCCTCCAGGGCTTGAACAAGCCCGTCAATGACCTCTCCCGTGGCGCGACCGTCCCGGACATCATCAACACGATCGCCATCACTGCGATCCAGGCAGGAGAAACAAAGTAAATGGCTTACGCTCTCGTCATCAACTCGGGCTCATCGTCCATCAAGTTCCAGCTCGTCGACTCAGACGCGGATGCCACCGAAGATCCCTTTGTCTCCGGTGTGGTGGAGCAGATCGGTGAGCCGAGTGGCAAGCTGACCGTCAAGACAGGCGGCCAGAAGCACGTGGTGCAGACCCCGATCGCCAACCACACGGAGGGCCTCGACCTCTCCTTCAACCTGTTGAACGACCTCGGTGTCGGCCCGGAGCAGGTGGACCTCAAGGCTGTCGGCCACCGCGTTGTCCACGGCGGTCTCCTCTTCTCCCAGCCGGTCGTCATCACCGACGAGGTCATGGGCATGATCCGCGACCTTATCCCGCTGGCACCGCTGCACAACCCCGCCAACATCGACGGCATCGAGGTGGCACAGAAGATGTTCCCCGCTCTGCCGCACATCGCGGTCTTTGATACGGGCTTCTTCCACACGCTGCCCCCGGCAGCCGCCCTCTACGCCATCAACAAGGACGTCGCCGGCGAGGCTGGCATCCGCCGCTACGGCTTCCACGGTACCTCCCACGAGTTCATCTCCAAGCAGGTGCCGGGCATGATCGGTCGCGATCCGGAGCACACCCGCCAGATCACCCTGCACCTCGGCAACGGCGCCTCCTGCGCCGCCATCCATAACGGCGCGGCGATCGACACGTCCATGGGCCTTACCCCGCTCGCCGGCCTCGTCATGGGCACCCGCTGCGGTGACATCGACCCCGGCATCGTCTTCCACCTGTATCGACGGGGCATGTCCATCGATGAAATCGATGAGCTTTTGAACCGCAAGTCCGGCGTAAAGGGCCTGTCCGGCGTCAACGACTTCCGCGCCCTGCGCGAAATGATTGACGACGGTGACCAGGATGCCTGGGTGGCCTACAACGTCTACATTCACAACCTGCGCAAGTACATCGGCGCCTACATGCTGCAGCTCGGCCGCGTCGATGCCATCACCTTCACCGCAGGTGTGGGTGAAAACGACCAGGATGTCCGCATGGATGCTCTCGCCGGCCTCGAGAACTTCGGGATAGAAATCGACCCGGAGAAGAATAAGCTGCCCAACGACGGCCCGCGCTTCATTTCCTCCGACAACTCCAAGATTCCGGTACTCGTCATTCCGACCAACGAGGAGCTAGCTATCGCGCGCTACGCGGTGCAGCTGGCAGGGGTCTAAACAGCCCAAAACTGGATTCCCCCCTCTCCCCACCCCTATTCAGGGGTGGGGATAATTATTTCTTTAAAACAATTTAAAAATTTGCACACCCTCTTCAACTTGGTGTATAAAAAATAGCTATTTAAAAAAGGCGAAGTAGTGATCGTCTTGAGGTGGGCAAGCATAGGGGAAAACTAGCAACACACGTCAGCGAGTTCCAAAGATTGGAGAAAGCTGAAAACGCAGTGGACATATTGGTGGAGCCGCCTTAGAATGGGTAGCGATTACGAATGAAGCAGGCTATCAAGGGCCAGCTGCCATCGGTGTTGTAGACGCAATCCGCATGAGTTCGTAATAAAACACTTTCCTTGTCAAAACTATGAAAGAACGGTTTTTCATGACTGCTATCCGAAACCAGCGAGGGGGTGTCCGTCGTGGCGTAAGCATAGCGGCGGCTGCACTTTCACTTGCCCTCGTTGCACCTGCAATCCAGCCGGTACAGGGTGGTGTTGCTCCTTTGGCATCTGCTCAGGACGCAACAACTCAAGCTTCCGGCGACTATGTTCCCGCCAACGTGGGTCGTGTCTTCGACGAAGGTAAGGATGTGCGCTACGCAGGTCTGACCTCCGTATCCGTCAAAGATGAGACAGACGGCACGGACTTCAAGCTTCAGGTTCCCCACTGGTTGGTGACGGGCCGGACCATCTTCCTCACCGGAGGATCCACGGAAGATTCGGATGCCAGTAAGGCTTTCCTGAGGTTCCAGGATGAAGCCCTCTACTCGCAGATCGATCGCATTTCCGTTGTTGGTGAAAATAACGATAAGCAGGGCGATTTTGTCAAACGCGACCCGAACGGATCCGAGTGGTCTCTGGATCTGTCAACGGTAAAAAACTTCCCTGGCTCAGCGGGTAAGAACTACTCATCCTTCTACAAGATTTACCTCAATAACGGTGTAGAGGCGTCCTCTCTACAGGATGCTGGTGACGGCTTCGCAGTCACGCAGTACTGGATCCGTCGGGACGGCCGCATTGTCAAGAACTCTGTCTCTCGAGCTCTCCTGTCTGCCGACGGCAAACTTCCTCCCTCCATGCCGGAGAAGGTTTACGACGGTTCGAAGGATGCGGCCCTTGGCAGTGAAAATATTCTTAACCGTCCGGTATCCAAGTTTGTCAGCTACGACCAAGGCAAGAACGAGATCAACAGCATTATCTGGCTGCCGATGACGCAGAACTTCCTGCAGGCCAGCTTCGACTGGGCCTGGCAGCTTGAAGAGCAGATCGACCCTGCGCTCATCCCCTTCATTGACTCTGTGGTCGTCTACAACTCCGACAAGGACGGAAACCTCAACAAGGATCGTACGCAGTTTGAGCTTGGTGTTGATTCTGAGCGAAATGTTGTGACCACCACCCAGAATAAGCAGCTCACCTGGGGCGAGGACGATGCCGATATAACTGGTGCAACAGATCCTCGTTTCAAGGAAGTTCGCGCAAACTGGGATGACATCCTCTATGGCACACTCGGTCAGACCCGTCCAATTACGATCAAGTACAAGCTCAAGGACGGGGCACTGGAAGGTATCCAGAATGCAACCGGCGGATATGTCGATTTTGCTAGCTGGATTAACGCCGATGTCTTTGACAAGCGAGACGGTGGCGCGCCCGTAGATGTTCTCTCGAATTCCTACGGCTACACCTACCTCAACCTGACAGATACCGATGGCGACGGCCTTCTCGATTCCTACGAGTCCGAGCTCGGAACCGACTCCTCCAAGTTCGATACCGATGGTGACGGTGTTCCGGATGGTCAGGAAGTTCTGAAGGATAAGACTGATCCGAAGAACCCCGGCAGCTACAAGGTAAGCACTCCGGATCCTGAGGCAACCAAGATCCAGACCACGGATAACGAATTCATCGTCAATGTTCCGAAGGAAGTCTTCAAGGATAATGACGGCAAGAAGGTTCCTGTCACCAATAACGATACGAAGGTAAAGGTTGCGCTCGTTCCTGAGTCTGCAATTACTACCGACCCCGAGACCGGTAAAGTCACTGTCGACTTCGATCAGGCCGTAGGAACCGTTGATCTCGACAGGCCGGACACCGAAAAGGGGGTCGCTAAGATCACTAATATCTCCGGTATTGAGAAAGAAGTCACGTACAAGGCGGTGGCTCAGACCCCGGCCGGCGAGATTGCAGTCTCTGAGAAGACGATTGTCGGAACCGATGAGCCGGTCGAGCAGACGAAGACCCCGACGATTGAGCCGCTGACCACCGACAGCAAGACTGTGACTGTTAAGGCAGAGTCTGGCGCAGATGTCAGGGTTGAGCTTCCGGATGGCACCGTTATCATCCCGAAGGAAGACGCTGAGAACCCCGGTACCTTTACGGCAAGCATTCCTCAGCAGGCTGAAGGCGCGGAAATCAAGGCAACCGCTAATGTCGACGGCAAGCGCCTGTCCGAAGAGGCTACCACCAAGGTAACCGCTGCCACCCCGGAAGAGAGCCCGCTGACTGTGACGGGTGATCCGAAGCCGGTGAATCCGACTGATGAGGATCAGGATACGGGTCTGAAGGTTGAGAATAAGACCGATAAGACCACTGCTGTCGCTACTGATGAGGATGGGAAGAAGATTCCGGTCACCATTGGTAAGGATGGCACGATCACGGTGACGCCTGGTAAGGATGTTGATGGTCCGATTACGGTGACGATCAATGATCCGTCTCTGGATAAGCCGATTGTCAAGGAAGTTCCTGTCACCGGCCATAAGAAGGGTGTCGACGACAACAACAGCGGTAAGGCTACTGAAGTTCCGGCTGATGGTAAGGGCAAGGAAATCGACGGAAAGGTCGAGAACCCTGACGGTGCCACCGGCGTAGTTGTTGATGAAAACGGCAAGGAGATTTCGGGATCTGACGTAAAGATCGATGAGGAAGGTAACGTCACAGTGACCATTCCTTCCGGCACGGAGCCCGGTAAGGGCAAGGTTATCATCACCGGTAAGGATGGTAACAAGACTGAGCTTCCGATTATCATCACCAAGCCTGTTGATGCTTCCAGCTCCATCGATGGTCTCACTGAAGATCAGGCTAACAAGTGTGTTGGTGCTTCTGCCGCATCGGCTATTCCGCTGCTGCTCCTGACCCCGATTGCCCTTGGTCTGGCCATGGACAACCAGCAGGTGAAGGATCTGACCGCTGGCTTCGGTAAGCAGCTGGAGGATATCAACACGGGTATCCAGAAGACCCTGGGTATTTACAACCCGCAGCTTGCTCAGCAGTTCAAGGTTCAGGTTGCTCCGCACCTGCAGAACCTTGCTCTCGCAGCCGGCTTCATTGCCTCCATCGCGCTCCTGGCTGGCGTTGCCGCTACCCAGTGTGTCCCCGGTGGCGGTAGCTCCGACAACACCACTGCCCAGAAGTAAAAACTTCCTCCACGGAGGAAAATAGACTCCCTTCCTTGGGAGATATGTCGCTAGATCTTTTCGAGATCCGGTGACTACCGTCAAGGTCGGCCCCACGTACTTAGTACGTGGGGCCGACCTACTTGTGTGATTCGAGTTGGTGCCGTTAACGTGTTCCGCGGGTTGGTGTATTGACGATGCGTTCACGGTTCGGGGCTTCCTACGGTTTTGGGGTGGTTCACTCATATGGCGCCTAGGTCGTATGCGTCTTTGTTTGCTGGGGGTGGGATTGGTTCCGTGTCGGCATCTTGTTCTTTTGCGGGGCAGTGGGGTGGGTGGCGAATATGCTGCGCGTGGATCGGTTTGTTTGCTGTTTGCTGCCCCTGAACTGGGGTGAACGAAGGGGGAAGTGGGGAAGGCGGTTGTCTTTTGTGTTTGGTTTTGGAGGTGGGGTAGGGCTTCTAGATTGGGTTATGCCCTTTGTGTGATATGGGTGGAAGCTATCGTCTGAGAAATGGCGTAGTTTCCTGAATGAAATATAGACTTTAAGCTAAGAAACCCTTAGGATTAGTTTTGTAACTTATTAAGGACCCTGGTGCGCGAGTGTGGTGCTTTGTTGGAGTTCCGGTTTACAACTTCAAAGCCAGTCATTGGAAAGGACCAGACTAATGGCTACCATCCGTACCCGTTCCGGGCGCATCCGCCGTGGAATCTCCATTGCAACAGCTGCCTTCTCCTTGGCGGTTGTTTCTCCCATTATTCAGCCCGTCGTGGCGCCGCAGGTGGTAGCCGTGGCGCAGGCGGAGACGACACTGGCCGCAGAGGAAAGCGCGGCGATTAAGGCCGGTGCTGTGGATGCCGATGCGATTGCTAGCGGCAAGGTCACGAAGGCATCCCAGCTGAGCTATGCCTTCGACTAGGCGGGCCAGATTAATGGACACGTCCATGATGCTCACCCCATCGGCGACCCTAGTCCCATCTACGATGACGGCAACATCCCCGGTAACCGGCCAGACCTTTTACTTGGAGCTGAGGGAGCCGCGCAAAGACAGCGAGATGTCTGCGTCGCCGTGGTTCAAGACGCAGACGCATGATCTGGGCGATGTTGTTGCCGGCAGCGGTGGCAAGGGCACGTACGCGTTCAAAGGGGAAGAACGACGAGCATCTCAACTGGACGGATGTAGACGGCGAATACCACGCCTACCACGCACACCGCCACCAGGAGTACCACCTGTGGATCGATAACTACACCAACCCGAAGACCGGGAAATCGATGATCCCCATGCGCCATAGGTCGGCGGCCTCACCCCCAGTAGTTGAAGTCTGGTGACCAGCTGCTTAGCTCCTTCCAGTACGCGGGCACGTCGCTGCAGAAGACGGCGCTGTTTATGTACGAGGCTCCAGCCGAGGCCCTCATCGCCGATCACGTCTCCGAATCCGAGGGCGAGGCGTTCAACCGCTCCGGGGCGCAGACGACGGGCGAAAACGACTTCATCGCCGGTCGCGTCTGGTTGGAAACCGGTGCCGGTGACCCAGAACCTGACCGCTGCCAACGGACCGCGTTGGGATTCCTCCACAAAGGGTGGCGAGCCCTTCGCCGTCGGCTACAAGCTGTGGGCGACGGTGCTCAGCGACGAGGGTTACGCACGTCTGTCGCAGCTCATGGAAAGTGAGAAGCAAGAAGACCAGGTTGTTGCCACGCAGAAGCTGTTCAAGGAGCACCCGGAGTACCTCAAGCAGGTGAAGGTCGATACGGTGAACGAGGAGGGCTACTATACGCTCCGCTTCGATTCGCTTGACGGGGCTTGCACCAACATGAAGCACATCTACATGTGGGTGACCAACAAGGACGGCGAGGTTGTTCCCTCGTACTCCAACCTCGTGAAGACGCCGTTCATCGCTCCGAACAACGTGGTCATCGGCTCGTGGCGAACCTCTTCGTTGGAGGCACAGTGGTGCGATGAGCGCCAGGGCTGGGTCGTTGCGGACTTCGTCTTGCCCCTCAGGACATTCAGAGCTAGTTGCCGGTGCTCTCCCTGGAGCTCGACGGCACGGATACGCCCGCCAACGCCCCGATCGCACAGGACCATACGGTGTGCATCAGGGAGAAGGCGGACTCCACGGCCTCTATCAAGGATTTCGATTCATTGTCTAAGGGGACAACGGCTGCGGGATCGATATCAGCGTCCCAGGCGCGACGACCACGATGGTTATCGTCTCCTACCCGGACGGTTCCAAGGACACGGTCCCAGTCACGGTCACGGTTTCTGATTCCGATGCGGCCGCCCACAACCCGGGTTTCTCCCCGGCATCCGGCGAGGCAGGCGAGACAGTCACGGTACTGCAGACGGGGGAGAAGTGCCTCCCGGGGTGTACGACCTTCCGTATCGATTCGGCTGATGTCCCCACAGCTTTCACCGCCACGGTGGATCCATCGGGTGCGGTCACTGTCACCCCGAACGCGGATGTCTCCAACAGCACCTCCGTCGACATCCTCGTCACCGTGACCTAGCCGGACGGCACGACGGACACGCGCTGCTTACCTCCACTGTCGGTAAGGACAGCGACCGGGAAGGTATTACCGATGCAGATGAGGAGTCCGTTGTGCGCAACGAGAAGCTTGGGAACATTCCCACCGATTGATTCTGACGGTGGTGGGGTTTCCGACGGAGGGGAGGTATCTGGTAGCCCTTAGGCTCCTGCTCTTACCGTCACTGGCACGAGCGGTAAGACCACGCTCACCGAGGCCCCCCTTCTTCACTGATCGGAACAAGGCTGACACCGATGGTGACGGCCTCGATGACGGCTACGAGTTAGCAAACGGAACCGAGCCGACGAAGAATGATACAGACGACGGCATCGAAGACGGCAAGGATAAGCACCCCAAAGGATGCCGCCAACGGTGGTAGGGATATCAATCCCGGTCCGATCTCTGAGGGTAACTCAGTATGGGAAGACATTAACATCAAGGAAAGCTCCAAGAAGAACCCAATAAAGAACATCGGTGAAAAAGCTCTGGACCGTGCGACCTTCGATGCTGTCAAGACGGATCAGCAGGCCAACAAGTCTACGATCATTGAGAGCAACGTCAAGGACTATGGTGACGAGGGTGGCAACATCCTTCACAATGTCACCATCCCCGTTGGTATGAACGACGACCACCTGGGTCGCTACATCGGTGTCTCTGTCGCTTCCGCTGTAGCGCTGCCGCCCCTAATCCCGGTCACATTTGGCGTCGTAGAGGATAACCCCGGGGTTAGTGCAATCTCTGATGGCTTCGGCAAGAAGATGGAAGAGAGCAACACAGGCATCCAGAAGGCCTGAGGCTTCTCCAACCCGGAACCTCCGTTGCGTGTCCCTCCGCATATGCAGCACCTGGCACTTGCCGCAGCATTCATCGCCTTGCTGGATTTGCTTACCGGTGTTTCCGCAACGCAGTGTGCTCCCGGTCTCGAGTGATGAGGCTCAGGATCACCTCTGAAGAGAACACACCCAAAACGAACAATTAAGAGACTAAACACAAAAATGCCCTCACCTCCTTTGGAGGTGGAGCCGTTCTTTTACTCGTAAGAGATTTCTTCAAATGATTAAGGGTATTCTTGGTAATAGAGCTACACTTGCGTAATCCTTAGATTTTGCATTTTCTCCGCAACCCCAAAAAGGGGCAATGGAAAGAGGGTAACGAATTGCCGTTTTCAACCGGATTCACGTTATTTTAGCTGTGAAAACGTTCAATTATGGTGCAGGAGGGAGAGTTGAAGCGGATCGTGAGTCTGTATATGTGGACGAGTAAAGCTTGAAATTAGGTTAATGCAGTTTGGTCAGAATCTTAGAATAGTTTAAGATTGGCACTGTTACGAACTTGGTGATGTACAAGTGTTTGCATCCCTAAGTGGGGTTTTGAAGGTAAAAAACAAACCAATCGTAATAAACCACTAAAAAACTCTTTCTAGCTGAGAGGACCAGTTATATGGCTATCCATAAGAGGAATGGCAAGATTCGCCGCGGCATTTCTGTCGCAGCTGCCGCTCTTTCCCTGGCGCTCGTTGCGCCGACTATCCAGCCTGTCGTTGCTCCGCAGTTCGCTGCCGTAGCTTCGGCTGCAGAGGCTGTTACTGATGCGGCTCAGGCTTCTGCCATTGAGGCGGACGCTATTGCCGAGGGTTACGTAACTAAGACCGTTGACCTGACCAATACTAAGGGCATTCTTTCCGGCAAGGTGTTCCGTGCTGTTGGTGGCCCGTCTTCCTCCGGCGACCCGACGTCTACTTCTGATCCTGCTGTTGCAAACGGCACCGTTGTGTACGCGCAGTGGAAGGATAAGGACGGCTGGGTTTCCCCGGTTTACAAGACCACCACTCACGATCTTCCCGGTGACCGTGGTCAGGGTGGCCCCGGCACCTATGCATTCCACTTCCCGGTGGTGAAGGATCTTGCTGGCAATGAGCGCAAGTTCGTTGCTCAGATCGGTACCGCCTACAAGGTCTGGACTGAGAAGAGCGTTCTCAACTCCACCCCTGCTGACCCGAACGACACCGGCAACGTTATTCTCCCGGTTCGCCACGGCGGTGCAATGACCGCAAAGTGGACCCCCATCGCCACTGCTGCAGGTGCATTCCAGCTCGTTGGCACGAACGTTCAGCGCGTGGGCATCTGGAACCAAGAGACCCCGATCGATGCTGCAACGGGCAAGAATTACCTCAAGTCTGCAAACCTGCAGGAGGACCCGAAGGGCCCGATCGAGGGTTCCGCGCTGAGCAGCTCGGATGGCTACAACACCATCAGCGGTAACGTTTATTACGAAAACGGCAACAATGCCGGTGGCCAGCAGACTCTGCAGGCGCCGAGCTACGTCGGTGAGCCCGGTGCAGAGGGCTACAAGGTGTTCATGTCTATCCTCACCCCCGAGGGAATTGACAAGGCGAAGGAAATCGCTAGCCTGCCGCACGCAGAGCGCGCAAAGGCGACCAAGGATGCCTTCACGCAGCACCCGGAGTTCATTAAGAAGACCTACTGGGCAACCACCGACAAGGATGGCTGGTACGGTATCCGCCTCGACGCAGACGAAGACTTCTCTAAGCTGCGCGATCATATCTACATGTGGGTTGAAGACCCTGAGGGCGAGATTGCGACTGTGTGGTCCAACTTCCCGTCGCCGTACTTCCAGAAGTACAACCGCTCCGTGCTGTGGGCACCGACCCCTGCGCCGTCCCCGGGCACTCACCGCGTTGTCAACGAGAACTTTGGTATCTCCTCTTACCGCCCGGTCAGCCTGACCATCACCAACGCTGATGACCTTCAGAACCCAGCCAAGATTGGTCAGAAGATCGATGCGAAGCTGACAGGCAACATTCCCGGCACGCCTTCTTACATCGAATGGCGCGACGGAAATGGCAAGGTTGTTTCCGAGCGTTGCGATGTGAAGACGCTTGCTGATGCAGCAAAGTGCTCCTTCACCGTTCCCGCTAACGCCAAGGACGGCGAGATTTACTCCGCAGTCCTGGTTTCCGAGGGCAACGACATCGCTCAGGACTCCTTCATGGTTTCCACCCAGCCGTCCATCGATGCTATCCAGGATCAGAAGGGCAACGTCGACAAGGAAATCACTCCGATCGAGGTTCCTGCCAACAACCTTCCTGAGGGCGCCACCGTCAAGGCCGAGGGTCTGCCGGAGGGCCTCACGCTCACCGAGACCAAGGATGCAGACGGCAACACCGTTCGCCAGATCAAGGGCACTCCGACCAAGGAGGGTACCTACCCCGTTACCCTGACTGCAGTCGACAAGGACGGCAACCCGATCAAGGACAAGGACGGCAACCCCGTCAAGCAGACCTTCACGTTCACGGTCGACCCGAAGCAGGACACCGGCAAGGATGCGGACAAGTTCGACCCGCAGGGTAAAGATCAGACGGTTACGAAGGGTTCCACTCCGAAGGCTGAGGACTCCATCGCTAACCTGAAGGATCTGCCGGAAGGCACCAAGGTTTCTTTCAAGGATCCGGTCGACACCAATACTCCTGGTTCCAAGGACGCAACCGTCGTTGTGACCTACCCGGACGGCTCCACCGACGAGGTACAGGTCAAGGTCAACGTCAAGGATGACAACGCCGCTTCCCACAACCCGGGTTACGACGCTGCTTCCGGTGAGGCCGGCAAGCCCACCACCGTTAAGCAGACCGGCGACACGAACCTGCCCGAGGGCACGAAGTTCCACGTCGATCCGAACAAGGTTCCGGAAGGCTTCGACGTCAAGGTCGACGAGAAGACCGGCGATGTGACGGTTACCCCGAAGGCGGGCACCAAGAACAACACCGAGGTTACGATCCCGGTTGAGGTCACCTACCCGGATGGCTCCAAGGATGAGGCTCCGCTGCGCTTCACGGTCGGTAAGGATTCCGATGAGGATGGCATCACCGACGCTGACGAGAATTCCGGCGACAAGAACATCCACTTTAACAACGAGCCGACCAACCCGAACAAGGCTGACACCGACGATGATGGCCTGACCGATGGCCAGGAAATCAACGGTAACCCGCAGGTTCCGTCCATCACCATCAAGGACAAGGACGGCAATACCAAGGTTATTGAGGGACCGTTCTACACGGATCCGAACAAGGCTGACACCGATGGTGACGGCATCTCCGATGGTGACGAGCTGAAGAATGGCACCGATCCGACCAACCCCGACACCGATGGTGACGGTGTGAACGATGGTGACGAGGTCAAACAGGGCAAGAACCCCGCCGACGGCACCGACCAGGGCGATGTCAACCCCGGCCCGATCAGCAAGGATTCCCCGAAGTGGGAAGACAGCAATGTTAAGGAGGGCGGCGAAGTCACCATCCCGAACACGGGCGGCAAGTACGACCCCAACGCCGGTTACAAGACCGAGGTTGAGCCCGCCGGTAATGGCGCAACCGCTGAGATTGATCCCAACACTGGCGATCTGAAGGTCAAGCCCGGTAACGCCAAGTACGGTGACACCATTACGGTTACCGTCAAGGACAAGAACGGCAAGGTTGTTGACACCGTAAAGATCACCGTCGGTATGGATGACAAGCACCTCGGAGTGTGCGTTGGCGCTTCGGCTGCTTCCGCTGTGCCGCTGCTGCTCCTGCTCCCGGTCGCTCTCGGCCTGGTAGGAAACGTTCCTGAGGTTCGTGGCATCGCTGAGGGCTTCGGCAAGCAGGTTGAGGATATCAACACGGGCATCCAGAAGACTCTGGGTATCTACAACCCCGAGCTTGCTGTTGCTTTCAAGAACAACGTTGCTCCGCACCTGCAAAACGCTATCCTGGGCGCTGGCTTCCTGGCTGCTATCGGCCTCCTCGCTGGTGTCGCTGCTACGCAGTGTGCCCCCGGTGGCGATCAGCTGAGCTCCAACCTCTCCAGCGGTAAGGACGTGAAGGTTGAAGGTTCCTCCACTGAGGACACCACGACCACCCCTGCAGCTGCCGACGAGAAGTAAGCAGTTGATCTCCTAGGAGAATAAAGTCTGGTCCCCGAAAGACCCTCACCATTACGGTGGGGGTCTTTCTGTGTGTCCGGGGCGGATATGCGAAGGGTGTGCTTTAGAAAAGAGTGGAGGGACGCACAGCGTTGGCGAGGTCGACAAGTGCGTATCGGTGGCGGGCAAACGGTGCGGTGCGGGCAAGCGCCCGGAGAGTCTCGGAGAGGCCCTCGCGGATGCCGGTCTGCGTGAAGGAGTACTCGAAGAGGGGATTGGTGCTCGCGGCGGCGTCGAGGTCGTGATTGCGGAGGAAGGAGAACGCGGCAGATAGGACGGCGGCCTTCACCTGCATGAGGCGGGGCTCGTTGGTGGGGATCTCCTCCAGCCGGCGGGCGGCGCGACGGATGCGGGATTCGCTGGGGTCGTCGGAGATGAGGGTGACGATCGTCGTCAGTTTGCTCATGCGGTGGTGGCGGGAGCTCGCATTGAGGCGGTCGAGGACGTGGACGGCCAGTTCCACCTGGTTTTCCACGACGAGAAGGCGTGACAAGCCGAAGGCGCTGGACACCGTCGTGGGGTTCGTCATCCAGACGAGGGCATAGAGGCGCATGGCGTGGAACCGGAGAGCTGCGGGGTCGGTGGTGATATGGGACCAGGTGTCGCTCATGATCGACAAATCGACGGCATCCATCTGCTTGTTGAGGATCGCGGTGGCGCGGGACACCTGGTCTTCCAAAAGTGGCGTGCGTGCCATTCCCATTCGTTGGAGGAGGAGCTCGTCGGTGGCGGCGAGGGCGAGTTTCGGTGCTGCTTCACCGGGAAGGATGGTGAGGACTGTGTCGAAGTGGCGTTGGGCGGCCGGGAGGTCGTCGAGAAGCAAGCTGGTGATACCGGACAGCCAGGCGGTTCTCCAGTTAGTACCAACTTCGGATTCGAGGGCGTTGAGCCACGTCTGCGCCTCGGTGGTGAGTCCCATGTCGAGGAGGATGCGCACGATGTTGTACGGGATTTCCTGCGAGGAGCGGTATTCCTCCACCTGGAGGGCCTGTTGCATGGATTCGAGTTCTTCGCTGGGTTCGGCGTAGATGGCGGAGTTGATGATGGGGGCGCCGATGTCAGTGGTATCGATGTTGGGGATGGGCAGCGCGGAGACGATTTCTTGCGGGGTGAGGACGACGGTGCGGTTGATGCCGTCGATAAGCTGATCGGTGCGGAAGATCCGGTGTTTGGTGCCGAATGTGGCGCGCTGCGGGGAGAAGAGGGAGTGTTGCGCGGGGAAGAACGTGTGGTCGCGTACAGCGAGGATTTCGCGCAGGACGCCGTAGAGCTGTGTAGACAGTTCCTCCACGTTGGCCATGCGTTTGGCAGGGTCAGGGTTGGTGGCTCGCAGCAGTAGGCGGTAGAGGGACAGATGGCGTCGGAACAGTGGCTCCACTTTGGGGGAGGGGATGCCGGGGAGGTAACGTCCGTCCTTGCCCTTGGGTAGGTCGACGATGAGGCAGGCGAGCGTGCGGCCGATGGAGTAGATGTCGCTGGCGATGCTCGGCCCCTCGGTGGGGACCTCGGGCGCAGCGAAGCCTTTGGTACCGTAGATGTAGCCGTAGGAACCGATGCCGGTTACGGCTCCCAGGTCGATGAGTTTCACCTGGTCTTCGGTCAAAATGATGTTGGATGGTTTGACGTCGTTGTACACCACTCCGCGCGAGTGGAGGTACCCGAGCGCGGGAAGGAGCTCAAGGATGTATCCTATCGCCAGGTCTGCTGGATATCTGCGGTTGGCGTAGGCTTTTCGACGTTCTTTCAGCGACGGTCCGCCCACGTACTCCATGACGATGAAGCCGTCTTCCACGCGCGGGTCGTCGACGAAGTTGTAAATGCGGACGATCTCGGGGTGGGTGATGTCGGCGAGGAATTCCCGCTCGGCGACGGCCGCACCTTTGTCCTCGGCTTTCACGTCGCCGCGCATGCCCTTGAGTACCACCCAGCGGCCGGATACGTTGCGATCCTTGGCCAGGTAGATCCATCCGAGGCCACCGTGGGCGAGAACGCCCATGACATCGTATTGGCCGGCCACCACGTCGCCGGTGGACAGCGTCGGTGGTTCCACTCCGGTGAAGGTGGAGGGGTCGACGCACGCGGTGAGCGGGTCGGTGAGGGCGACAAAAGGCAGCGTGACCATGCCGTCGGCGACGATCCGCCCCGCCCGGTTATCGGTGCGCCGTTTCCGGAATTCTTCGAGCGCGATCTTCCGGTATTTCGCCGAGGGGTCGGGGGTTGCACCTGCTGGGCTTTGCATCGGCGCCATCGCCGAGGTTGCCGGGTAATCCGCGCCGGCGAGGTGGTCGATGAGCGCCTGCAGCTCCGTTCCGCCGTACTCGTCCTCGTCATCGTCGTCGGCGAACGGGTTGAAGGCGACGGCTTCGGTCTCTGCCATGCTAGGGCCTCCCTTGGTGTTGGTCTTCACGGTACAGCGGCGTCGGCGGCCCATCGGTGTTCAGGTACGGGCCGAACCACGTGGTAAACATTCTGCGCCACGTGCCATCGGCGATGATGCGCTCGATGGTCTTGTTCACCTGCCTGGTGAGGTTGTCGTTTCCCTGCCGCACGCCGATGCCGTAGTAGTCGCGTTCGTCGGAGATGATGGTCATGTCGGTGTACGCGTCCTGCGCGGTCATGCCGGCGAGCAGTGCGGTATCGCTAAACACTGCGTCCACCTGCTGTTGTTGCAGCGCCATCAGACAGTCGGACCAGCCGAGCGTGGTGATGAGCGTGGCGCCGGGGGCGAGGCGGGCAACGCGGTACTGGTTGATGGAGTCCTGCGCCACGCACACCGTCGCCGAATTGAGGTCCTCCACGCTGGTCACGGGCGAATTCTTGTCGGTGATGAAGCCGGCGGAGGTGGAAAAGTACGGCGCGGAAAAGTCCACGTTGTCGGCGCGGCTGCGCGTCATGGTCATCGCCCGGATGACAACGTCGACGCGTTCGCTCGCGGGGGCGGATAGTGCCTTTTCGCGGTTGGCTGCGTCGACGTAGCGGAACGCGACCTTGGAGGGGTCGCCGAAGATGTCGCGGGCGATCTCGTGGGCGAGGTCGATTTCGAAGCCGATGAGTTCGCCGGTGGCCAGGTCGCGGTAGCTCATGAGGTTTTGTGATTGCTCCACGCCGACGATGATGTATCCGCGCTCGTAGATGGCGGGAATGAGTTCCTTCGGGGGCGTGGTGACGGGTTTCAGGCTTGGCTCGAGCAATCCGGTTTGGATGTCCGTGTTTTCCACCTCGGAGGCGGGCACGGATTCGGCCCCCTGGGGCAGCGCGGAGTGGTTGGCCAGCCCGGGGTCGTTGAACAGGGCCTCGCCGGGCGGTTCGGGCGCCCCCACGGAACATCCCGCGCACCCGGCAACAGCAAGGGCGGTTAGAACAGCCCGCAACGTGGTGTGGCGCATCATAGGTACTCCTGAAGTCGGGGCCTGATCCCCAGCCAGATGGCGAGAATCGCGAGCACGCTGAGGGTGAGCACACCGACACCCGTACCTGTCGTCGACCGCAAGCCCTGAGCAATGTAGGCCCGTGTGCCGGCGCGGGAGCCGTCGATAAGCGTGGTCAGCGCGCCATCGAGCTGGTTAAAGGCCTCCCCGGTCGAGTTCCCCGGTGCCAGCGCCAGCCTTGTCGACGCCTCATGGTCGCCCTTTTCTAGCGCTTCAACGAAGTCTTCGTGCACGCTCTCCCAGTAATATAGTGCGGCCCGCGCCGCCGCTACATCCTCGCGCGAGGAGGAGTTGAGCTGCGAGTTGTCGAACTGCTTGATGGCGTCCTCCACCCGCACGGTCGCCTCATCGAAGCTGACCTGGGACTCGTTGAACGCCCCGCGGCGAACAAGCGCCAGCGTCTCGGCTGTGCGCGCCTGCTGCGCTGCGATGCGCGCGTCGGTGAGCGACGTGTACGGCGTGACCGCCTGGTGCGTGCCCACGCTTGCCGCGTGGAACGCCACCGCGTTGCCGCCGCTCAGCCACACGAGTGCGATCGCCACGAGGATGTTGGCGGCAAGGAACCCGAGATTCAACCGGCGACGAGTGCGCCGCGCAAGCCACAGCTGGGCGAGCACAAGCAGCACAAACGACACGGCGAGGAGCCCCATAGACCACCACTGCGGTGAGGTGAGCTGCTTCAACTGCTCCTGCACTCGTGCCGACGCCAACCGGAACACCTCGCCCGCGGTGGGCAGCAGCTGCTCCCGCATGAGCGCGTTCGCCTCGGACATGTACGCGGACCCAATGGGGTTGCCGGCGCGCACGTTCATCCGCGCCGCCATGACGAGTCCCGCGTACGTGGGCAGGTTCTGCGTGACGCGGGCGACGGCCGTGAGCTCCTCGGTGCTGCTGGCGTTGGCTGCGGACTCCGTCGCCGCCAGCGTCGCCCGGTTCAGGGGATCGAGGTAGGCGGACTGCAGCTGCCGGGAGTTGCTACCAAATTCGGCGAGCCCTGTCACCGCCAGTGTGTCGGTGAGCGCGAGCGCCGTATAAAGATTGTGGGCGGAGTAACTGGCGGGTTCGATCGTCTGCGACAGTTCCTGGTAGGAGACGCGACGGGCATCGGTGGAGGTGAGCGTGACAATGCCCGCGGTGACGAGCAGGATGGAGATGACGAGCGTCAGCGCGGTCATGATGCCAGGTGTCGTGCGGCCGAAGTCGCCGGCTCCGCGCAGCCACTGGATCGGCTGCCCGATCCAGGCCAAAAGCTTGTCCCGTCGACGCACAGCAAGAGTACGGGGCACATCTAGCCAGCTGTCGTTGGCTCCCACAATCTTTGCCATTCTCCATATTCTAACGGGTAAAAGTGGTAGCCGGTAGGCTGAGATGTATGCGTGGTGATGGCAACGGATTTGTGGACGGATCGGATGGCGTGCGCCGCTGGGGGCGATTCGGTTCGGCCGGTCTGTTTCTCGTCTCCGATCGCGACACCGTTCTCATGCAGCACCGCGCGCTGTGGACGAACATGGGCGGCATGTGGGCGCTGCCCGGTGGTGCCCGCGATTCGCACGAAACCGCACGTGAGGCGGCCCTCCGCGAGGCGCAGGAGGAGGCGGGCATCGACGTGTCGCTCGTCCGTGTGGTCAAAGATGTGGTGACCACCCGCGTCGATGACTGGACGTATACCACCGTCGTTGCGCGGTGCGCGGGGGAGTTGCCGCTGGTTCCCAATGCGGAAAGTGTGGAGCTGCGCTGGGTGCATGTGAATAGTCTGGCAAAGCTTCCTTTATTGTCTCCGTTTGCTAACAGTCTGCCCAGACTTATGCCATTGGTTATGCGCAGAGGTAGTTAACGTGTCAAAATAGGGGGCATGATCGAAGTCAACGGATTGACAAAAGTCTATGGATCCACCGTTGCTGTCGATGACCTTACCTTTAGTGTTAAGCCCGGAGTCGTCACTGGCTTTTTGGGCCCTAACGGTGCGGGAAAGTCGACCACCATGCGGATGATCCTAGGACTTGACAACCCCACCCGTGGTTACGCAACCATCAACGGTGAGCCCTACCACAGGTTGAAGAACCCTCTTCGAACGGTAGGCGCTCTTCTCGATGCCAAGGCGGTACACCGCAAGCGGTCCGCCCGCGCGCACCTCACCTGGATCGCCGATTCGAACGGCATCCCGCGCTCCCGCGTCGACGAGGTGCTCACCCTTGTGGGGCTTGCCGAGGTTGCCAAGCGTCCCGCCGGCAAGTTCTCCCTCGGCATGGGGCAGCGCCTCGGTCTCGCCGCCGCGATGCTCGGCGATCCGGAGGTTTTGCTTTTCGACGAGCCGGTCAACGGCCTCGATCCCGAAGGCATCCGGTGGGTTCGTGGGTTCCTCAAGAACCTCGCCGCCGAGGGCCGCACCGTCCTCGTCAGCTCCCACCTGCTCAGCGAGATGTCGCAGACCGCCGACCGCCTCGTTGTCATCGGCCAGGGCAAGCTCGTCGCCGACACGACGACGCACGACTTCCTCAAGCGCTCTGCCACCGTCTCCGTCCGCGTGCGTTCCCCGCACCTGGAGGAGTTCCGCAGCGCGCTCGCCATGGAATCCATCCCGTTTACCGACGGCACCGACGAGGACAACCGCCCCTACGTGCTGGTGAAGGATAAGAGCTCCGATGAGGTCGGTGCCCTCGCTTTCTCCACCGGCGTTCTTCTCAACGAGTTGACCGAGGTCCATGATTCGCTTGAAGATGTCTTCATGCAGGCCACCTCCGATTCCGTGCAGTACCACGGCGAAGCAATCGAAAAGGAGCAGTAGTCACCATGTTCGTGCAAACACTGAAATCCGAATGGACGAAGCTCTGGTCGGTGAACTCCATCTACTGGACAACCGGCATCTATCTCGTCCTCTGCGTCGGCTTCTCCATGCTCACCGCCCTCCTCGTGCGGTTGGACCCCAACCAGGCCCTGAGCTTTTCCGTTGACAACCTCCTCGTCCTCGTCGGCCAGGCCGGCTTCCTCGTGCTCGCTATCCAGGCCGTGCTCGTGGTGACCAACGAATACGGCAACAACTACCAATCCGCCACCTTCCTGGCCACCCCAAACCGCCCGCTCGTGGCACTCGCCAAGTGGCTCATTTACGCCTTGTTCGCGGCCGTGCTCACCTTCATCACTGTGCTGCTGTGCCTATACATGGCCAAGTTCATCGTCGGCGGCCCCATCGGTGCCTCCCTCGATGTGTGGGGCGACGAGCGCTCCCAGCGCTTTATGTGGCTCTACCCCTTCCAGGCCGTCGTCTACGTGACGGTCGGCCAGGCGCTCGGCTGGCTCACCCGTAGCACCGCCGGCTCCATCGCCATTGTGCTTCTTACCTCCATGATCGAAGGACTGCTCAGCCTTCTCCCTAAAGTTGGCGAGCACATCTTCTACCTCATGCCGTTCAGCAACTTCAACGCGTTCATGAATAAGCGCGACATCGTTCACATGCTTTCCGGCAAGGAGGCCCCGTGGGGCTGGGAAGGCTCCCTGTGGTACTTCCTCGCGCTCCTCGCCGTGCTCGTTATTTGCTCGATGATTTCGCTGCAAAATCGCGACGTGTAGATTGAACTGCTTATACCAGGAACATCCCCGCCAGTGGCAGGACGAAGAACATGACGATGAGGAAGATGCCGAGGCGCAGCGGGGTGGCGTGACGGGAGCAGGCGCGGGCAAGTGAGAGGAACATATCGGGGAAGAGGAACACGAGAAGCGCGGTGGCCAGGTTGAACACCAGGTGCAGCACGGCGCCCTCGCTGTTGCCCGTGCGGGCGACAAACAGCATCGCCGTGGAGCAGGTGCCCAGGTTCGCGCCGGAGATGAACCGCAGCAGCCGCCGAGCAGACACCGCGCGGACGGCGGCCACAGGGATCGCGGCCGCAGTGATCGCTGTGGAGGACTGCAGGACGGCAGCGAGCCCAAACCCCACCCAGAACCCGACGTGCCCGGTTTGGCCGGCGGAAATGAGGACGCGCAGCTGCAGGGTGATGACGCGGATCGCCACGTACAGCACAACAATCCCGACGAGCGCCCACACCCAGTGAATGCGGGGGATGGGGTGCATGTCCGAGGGCGGGAGAGCTGAAATGAAGGGGACGAACAGCAGCACGCCGACGGCATTCATCCAGAAGTGGAGGAAGAAGGCAGTGGTGGCGCGTCGGAAAGAGTGGCGGAACATAAGGGCCACGACACCGGCGGTGAAACACGTGCCGATGTTCGCGCCGAGGACGACGGTGCCCGACCCCATAATGGTGACAAACGAGGAGGACTGGGTGATCGCGGCGGCGATGATACCGGTGGCCAAGGTGCCGTCGGAAAGCACAGACTCGGCGACGGAGGCGAGCCCCATGGCCATGAGTGTGATCGCACCGATGAGGGCACAGGTAGCCACGAAGATAGTGAACCACCGAACCGCGGCACCGGCGGGGGTGAACAAGACGTCGCGGCCGGTGCTGCGACGTTGAACCGTGCCGATAGGCGCGTACGTGGTGGGCATATCCATAACTGTACGGCTACCTCACTGTAAGGCGGAAGTTAGGCGGAGGGCGTTGTCCAACCAGCGGCGCGGGAACGAGCGCGTGGACCATTCCTCTTCCGTCAGCTGGTGCGACACGGACAGGTACTCCTCGGTCAGCGCCATGAGCTGCCGCGTGAGTTTGCCCATCGCCATCAGGGAGATTTCGTAGTTGAGGCCGAAGGAGCGCATGTCCATGTTGGAGGAGCCGAATACGCACACGGTTGGCGGGCCATCTTCTCCCGGGTCGACGAGCACGTACTTGGTGTGCAGCACGTAGGGCATGGGGTACTGGTAGATTTCCACGCCGGCATCGAGGAGGTTTTGGTAATAGGAGCACTGGGCGTGGTGGACCACGAACTGGTCAGCTTTCTCGTTGACCAGGAGTTGCACCTTGACGCCGCGGTAGGCGGCGGAGGTGATGGCGTCAAGAAGCGAGGAGTCGGGGATGAAGTACGGGGAGCACAAAAAGAGCCGGTGCTTGGCGTTGTGCACGACGGAGTTGAACAGGCGCAGGTTCGGTTCGGCGGTGTAGCCGGGGCCGGAGGGCACGAGTTGCATGATGTCCTCGCCGGCGGGTTCCTCGTGTTCGGTGTATTCCACAACTTCTTCGGATTCCGAGTACCAGTCGGTGGCGAACACCATCGTCAGCGTGGAGACGACGGGGCCGGACAGTTCCACCATCGCATCCACCCAGGCGCGATCGGAGTGGCGCTGCAGTGCTTTGCGGTAGCTGCGCTCGATCATGTTTTGCGACCCCATGAACGCCACCTGGTTGTCCACCACCACGAGCTTGCGGTGGTTGCGGAGGTCAGGGCGGCGGAACCGCCACTTGAACGGCTGCAGCGGCAGCATGGGGCACCAGTCCACGCCGATCTCGTCGAGCCGCCTGCCCAGCGACAGGTACTTGGGGTATTTGAACGTGCCGATGTGGTCGAAGAGCAGCTTGACGGTAACGCCGCGTTTCACCGCGCGGGCGAGCGCCTGGAAGAACGGATCGGTGGTATCGTCCCAGGCGACGGTGTAGATCTCCACGTAGACGTACTTGTCGGCGGTGTCGATGGCGCGGGCCATGGCGGCAATGGATTCCGCGTAGCCGGGGTAGAAGCCCTCCACCGTCGAGTGCAGCGCGGGAATGTGCGTGAGCACCCGGTTTTGCGTCATGATGGGGTCCACCTCGGGGCCAACGGAGGGGTTGTCCCAGCTGTCGAAGACCTCGTTGATGTCGGCGTTGGCGCGTTTTTGCATTTTGTGGCGCCGCCTGTCGACGTAGTTACTGCCCATGAGCAGGTAGAGCGGGAGGCCGACGGCGGGCAGGAAGAGGATGAGCAGAAGCCACGCGTTGGCAGAGCCGGGCTTGCGGCCGTCGGGGACGAGCCCCACGGCGAGCACCTTGATCATGTATTCCAGAACAAGGATGACAACTTCCCAGTCGGACACGTATCCCTTCCTTTAATTCCTATGCGTAGTCGCAGATGAGCGGCGCGTGGTCGGAGCTTTTGCCCGCCCGTTCCTTGCGGTCGACGAAGCCGGCGATGGCGGGTTCGCGCGACAGTTGGAAGTCGATCCGCATGCCTTGGTTGCGGTCGAAGCGTCGCGCCTGGTAGTCCCAGTACGTGTACTCGTCGGGCGAGACGATGGGCAGCACGTCGGTGAGGTATTCGAACGCCGCGCGCTCGGGCTCGGTGACGTGGGTGATGAGCTGCGATTCGTCGTACACGTCCTGCGGGCGGGGTACGACGTTGAAGTCACCCATGGCGAGATCCGCTTCGGGGGCTGCGTAGCGCGCGAAGTTGTACAAAAAGCGCAGCTTGTAGTCGTAGTGCGGGTGGTCGATGTCGCGGCCGTTGGGCACGTACAGGCTCCAGATGCGTTTGCCTCCGCACACGGCCGACACCGCGCGCCCTTCGCGTTTTCCCTCGTAGTCGGGTTGCCCGAGAAACGAGGTCTGCACGTCGTCGAGGCCGACGCGAGACAAGATCGCCACGCCGTTCCACTGGTTGTAGCCCACGTGTGCGACCTCGTAGCCGTCGACCTCGGGAAACTCCTTCAGTTTGGTTTCCTGCAGCGCGAGCACATCGATATCGTGGCGCGTGAGAAGATCGGTGATGCGGTCACGTCGCGCCCGCGCCGAGTTCACATTCCACGTCCCAATCCTCATAGGTTAAAGCTTAGCTGTGCTCGGGCGTCCAGGTCTGTCCCGGCTCTTTCCAGCCGTTGTCTCGGATCGCTCTTTTGGCTTCTCGACGAAACCTTCCAATGGTGACGTCTGTGTACACTTGGCCCCTCAAGTGTCCGCACTCGTGCTGGAAGCACCGTGCCAAAAAGTCTTCGCCCTCGAACTCCACGGGGTTGCCGTTTTCGTCGGTGCCGGTGACCTTGGCCCAGGAGGCGCGGCCGGTGGGGAAGTATTCGCCAGGGAGGCTGAGGCAGCCCTCGAGGTCTTCTTCCTCGTCGGGCATAGTTTCGGGGATCTCGCTGGTTTCGAGGACAGGGTTGACTACGACGCCCTTTATGCCTTCGCAGTCGAAGACGAAGAAGGACTGGTTGAGCCCCACCTGGTTGGCGGCGAGGCCGACACCGTTGGCGGCGTACATGGTCTCAAACATGTCGTCGATAAGCGTCGAGGGCAGCGGAGTTTCGACAGGTTCCGTCGGCGTGTGGAGAACCGGATCCCCACAGATAACAATAGGCATAATCACAGTACGATTACGTTACCAGGGATGAAGGAGAGGAGAAACGATGGACGACGAAGCCCTGCTCGCGTTTGAGAAGGAACACCCCAGCCCCAGCGGGAAGAAGGATGACCTCATTCGCGAGCACGGAATCACCCCTGTGGCGTACTACCAAAGGCTGAACAAACTCATTGATACCGCGTGGGCGCGCGAAAAATATCCGGTTATGCTTGCCCAGCTAGAGCGGTTGCGTAAGATTTAACCCATGGAACACAACGACGACGAAACCCGCCCCTACCGTGGTGCCCACGCTGCCGACTCGGCGCCCGCCGCACCGAGTAGCTCAGCCGGTGTCCCCCTGCGTGGTATCGGGATGATCGCCATCGCTGTGGCCATTCTCATCCTGTTGTGGGCGATCTTCTTCTTCGGCGGAGATAAGGACAGTGGCACGGTGGCCACGACAACGCAAGCCGCCAGCACCAGTGCTAGTGCTAGTGCCACCACCACCGTGTCCTCCTCCGTCCAGGTGACCACCACGGAGGAAGTTCCACCAGCAGAGTCGACTCCCGCGGAGGCTCCCGCTGCCCCCGCGCCTGCGCAAGATACGCACCCACAGGTGCACGTTCTCAATAACTCCACCGTTCAAGGGCTTGCCGCCGACGTGGCCAACCGGCTCACCTCGGCCGGCAACACCACGGGCGAGGTAGGAAACCTTCCCGACGTGGAAACCCCACAGTCCATGGTTTACTTCAGCCCCGGTGATGAAGCGGCTGCCAAGCGCGTGGCCGACCAACTAGGCATCAACTACGGCCCCAAGATTCCCGCGGTGGAAAACTACCCAGGCCTCGTCGTCGTAGTGACGCAAGATCTCCAGTAAGAGGCTCATGGAAGTATTTAATCGCTCCCCCCATCACACCCTCGGCGTGGAATGGGAGGTAGCTTGCGTTGACCCCGAAAACGGCGACCTTGTCCGTTCCCCGGAGGAATGTTTCGGCATCGACGGGGTCGTCCCCGAACTGCTCACCAATACGCTGGAACTCGTCAGTGGCGTCCACACGAGCTCCCCTGGAGCGGTGCGTGACCTGCAGGGGAAGCTGGAGCAGGTGCGACCGTTCGTCGAAAAGCGTGGAAAGAAACTGTGGGCCTCGGGAACCCACCCGACGGCGCACTGGCAGGACCAGGAGCTGTCCAACAAGTCGCACTACTCGGAAATCATTGAGCGCACCCGGTTCTGGGGCATGCAGATGCTCATCTGGGGCCTCCACGTGCACGTCGGCATCCGGCACGAGGACCGCGTGTGGCCGATCATCAACGCACTCATGGCGCACTACCCGCAGCTTCTCACGCTGGCGTGCTCTTCGCCCGGCTGGGACGGCATGGACACCGGCTATGCCTCCACGCGCACGATGCTCTACCAGCAGCTTCCCACAGCTGGCATGCCGTACCAGTTCCAGAGCTGGGAGGAATGGTCCAACTTCCAGGTCGACCAGCAGCGCTCCGGTGTCGTCAGCCACATCGGTTACATGCACTTCGACATCCGCCCCTCCGGCAAGTGGGGCACCATCGAGGTTCGCATTGCCGACGCCCCCACCAACATCACCGAGCTTCGCGCCATCGTCGCCTTTACACACATGATGGTCGTCTACTTCGACCGCCTGCTGGATGAGGGGCCCCTGCCCATCCTCCAACCCTGGCACGTCTCCGAAAACAAGTGGCGCGCCGCCCGCTACGGTCTCGACGCCGAAATTATTGTCGACCGCGACACCAAGGAAGCCTGGGTCCGCGACGAGCTCGCCGCCTGGGTTGAGCGCCTCACCCCGCTCGCCCGCGAATTCGGTTGCGAGGACGACCTCCGCCAGGTCTTCACCGTCATCGAGCAGGGCGCCTACGAGCGGCAGCGCGCGCTCTACAAGGACGGCGGCTGGATGGATGTCATCCGCGACTCGTACCTGTAGGGCGCTCTGGTAGCGCGCCTGCGAAAAGAGGCCTTTTTCCGGTCGTTTTCTATGATGTAGTTTTGTATCGACGCAGGTCAGTGGTAGCTAATTTGCGAATAGTGGCCGGAAAATACGGCTGGTTAATTTTGGCCTGAATCTGGGTGGCGGGTTCCCCTCTCCTGTGTCACAATGCGGATATGAAACTCGGGGAGGGGCTTATTTTTACGGCAAGCATGAGAATAATGAACTATCCGCGCGTTATCGGCGTGGTGAGTTGGTGAAGCTCAGCACGGGTGTGTATTACCCGCGGAAACCGTTCCAGGCGTTGCGGCCAGGGGAAAAGTCGTTCCTCGCATCGGTGGCGATCGGGGCGGCTAAGCATGATTTGGTGGGAAGGTCGGCAGGTGCCATCTGGCTGTATCCAGAGATTGATGCACGCCGGTTTTTCACTCCGGAGGCGCGGGGTCGTGCATATAGATCGCAGCTAACCATCGCTTTCCGCGCCGTTACCTAATCTGGCATGCACACGGTCAGTTTCCTGGACCGGGAGATTTAGCTGACGAGTCCGGCACTGACGGTCGTAGATGTGGCGCGCTGGCATGGGATTGCGGAGGCGGTTGCACTAGGGGACAGACTGCTTTGGATGCACGTGCTGGAGTCTGATGCGGTTCACGGGGCGCTGGCGGAGCGGAAGTATTGTGCGCAGGTGAATCAGGCGGTGGTGGCGGCCGGGCTTTTCGACGGCACCTCGGAAAGCGAAGTGAAGGTGGCGCTGCATAGGGAACATATCACTATTCCGCAGGTCGATGTGTAAAGCGCGGCGGGGAAGTGGATCGGCCGGGTGGTTTTTCTTTATCCGGACAATTCGGTGGCGTTGGAATATGACGGGCGGGGGAAGATGCAGGGGGAATTTGGCATCGCGCCGGAGCTGGGGAGTGGTTGGTGTCGTTGCGCCAGGCTATAGAGGCCAATCGGGGGCGTGTATTTCCCCAGGCGCGGTGGCAAAAATAAAACAACAAATCCGCTGTGAAAATACCTCCGCATCTAGTGCTTAGCCACCAAAAACAAGGTAACGTTTAATCCGATACAACTCACTAATGTAAACCGGAAAGGGGTAAGAGGCGTGTCGGAAAAACTGCAGAAAATCCTTTCTGATCTTGAGGATACGAGATCGGATCGGGAGAAGCTGTACATCGAGTTCCACCAGCACCCGGAACTGTCCTTGCAGGAGGAGTGGACGTCGCAGAAGATTGTCGACGAGCTGGACGCGGCGGGCATCGAGCACCGCCGCGTCGGCAACACAGGCGTGGTGGCTATCATTCGCAATGGCGACGGCCCCGCCGTGGCGATGCGCGCGGATATCGACGCGCTGCCCGTCCCGGAAGAATCGGGCAAGGACTACGCCTCCACCGTGGAGGGGAAAAGCCATGCGTGTGGCCACGATTTCCACATCATGAGCCTGCTGACGGCGCTGAAGCTGTTCAATAACCACAAGGATCAGTGGTCGGGCACGTACGTCGG
>JALFAQ010000077.1 GCA_022772305.1 Corynebacterium glucuronolyticum
TTGGAGGGCCAGCCGTCGGGAATGCCATGGAACCAGGGGATGGAGTCGAGGGCGGGCCAGTCGAGCGCGGTGGGGAACGCGGGTTCGGTGGGGAGATGGAGGGGCGAAATCAGGGAGGCCGGCACGTTGCACGCTGAGAGGATCTCCGTGTCGAGCTCGCCGGTGTGGGCGCTGACGATGCCGCTCCACGCACCGGTGGAGGTGGCGAGGCCTTCGATTCCGGCGAGTTTCATGTAGACGTACTCACCGATGGTCATGACGCGCCAGGTTTTCTCCCACAGGTCGGGGAACTGGTCTTGTACCCATAGGAATCGCGCGGGGTGGTAGCTGGTGTGAACGCGCACGCCGGTGCGCTGATGGTACGCCCCCACATCGGTCTTCTGTTTGAGCTCCGCGACGTAGGCCGCGCACCGGGAGTCCGCATACGTTGCGCACGGTGTCAGTGCTCGTTTTTGCTTGTCGACGAGGAGGAAGCTCGACGCAAACGAATCGAAACACACCCCGGAGATCCGCAGGCCTTTGTCCTCTGCGAAGGCGACGATCGCGGTGACGATCTCCCGGCACTCATTGGCAACTTGGTCGGCGTCGATGGTGCTGCGCCCGTCGTGCCCGGTGGTGAACTCGTGGGCGATGCGCTGTTTGGAGCCCTTGACGGGGCACCCGGTGGCGTCGTAGAGCCCTCCGCGGGAGGCCGTGGATCCAACGTCCATGGCGAGCACGTAGGGCGCGGTAGAGTCCTTGAGCTTGATGGACATGGTCGGGATCTTCGGGGTATCTGCCATGCCCTCCAGTGTATTGGGAGGGGTACTTTCGGGGGGAGAAATGAGCCCATGGGGTTAACCGACGGTGAATTAATGGTGACGGTTAGCTTTCATCTGGTGCGCCCGTGTCGAGGAACCAATACCCTTAGTAACGGCTTACGTAGAAAGATAGGGAGTACACCATGACACGTGGATATCTAGTCCAACCGGATCTGACAGCCAAGGCGATCGAGTTCGAGATCGACGACGCGGCCCAATACATCGGTGGCACCGCGGAGGACCGCGTAGCTGTGGCCTTCCAGCAGCGGGAGAACGCAACGCTTGCCGCACTGCACATGACGCACGAGCAGGGCGACGGCGTTGAGCCGAACGCCGTGGCTTCCATGGCCAAGAACGAGTCGGCAACGGGCAATTCGGCCTTTTTCACGGATCCCACCACCGCCGTTTTCGGCCCTGTTATCTTCGTCGGCCCGGAGGGTGAGGACATCTCCTTCGAGCAGATTGTGCTTGTCGACGACGGCATCCGCGCCGTCAAGAACTACATGGAGGACGAGCCCGAGGACTTCGCACTGTGGCGCGCGGCTGCCCTCAACCTTCCTGAGCCTCAGTAACTGCCCGGAACCGGGCACGAATGTCGTGATCGGGGCCACACGGCGGATACCATGACCATTCGACCATTCGTGACTGAGTAATTCCGCCAACTCCCTCCGCCTGGCCCAGCCTGGGGCGAAGCCTCATGGGGACATCCATTGTGGCCCGCCTCCTCGTCGAGGAGCACCTGCTTTTTCTCGCCGGCATCTTTGTCGCCATAGCCTGCGTCATTCTCGCGGAACTCACTGTCGGCTTCACCCGCTTCCGCGAGCCCAGTTTCCGACGCACAACCTTGGCCGAGTGGTCGATGTATTTCATCGGCAACAGCCTCTTCCGGCTTGTCGGCTTCTGGATCGGCGGCCCCGTCACAGTCATCACCTGGGCGATCCAGCTCACTTGTTTCCATGGCGCACCGAAATTCACGTGGGGTCTGCCACTTGCCGGCCCGATGATCTCCGCCTCCGTTGCCGGGTGGCTCGCTCGTGACTACGGCGAGATGTACCACATCATGGGAACAGCCCTGTTTTCATGTCGCTGCTCACGGCAGTGCCGACGTTTGCGTGCGTGTACTGGGCGGCGTGGCACGGCAACGTCGAGTTCGACGGCGCGAAATCTGCAACGGCCTGGGTGCCGCTCGGCGTCATCGGCCAATCAACAACCGCGATGCAGATTCTTTATCCCGGTGCATTTTCCGTCTTCTATGGCCGTATCGCCCTCCTGCTCGCCATTCCTTTGGCCCTGTATGCCATGGCCTTGTTCTACCCAGACGTCGCTCGGTGGGTGCCGTACTCGCCCGCATGGTGGTCGTGCACCTTCTCGCCGGGAACGATTAACATGGGCGGCCACCAAGTGGCACTCGTCAGCGGTTCGCACTGGCTCGACGTTGTCGCCTTGAGTATTCCCGTGCTCCTCATCGCCCACTGGGCGTTGTGTTCCAGTCGGTTTGTTAGCTGGGTCTTTGAGCCGCGGAGACAGCCGAGTGATGCAAGTAGTTTTTCCTGTGACCAAACTCACATGGGATCGCCTAGGTGAATTCCATGTCATCTAGTAAGGTGAGACTTACCTAGCAATGAGTAAGTTCAGGGTTACCTGCCCTGGAGCCTGTTTTTGAAGGGAAGTCGATCATGACTGCGATCACCTCCATGCCTACCCGCCCGGAAGTCTCCCGGCGTCTTGCCGAGCTCGGCCTTCGTCGCAACGTTGATGTGCAACTCGGCCGCCGGACCTCAGGTGGCGGCCGCGTGGTGGGCGTGGGCAAGAGCCGCTACGCATTGGATAAAGCGACACTGCGTTCGCTCGGGCTTATTTAAACTTCTATCTTTTCAGATGGCGCGCGGGGTGGGGCCCGGCGCCTTTTTCTCAGTAGAGGACTATTAACCATGTCTGAAACCCAATCTGTTGCGCCCCAGGCGCCAAGCTGCCCGCACTGCGCGGCAGAAACATCTCCTGCACCGAAGGGGTCGCCGTCGGTGGCGCTTGTCGGTGCGCAGAACTCCGGCAAGTCCACGTTGTTTAACGCGCTGACCGGCTCCAAGGTGCGTACAGGTAACTGGCCTGGTACCTCCATCGAGGTGTCCCGCGGTGCGTGGACGTTGACTGACGGTGTCTACGATCTCATCGATTTCCCGGGCACGTACTCGCTTGATCCGATGAGCCCAGACGAGGCGCTCACTCGCGATCTACTGCTCAACGTGCCGTTCGAGGAGCGTCCCGACGTCGTGGTGGCCACGGTGGACGCGACCGCGCTGGGCCGCAGTCTGTACATGGTCACCCAGCTTGCCGAGCACGGCTTCCACCTTCTCGTCGCCCTCACCAAGTGTGATCTGGCGGAGAAGCACGGCACGGAGATTAACGCCAAGCGGTTGGAGCAGGAGCTCGGCTTCCCGGTCATCCCTGTTGATGGTCGCCACCGCACGGGTCTTGCAGAGATCGAGGCTGCCGTTCGTGCAGCGCTCGTCGGACCGACGACGAACTGGCCGGAAAAGGATCTGGAGGAGCGTTTCGAGATCATCGATCGTCTCGTCACTGCCGCTGCGAGCGAGCACGAGGCTGAGCCTGGCTTGACGGAAAAGATCGACGCCGTGGCTTTGCACCCCGTCGGTGGCCCCATCGTCTTCCTCGCCGCTATGTACGCGGTCTTTCACATCACCATCACGCTCGCCGCCCCCATGCAGGACTGGGCCGAGGGGTTCATCACCGGTCCCGTCGCCGACGGCGCACGGTGGCTCCTGGAACAGGTCGGCTTGGATCATCCGCTCGTCACTGGTTTGCTTGTCGACGGCATCATCGGCGGCGTTGGCATGGTTGTCAGCTTCCTTCCCCTCATGGGCCTCATGTTCCTGTGTCTCGCCGTCCTAGAGGATTCCGGCTACATGGCCCGTGCCGCCGTGGTCACTGACCGCACCATGCGCGCCATCGGCTTGCCCGGTAAGGCGTTCATTCCGATCGTTGTGGGCTTCGGCTGCAACGTGCCGGCGATTTCGGCCACCCGCGTTTTGGGCTCGCCCCGTCAACGCATCCTGACCAGCCTGCTCATCCCGTTTGCGTCCTGCACGGCGCGCCTCGTGGTGTTCCTTATGTTGGCCACCATCTTCTTCCCGGAGCACGCGAGCCTCGTCGTGTTCACCATGTACGTGATCTCCATCCTGCTCATTGCGCTGACCGGGCTGATTCTCCGGCACACGCTGTGGCGCACGATGCCCGACGAGCCCCTCATCATCGATCTTCCCGAGTACCAGCTGCCCACCGCTCGCCTAGCCGGCACCGTGACGTGGACCCGCCTCAAGGGCTTCCTCCACGACGCAGCCACCGTCATCGTCGCCACCGTCACCGTCGTGTGGCTCCTTATGGCGATCCCAGTCAACGGCACGACGGAGCTTAACCCGCCACCGCAGGAGTCCGCCTACGGCGCTGTGTCTCGCGCCGTTGCCCCCGTCTTCGAGCCTGCAGGCTTCGGCTCCTGGACGCTGTCCGGCCCGCTCGTCACCGGTTTTGTGGCAAAGGAAGCAGTGATCTCCACGTGGGCGCAGATGTACGCGGTGGAAGACGTCACCGATGAAGCCCCCGAGGAGCAGGCAGAAAGTTCGCTGGCTGCCTCCGTCCGGGCGGACTTCGACGAGGCCTCCGGTGGCCACGCACTCGCCGCCGTGTGGGCATTCATGCTCTTCATGCTCGCCTACACGCCCTGTGTGGCAACGCTTGCCGCGCAGCGCCGAGAAATCGGCTGGAAGTGGACGATGTTTGGCTTCGGTGTGCAGCTCGTCTTCGCGTGGCTGCTTGCTGTTGGTGCCTTCAACTTGCTGAAGGTGGTTGGTCTGTAATGGCAGCGCCCGTCCAGTCCGTCATTGATGCGCTGAAAAGCGGTGTCACCTCGCGGGCAGCGATTGCCCGCGAGTGCGGCCTGCAGCAGTCTACCGTCGATGCCGTCGTGGAGTATTTGGAGCATTCCGGACGGCTCAGCCGTGAGGAAATGCGCTCCTGTGTGGGCAGTTGTTCCTCGTGTGCGGTGGCTGGTTCCTGTGGTAGTGGCCCCGTCCTGCTCACTTTGCAGCCGTTGACTTGAGTGCTAGCACTCTCGGGGGTAGAGTGCCAAAAGAGGTTGTTTTTGGATCTGGTTGTCCACCCGCGACGGCGGCCACCCGGAAACGAACCCAAAAAAATTCAACCACAAAAACATGGAGGATTACCGTGGCACAGATTAAGCCGCTTGAGGATCGTATTCTCGTTCAGATCAACGAAGCAGAGACCACCACTGCATCCGGTCTCGTCATCCCGGATTCTGCTAAGGAAAAGCCGCAGCAGGCAACCGTTAAGGCTGTTGGCCCTGGCCGCTTTGAGGATGGCAAGCGTATCCCGCTCGATATCTCCGAGGGCGATGTCGTTGTGTTCTCCAAGTACGGCGGAACGGAAATCAAGTTCAATGGTGAGGAGTACCTCATCCTTTCCGCACGTGACATCCTGGCAGTTATCGAGGGTTAATCTTTATGTCGAAACTCATTGCATTTGATCAGGAAGCCCGCGAGGGGCTCCTGGCGGGAGTCGATGAGCTTGCCGACGCTGTCAAGGTGACGCTCGGCCCCCGTGGCCGCAACGTCGTGCTGGACAAGTCCTACGGCGCACCCACCGTCACCAACGACGGTGTGACGATCGCCCGCGAGATTGACCTTTCCGCCCCGTTTGAAAACCTTGGTGCCCAGCTGGTGAAGTCCGTCGCTGTGAAGACGAACGATGTCGCCGGTGACGGCACGACCACCGCGACGCTGCTGGCCCAGGCGCTCATCCGCCAGGGTCTGCGTAACGTCGCCGCCGGTGCGAACCCCATCGAGCTGAACAAGGGCATCGCCGCTGCTGCGGAGAAGACCGTTGAGCTCCTGAAAGCTCGCGCAACGGATGTCAGCTCCGCCAAGGAGATCGCCAACGTCGCAACGGTTAGCTCCCGTGATCCTGAGGTCGGCGAGCTTGTTGCCGGCGCAATGGAGAAGGTGGGCAAGGACGGCGTTGTGACCGTCGAGGAGTCCCAGTCCATCGACACCACGCTCGACATCACGGAGGGCGTGTCCTTTGACAAGGGCTTCCTTTCTCCGTACTTCATTACCAACGTGGAGTCCCAGGAAGCTGTGCTGGAAAACCCGGCCATCCTTCTCGTCCGCAACAAGGTGAGCTCCCTTCCGGATTTCCTCCCCGTGCTGGAGAAGGTCGCTGGCACGAACCGCCCGCTCTTCGTCATCGCTGAGGATGTCGACGGTGAGCCGCTGCAGATGCTCGTTGTCAATGCCATCCGCAAGTCCCTGAAGGTCGCAGCCGTCAAGGCTCCGTTCTTCGGTGAGCGCCGCAAGGCATTTATGGACGACCTAGCCGTTGTCACCGGCGCAACCGTCATCGATCCGGAGGTCAACATCAACCTTCGCGACGCTGGCGAGGAGCACTTCGGTACCGCCCGCCGCGTCACCATCACCAAGGACGAGACCGTGATCGTCGACGGTGCCGGCTCCGCCGAAGCTGTCGAGAAGCGTCGCGGCCAGATCCGTCACCTCATCGAGACGACGGATTCCTCCTGGGACAAGGAAAAGGCCGAGGAGCGCCTGGCTAAGCTCTCCGGCGGTGTCGCCGTCATCCGTGTCGGTGCCGCTACTGAGACCGAGCAGTCCGAGCGCAAGCTCCGTGTCGAGGATGCCATCAACGCTGCCCGCGCGGCAGCACAAGAGGGCATTATCGCCGGCGGTGGTTCCGTGCTCGTCCAGATTGCCAAGGAACTCGTCGAGTTCGCCGAGGACTTTGAGGGCGATCAGAAGACCGGTGTTCTCGCGCTGGCCTCCGCCCTGGAAAAGCCCGCATTCTGGATCGCAGAAAACGCCGGCCTCGACGGCTCCGTTGTAGTCAGCAAGATCCGCGAGCGCGCCAACGGCGAGGGCTTCAACGCCGCCACCCTGGAGTACGGCAACCTTATTGAGCAGGGCATCATTGACCCCGTCAAGGTGACCCACTCCGCCGTGGTGAACTCCACCTCTGTTGCCCGGATGGTTCTCACCACCGAGGCATCCGTCGTCGAAAAGCCGGCCGAGGAAGAGTAAGAAAACAACAGAAAATGGGGAGCGTAATGCTCCCCATTTTTTAAACCTTCGCCATCGCGTGCCGACGCTTGCGCGGATGCAGGATGAAGTCCCGCTCTGCCTCGCTCAGGCCACCCCAAATACCGTAGGGTTCAGCAACCTTCAGCGCGTGGCTGCGACACTGCTCCAGCACCGGGCAGACGTTGCAGATTGCCTTCGCGCGGAGTTCCCGGCGTGTGCGGGCGTGGCCTCGTTCGCCCTCGGGGTGGAAGAAGAAGGAAGAGTCCTTGCCGCGGCAGGAGCCGTGCACCTGCCAATCCCATACATCCATCTGGGGTCCAGGCAACTTCTTAGGCTGTGGCACTGTCAATCTCCTTTGTCTGGCGTAGGTTTCTCAGATATCAAAGGAGTCTTGTAGGCTTTGGTGAACGGGATGTAGCACGATGGTTACGGCAATCTGGCTAATACACTAACTGGTGGTTAAAAAGGCCGATTGCACTGCGTCAACGGCAGCAGGTTAATCCTTGGTGAACTTTATTACAAGCGCCAACACTCAATACGTTAATGTATAACCGCCAAGTCTGCAGGGTAAGGTTTCCATAGATGAAAGGGGAGCGATGAGCGACATTGACCACGAGCTAGCGCCGCTCGTCCCTCGTGCTGCCAACGGGGATGCCAAAGCGCTACGATCGATCATTCGCATCATCCACCCGCCCGTCGTCCGCTATACCCGCGCCCGCATCTCCGGGGGCCGCATCCCCAACGCGGAGGATATCGCCCAGGAGATCTGCCTCGCTGTTGCCCAGTCCATCGGTCGCTATCAGGATCAGGGGCGCCCGTTTATGGCGTTCGTTTACGGCATCGCGTCCAACAAGGTTGCCGATGCGTACCGGTCGATGGGACGCGACAAAACCACTCCCACGGACACCATCCCCGAATCTACCGATGAGGGCCTGACTCCCGAGGGATATGCCCTGGTAGCAGATGGTAGTAACAGAGTGAGGGAGATTCTCGATTGTTTAAGTGACAGGGCTCGCGAAATTATTATTTTGCGTGTTTTTGTCGGCTTATCCGCCGATGAGACAGCGGAGATTATAGGTTCTACACCCGGCGCAGTCCGCGTCGCCCAGCATCGGGCGATCGCCACCATGCGACGGATGTACGAGAATGAAGGTGCGACCGCAAATGAGTGATGATCTTTTCACCACCGATGCTTTTCTAACGGCATTGTCTAAAGGTGAGGTTCCCTCCTCGGGGGATGATTTCGCGTCTGACTTTGCTGAGCTTGTCGACGAAGTGGGGCACGACATCCCGCCCGCTCCGCTCTTCGTGGCCTCCCGTGACCAGAAGCGCCGCGGTGGCTGGCGTGGGTTCGTCGGTGCCGGTATCGTCGGCGCTGCGGCCTCCGCCCTCGTCATCGCCGGTGTCGGCGGTGCGATCTTCAACTCTCAGCCTGGCGACGCCCTGTGGGTGGCCAACAAGTCTCTCTTCGGCGACCACGCCGCGGTGGTGGAGCTCGCCTCCACGCTGCGCGAGGCCGATGATGCGCGTACCCGCGGCGACACCGACGGTGCCCTCGCTCTCCTGGAGCAGGCCCACGTGCTTGCCGCTGCGTTGGAGAATACGCAGCAGGAGGGCGTCGACAAGCCAGAAGAGGTACCGACACAGACCGTGACTGTCACGCAAACCCCCGCCCCCGCACCGGTGCAGGAGGAGTCCACACCTACCTCGACGGAACCACAGCCCACCGTGACCGTGACCGAAACCGTCACCGTGACACCCGAGCCGGTTGCCCCAACCACGTCCATCGACGTGGCACCGACACTGGAGACGGGGACGGTTGCCCCCGCCCCGACAACAACCCCCACGCATTCCCCCGAGATCGGCGCGCCCCCGATTATCGACTAGCGGGCGTGAATCCCGTCCACGAACCCGAGGCAGTAATCCCACGGCAGGTACTCCTCGGGGCGGACGCTCACGCCTGGCTCATGCACGGGGGACAGCTCACCGTTGAGCATCGCCCGGTAGTGGTCGACGAGGATATCCCAGTCGTAGAAGTGGTTTTCCCGGCAGTCCTCGCAGAAGAAGAAAATTCCCCGGTAGCCGCGTGGCGCGATGTGCTTTTTAAACTCACCTAGCCAGCGCAAATCCTCCATCAGGCTGGCACGCTGCTCCATCGACAGGGGCTGCTGCATATCCGTGTCATCGTCCTCGATGAAGGAGGCTGGGTCGTTCGGATCACCGGCAAAAGGATCAAGTGGCATAGTCACAACGATTAGCCTAGGTGGTTGCGTTCCAGGTATCAATACGGGGACTATAGTGGGAGTACGCGATAACAGCTCCAAAATATTAAGGAATCTCACGTGACTTCTACGCCCGTTCACACCGGTGGTGACAATCCGAACAAGGTAGCATTCACCGGGCTTACCTTCGACGATGTTCTTCTTCTTCCCGCCGAATCCAATGTCATCCCCTCCGGCGTGCACACCAAGACGCGCCTCTCCAAGGGGATCGAGCTCAATATCCCGATTCTGTCCGCAGCTATGGACACCGTGACCGAGTCCCGCATGGCCATCGCCATGGCGCGCCACGGTGGCATCGGCGTTCTGCACCGTAACCTCTCCGTGGAGGACCAGGTACACGAGGTGGAGCGCGTCAAGCGCAGCGAATCCGGCATGATCACCGACCCGGTCATCGCCACCCCCGATATGACCATCGCGCAGGTGGACGAGGTGTGCGGCAAGTACCACATCTCCGGCCTGCCCGTCGTGGATGAAAAGGGCAAGCTGCTTGGTATTTGCACCAACCGTGACATGCGCTTCGAGCCAGACATGAACCGCCTGGTCAAGGATGTTATGACACCGATGCCGCTGATCGTGGCAAAGGAGGGCGTTACCAAGGACGAGGCGCTCAAGCTGCTGAGCGAGCACCGCGTGGAGAAACTCCCGATTGTCAAGGACGACAACACGCTCGTGGGCCTCATTACCGTGAAAGACTTTGTGAAGTCCGAGGCATACCCGCTGGCCACTAAGGACGAGGCTGGTCGCCTTCGCGTTGCAGCAGGCGTGGGCACCAACGCCGACGCGTATGATCGTGGCGCCCAACTCATCGAGGCCGGCTGTGACGCGCTCGTCGTGGACACCGCGCACGCGCACAACAACTTCGCCTTGGAGATGGTTGCGCGCCTGAAGAAGGACTTTGGCGACCGTGCCCAGATCATCGGCGGCAACTTGGCCACGCGCTCCGCTGCACAGGCCATGATCGATGCTGGCGCAGACGCCATCAAGGTGGGCATTGGACCGGGCTCCATCTGTACCACACGCGTCGTTGCCGGTGTCGGCGCACCGCAGATCACCGCTATCCTCGAGGCGTCCACCGCTGCACACAAGGCCGGTGTTCCCGTTATCGCCGACGGCGGCATGCAATACTCCGGTGACATCGCCAAGGCCCTCGCCGCTGGTGCTTCCACTGTCATGCTTGGCTCCATGCTTGCTGGCACCACCGAAGCGCCTGGCGAGATCATCACCGTCGGTGGTAAGCAGTACAAGCGGTACCGGGGCATGGGCTCCATGGGTGCCATGCAGGGCCGTGGCCTCCACGGCGAGAAACGCTCCTATTCTAAGGACCGCTACTTCCAGGCCAATGTCACCAGCGATGACAAGCTCGTCCCCGAGGGTATCGAGGGGCGCACCCCATTTAAGGGCGATATCGATGCCGTCCTACACCAGATCGTTGGCGGCCTCCGCGCAGCCATGGGCTACACAGGTTCTCACGAAATTGAGGATCTGTGGAAGGCCCAGTACGTGCAGATCACCGCCGCTGGTCTCCGTGAAAGCCACCCCCACGATATACAGATGACCGTCGCGGCCCCGAACTACGAGCTGCGCTAAGGAGATTACATTGCGCGAACATAAGGAAATTGGCATTGGCCGCGAGGCCCGCACGACGTATCACCTGGATGACATCGCCGTCGTTCCGTCGCGACGCACCCGCAGCTCCAAGGACGTCGACACCCGCTGGAAGATCGACGCCTACGAGTTCGAAACCCCCTTCCTCTCCCATGCTACCGACGCACTAGCCACACCCGAGTTCATCATCGAGATGGACAAGCAGGGTGGCCTCGGCGTCATCAACGCGGAGGGCCTGTGGGGCCGCGAAACCGACCTCAACGCCGCCATCGAGCAGATCCGCGAAGCGCTTGAAGACGAAGACGACGAGTGGGCCGCCACCCGCGTCCTCCAGCAGATGCACCAGAAGGAGCTCGACCTCGACCTCCTCGGTGAGCGCATCGCCGCCGTCCGCTCCGCCGGTGCCATCGTCGCCGTCCGCGTCTCCCCGCAGCACGCCCGCGAGCTCGCCCCCGTCCTGCAGGATGCCGGCCTGCACGTCCTCGTGGTGCAGGGCACTGTCGTCTCCGCGGAGCACGTGACCAAGGAGGGCGAGCCACTGAACCTGAAGGAGTTCATCGGCTCCCTGGATACCCCGGTCATCGCTGGTTCGGTGTCGGATTACCACACGGCGCTGCACCTCATGCGTACCGGCGCCGCCGGCGTCATCGTCGGCGCAGGCGACACCACCAACTGGGCAACCTCCGGCATCAATACGCCGATGGCCACCGCCATTGCGGACGCTGCCGCCGCGCGTCGGGACTACCTGGACGAGACGGGCGGCCGCTACGTGCACATCATCGCCGACGGTGAAATCGAGTTGACGGGTGATGCCGTGAAGGCCATTGCCTGTGGTGCCGATGCCGTCACGCTTGGTGCACCGCTGGCCAAGTCCAAGGAGGCCGCAGGCGAGGGCCTGTACTGGCAGGCGTCGGCTGCGCACCCCAAGTTCCCCCGTTCCATGGTGGAGCAGGTTGCTAACCGCGACGAGCTGGTGAGCCTGGATTATGTTCTCCACGGCCCGAGCTCCAGCCCGCTTGGCGAGTTCAACTTCAATGGTGCGCTTCGTCGCAGCATGGGAAAGTGCGGCTACACGGACCTGAAGAGTTTCCAGAAGGTTCAGCTAGACCTCGTATAACGCATGGCGCCCAGCAGCGCGACGGGATGTTCGTTGCGCTGCGGGGGTCCGCCCCCGGGCGGTGGCCTTCGGTAGGTGATGCCGCGGATTTTCACGAGCGCGCCGTGCCGGGGGTTGTTCGCCCAGCCGTTGTGGAAGCGGCACAGGGGCGAGAGGTTTTTAACGTTAGTAAGTCCGCCGGCTTTCCACGGCTGGTTGTGGTTGACTTCGCAGGTGTCGGCGGGCTGGTTGCAGCTCGGCCAGGCACACATGGGGGATTCGGCAGCGCACATGATGCGCTGCTTTTTTGTTGCGGTGCGCCGGAAGCGGTAGGCGTCGACGGCACCTTCCTCGGGGTGGACGAGGACGACGTGCCCTTGCTCGAGGAACGCCTGCCGTGCGAGTTCCGCACCGCGCACCCGGGAGCCGTCGGTAAGCCCGACGATGATGTCGTCGCCGTCGCCTCGCTCGATCCGCGTCGCTTCGTCGAGCCCGACGATGATGGTGGTTCTGGCCATCCGTACCGGCCCGGTTCCCTCCAGTAGTAGCTTTTCGACGGCCTGTCCCAGCGTCACCCCATTCTTCCGCGCGTAGTCTCGCGCCTCGAGTTCCCGCTGCCGCAGCGTGTGCTCGTCGGCTTCGATGACGAGCCGTCGGCGCAGCGTGTTCTTGACGTCCGCGAAGCGGGCGGTGGGCGTGGTGTCGGTGTCTTGGGTGGGGGCGGGGTTCCACTCGTCGAGAAGCCGACTGGCCTCCCGCGAGATATCCACGTCGTGGCCGCGCACCTTGCACAACACCTGGCGCATCGGCCACGCGTTGTTCTTGTTCTTCAGCTTCTTCACCTGCTTCTCGATGAGCAGCAGCTGCGCAACTGATTTCCCCGTCTCAGTGGCGTGCGCGACGGCCGCCGCCTGCATTCGCGAGGACCGCGTCCGCGTGCAATAGACCCCTGCGAGACGCTCCAGGTTTTTCGCCTGCGCGCGCGAAAAGCCGTGCCGCATGATCTCGGTGTACGCCATGCCGGCCCCACCCTGTACGATCTCCATTCCGCGGGATTGCAGTGCCCCCAAGGTTTCAAATGCCCCCATGGGGCTGATCCTAAAGTAGCCTCCTAGACCCTGCAACCGCTAGCGGAACACCGCCGGTGAGAGGCGATAAACCGATACGCCGGCGCGAACATAGGCCAGCACAGCATGCGCCCGGCGAAGCGGATGGGCAGCCATCTCCCGTGTGCAGCTAGCGCCCTGCCGATGGACGCGTTTTCCACGTACTCGAGCCCGGCGGCGCTGCGGTAGATGGCGGAGTCGTCGAGCTGCGCGGGCTTCACGGCAAGCCCGCGGGTGAGCCGGGCGAGCAGTCGGGCGCTGCGTGTACAAAAACCGCAGGTGCCGTCGAAGTAGAAGGTAGGAGTCATTACGTTAGAATGATACTCGTGACTCAAGGCCCAGTATTAGTTGTAGATTTCGGCGCTCAGTACGCGCAGCTGATTGCTCGTCGCGTGCGTGAGGCGCGCATGTACTCTGAGGTAATTCCTCACACGATGCCGGTGGAAGAGGTGAAGGCGAAAAACCCCGCGGCGCTGATTCTGTCGGGTGGCCCCTCGTCGGTGTACGAGGATGGTGCACCGGCGCTGCAGGAGGGGCTGCTAGAGCTCGGCGTGCCGGTGTTCGGTATCTGCTACGGCTTCCAGGCAATGACGAATACCCTGGGTGGTACGGTGGCTGCGACGGGGGATCGCGAGTACGGCCGTACGAAGCTCAACGTCGACGGCGGCGTGCTGCATGAGGGGTTGTCCGCGCATAACGTGTGGATGAGCCACGGTGATTCTGTGAGTAAGGCGCCGGAGGGCTTTACGGTAACGGCGACGTCGGCGGGCGCGCCGGTGGCTGCGTTTGAGTGCCCGGCAAAGAAGATGGCGGGCGTGCAGTATCACCCGGAGGTGCTGCATTCGGAGCACGGCCAGGAGGTGCTTACCCGGTTTCTGACGGAGATCGCCGGGCTGAAGCAGGAGTGGACGGCCGAGAATATCGCTGATGAGCTGGTGGAGAAGGTTCGCCAGCAGATTGGTGATGGTCGGGCGATTTGTGGCCTGTCGGGTGGTGTTGATTCGGCGGTGGCTGCGGCGATTGTGCAGCGCGCCATCGGTGACCGCCTGACGTGTGTGTTTGTGGATCATGGTCTGCTGCGTGCGGGGGAGCGTCAGCAGGTGGAAGAGGACTTTGTGAAGGCGACGGGCGCGAAGCTGGTCACCGTCGATGAGTCCGAGGCGTTTTTGTCCAAGCTCGCCGGGGTGACGGAGCCGGAGGCGAAGCGCAAGGTGATCGGTGCGGAGTTCATCCGCTCCTTTGAGCGCGCGGTCGCCGGTGTCCTTGATGGTGAGGACGTGGGCTTTTTGGTCCAGGGCACGCTGTACCCGGACGTTGTTGAGTCGGGCGGTGGTTCCGGTACCGCCAACATTAAGAGCCACCACAATGTCGGTGGGCTTCCCGACGACGTGGAGTTCGAGCTTGTCGAGCCCCTCCGTCTCCTGTTCAAGGACGAGGTTCGCGCCGTCGGCCGCGAGCTCGGCCTGCCGGAGGTCATCGTCGGGCGCCAGCCGTTCCCCGGCCCGGGCCTTGGTATCCGCATCATCGGTGAGGTCACCCGCGAGCGACTCGATATCTTGCGCGCCGCTGACCTCATTGTTCGTACGGAGCTTTCCGACGCCGGGTTGGACAACGAGATCTGGCAGTGCCCGGTCGTGCTCCTGGCTGATGTTCACTCCGTCGGCGTTCAGGGCGACGGTCGCACGTACGGTCACCCGATCGTCCTGCGTCCGGTGACCTCTGAGGACGCGATGACTGCAGACTGGACCCGCGTCCCCTACGACGTGCTGGAGAAGATCTCCACGCGGATCACCAACGAGGTGCCGGAGATTAACCGCGTGGTTCTCGATGTCACGTCGAAGCCCCCGGCTACGATCGAGTGGGAATAACCTCCAGAGCCTGACGAATGTCCTTCACCAGTGCCTCCATATCCTCCGGCGTTTCGTCGGGGGAGATGGTGCACAGGCGGAGGACATTTTTATCGTTGAGGGTCGTTGTCCAGATGCCGGCGATATTGTGACGGCGCAGGTACTCGGCAAGCTGCACGTTGCGCTCCTCGCTGCCGGTCGTGAACGTGACACGCCGGCGTGACGATGCTGATCCCCTCGACGGTGGCGATCTCCTTCTCAAATAGCTTCGCCACGGCGATGGAGCTGTCGATCATCTGCGTCAGGCGCTCGGTACCCACCGTCTGCAGGGTGAGCTCGGGTCCCATGTCCCACCAGTCGGGGTTCTGGGAGCCGCCCTCCACGTCCTGTAGGTACTCGCCGCCGGCGCTAAACGCGCGGACGAGGTCCGTGCGGTCCTTCACCAGGAGCATGGCGAGGCCGTAGGTTTGGAACAGTCACTTGTGCCCGTCCCAGGCCATCGAGTCGCAGCGCTCGACACCGTGTGCGTCATCCTTGTGGGAGCTTAAGACCACGGAGCCACCGTAGGCACCGTCGACGTGGAACCACAGGCCGAACTCCTCGCAGATATCGGCAATCGCATCGAGCGGGTCGATGGCGCCGGTGTTCGTCGTGCCACACGTGCCCACAACCGCAAGCGGTTTCAGCCCCTTCGCGCGGTCCTCCTCGATCGCCTCGCGGAGGACATCCGGCGGCATGCGGAAGTGCTCGTCGACAGGCAAAATACGCGGGCGCACGCCGATGATGCGCAGCGCCTTATTTACCGACGAGTGCGTCTGCTCGGTGGTGTAGACCCGCGCGAGGGGAATCTCGTCTAGGTCAATACGGGACTCGCGGGCTGCCATGAGCCCGGTGAGGTTCGCCATCGAGCCACCGGAGACGAGGATGCCGCCGCGGTTCGGGGCGCTGATGCCGACAGCCTCGCACGCCCAGTCGAGAACCTGCTTTTCCAACGCGCTCGCGCCGGGGGACTGTGCCCAGTTGGAGGCGTGCGGGTTGTACGCCGTGGCGATGGCATCGCCGAGCCAGGAAACAGACTGTGCGGGGCCGGGGATGAAACCAAAGAACTGAGGGTGACGGAGGTTGGAGTCGTGCTCCAGGACGTCGACTAGCTCCTTCGTTGCCTCAGTGAGGGGACGGCCGACTGCAGGGATCGCCGAGGGAGAGACCTTCTTGCGGTCCTCCTGGCGGGTGAGGAAATCCGCGCCGGGTGTGTACTCGCGGGGATCGTAATCGTTGAAGATCGACCCGATGAATTCCGTTGCCAGATCAGGGACGCGGGGGGTTGAAAGTTACAGGATTACTTGTCACGTTTTCTAGTCTAAGAACGCTGCCAGTCGCGTGCCATCCACATGCGGGAAGCTGATCCACACACCTGCCATACCAGCGACAAACATGAGCCCGGTGAGCACCGGGTGGGCGGGCGCCATGAGCGGGCTGAGCATGATGAGGAACCAGAGGGGAAACAGGGGAAGCAGGAACTGGATTTTGCTGCGGCCAGTGGAGGAGAAACCACCGTGCGCTTCGTAGTACGCGCGGAGTTCGCGCCGGTAGGGGTGCATGAGCATGAGGACGACGGCGACGACGATGGCGATGAGCGCGACGGGTGCGGAGACCGCAAACGGCAGGCTCGTGGTCATGATGGCGGTGGCGATGCCGGCGAGTGCACTGGCTCCGATGCGGACGGTTGCTGGGGTGTTGATGGGGGTGCGATGGGAGCGCATGGTGCCGTAGTACATGGTCACCATGGTACTTGACGGGGCGGTTTGGGCGCGACTAAATTGTGGGGCATGGTTGGAACGAGCGTTCGAAATGGGGAGGTGTTCGAAAATGGGCGCCTCGCGCAGATTGCGAAACTGCGCGCGCGGATGGAGGCGATGGGCCCCACCGTCCCCAGTCGTGCGGTTATCGAATTGCTCGCCGGCGTTCCCGGTCTTCCTCGTCGCGCCGTCACCAGTATGAACGACTGCCCAGCGCTCGCCGTCGAGCTTATCGCACATGCGTCCGATTCCGGTGCGTTCGTGGCTGTTGTGGGGTGGCCGGAGCTCGTCCTCACCTCGGCGCTGGAGGGCCGTGGCAGCGCCGACAATGTGCTCGTCATTCCCGATCCCGGCCCGGACCCGCTGCACGTGGTCGGGCTCCTTGCCGAGCACATGGACCTCGTCATCTACCACACAGCGGCTGTGACGACCGTGTCGCCCACACGTGCGCGACCGCTCATGGCGAAGCTGCGCGAGGGGACGGCGGCCCTGGTGACCGTCGGTACGCGGTTGCCGTCGCCGGCGCTGACGCTGACGGGCCACGTCGTCGGGTTCCGTGGCATCGCCCGGGGCAGCGGGCGGATCACGAGTGTGGTGCTGGACGTGCAGGCGGAGACAAAGACGCGTCGGACGGGGCAGACCACGTTGTACGTGGGTGAGCGGCCGACGCTGCGGGCGGTGTAAGACCGTGCGCGTCATGGCGCTGTGGTTCCCCGATTGGCCGATTCACGCGGCGGAGCTGGACGGGGGCCCTGCGGTCATCACAAAAAATGGCGCCGTGTGGGTGGCTAACGGAGCTGCCCGCGGGCGCGGAATCCGGCGCGGCATGCGGTTGCGGCACGCGCAGGCGCTCGCTCCCGGTATGCGCGATGCCGTCGCAGACCCGGACCGCGATGCCCGCTACTTCGAGTCCATCGCCTGTGGTCTCGACGATGTCGTCTCCACCATCGAGGTTGTCCGCCCTGGACTCATCGTGGTGGACATGCGTGCGGCGGCGAAGTTCTACGGTGGCGAGGAGATCGCCGCGGAGAAAATCCTCGATGCTGCCGCCCGCAGCGGGGTGGACTGCCTCGCCGGAATTGCCGACGAAATCACCACCGCCTTCCTCGCCTCCCGCGCCGGCGCCATCGTGCCTCCCGGCGAATCCGCTGCGTTCCTTGCACCCCAGCCCCTGGGACAGCTCGTGGCCGAGGAGGCGCTGCACTGCGACGCGGACGTGGTGCGGAAATTTGCCGACCTCAGCGTGCACACCCTCGGCGAGCTCGCAGCGCTCCCCTCCACCTCCGTCACCACCCGGTTCGGCGCCGCCGGCGGGCGCTGCCACGCCATCGCCCGTGCCGACCCCGGAAAGAAAGTCTCCTCTGCCGTCGATGCCCCGGACCTCAGTGTGACGATGGTTCCCGAGGACCCCATCACCCGCGTCGACGCCGCCGCCTTCGCCGCCCGCCACCTCGCCGCCCGCCTTCACGACGCGCTCGCCACCGCCGGGCTTACGTGCGCACGCCTCCTTGTCACAGCCGTATTCACCGGTGGGAAGGAGGTCCAGCGCGCGTGGCGCACTCGCGAGGATCTGACGGAGGAAGCCACCGCCGACCGCGTGCGCTGGCAACTCGACGGCTGGCTGACCGCGCGTGGCCCCGCCGAGGCCACGGACGGCGACGGGATCGTCGAGTTCACGCTCACCCCGCTGGAATGCCACGTGCCGGAGTCCACGGGCCTGTGGTCGGAGGGCAGCGCCAAGCGGGAGAAAGCCCGCCAGGTGGCCATGCGCCTCCAGTCCACCCTCGGCACTGACCGCGTACTTACGCCCGTGGAGTCCGGCGGCCGTGGCCCCACAGAGCGCGTGCACCTCGTGCCGTTCGGCGAGGACACCCCACCCCCGCGCCCCGTGGACGGCCCGTGGGCGGGGAAAATCCCCGCTCCCTACCCCGCGTGGCGGCACCCCTCCGCCCGCGTCCAGCTCGTCACCAGCGAGGGCCGCCCCGTCGCCCTCGATGCCGAGGCGCAGCTGACCGGCGAGCCGTTCGCACTGGCGTGGGGGAAAAAGCGGTTCGTTGTGACCGCGTGGGCGGGACCGTGGGCGGTGGATGGACGCTGGTGGGCATCGACAAGCCTGGGACAGCATGCGCGGATGCAGGTAGTGGGCAGGCAGGTGCGCACCGACGATGAACATGCGTGGCTGCTGCTGTGGCGCGCCGGTCGCTGGAGTGTGGAGGCCGTGTACGGCTAGTCAGTGATGACGTCCATAACAAGCCGTGTGGGGTTCTCCAACACCCCGACGGCGAACGGCTTCTTCGGGCCACCGATGCCCACAACATACTGGCTGCGCCCCTCGAACGTGCCGCCGTCAGCGACTTCCTTAACCACCGGCAGGTCGGGTGTGGTGGCCTGCGAGCCGGGCTGCTCATCCACCTCGAAGGGGTACGTCGTGCCGTCGATGGCAATATCAATGTACGAGTCTCCCGCGGGGACGAGCGGGTAGCCGCTGGCCTGCTGCGTGGGGGAGTCGGTGTAGGTGATGTAATAGCCGGGCGTGCCTGTGCCGGTGAAATCGAAGACGATCCGGTCGAAGCCCTGGTGGTGGCCGACGCGAATGTCCGTCACCACGAGGTCCCACTCGCCACCGGCACGCGTGGTCTTCACGTCCATGTCCGCTTTACCGATCGGTGAAGCATCGGTTGTGGTGGGGTCAGTGTCCACGGTGGATTGTTTCGTCTCCGCGGAGGTGACGGTAGTGGATTCGGTGACGGCCTCGGGCACAGGCTGCTGCGCGGAGCAGCCCTGGAGGACGAGGGCGGTGGCAAGGCATGCGACGACAACAGCAGTAGGTTTCATACATTCCACCGTAGCGGGCGCGTGTGACGAAATGCCATCAGTGTGACCAAATTGTTGTAAAAGTACAATGGTGGTCATGACAGTGAGATGTTCAGATGTGATCGCAGAGTCGCTGCCGGGAACCGCCAAGCAGGGGCGCGGCCTTGTGCTGTTTGAGCGCCTGGGCGGCTGGGGTCACGATGTTCTGGACGGGACGGCGCTGGGCCGGGAGACAGCGGCGGCGCTGAAGAAGCAGGTGGAGTCCGTGGGATACGGGTTCCAGTTCATTCGCAAGCCGGAGATCCATAGCTTTTTACGCGAGGCACCGTCGGTGTATGTGGTGCGGTTCGCACCGTCGCCACGGATTGTCTGCATGACGGTGACGTGCGCGGAGGACATCTTGGACATTGATCTCGCTGATCCGCAGGGGGTGGAAGTGACGCAGCCGATGGGGCTCGTCTGTACGCATGGCAAGCGGGATATGTGCTGTGCGATTAAGGGGCGCCCGTTGGCGAAGGCGTTGGATGATCGCCTGGGCGGGGAGGCGATTTGGGAGACATCGCATAACAAGGGGCATCGTTTTGCGCCGGTGTTTCAGCTGTTGCCGTGGGGGTATTCGTATGGCCGGTTGAATGCGGAGGCGGCGTATGCGGCGCTGACGAGCAGGACTCTGTTTGTTCCGCAGCTGCGTGGGCGGTCGATTTATGGCCCCGCGGAGCAGGTGGCTGAGGTTGCGATCGCCTCTCAGGTTCCTGTTGCTCCCGGGGAGTTGGAGCTTGTCGACGCCCGTGGGGATCGTGTCTGGTTCCGTGGGCGTTCCGGTCGGTATCTCGTGCGCCTGGAGAAGGTTCACCGCGAGGGCGTTGTTGCCTCGTGCGGTAAACCTGGCAAGGCTACCGACCAGTGGGTGGCATCAGGGGATGGCGTCGTATTCCTTGATGGCAGCGCGGACGGAGGCGACGGGGTCGGCACGGTCCACGAGGGCTGACAGGAGGCCGGCCTCGCGGGCGGCGAGAACGTTGGCCTGTGTGTCGTCGAAGAAGAGGGTGTCCTCGGCGTCGGCGTCGAGGTCTGCAAGTGCCTGCGCGTAGGCGCGGGGGTCGGGCTTGTTCACGCCGATCCGGCAGGAGAACGTGAGGGAGTCCAGCTTGGAGAACCAGGGGTGGACGGCGAGGAGGTTGTCGGCAAGCATGTGGGGGAGGTTGCTCAAGACTCCGATGCGGTAGCCGGACTCCTTGAGGGAGGACAGGAAGTCGACCATGGCGGGGTAGGCGTGGCTGAGCGTTTCCGCTTCCACGCGCACCGCGGTGTCGAGGTCGATGGTGGGGTCAAGGTTTCGCCACCAGTCGGCGTCGGAAATCTGGCCGGCATCGTACGGTGCGCGGGTGCGCTCGTAGGCCTCCCAGAACCCGTCACCCACACCCAGCTGATCGGCCACGCGGGCGTGGTCGGCGGGGGTGCGGTGTTGGATCACGACTCCGTACAGGTCGAACAATAACGCGGTCATCGGCGCATAACTTTCTTGGACAGCCAGTTTCCGAATAGTTGGGCGATTTGCACGATGATAATGATAATGAACGTGGCCACGTAGGTGACTTCGAGGTCGAAGGCGCGGTAGCCGTAGACAATGGCGAAGTCGCCGAGTCCGCCGCCGCCGATGTAGCCGGCCATAGCGGACATGTCGACGATGGCGATGAAGATGAAGGTGAAGCCCAGGATGAGTGGGCCGAGTGCCTCGGGGAGGATGACGGTGCGGACGATCGTCCAGGGGCCGGCACCCATGGACCTGGCCGCTTCAATGACACCCGGGTCGATGGCGACGAGGTTTTGCTCGACGATGCGGGCAACCGCGAAAGTCGCCGCCACGCTCATGACGAAGATGGCGGGGGTCGTGCCGATGGTGGATCCCACCGCTGCCTTCGTCACGGGCGCCAGGAAGCTGACGAGGATGATGAAGGGGATGGGGCGGATGAAGTTCACCAGGAAGTTGAGGATGAAGTACGCGGGCCTGGACTGCATGATGCCGCCATTGCGCGTGGTGTACAGCAGCGTGCCGATGATGAGGCCGGCGATGCCGCCGATGATGATCGTCGTGATCACCATGAACAGGGTCTGCTGGATTGATTCGAGGAAGGTGTCGCCGAGGCGGCTCCAGTCGGCTGCAATGTAGGTCGTGGTCATGGTTAGATCTCTCCTCGAATTTCGGAAATCTGGGTGGTGCGCTCCAGGTGGTGCGCGAAGGTGTCGATGGCATCCGCGGGGCCGGTCAGCCGCACGGTGATCTTGCCAAACGAGTGGGTCTTCAGCGTCGTGACACCGCCGTGGACGATGTTGATGCCGACACCGGCTGCGCGGGCATCGCCGACGGCATCGAAGAACCCGGAGTGCTCGGTGAGCTCGATGGTGAACAGGCGACCGTCTCCGGCAAGCAGGGATTCCGACTCCACCTGGTCCGGCTCGTTGCGCAGCGTGGTCTGCACGAAGCGCTCAGCGACGGGTGTCTGCGGATCGGAGAAGACGTGGTAGACGTCGTTGTACTCCACGACGCGGCCGGCCTCCATGACGGCAACCTTATCGGCGATGGCACGGACAACACCCATCTCGTGAGTGATGACGACAATGGTGATGCCCAGCTCCCTGTTCACCTTGCGCAGGAGGTGAAGGACATCGAGGGTGGTTTCGGGGTCGAGGGCGGAGGTCGCTTCGTCAGCAAGCAGGAGGGAGGGGTTGGTGGCGAGCGCACGGGCGATGCCCACGCGCTGCTTCTGGCCACCGGACAGCTGCTCGGGGTAGTTACCGCCCTTGTCAGAGAGGCCGACGAATTCGAGGAGCTCCGCCACGCGGCGCTTGCGTTCCGCCTTGGGCACGCCGGCGAGCTTCAGCGGGTACTCGATGTTCGCTGCCGCCGAGCGGGAGTTGAACAGGTTGAACTGCTGGAAAATCATGCCGATGGAGCTACGCAGGCTGCGCAGCTTCCGCTCGGGCAGCGGAACGATATCCGTGCCGTCGATAAGCACCTCACCGGAGGTGGGCGTATCGAGTCCGTTGATCATGCGGACGAGGGTGGACTTGCCGGCGCCGGAGTAGCCGATCACACCAAGGATCTCACCGGGTTCGACGGTGAGGTTGATGTCTTTGAGCGCTTGTGTCGTCTTTCCCCCGTTGGAAAAGATCTTATTGACGTTGCGGAACTCGACGCGAGTTCCCTGTGTGTAGGTCACATGTTCTCCCAAGGTGGTAGCGGACAAAAACCGCCCCGAGGGGCGGTTCGTGTGTGTGCAAAGTGTAACTTACTTGCCGGCCTTCTGCGCTTCTTCGAGGCGGTCGAGGATAGCCTGGAGCTCCTCGGCGGAGCGCTCAACCGGGACGGAGGTGCCGTTGGAGTCATCGGCAACAGCGGCGGTGACCTCCGGATCGTGCCAGATCTGGACGAGCTTCTGGATGGTGGGATCGTCCTTGTCCTCTGCCTTGGTCACGAACGCGTTGATGTACGGCTCGGCCTCGGTGGAGTTCGGGTCATCCTGGAACACGGAGGTCGTCGGGTCGATGCCGGCGCGGTCGAGGAAGGAGTTGTTGATGACGGCGGGCTTGCCCTCGCCGTAAGCGGCGGTGGTCTGCGCGGCGTCAACGGGCTGCACCTTCACCTTGGATGCTTCCTGGTCGATATCGGCCGGGGTCGGGGTGATGAGTCCCTCGGTCTTCAGCTTCACTAGGCCAGCCTGGACGAGCACGTTAATAGCGCGACCCTGGTTGGACGGATCGTTCGGGATAGCAATGCCTTCGCCCTCGATGCCGTCGAGGGAGGTGTGATCCTTCCAGAAGATAGCGAGCGGCACGATCTCGGTAGCGCCCACAGGGGTGAGGTCATCGCCGGCACCCACGTTGTACTCGGCGAGGAACTTGAGGTGCTGGAAGAGGTTGACATCCAGCTGGTCCTCGCTGAGGGCGGTGTTCGGGGTGGAGTAATCGCCGAAGTTCTGGATATCCAGCTTGATACCCTCTTCCTTAGCCTTATCCTCGAAGACCTTCCACGCCTTCTTAGAAGCATCGGTGGTGCCGATGCGGACGGTCGTGGTGTCGCCGCCACTAGCAGAGGTCTCCTCGTTGCTGCAGGCGGTCAGGCCGGTAGTAGCAATAACGGCTGCGGCAGCCAGTGCGGTCAGCTTCTTCAACATGTTTATTTTCTCCTTCATTGTTGATGATGAAACGTAACGGTAGCAGCATTGCATGCAAATGTACAACTCGGTCTAGAAATATTTTTACAAAATCACAAAAACCGCATATCTCTCCAGGTAGATTGCTAAACCGATTGGTTCAAATTTGCGCGATAAGAACAGGTGTGCGAAAATACTACACATGTTCGAAGGGGTGAATGCAGCGCCACTGAGCTGGAAGACGCTCGAGGCGATCATGAGCGGCCGCGATGCCCCCGATCTGCTCCCCGCCCCACACACGCGCCCGGTCCCGGAGCACGTCCAGCCTGGCGCCACCCCCTTTGCCGAGCTGCACTGCACCAGCTCATACTCTTTTCTCGGTGGAGCGAGCGAGCCAGAGGACCTCGTCGCGCGCGCCGTGGAGCTTGGGCTGACCGGCCTGGCCCTGACGGATCGCGATGGGTTCTACGGCGCGGTGAAGTTTGCCGAAGCCGCGCGCGGCACCGGGCTCGAAACCATTTTCGGAGCAGAGTTGTCCCTCGAGCCGGACCGCGCCCTCACTGTCTTGGCTGTGGGCTACGAAGGCTACGTCAACCTGTCGCACCTCATCACCGATGCCCACATGCGCGGCGGTGAAAAGGACGTGTGCGTATACCCGCCCCTGGAAAACTTCGGGCCGGGTTTTCACATCCTCGTTGATCACGTCTGGCTCCCGGAGCTTGACCGCATCGTCGACTGTTTCGGTGCCGAGAACGTGAGCCTGGAATACCAGGTCCGGGGGCTGCCGGAGGATGCCGACCAGTTTGCCGATCTCGACCGCGCCGACCCGCGCCTCAGCCGCATCCTCTCCGGTGCTCCGCGTGCTGCCACGCTTGCCGACGGCCACCTCGCCGCCGCCAAAGCAGCCCTCGCGCGCCGGGAATCCCTCTCCCAGGCCGAACCCCACCTCCATCCCCTCGGCGCAGCGTGGCTGCGCAGCGCCGAGCGCCTCCTGCGTGCAGCCCCCGGCAGGGACGCGCTCGTACATGAGACCGTCCGCGTGGCCGAGCGCTGCGCGTTTGCCTTCGACCTCGTTGCCCCGAACCTCCCAAAGTGGGACGTACCGGAGCCCTACGGAAACGAGATGGAGTACCTACGGGGGATCGTCGACAAGCGTGCGCCGGAGCGGTACAAGAGCAGACCGGAAGAGATCAAACAGAAGGCGCGGGAGCAGATCGAGCGGGAGCTCCGTGTCATCGAGGATCTGGACTTCCCCGGGTACTTTCTCATCGTCAACGACATTGTCGATTTCTGCCACCGCGAAAACATCTACTGCCAGGGGCGTGGGTCGGCAGCGAACTCCGCCGTGTGCTTCGCGCTCGGCATCACCGCCGTTGAACCTATCCACGCGAAGCTCCTCTTCGAGCGCTTCCTCTCGCCCGACCGCGACGGCCCACCCGATATCGACCTCGACATTGAAGCCGGCCGGCGCGAGGAAGTCATCCAGTACGTGTACCAAAAATACGGCCGCGACAACGCCGCCCAGGTCGCCAACGTCATCACCTACCGCACCAAGGGCGCCGTCCGCGACGCCGGGCGCGCACTCGGCTACCCCCAGGGCGCCATCGACGCCTGGTCGCGGGGTCTCGAAGACCCGCCCGACCCCGTCGTCGCGCTGGCCACCCAGTTCAAGGGCCAGCCGCGCCATCTCGGCATCCACTCCGGCGGCATGGTCATCTGCGACCGTCCCATCGCCGACGTCGTGCCCACCGAGTGGGCGCGCATGGAAAACCGCAGTGTCATCCAGTGGGACAAAGACGACGCAGCCTACGGCGGCCTGGTGAAATTCGATCTCCTCGGCCTCGGCATGCTCGGCGCTCTGCACCACATGGTGGACCAGGTGAAAACCCACCGCGGCACGGACATTCACCTGTGGGAAATCCCGCTTGATGATCCGCACGTCTACGAGCTGCTGCGGCGCGCCGATACCGTCGGTGTGTTCCAGGTGGAATCCCGCGCACAGATGTCCACCCTCCCGCGCCTCAAGCCACGCCGGTTTTTCGACATCGTTGTGGAGGTCGCGCTCGTCCGCCCCGGCCCCATCCAGGGTGGCTCCGTCCACCCGTATATCCGCCGTCGCAACGGCCTCGAGCCGGTCACCTACGACCACCCCTGCCTGGAAAATGCGCTGGGGAAGACCCTCGGCGTGCCGCTGTTCCAAGAGCAGCTCATGCAGATGGCCAAGGATGCCGCGGGGTTTACCGGCGCGGAGGCCGACGAGCTGCGGCGCGCGATGGGGTCGAAGCGGTCACCGGCGCGGATGGCGCGGCTGAAGGAGCGCTTCTTCGACGGGCTGGCCACTACGAACGGCATCACCGGCGACGTTGCGCAGAAGCTGTGGATGAAGATGGTGGCGTTCGCCGCCTACGGTTTCCCCGAGTCGCACTCGCAGTCGTTTGCGGGGCTCGTCTATTTTTCCGCGTGGTTTAAGCACTACTATCCGGCGGAATTCACGGTTGGTTTGTTGCGCGCCCAGCCGATGGGTTTCTACTCCCCGCAGTCTTTGATCGCCGACGCGCGTCGCCACGGCATCGCGATTTTGCCCATCGACGTGCAGCATTCGGGGGAGGAGGCGGATACGGCCGACGGTGGGCGCGCGGTTCGCCTGGGGTTGAACCTCGTCGGTGGTTTGGGGTCTGCGGCTGCCACCCGTGTGGAGAAGGCGCAGCCGTTCACGTCGATTTCGGATCTCGCCCGCCGCGCTGACCTTACTGTTTCGCAGGTGGAGGCGCTTGCCCGCGCGGGTGCTCTGGATTCGTTTGGGGTGGATCGGCGGCAGGCCCTGTGGCAGGCGGGTGTCGCGGCGACGGAGAAGCAGGGCATGTTGGAGGGGCTGAGTGCGGTGTCGGCGCCAGCGCTTCCCGGCATGTCCGCGTTTGAGCTCATGGTCGCGGACAACGCCGCCACCGGTGTCACCCCCACGGCACAGCCGGTCGCGTACATCCGCGAGGCGTTGGCTTCCCGGGGCATCGTCCCCGCGTCCCAGCTTCTTTCGCTTGCCGACGCTTCCCGCGTCACCGTCGCCGGCATCGTCACCCACCGCCAGCGCCCCGCCACCGCCGGTGGCGTGACGTTCCTCGGCGTGGAGGACGAAACGGGGCTGATGAACGTGGTCATCTCTGTCGGCTTGTGGAAGCGCTACGAAAAGGTTGCGCTCACCTCCAAGGCACTCGTCATTCGTGGCATCGTCCGCAACAGCACCGGCGCTGTCAGCATCGAAGCGGACAAGCTGGAGCCCCTCCCACTTGGTGAGGTGCTCTCCCGCGGCGCGCGGGACTTTAGATAACTAGGGCAGCAGCGAGGTAATCTCAGCAGGAAGCACACCCTTGAGCTGCGGCAGCAGGGCGGCGATGACACCCAAGCCCGCGAGGACAGAGGCACAGATGATGAGACCGAGGGAGGTATCGTTCGGCTCACCCTTGACGGAGCTGAAGACACCGGCGAGGTCGTAGTCCGTCTCGTTCAGCCTTGCCCTCAACACAGGCGCGGTAGGCGGCGCTCACGCTAGCGGCTGCGACCTGTTCCTTCTCCTTGGCCGCGTCATCGAGTCCCTTGATGTAGGTCTCGCGGTCGCTGATCTTCTTCACAAGAGCGTCAAGCTGAGCGTTAGCATCTTCCTTCTTCACTTCCTGGCTTGTCCCGAGGCCGAGGAGTGTCGCCTCATCCGCGTTCAGGGTGATGGTGCAGATGTCGTTTTCTACCTTGAAACCGGCGGTCGTCGTTTCCTCAGCGGATGCTGGGATACACAGACTAGTGGTAACTGCTGCTGCGGTGACGGCGGCGATTGCTGCCTTGTTGAAGCCCTTCATGATGAAAACCCTTCTCATCGGACTGAATAGATAATTCCTATCAAAGTTATGTTACTTACTTGATGGTCAGTCGCGTAGTCATTGTCAGCTCTCCGACGCTAGTACCCTGGGGCGTATGCATGACTCGATGAACCCTGTGTCCCGGAAGCTGGCCTCCTCCCGGGTGTTGTCCGCGGCGGTGTGGTGCGGTGTATTCGCCGTCGCCGGTGCTGTGGCGGGCTACCTGTGGTGGCGGTGGTTTTACGTCATCCCGGCAGTGTTCGTCCTATTGTTCGTCTACCTGTGTTGGTTGCTGCCGGCGCAGGTGCGCTACCTGGGGTGGCGGGAGGCACCCGATGAGCTGGAGATCACCCGTGGGAAGTTCTTCCACACATTCACGGTGGTGCCCTACGGTCGGATCCAGTATGTGGATGTGACCCAGGGGCCATTCCAGCGGCTGTTCGGCCTGAAGGTGGTGGATGTGGAGACGGCGAGTGCGTCGACGGATGCGTCAATCCCTGGTCTTCCCGCGGAGGAGGCTGATTCACTGCGGGACCGCCTGGCGGAGCGCGCCCGGGAGAGGATGAGTGGACTGTGACGGACGGTTCGTGGCAGCGGGTGCACCGGCTCACCCCGTTCTTGCATTTCTGGACGGCGATCTTCGCGTTTCTCGCGGTGGTTTTCATCAACCTGGACAAGGAGACGTTCGACGCGGCGCAGGAGGCGTTGAGTAAGTCGGGTAGCTATCTCCGCTTCATCCTCATCGGTGTCGGCGCCACGGTTCTCGTGTGCCTCGCGCTATGGGGCCTCTCCATGATCTGGTGGCGCGCCCTCGGCTTCCGCTTCACCCCGGAAGAAGTGCAGACCAAGCACGGCATCTTCCACACGCAGCTGCGCAGCGCCCGCTACGACCGCATCCAGGCGGTGGACATCAAAGAGTCCGTCATTGCCCGCGTTTTTGGCTTGGCGACGGTCGTGGTTGAGGTCGCCGGTGGCGTCAACTCTTCTCTGAAAATCGGTTTCCTCCCCAAGAAAAAAGCGGAGGAGGTGCGCCGGGAGGTGCTGCGCCTCAAGGGCACATCGGTCCCCGAGCTTGTCGACGAGGACAACGACAATGACGGTGATGTCGTTATCCCCACCATCCCGCTGTCCACGACGTTCGGTGGCGCAGCGCTGCGCCTCGGCAACGTTGTCGCCATCGGTTTCCTTGGCTTGTCGCTGTGGGCGACGGGCTTCGCCGGCGCCCTTCCCGTCCTGCTTGGTATCGTCGTCGCTTTGTGGAGCGTCATCGATCGTGCCTTCCGTTACACTGCGCGTTTCGACGGCACCAACCTCTCGATTTCCTACGGCCTAGCGGACCTACGCCGCCAGACGATCCCCATCCACCGCGTCCACGCTGTGCGGGTCATCCAGCCCTGGGCCTGGCGACTCACCGACTGGTGGCGTGTCGAGTGTTCCGTCGCAGGGTACGGCCAGGGTGACAAGGAAAAGCCGACGCAGATCCTCCCCGTCGGCTCCTACGAGCAGGCCTGCCATATCGCGAGGATTCTCACCGGCTACGACCTGGAGGGTGCCGACCCGAGGGGCGCTACCGCCCCGACGTTCGTGAGCCCCAAGCGCGCCTTCTGGGCGAGCCCCCTCGACCGCGACCAGCAGGCCATCACCCTTTTCGACGGTCGCGCGATCACCCACGAGGGTCGCTTCCACCGCGAGGTAAAAATCGTCGATCTGTCCCACATTCAGGAGCTCACCGTCAAGCGCGGCCCCTTGAACCAGGCCTTCGACCTAGCAACCGTCCACTTCGACCTCGTCCCCGGCCCCGTCGACATGGCAGGCAAAAACCTTTCCACAGAGGACGCGTACAAGCTCACCGATCTGCTTCGCGCCCGCGAGCTGCCCTCCATGTCTTCGTAAAAAGACCAATGATGTTGATGCCAGTGACCAGGTCGTAGCACGGCCGCGCTGACTCGTTGAGCATTCCCACTGCCCACTTGAGGTGCTCGCGGAAATCCTCGGTTTCTTCTGGTTGCCTCCACAAACGCAGAAGAATTGCGCGGATGTGTTCGTGGGAGATAGTGGTCCCGATGTTGTGCCCGCACTCATCCACGACAAGCGAATAGACGAAGCCCGCCGTGACCTCGTGGTCCTCACCGCAGTCACACCACGGGGAACTGGTAGTGGGGAGGGACCAAACATCGACGTTCATCTCCCCAACCATAAAAACCACTGGCTACACCCAACGGGACCTTTTCGAAGATCGCTATCTGTTGCGGGGGCCAAGAACCAGTTTTATGATGAGTGCACTTGCTTCCCCGTCGCCCGCGGGGTCGGGGAAACGTGAGAGACCACCACCAAAACACCATTAGGGGGAGCAATGGCTAAAAAGGCCACCGCAATACGTAGAAAATTCGTCGTCTCGCTTCTTGAATCAGCGGTCACTCCGGAGGAGTAGCTCGATATTCAAGTGCTATGCCCAGAGACCGCTCTGACATCGATAGATAAACTTGCACTTGGAATAATGCCTCTGATCACAGATTCAGAGGATGCGCTGAAGCAATACAACCAGGTATTTTCTGATCATGCTGATTGGGGGCGAGTAGAGGAAAGCCTTGCGCCTTTCATCGCATGGTGCGCGAGAAGGGGACAAAAGGTAGATCCAAAAAGGCTCACCATGAAACAACGCCAGTGGTTGAAGGCTCTCATTTGGGACTCGAAGATAACAATTAAATTATTAGTATCTGGTGAACTAACATTTGGCGGTCGAGCTAAAGTTCTTCCAAGAGATCAACGAAGTATGTCTTCCTCGAAATCCCCAATTGACATCACTGCTTCAGCTTTTGCTAGTCCGAGGGAGATGTTGTTTTCGCCGGAGAAATTCGGTTGGGAAAAATCACAGCCCATCCGCTTCAGTCCGATGATTCTTCATCTAACTGGATTATGCAATTTCACCAGTGAGCACACCACCGTGAAATCGGAGGATAGCAAGAAGATCGGCGAACATATGGCGGAGAAACTCGATTCTTTTCTCCGACTAGTAGAAATGAAGCACCCGCATTTGCGTATGGGCGAGAATTCGATCGATTTCTTTCCACCGGAAATCCGAAAGTGGGCGAAGAAGAACATACGTTGGGTTAATGGGCTTGAGGAGCGAATGGTCCTTTTAACTCTTCTCGATTTGACGCTGAAGATGAAACTTGTCTCCGTCGATCCAGGGTGCGGGGGCATGCTATTGACGCACAATGCGAGTGAAGCGCTCGTTCGTCCCGAAATTTACGCCGACCACGTCAGGTATGTCTTGCCCATGATGAATAGTGCTTTTGACCAGCCTATAGCGCTTCTTGACTCGCTAATTGCTTATCTCGGAGGTCCTATTGTTGCCGAAGCAATGCACGTTAAACCCAAGGATTTGTCAAAGGTTCTCCGTGAATTCTCTGTTGACATGGGCGACAAGTACCTAAGCACTATGCAGCAGAACTATATCGCTCGTTGCATCCTTGGCCTTCAGCAGGCAAACTTCAAGGACCTGGCTGGAGAAAAACAGCTATCTGATACTGGCAAGCTTCTCATGCGATGCTCACTGGCTCTACGTTTACAGGACCAAATCGAGTGGGTTCTACAGAACCAGGGAGAACTTCCCGCCAACTAAACACCCTGCGGGCATCCCAGCTGTCGCCATGCCTCGTACGTAGCGACGGCGGCGGCGTTGGAAAGATTCATGGAACGGCGTCCCTCGAGCATGGGGATGCGGACTCTTTGGGTGATGCGGGGGTGATTCATAGCTTCGTCGGTTAGCCCCGTGGGCTCCGTACCGAAGAGGAGAACATCTCCGCGAGCAAACCTGAGATCGTAAAGCATGTTCGTGGTGTGCCCAGTGAAGGCGAAGACCCGAGCGTCCGGGAGGGTAGACAGGCATTCCTCGAGGCTGTCGTGGACGGTGACGCGGGCGAGGTCATGGTAGTCCAAGCCGGCGCGACGCAGGTGCCGATCCTCCAAATCGAACCCGAGGGGACAGATGAGATGAAGGTGTGCCCCCGTTCCCGCGCACATCCGGATCGCATTTCCCGTGTTTGGAGGGATAACGGGGTGCTCGAAAATGACATGGGCGAAAGGTGACGGGATTTTTGGCATACTTAGATTATGACTGCTCTCAAGCTAGATGGAAAAATGTACCGCGACGAAATCTTCGTCGACCTGGAAAAGCGCGTCAAGGCGCTGAAGGACAAGGGCATCACTCCGGGGCTTGCCACCGTGCTCGTGGGCGAGAATCCGGCCAGCCAGTCCTACGTCAAGATGAAGCACAAGGACTGCGAGAAGATCGGCATTAACTCGATCCGCAAGGACCTGCCGGAAGATATCACCCAGGAGGAGCTGTTCGCCGTCATCGACGAGCTGAACGAGGACCCCGCTTGCACGGGCTACATTGTGCAGCTGCCGATCCCCAAGCACCTCGATGAGAACGCCGTGCTTGCGCGCATTAACCCGGACAAGGATGTCGATGGCCTGCACCCGGTGAACCTGGGCAAGCTCGTGCTCAACGAGCCGGCACCGCTGCCGTGCACACCGAATGGCTGTATCCACCTGCTGCGTCGCTTCGACATTCCGCTCGCCGGCGCGAAGGTCGCCGTCATCGGCCGTGGCGTGACCGTCGGTCGCCCGATCGGCCTCATGCTCACCCGTCGCAGCGAGAACTGTACGGTGACGCTCTGCCACACGGGCACGAAGGATCTTGCCGCTGAGACGCGCCAGGCAGACATTGTCATCGCCGCCTCCGGCCAGCCGCACATGCTCACCCCCGACATGATCAAGGAGGGTGCTGCGCTTCTCGACGTCGGTGTGTCCCGCAAGGACGGTAAGCTCCTCGGCGATGTGCACCCTGACTGCTGGGAGAAGGCCGGCGCTATCTCCCCGAACCCCGGTGGCGTAGGCCCGCTCACGCGCGCGTTCCTCGTGCGCAACGTGGTGGAGACCGCCGAGCGCCAGGCTGGGATCACCCCGAGTGAGTAATACTCCAGCGGTTGGTCTCGACAATCCCCATGATGTAGACCTCCCGCCCTCCCGCCTGCCCGCCATGTGGCAGAAGGCGGGGGTGGTGCTTTTCTGCGTCGGCATGGCGCTCGTGTTGGTGTTCCTGTTCACCGATCACTGGCGACGCGCGACGTTCGTCCTCGGCGCGGACTTCATGTTCCTCGCCGTCTTGCGCCTGACCTGCGATTCGCATATCCTCGGTGTGCTTGCCGTACGGTCTCAACGTTTCGACGCCCTGTTCACGGCGTCTGTCGGCACCGCCCTCATGATCCTCGCGTCCTCGGTCGACGCGCTCGGCAGCTAGACACGAAAAAAGAGACGGGTTTTCGGACCCGTCTCATTTTTTGTTGCGCTCTAGCGCGCCTTTTTTACTTCGTATGCTGCTTCGGTGACACCCACGCCGGGATGCTCCTCGCGGTACTTCTTTACCTCGGCCGGGTCGGCGCTCGGACCATCCAACTTGCGGTATTTCTGAGCAAATTCGAGGTCCTTGTTTGAGGGGAACCCGCCAACGAAAAAGAACACGGTGGCTATAGCGAAGAGAAAAGCCAAGGTCGTGTACCCAAGATAGGTGCACAGCCCGCCTGCAATGCGGTTGTCTCCTTGAACAAGTAGCGGTCTGTCAGAACAATTCTATTCAAAGCACTCTTCCTTGACATCTGCAATTCCAGTTAGTTCTGCCGCCAAGCTTCCGAGTGTGCCACCGGCTACTTTCATTTTCTTACAACTGAAGGTCGCACCTTTCATTAATTGAACGGCCTCGGCGACGCCACCAA
>JALFAQ010000083.1 GCA_022772305.1 Corynebacterium glucuronolyticum
AATCCCCGGTTCCGAAGAACCGGGGATTTCCCAAACGCGGAGGATAGGGGATTTGAACCCCTGAGGGATTGCTCCCAACACGCGTTCCAGGCGTGCGACATAGGCCGCTAGTCGAATCCTCCGAGAAAGAAGAGTAGACGATGTTAGGGGTAAAACACAAAACGACTGGTCACGGGCTCACCTTCGGCGCGCTGTTCACACGACAGGGGCCTGTTTTTATTTCTCCAGCCGATCCGTTACACTTACGAACCAGGATCCCGCACGGCGGATATCTTGTGAACTCCCCCAGGGCAGGAATGCAGCAAGGGTCAACGAGCTCTACCGGGTGTGTGGGGTCCCCTTTTTTATCTTTTACCCCGTCGGGGAACCTCTACGCGTGCAAAGCCTGTACATAATAGCCGGGGATTTCGTCATGCTGTCGCACCCAGAGATGTTTTGCGGAGATGTTTTGCGGCCCATCAATCCCGCAACACCGAATGGTGCAGAGCAGTCGGGCCGCTTTGCGGACGGAGGATCCAGAAGGCGGTCCGTCGCACTTCCACGACTGCCCATTCAATCGGAATCGGGCCGCAATTCAGTACGCATTCCCCTGTGTCACGTTTCTGAACCGAGTTCCCCATCCTGACTTTGGTATACACTTGGGCGCACCCCATCGACATATCTGCGCCGTTTGGAGACACCAATGAAGCGTGCATGCATCCCACTGATTTCTTCCCTCCTACTCACCGCTATGTTCGCAGGGCTGTGGATCGCCATACTCAAAACGGTCGAAAACCCGGATTTCTTGTTTCCGGGGTGGTTCCGCCCCACATTCCTGGTGCTCTCTACGCTGATCTGGCTCTGGGGTGTCATTGCCGCCGTGCGCCTTTCCATGCATCGCTTCATCAGGTATTCCTTTGTCGCGGCCATGGTGCTAGCCGCAGCAGGTGTCGTTTCCTTCCTTCCCACGACAGAGGACCCTGTGATCAACGTTTTTGGTTTCCTTGCCATTGTCTTGGGAATCTTCCTCTCCGATGTGCTGGGCATTGTCATGCTCGTTGTTGCATTGTGGAGAGCACACCAGGACAAAAAATTGGAGCCATAAAAGAACTCGGGCGGACTCGAAAGAGATCGCCCGAGTTTTTCTGGTTGGAGGCTAGTTAGATTTCGTTCGTGCCCGAAAGAAGCGCGAAGAGCACCGCCATGCGGAGGTAGACGCCGTTGGCGACCTGCTCGAGGACGACGGTGTGGTCGGCATCGGCAACATCGTAGTCGATTTCGTGGCCACGGATCATTGGGCCGGGGTGCATGATGAGCGCGTTCTTGTTCAGCTTGTTGAGGCGCTCCGCGGTCAGGCCGTAGCGGGCGCGGTATTCGCGGTCGGAGGGGAAAAAGCCACCGTGCATGCGCTCCTCCTGGACGCGCAGCAGCATGGCGACATCGAGGTCTTTCAGGACCGGGTCGAGCTCGTAGGAGATCTCTGCGGGCCACGTCTCCACGCCTGCGGGCATGAGGGTGGGCGGGGCGACGAGGATGACCCTGGCACCCAGCTTGGACAGGACGTCCACGTTGGAGCGGACGACGCGGGAGTGGAGGAGGTCGCCGATGATGGCGACGGTCTTGCCCTTCACGTCGCCGAAGTGCTGGCGCATGGTGACGGCGTCGAGAAGTGCCTGGGTGGGGTGCTGGTGCGAACCGTCACCGGCGTTGATGACCGAGGGGCCGACACCGTCGGGGGCGACCCAGCCGGCGAGCAGCTTCGGCGCGCCTGAGGATGGGTGGCGGATGATGAAGGCCTCCACGCCGATGGCGGTGAGTGTGAGGCCGGTGTCGCGCAGGGATTCGCCCTTCTTCACCGAGGAGTTAGAGGCCGAGATGCTCAGTACATCGGCGCTCAGCGACTTGGCGGCCGTCTCAAAGGAGTTCTTCGTACGCGTGGAGTTCTCGTAGAACAGGGAGGCCACGCGGCGGCCGCGGAGGGTGGGGAGCTTGCGGATCTCACGACCGGACAGGGTGTTGCGGAACTCGTCTGCCTGATCCAAGAGGTAGGTGATTTCCTCAGCAGAAAGATCTTCGGTGCTGATTAGGTGCTTCATTATTTGTGTTCCTCGGAGTAGGTGATTCGGTCGGCGGAGTCGAGTGGCTGGAGCTCACAAACGACGTTTGCGTCCTCCGGCAGGTGAGCGACGGCGGTGCCCACATAGTCGGGGCGGATGGGGAATTCGGGCTGCTCGCGATCAACGAGGACGGCGAGTTCGACGCGGCGCGGGCGACCGACGTCGGCAAGCGCATCAAGAGCCGCACGAATCGTTCGACCGGTGGAGAAAACATCGTCGACAAGCACAACAACCTTGTCCTCCACCCCACCGTGAGGGTAGACAGTCTCCTGAAGCGCGCGGTGCGGGCGGCGACGAAGATCGTCGCGGTAGGGGGTGACATCCAGGGAGCCGAGCGGAACCGACACCCCCGTCTCGGCCGCGATGGCCTCCCCCAGGCGCTGCGCAAGTGGCACCCCACCCGAGGGGATGCCCAACAAGGTGATGTCCTCAACGCCACGTTTTTCTATGATCTGGTGCGCGATGTGTGCAATCATGTGTGAGATTTGTTCACTACCTGCAATCGACTCCATCGAGCGCCTCCTTCCCCGCCTCTCTGTGCGGTCCGTTAAAGGATATTGCCGACACCCAAGTATAGACCTCCCGACCAGCAAGGAGAAGCTCCGCTCCGAAACTGCTCCTCTGGCCGGGCGGACGTTTTACAATGGTGTTTTACCCGCAGACGTAAGAAAGGACACCCCACACCATGCCCATGAACCTGAGCGGACGATCGTACCTCAAACTCCTCGACTTCACACCTGAGGAGATCCGCTACCTCATTCAACTCTCGCGACGGTTCAAGGAGCTCAAGCTCACCGGCACGCCCCACCGCTACCTTGACGGCAAGAACATCGTCCTGCTGTTTGAAAAGACTTCCACCCGCACGCGCTGCTCCTTCGAGGTTGCCGGCCGTGACCTGGGTATGGGGGTCACCTACCTCGACCCCGGCTCCTCGCAGATGGGCAAGAAGGAATCCCTCGCGGATACCGCCCGCGTGCTCGGGCGCTTTTTCGACGGCATCGAGTACCGCGGCTACGGACAGGAAATCGTCGAAGAGCTAGCCAAATACGCCGGAGTTCCCGTGTGGAATGGCCTCACTACCGAATTCCACCCCACACAGATGATCGCCGACATGCTCACCCTGGAGGAGAATTTCCCCGACGGGATTTCCGGCAAGAAGCTCGTGTTCATGGGCGATGCACACAACAACGTGGCCAACTCGCTCATGGTCGTGTGCGCGAAGCTCGGGCTGCACTTTGTCGCCTGCGGCCCCGAAGCAAATATGCCCGCCGACGACCTCGTGCGCACGTGCACGGAGATCGCCGCTGAAACCGGTGGCAGTGTTACCCTGACCAGTGATGTTGACGAGGCTGTCACCGGCGCGCACGTCATCTACACCGACATTTGGGTGTCCATGGGCGAGGACGAGGAGCTGTGGGCCTCGCGTATTACGGCCATGTCCCCGTACCAGGTCACCGCTTCACTGTTTGAGAAGGCCGCCTACAACGCCATCTTTATGCACTGTCTTCCTGCCTTCCACGACACGAAGACGACCGTCGGCGCCGACATCGCCGAGAGATTCGGCATCACCGAGATGGAGGTCACCGACGAGGTGTTTGAGGGGCCGCGCTCCCGCGTCTTTGACGAAGCGGAAAACCGCATGCATTCCATCAAGGCGATCATGTACGCCACGCTGAAGTAGGAGGTTGCCATGACTATTGCGATTGTTGGCGCTGGTGCTGTCGGCTGCTGGATGGGTGGCGAACTCTCCGCGGCTGGTGCGGATGTGACGCTTGTGGCCCGTGGCGAGGCGCTCGGTGCGCTTCGCACGCGAGGGATTCGCGCTGATGGCGTGGACATTCCGGTGGTAGTGGCCGAACATGCCTCCGAGGTGGATGCCGATGTCATCGTCCTCGCGGTGAAGGCGACGGGCGCGTCCCTCTCCGAGATCATCGACGGAACGACTGCACCGATTGTGATGACGCAGAATTCGGTGGAGGCGCCCCGGCTCATCGCCTCCATTGTTGGCGAGGACCGCACTGTTCCCGGTGTCGTCCGCGGGTACTTCCACCATGTCGGCCCCGCTGAGGTAACTACGCACGGTGGTCCTGGTTCCTTCACCATGGGTCCCGGCGCCCCGGCGCTTGCTCAGGCACTGGAGGCCACGGGGATCACCGGTATCGTCCGGGAGGATGTGCTTGTCGACGTCTGGGAGAAAGCCATGTTCGTTGAGCCATGCGGTGTTCTCGGTTTGCTTGCTTCCACCGATCTCGGCGGGCTGCGCACCACCTATCGCGACAGCCTCATCGATCTCATCACCGAAGTACGCAACGCCGGAATCGGTGCAGGAGTACCGATTCCAGAGGATGCCGTCGACCGCACTATCGCCTTCGCCGATGCCATGCCGGGCACGTCGACCACCTCCATGCAGCGCGACCGCATGGCCGGTATCTCCGGCGAGTTCGACGCGCAGGTGGGCGCCATCGTGCGGGAGGGCGACCGCAACGGGGTGCCAGTGCCGCTGCACCGACTGGCGTACAGCCTTATTGCTGGCCGCCAGGAACATTAAACACCCACGGCCTGGTTGGGATCGCCTGCGGGCTGTAGCGCGCGACCATGTCTCGGGCCGTCGCTGCCCCCTCGATCCCCAGCGACCTTCCAAGCATTCCCACAATCTCGGGGATCGACCACGTGCGCGCCAGCTCCGGCAGCGTCGTGGCACCGTTGCGCTTGGCAAGACGCTCGCCGTCCTCCCCCACAACAAGTGGCACGTGTAGGTACGTCGGTGGTGTGGTGCCCAGCGCGGTGGCGATCGCCGCCTGCGTCGGCGCGGAGGAAAGTAGGTCCTCGCCGCGCACGACGCGGTCGATGCCCTGCTCACAATCGTCGACAACGCAGGCGAGGTTGTACGCCCACCCGGGCTCTCGCCCGCCCCGGCGTAGCACGCAGTGGTCCACAGGGCCGGTGACGGTGCCGTGGAGGTCGTCGACAATTGTCATCTCCCCTCCCCCGTGGAAGCGCACCGCGGGTGAGCGGTCGCCCATGTCCGGGATGTCCGTCCGGCCGATGCATGTGCCCGGGTAGAAGCTCGGCGGCGTGTGTGGCGCGCGGGCTGCCTCCCGGATGTCTTTTCTGCTGCAGTAGCACGGGAACGTGTCCAGGCACGCGAGGGCGCGTTCGTAGAGGCCGTACCGATCCTGCTGGTAGACCGGTTCCCCGTCCCAGTCGATGCCGAGGGCTGCCAGGTGCTCCAGCTGTCTGTGCGCCACTTCGCGGGAGCTGCGCTGCTCGTCGACGTCCTCGATGCGGAGCAGGAAGCGACGTCCCGATGCCCGCGCATCCAACCACGCGGCGAGTGCCGTGCGGAGGTTTCCGATGTGCAGGTCGCCTGAGGGGCTGGGGGCGTAGCGTCCGGCTGGTGTTGTCATAGACATAACAGTAGCGGGCGCGGCGTGCAGGCAATAGAAAAACTCCCGGAACACCCCTTGGTGTTCCGGGAGCCTCCGCAGGACCAGATGCGGAGCTTTGGATAAAGAATAGTGATGAGTCGAAGGCGGTCCTGCTTGCCCTCCGCACAAATCCAGTGGCTGTTAGCCACTGGATTCATACTAGTTCATCAATTGTTACTCAGTCTCAGAGGGTTCCTCTTCGTCAGAGTAGGTGACTTTCGGAGCCTCGGAGGTCGTGGTGGTGGACTCGGCAGGAGTGGTGGTCTCCGTGTCCTTCTCGCCCTCCGGCTTCGTGCTGGAACCGTTGGTGTTGGCCTCGGTGCCCTCAGCATCGCTAGAGCTCATGTTGCTGAAGTCCCATGCCGTACCGTTCAAGCACTTGGTGGCGTAGTACATACCCACCAGCGAGGCGGCTGCAACCAGACCCAGGATGGAGAGGATACCGCCAACGTTCACGTTGGAACCCATGGCTGCCAGCTGCGCGTTCGCATCCTTCAGCCACTGCGGCTGGTTACCCGGGTTGTTGATCTTCAGGCTATCGAGCTGTGCCTTGATGGAATCCGGAACCGGCAGGTTCACCTGCGTTGCCAGGGCAATGATTCCCAGCGGCACGAGGTAGAGCAGCGGGTTCGCGTACCACTCGGACGGATCGATGCACTGCTCGATGATCGTGTTCGTGTCAGCGATCTGCTTGGCAGCCGGCGTAACGACGAGCTCGAGTTCCTTCTGCGTTGCGTTGTTCGTCTCGGACTCGGGGTAGTTCACCTTCACCGTGATGGTGTTGGCGGTACCCGTGGTTGCATCTTCCGGAACCGTCACGGTTGCGCGACCGGTGGTCGGGTCAACAGTGACATCCCAGCCTGCAGGAACCGTGGTCTTGTCCAGTTCGAACGTTGTGCCCGCAGGAGCGGCACCGTGCTCGTTCACAGCGGTCAGCGTGTTGTCGAACTCAGGCGTGACCGTTACGGTCTTGCCAACTTCCGGCGTCTGCTTGTCGTACTTGCCGACCCACTTGGCGCCGTTAGCATCGACAAGGTCAGCAATGCCGTTGTTGTTCTTGTCGGTAATACCGGTGTCACCGATGCCGTCGCCGTTCTTGTCCTCGACGCGCCCCTCGGGGACCTCGGACTCGTCGGCGTTCTTGATGCCGTCATTATCGGAGTCTTCGTCGCCGTCCTTGATGCCGTCACCATCGGAATCAGGGTTCAGCGGGTCGAGACCAGCGCGGATTTCGTCATCATTGGACACACCATCGTTGTCAGCGTCCGGATCCTCAGAATCCGGTATGCCATCACCATCGCTGTCCGCCTCAGCAAGGTCAGCAACCTTGTTGTTGTTCTTGTCGGTGATACCGGGATCGGCGATGCCGTCGCCGTCCTTGTCCTCAACGCGTCCCTCGGGGACCTCGGACTCCTCGGCGTTGGTCTTGCCGTCCTTGTCGAAGTCTTCGTCGCCGTCCTTGATGCCGTCACCGTTGGAGTCGGGGTTTAGCGGATCGGTGCCGATAGCCTTCTCGTCGTCGTTGTTGACGCCATCGTTGTCAGCATCCGGATCCTCATTGTCGGGGATTCCGTCACCGTCGGTGTCAGCCTTCTCGATGATGTCAGCGACACCGTTCGGGCCGTTATTCTTACCACCGGTCTTGTCGGTCATATCCGGATCAGCGATACCGTCGCCGTCCTTGTCCTTGACGCGTCCCTCGGGGACCTCGGACTCGTCGGCGTTCTTGATGCCGTCGCCGTCGGTGTCCTCTTCACCATCCGGGATGCCGTTACCGTCAGAATCGGGGTTCAGCGGATCGAGTTTCGCTTTTATCTCATCGGTGTTGTTTACACCGTCGCCGTCAGCATCCGGATCCTCATTGTCCGGGATACCATCGCCGTCGGTGTCCTGCTTCTCGATGAGGTCAGCGATGTTGTTCTCGTTTTCATCCGTGATCGGAACCTTGGCGGTGCCGTCTGGGTTCACGCCGTTCGGCTTGACATTGGTATCGGACTCATCGGCGTTGGTCTTGCCGTCGCCATCGTAGTCTTCCTCCCCATCCTTGATTCCGTCATTGTTGGAATCGGGGTTCAGCGGATCGAGACCAGCTGCGATCTCGTCGTTGTTGTTCACACCGTCGCCATCAGCATCGGGATCGAGGTAATCCGGAATGCTGTCACCGTCGGTGTCACGAGCCTCAATGAGGTCAGCAACCTTGTTCTCGTTCTTGTCGGTGATGCCGGGGTTAGCCAGGCCGTCGCCGTCTGTATCCGGAACAGCGCCGCTCGGGACATCAGACTCCTCGGCGTTGGTGAGGCCATCCTTGTCGATGTCACCCTCGCCATCCTTGAGCTTGTTGCCGTCCTTGTCCTTGTACCCACCGGAGTAGGGATCCAGCGGATCGAGGCCGGCGGCGATTTCGTCGTCGTTGTTCACGCCGTCGCCATCAGCATCCGGATCGATAGAATCCGGAAGCTTGTCGCCGTCGGTGTCCTTGCCCTCGATGAGGTCAGCGATTTCGTTGTTGTTCTTGTCGGTGATGCCAGGGTTGCCAAGGCCATCGCCGTCAGTGTCCTTAACCGGCTTGTCCTTGCCGTTTTCCTGCGGAACGTCGGACTCTTCCTTGTTGGTGGCTTTGTCACCGTCGGAGTCGAAGTCGCCGTCGGAAACTTGCTTGCCGTCCTTGTCCGTCGT
>JALFAQ010000090.1 GCA_022772305.1 Corynebacterium glucuronolyticum
ACACCAGTTGTGCCGGCGGCATCAGACGCATTGTGGAGAACAGTCAGCCCATGGGCGAACACATCCTCCTGCAGGGAAAACCCCTCCACCGTAGCCCCCAACCCCCTGGCTAAGCCCTCAACAATCCGGCCCAAACCCTGCGCCACACCCCGCGCCGACCCCGGCCCCGACACCAACACCCCCGCATGCTCCCGACCCAACTGATCCAAACCAGACACACGAGTAAACGTTTTTAACCGACTATTTCCCCAGTTGCTACCAATACCATCCGTTACCAGGTTTGAGATTCCTTTTAACGACCTAGTGGCTTCGAATAGTTGGTCACGGTTAATTTGCACGGTATTCATTGAGTTTCTCCCCGATCAAAAGATCAAAATAATATTCTGCGTTTTCACACACGTCATTTTCTGCAAAGCCTGCAGAAACCGAGGGATTGAAGATCACTTCAACCGTTCCCCGTGGCGTTTCAGCTGCAACGGTGCACCCGTCATCCATGCCATCTTGCTTATAGACGAAGACCGGTTCTTTTTCCGGATTGGCTTGATAATTGACGGGTAAGCCGTCTCGTTTGAGTACCGCTATTTTGTAAGCGGAACCGGAAAGAATTACCGAGTCTACGTTCTCATTACTAAATGAGCAGTCATCCCTGCCATCAGTTTTTGCGAAATACTGGTCCGATTCAGAATGCTCCAGACCCGCAGCTTCCAATTCCGCATCCGTTATGTCCTCACATGGTTTTGCGAGTTCAAAATCCGGATCCCTGCGGTCGAACAGGTAGGGCTCGTCCTCCGGTGCAAGACGAGGCCCCAACCCGAGGACGTTCGAGCACCCGGTGAGGAACATGAGGGGTGCAAGCGCTAGTAGGACGGCGGTCTTCATCCTTGTGGTTTTCTGCGCCACGGGGTTCTCCTTTTATCTGACGGGTGGGCTCGCATTTCTTTAGACGGGTTTGGTGACCCCATCGGTTCCCGTTGAGGGAGAAAATGTTGCCCTGATGGTGGAATTGAAACACTAGATGACTATCGGCGCAGCGCATGTGTGCACAATGTGGCAGGAGTCCCCACAATCGGTGGGACTGCAGACAGACAGAAAACGCCCTTCCGGGATCCTTTCCGGACGCTACGGTGAGGGGTCAGGAAAGGGTACGAAGGGGCGTCGAAAAGCAAAAAGAGCTACTGGTTGTTGACGGTGAGATTGCCCTTGAACGTCACGTTGCCGATGGTGAACTCAGCATCGTAGGCAGTGCTGGGCGAGACGTTGTAGGGGAAGTTGAGGTTTGCCTTCGCGCCCACGCCGAGGGGAACGTCGAGGCCGACGATGTAATCGGGGTCGGAGATGGTGAGCGGCTCGGCCTCCTCCAGCTGGTTGTCGCCGTTGTAATCCTCGTACCGGTACGTCGCCTGCAGCGCGCTCGGCGGGAAGGGCTGCTCATTGTTGTTTTCCACCGTCACGATTACAGTGGTGCCACCGAAATTACCGGAGGCAACGCTGGAGAGCTTGTAGGTGAGCCCAAGGCCTTCGTCAACGACGGGTTCCGTGAACTTCTCCACAGTCTTGGGAGCCACGTCCTTCGGGGTGAACTCGGGGGCAGCCTCCGCAGAGGTGGAGACCTTCTCGCTTACCGACGACTCCTGGACGCTGTTGCCCTCATGTTTTTCTTCGGCGCACCCTGTGAGCACCATCGCAGCGGACACAGTTACGGCCACGGCAAGAGCAATCGGTCGGCGAGGATTCATCGAAAAGTCCATCCTTGAAATCGTTGGTCCACACGCGCCAGAAAAGGACGCGTTCGTTAGCTTATTCTACTGACGCCACACCGACGGAATATGTGAGGTAATGTGCGTGTTCGGTGATATGGCACCAAATCAGAACCGGGCAGAAGGAGAACATGTGAGTAGCGTCGTCCGAATTATTCGCAACGTCACAGCACTGTGGCCGTTTTATGTGGGCGTGATCATCGCTTCCCTCGTCACCGCCGCCCTGGGACTGGTAAACCCGTTCATCATGCGGGATGCGACCGACACCATTGTCTCCGTCGTGTCCGGCGACCAGAATCTCAGCGACGCGAATACGCGGATTATCTGGCTGACGGTGGCGATTCTTGTCGTGGGGCTGCTTAACACCGGAGTACGGAATATTGGTGGCTATATCGGCGACGTCATGGCTGCCCGGATGCGCCAGGTTCTCTCCACGCGCTACTACGCCCAGCTGCTGTCCCTGCCACAGCGGTACTTTGATACGCAGGTGACAGGCACAATCATCGCCCGCCTCGACCGGTCTATCACCTCCATCACTCAGTTCCTACAGGCGTTTTCCAACAACTTCTTCCCCATGCTGCTCACGGTGGCTGCCGTGCTCGTCATCACCGCGGTGTACTACTGGCCACTGGCGATTCTGTTGGCCATCATCTTCCCCATTTACATGTGGCTGACCGCTTTAACCAGTAAGAAGTGGCAGCGCATCGAGGCCGCGAAGAATAAGGAAATTGACCTCGCTGGAGGTCGGTTTGCTGAGGTCATCGGCCAGGTGAAGGTGGTTAAGTCCTTCGTTACCGAGGTCGCGGAGCTCGTCGGGTTCTCCAAGCGCTACGGCAAGACTGTGACGCACACCCGGGAGCAGTCGCGCTACTGGCATCTCATGGATATCGCCCGCGGTGCAGCGATGGACCTCATCTTTCTCTTTATCTACGGTGTGCTCTTCTACCGCACCCTGCACGGGTACTTCAGCCTCGGCGACATGGTCATGCTCATCCAGCTGGTCACCATGGCCCGCCAGCCCGTCATGATGATGAGCTACCTCGTGGACACCACGCAGCGTGCCATCGCAGGCTCAAAGGACTACTTCGAGGTCATGGAGGTCACGCCCGAGCCAACGGCGAACGAGATCGTGGTGCAGGCAACGACATCGTCGCACACGCTGGAGGAACAACCCCAGCACGCGGAGATTCTTCCCCCTGCCGGGTCCACAGCCATTAACTTTGATGATGTCAGCTTCAGCTACGAAGAGGGCGACCAAGTCATCCACAACGTCAGCTTCTCCATCCACCCCGGTGAGAAGGTCGCCCTTGTGGGCGAATCCGGTGGTGGCAAGTCCACCCTGGTGAACCTCATTCTCGGCCTGTACCGGCCGACCGAAGGCAAGCTCACCATCAATGGGCACGATGTCACCGCCGTCCAGGCGGAGGACCTCCGCGCCTCCGTCGGCGTCGTGTTCCAGGATTCCTCACTATTTTCCGGCACCGTCCGCGAAAACATCGCTTACGGTAAGCCCGGCGCGACCGACGAAGAAATCGTGGAGGCAGCGAAGGCCGCCTTCGCGCACGACTTCATCTCCGCGTTCCCCGACGGGTACGACACCGTCATCGGCGAGCGAGGCTTGCGGCTGTCTGGCGGCCAGAAGCAGCGTGTGGCTATCGCCCGCGCGATGTTGAAGGATGCGCCCATTCTCGTCCTTGACGAGGCAACAAGCGCCTTGGACACGAAGGCGGAGCAGCAGGTGCAGGCGGGCTTGGAGGCGCTCATGCGCAACCGTTCCACGCTCATCATCGCCCACCGCCTGTCCACCATCGCTACGGTGGATACGATCGTCACCTTGGATAAGGGGCACGTGGATGAAGTGGGCGCTCCTGCCGACCTTGCGGCCTCCGGCGGAATCTACTCCCAGCTCCTTGCCCTAACCTCCACGGCAACGGAGGAGAGTCGAAAGCGATTGAAGGAGTTCGGGCTTATCCATTAACGGGCGCAGTAATACAATCAAAAGTATGAGATGTCCCGACTTCGAAACACTCCGTGACCGCCAGACAATGAAGTGGACAGCTTACGATCCAGACGTGCTGCCATTGTGGATCGCGGAGTCTGATTTTGCCACCAACCCACGCATCACTGACGCGCTCCGCACCGCGATAGACAAAGAGCGGTTCGGCTATCCGCCGGCGGGAAACGAGGTCGGTGAGGCTCTCAGCCAGTTCTGCGCGAAGCGTTACGGGTGGAAGATCTCCCCCAACCAGATCCACCTGGCCACCGATGTCATCCAGGCGATCATCGCCACCCTGCGCTACATCATCCCGGACGGCCCCGTCGTCATCCCCACGCCGAGTTACCCGCCGTTCTTCTTTGCCTGTCAAGCCGCTCATCGTGAGGTTGTCACCATCGATGAGCTAGGTCTTGATGCAGTGGAAGATGCCTTCCGCACGCACCACCCGGCGGCGTTCATCCTGTGTTCCCCGCACAACCCCCTTGGCATCGTGCACGAGAAGGAGTACCTCCGGCAGTTGGCAGAGCTCGCTGCCCGCTACGATGTCCGCATCATTTCCGACGAGATTCACGCGCCACTTGTGTATCCGGACCACCAGCACCACCCAACGGCGAGCGTATCCGATGTGGCAGCCGAGCGGACGATCACCTTCATGTCCACGTCCAAGGGATGGAACGTGGCGGGGTTGCGCTGCGCCCAGGTGATCCTCACCAACGAGAAGGATGCAGACTCGTGGGGATCGCTTAATCCGAGTGCTGTTCCGCCACCGTCGATTCTCGGCAACGTGGCGGCTATCGCCTGCTACACGGACACGTCCTCTTTCCTCGACGACGAGATCTCCTACCTTGTAGAAAATCGTGATTTCCTCCTCGCCCACCTCCCTGAGGTTCTGCCGGGGATTCGGATGTCTCACCCGGACGCGACGTACCTCATGTGGCTCGATTTCTCACAATGTGAGACAGAGGAGTTGCGGACCGATTCGCAAGAACTTTTACTCCAGAAAGCGCGTGTCGGCCTCAACGGTTGTGGCGGATTCGGCACAGCTCACACCGGCTTTGCCCGGCTGAATTTCGGGTGTAAGAGGTTGACTTTAGAAGAGATGATAGACAGGATTGGGAACACCTTTCTAGAATAGAATTTCACAAATCGGCTCCCACTGTGTAGGATACCGTCCCATACAGTGAAATAAGGACATGGGGAGTCGTGGACCGCCCCACCCATAGGCGGTCACCACGGCAAACCACTACCGAATCGACCCGGTCTAACAAAGGGCACAGGGCCGGTAGGTTATCCGTCAGAGTGAGATTTTTGAGAGGACTGGAGTTCCTACCATGACTGCTAGAAACGCGTCAGCCGACGCAGCTACCCCGACGATCCGAGGTGGAAAATACTTCATGACGCTGATCGTGGCGTCCATGATGTTGTTTTCCATGTTCTTCGGTGCCGGCAACCTCATTTTCCCGCCGATGCTCGGCGCACACGCGGGTGAATCCTTCACCCCCGCAATTATTGGCTTCCTCGCCGCCGGCGTGCTGCTTCCCGTTATTTCCGTCATCGCCGTTGCCGTGACCGGTGACTCCATCACCGACATGTCCAACCGCGGTGGCAAGGTGTTCGGCATTGTGTTCCCCATCCTTGTCTACCTGTCCATCGGCGCCCTGTACGCCGTTCCGCGTACAGCTGTGGTGAGCTACGGCTCCGGCTTCGTCCCGATCACGGGCATGGACAACAAGGCTTCCCTCGTCGTCTACTGTGTCGTGTTTTTCCTCATTTCCGCAGCACTTGCGTGGAACTCAAACTCGATCATCGACAACCTGGGCAAGTTCCTCACCCCGGCGCTGCTGTTCCTACTCGCCGTGATGATCGTCATGAGCTTCTTCCGTCTGGATTCCCAGGCACTGCCCCCGTCAGAGGATTACGCCGCACCGATGTCCGCCGGCCTCATCCAGGGCTACGCCACGATGGACTCACTGGCTGCACTGGCCTTCGGCATCCTCGTCGTTACCTCGCTGCGCTACAAGCGCGTGGGTGAGGGCCCGCGCCTCGTCCGTTCCGTGTCCGCTGCCGCTATCGGTGCCGGCATCCTACTGGCCGTTGTGTACATCGGCCTGGGCATCATCGGCAAGAACATGGTTGATGGTCGCTCCTTCAAGGACGGCGCTGCCCTGCTGGCGGCCTCCGCAAACGAGATCATGGGCACCCCGGGCATGTACGCGCTCGGCGCCATCGTGTTCCTGGCTTGCCTGACCACCTCTGTTGGCCTCATCGGTTCCACCTCGGAGTTCTTCCACGAGATTGCCCCCGGCATCTCCTACCACGCTTGGGTGACCATCTTCTCCGTCGTCGCCCTGGGCATTTCCTCCCTGGGACTGTCGGCCGTGCTGTCCGTTGCCGCACCGATCATCGGTTTCCTGTACCCGGCCGCGATGACGCTCGTGCTCATCACGCTGGTGGAGCCCCTGTTTGGCCGGAAGCTGTTCTGGACCTACCGCATCGCTTTGTACGTGGCCATCATCTGGGCCGGCCTCATGAGCCTGAACACCCTCGGCTGGGGCTCCTCAGTCATCGAGCCGCTCATCAGCTGGGCACCGGGGCACTCCAATGACCTTGGCTGGTGGCTGCCCGTGCTGGCCGCGGCCATCATCGGCCTGATTCTGGACTTCACCACCCGTAAGAAGGAAGATATCCAGGTTGGTGTCGCCACCGTCCACGAGGACGACAAGGTCGAAGCCCCCGTCAACACGTAGCTGTTACCGCTTCAGCAAAACGCCCACCGGTTCACACATCCCGGTGGGCGTTTTACTCGTACCCCCTAGCAACAACTCTGCAATCGCGATGCTAAGTCCCGTACCTTTTCCTCAATGGTTCGAATTGTAGCGACAAATACGTCGTCGCTTTTACCAGTCGGATCTGGAATCCCCCAGTCCTCGTCGTATTCCCTCCCTATAAACGGACATCCTTCCATGCACCCCATGGAAATCACAATGTCAGGTTCGGGGATGTCGTCAATAGTTTTGCTTTCCTGGGCCGCCATATCGATGCCCCACCGCTCCTCAAGCACCCGCACCGCGTCACTGTTGATCACACCTGTTGCAGAAACCCCGGCTGAATAAGGGACAAAAACGTCAGCTGCGATCGTCTTCGAGATAGCTTCGGCGATCTGACTGCGACACGAATTGTGTACGCAGATAAACGCTACCTTCGGCTTATGAGCGAACACGGGGGAACCACCCTTTCGTCTTATTTGCTACCGCCACTAGAGCCAACATGACGGGCACTTCCGTCAACACGCCGACCGTTGTGGCTAGGGCCGCAGCGCTGCCCACTCCAAAAAGGGCTACGGCCACTGCGACAGAGAGTTCGAAGAAATTGGACGCACCGATCATCCCAGCGGGCGCTGCGATATCGAACGGAAGCCACATCGCACGTGCCAGGCCGTAAGCAAGAGAAAAGATGAAGACCGTTTGGATAATCAGTGGCACCGCAATGAGCACGATATGCAAGGGATGCGCGAGGATTGTGTCGGCTTGGGTGCTGAAGATGATGACCAACGTAGCCAGGAGACCAATAGTGGTGATGCCATCGAAGGAGGGAAGGAAGGTTTCGTTGAGAAAGTCCTCCCCCTTGTTTCGGATCACAAGCGCCCGTGTTACTACGCCGGCAACGAGCGGGATAACCACAAACAGGACGATGCTCATCACAAGGACGTTGTAGGGCACGTCGACATCAGTGACTCCGAGGAGGAACGTCACAATCGGGACAAACGCCACGAGGATGATGAGATCGTTGGTGGCTACCTGAACCACCGTGTACGCGGGATTTCCTTTCACCAAGCTGCTCCACACAAAAACCATTGCGGTACACGGTGCGGCACCTAAAAGGACGGCACCGGCAAGATACTCCGAAGCGATCTCCTGCGGAATGAGTGAGCTAAATACGGTGAAGAGGAAGAACGCAGTTATCGCGTACATGGTGAATGGCTTCACCAACCAATTGATAATCCACGTGAGGATGAGTCCTGTGGGTTTCTTACCAACTTGCCGAATGCTATTGAAATCCACCTTGATCATCATCGGGTAGATCATGATCCAGATGAGAACAGCAATAGGAATGGAAATCCCAGAAACAGTAAGACTGCTAAGAAACTCCGGCACGGCAGGCACAGTGGCACCGAGTGCGACACCGACGACCATGCAGGCAAGCACCCAGATGGATAGATACTTGTGAAAGAAATCCATCAGCATTCACCCCTGCGCACGTCGTGGCATCGGCACTGAGGAGTATCGGAACAGATGGATCCCAGTTCCCCGATGACCCACCGCAGATAGTCCGCACGGAGACGGTAGTACGTGTTTTTGCCGTCTCGCCTACTTTCCACGATCCCAGCTTGTGCTAGCACTTTCATGTCGTGCGACAACGTGGGTTGCGTGATATGGAACTCTTCCAGGATTTCACACGCACAGAGCTCACCACAGGACAGCATGTCCACGATCTGCAGCCGTTTTGGCTGGGAGAGCGCCTTCAATACCTGCGCTATGTCCTCATAGTGGCATGTTTCGGACACCGCTGCACTCCATTCATATCGAAACTATTCAATATAAACAATAGACCTCACATAGAAACTCGTCAATATGTTTGGATGTCCCTAGCCTCCAAACACCAGCGCGATGACAAGCATGACGGGAAGCGCTGCGAAGGTGGTGATGACGGAGATGTCGCGGGCAAGGTGTGGAGCGGTGTTGTAGCGCGAGGAGTAAATAAAGACGTTTTGCGCGGTGGGCAGCGCGCCCATCAGCCCCGCAGCGATCACGCCTGCCGGCTCCAACCCCATGAGGGTGGCGATCCCCACGCCCACCGCCGGGTGGAGGACAGACTTCACCACGCTGAGCCCCGCCGCTTCCCGCTTGGAGACGGAGCCCTTTTGGAGGAACGTGGTGGAGGACAGTGACACGCCAAAGAAGATGAGGGCGAGTCCGACGGCAGCGTCGGAAAGCAACTGCAGAGGGTCGAAGATGACGGAGGGCAAAGTGATTCCCGTGACGCTGAGGAAGATGCCGATCGCGGCGGAGACGACGATGGGGTTTTTCAGCGGTGTGAGAAACTCCCGCGGGCGGCGAGTGGCGTGGGTGGCCGAGTGGGCGCCGCGGTAGACGTCGACAAGCAAGAGGGCGAGTGGAGCATACAGTGATGTCTGAAACACGATGGTGAGGACGGCCGGGTGAGCGTCGGAAAGAATATACACGGCGAACGGGATGCCGAGGTTCGCGGCGTTGACGTAGGAGGCGCTCATGCCCGCGAAGATGGCTCGGTCCCACGGTTTCCGCCCCACGAGGCGGTAGCTGCAGGCGACGAGGGCGAGCATGACCATTTCCGCGGCAACGATGACAACAAATAGTGGGGAAAGCAGCTCGTCGGGGTGCGTTGTTGCCGTGTGAGTGATGATCAGCGCCGGCGTGGTGACGTTGAATACCAGGGCAGATAGAACTTTTTCCGCATGCGGGCCCAGCACTCCTGTGCGCGCGACGGCGAAACCCGCGGCGATGATGAGTGCAACGACCGTAAACCCATGAATAACGTCTCCCACGTTGCGACATTATTGCACTTTGTGTATAAACGGGGGATTTCGTAGGTAAAAACGTGTATTTACTTGCCGTACGTCTTACCATTACCCACATGTTTTCTCTCAGGGTGACCGCGAGTGTCCTCACGGGCATCACGATCGCGACTGCGGCCACGGCTTGTAGCGCTGGCTATACCGCGACCCCAACAGCGACAAATCAGCAACAAGACTCCATCGTCGTCGGCACGTCCGGCCCACCTGCGAGCCTCGACTTCACCACCACTGGCGGTGCTGCCATCCCCTCGGTGCTCATGCGCAACGTCTACCAAACGCTCATCCAGCTGGATGAGAAGGGAGACATTGTGCCAGGCCTCGCCACCAGCTGGGAAACGTCCCCGGATGGCATCGTGTATACGTTCCACCTCCGCGACGGTGTGACTTTCTCCACAGGGGAACCGTTCACCGCAGACACCGCAGCGTTTTCCATCACCAATGTGCAGGAGAACTGGACCAACGGCATGAAGAAGGACATGGATGTGGTGGATCACGTCCGCGCCGTCGACCCGCTAACCCTCGAGGTCACGCTCACTCGCCCGTCGAACCGCTGGCTGTGGTCCATGGGGACGCTCATCGGCGCGATGATGCACCCCGACCATGTGGACGAGCTGGCCACCAGCCCCATCGGCACGGGCCCCTACACGGTGGATAGCTTCGCCGTCGGCCAGTCCGTCGCACTCAAAGAAAATCCCCACTACTGGGGCGACAAGCCCCACCATTCACACGCCGTCATCCGCTACTTTGCGGATGCCACCAGCTCCACCAACGCGCTGCTCAGCGGCGACATCGATGTCCTGTGGGCCGCACAACAGCCGGAGCTCGTCTCCGGACTCGTCTCCGGTGGCAAATACAAGGTCCAGGTGGGCACCACCAACGGCGAGGTGCTCCTGTCCATGAACAACAAGCGCGCGCCGTTTGACGATGTGCGCGTGCGCCAGGCTGTCATGTACGCCATCGACAGGCAGGCCGTCATCGACACCGCGTGGGCGGGCTTCGGCACAGACACCGGTGGGCAGCCGGTGCCACCCACCGATCCGTGGTACACGGAGAAGAACTACTACCGCTACGACCCGGACAAGGCCCGGGAGCTCATCAAGCAAGCGGGTGCCGAGGGTGCCAAGGTGGAGTTCTCCGTCCCCAGCTTCCCCTACGCCATGAGCGCCTCGGAGATCATCGTCAGCCAGCTGCGCGACATCGGACTCGATGCCTACATCGTGGGCACGGAGTTCCCCGCCGTGTGGCTGAACAAGGTGATGGGACAGGCGGATTACCAAATGTCCCTCATCGCCCACGTGGAAGCCCGCGACATTCCGCACCTGTTTGGCAACCCCGACTACTACCTCGGCTACGACAGCGAACAGCTGCGAGAACAGCTTAACCTCGCAGATACAGGCACCCCGGAGGAAAACGTGCAGTACATGCGCGACGCGGTGGATACCATCATGGACGATGCGGCCGCCGACACTGTCTTTAACTTCCCCAATATTGTGGTGACCAAGCCGGGTGTGACCGGCTTCAACCCCAATGTTGTCACCGAGGGCCTGCCCCTGGCAGAAATGGAGACGGATAAATGATTAGGCAGCTTCTCCGCATCATCGCCCGGTTCGCCGGCACGGTGTTTTTCTCCTCCATCCTCATCTTCCTGGCGCTGCGCATCGTTCCGGGTGATCCGGCCGAGATTGCCCTCGGTGTCAACGCCACCCCGGAGTTGTTGGCCCAAAAGCGCGCAGAGCTCGGCACTGACCGGCCGCTTATCACCCAGTATTTTGACTGGGTATCCGGCCTGTTCACCGGTGACTTTGGAAAGTCCCTGACGAGCTCCCAGGACATTTCCCCGCTCATTGCCGACCGGCTGCAGGTCTCCCTCATTCTCGTGACCACGGCACTCGTCCTCGCGGTCGCCGTCGCCGTCCCGCTGGGTATGTGGGCCGCGATGCGCGCGCGCCACATCGACGGTGTGCTCATCACCGCTGCTAGCCAGGTGGGCATTGCTATCCCGTCCTTCCTCGCCGCCATCCTCCTCGTCACGGTGTTCTCTGTGCGTCTGGGATGGCTCCCGGCGAACGGCTGGATGCCACCAGGCTGGAACTTCGGGGCGTTTATCTCCCGGCTCATCCTGCCGGTCCTCGCCCTCGCCGCGGTTCAGGCTGCGATCATCACCCGCTACGTCCGCAACGCGGTCCTCGACATTCTTAACGACGACTTCCTGCGGACGGCGCGCGCCAAAGGCCAGACCCGCTGGCAGGCACTGGTGAAAGATGGTCTCCGCAACGCGGCACTGCCCGTCATCACCGTCACCGGAGTGCAGCTAGCAGGCCTCGTGGTCGGGGCCGTCGTCATCGAGCGGGTGTTTGCCATCCCTGGTCTTGGCGCGTTCCTGTTGGATTCCGTCACCAACCGCGATCTCCCCGCCGTGCAGTCCGCCGTCCTTGTCCTCGTCGTGTTCACGCTGGCTATCAACACCATCGTGGACCTCTGCTACACCATCATTGACCCCCGCGTGAGGAGGGTCCGCTCATGAAAAAGATTCAGCTATACCTCGGCGCCGGCCTCGTCATACTCGTCGTCACCGTTGCCCTCATCTCACTCGTGTGGACACCCTACGATCCCATCCAGGCGTTCCCCCACTCCGCCCTCGAAGGCCCCTCATGGGAGCACCTCATGGGCACCGACCGCTACGGGCGCGACATTTTGTCCCGCATCATGGCCGGCAGCCAGATCACGCTTTTCGTTGGCCTCGTTGCCGTCACCATCGGTATGCTCCTCGGCGTGCCGCTCGGCATCATCGCGGGGATGAACCGCAACAGTCTCATTGAGCAGCTCATCATCCGTAGCGCGGATATCCTCCTCGCCTTCCCCGCCCTCCTCATGGCGATCATCGCCGGTGCGATGGTGGGGGCTTCCACGGGCTCTGCCATGGTGGCCATCGGTATCGCCTCCATCCCCGCTTTCATCCGCGTGTCCCGCGCGGGCACGCTGCGCGTCGTGACCGCCCCCTACATGGAGGCTGCCACGCTCGCCGGCAAGGGTGGCGTATCGAAAGCCGTCCACCACGTACTGCCCAACATCGCGGGCCTCGTCATCGTGCAGGCATCCATCGTTTTCGCTCTCGCGATCCTCGCCGAGGCAGCGCTCAGCTTCCTGGGGCTTGGCACTCCTCCGCCGGACCCATCGTGGGGCCGCATGCTGCAGGGTGCGCAGTCCTTCCTGTCCACCCAACCACTCTTGGTTGTGTGGCCAGGCCTTGCTATTGCTCTCACCGTCTTGGGCTTTAACCTTCTAGGCGATGCCCTCCGCGACATAATCGATCCGACGACAGGAGCCCACCGATGAGCCTTCTCAACGTTTCCCACCTCACTGTCACCACCGCCTCCGGGCGGGACCTGGTCACAGACGTGTCCTTCTCCCTCCAGCCAGGTGAAAAACTCGGCATCATTGGCGAGTCTGGCTCCGGTAAGACGCTCACCTCCTACTCCGTCCTCGGCCTGTTGGCTGAAAACCTCCACGCCACCGGGTCGGCCACCTTCGCCGGCCGTGACCTCATCGGCGCTCCGGAGCGGGATGTCGCGCCCTTGCGTGGCGACCGCATCTCCATCGTATTCCAGGAGCCGCTCACCGCGCTCAACCCGCTCAAACGCGTGGGCAAACAGGTGGACGAGGTCATGCTCCTCCACGGCACGGCGGACAGAGACACGGCAGCAAAACGCACGAAGGAGCTATTTGCCGAGTGCGCCCTCCCGGAGCGTACCTACGAGGCCTTCCCCCATGAGCTGTCCGGCGGCCAGCGGCAGCGTGCCCTCATCGCCATGGCGGTGGCCAACAACCCGGACCTCCTCATTTGCGACGAGCCGACGACGGCACTCGATGTCACCGTTCAGCAGCAGATCATCGACCTCATCTCTCGCCTGACCAGGCAGCGGGGCACCGCCGTGTTGTTCATTTCCCATGACATCGGCCTGGTCTCCCACGTGTGCGATTCCCTCATCGTGATGAAGGACGGCCACCTGGTGGAAAAGGGTGCCACCGCGACGCTCATTAACACGCCGAAGCACCCGTACACCGCGGGACTTGTCGCCGCCACGGATTTGTCCGCCCGCGACGACAAGGGTGAGTTCTACACCGTCTCCACAGCCAGCAATTACGTTCCCGGCGTGAAGAAGGCGACCGCCCCTGCCCCACAACTGACCACCGATGAGCCGATCATGGCGGCGGAGAATGTGTCCAAGGTGTTCTCCTCCAAGAAGCTGTTCCACCCCTCGGTGGAAAACACGGCCCTCGCTGATGTGTCGCTGACCATCACCAAGGGGATGCAGTTAGGCATTGTGGGCGAATCCGGTTCCGGCAAGTCCACTTTCCTGCGCCTCCTGTCCGGCCTCATCGCCCCCACGACGGGAACGGTGACGCTGCATGGCCGGCCCGTTGACCCGCGGACTGTGGGCAAGAATGTACAGATGGTGTTCCAGGATCCGCGCGGCTCCCTCGACCCGCGCATGACCGTGGGGCGTTCCATCGCCGAACCTGGTGACGTATCCCGCGCGCGGGTGGAGGAAGTGTTGACGGAGGTGGGCCTCGACCCGTCTGCCGCCGACAAGTATCCGCACGAGTTCTCCGGTGGCCAGCGTCAGCGTATCTCTATCGCTCGCGCTTTGTCGGTCAACCCCGAGGTGTTGCTTGCCGACGAAGCCGTTTCGGCCCTCGACGTTTCCGTGCGCGCCCAGATCCTCAACCTGCTTCAGCGCCTGTCCCGGGAGTACGGTCTCACCACCGTGTTCGTCTCCCACGACCTCGGTGTTGTGCATGAGATCTGCTCGGATGTTGCCGTCTTCAAGGATGGCCGCGTAGTGGAACGCGGTTCCTCCGATGAGGTGTACGCCAACCCGCAGCACGAGTACACGCAAAAGCTCTTGGATTCTCGCCTCACCCTGGCCTTCTAATTTCAACGCGCTTCAACACGCGCCCACACCGCCCCCTGCAAGAGGTTTTCTTACAGGGGGCGCTCCACAACATCAGCCCAAGCTGTGGGGACCTGCACGTCGAAGGTTTCCTCCACCCACCTCCGCAGTGGCGCGAGAAGCCCAGGAAGCTCGGGTTCATTGGGTTCTTCCCCGTACAGATTTGTTGCCGTGATTTCCTACCGCGATCGGGACCAGGCGCGGGTTATCGATGAGCTCATGCCCCACGGGGAGAAGCCAGTCCAGCAACTCTTCTGCCTGAAAGCCGACCGAATTAACGACCTCTTCTTCTTCCTCACACAGTTCCAGGAAATCCCCCGATGCCAGACCTTGCGATCACCGGCACGCAAGGTCCCGGGGAGGTGTGTCCCCTCCGGGGCTTGTTCTAGAAAGATACCAGGGAATTCACCCATGGCCAGTGCGTAATACTGCAGGTGATGGAGTCGCTCTTATTGCACCGTCACGAGGTTCCGCGCGAGCTTCGCTGCATCGGCAGGCCAGTACTCCTCCGGGCGGGGACGCAGGGTGCCGGGGTAGGCCTTGCAGTTATCGATCGTGTCGCGCCAGCGCTGCGGGATCGCCTCCGCGCCGTACAGTCCGCCCACGAGTGCACCACAGATGGCGGCGTTGGTGTCGGTATCGCCGCCGTGGCCGATGGTGCGGACGAGGGATTCTTCGAAGCTGTCCCCGTGGGCGAGCTCGTACACCGCGTTGGTGAAGGCGATGGTGACCCAGCCCATCTGCTGAACATAATCCTCCGGCGGGGCTTCCAGACCACGGGAGACAAGTTCTTCCACCTCGGGGGATCCATATTCGCAGGCGACGGTGTGGAGGGTGTCCACCGCATCGTCGCGCCCGAGCCCCTCGCGCACGATCCGCGCGAGGGTGAGGGTGTAGGTGGCGTTCACCGCCGTACACAGGGGGTTGACGTGGGTGATCTGCGCATCCTCCATCGCTGCCTCGGCGATCGCACCGTCGGCTTCTGCGGGGCGCCCCGCGCCGAAGACGGCGAGCGGGGAAATGCGCATGAGGGCACCGTTGGCCTGCGAATCGGGGCTGAGGTAACCGCCGGTAAGCGCTGCTTTACAGGTCTGCCCCACCGAAAACGGCTCCGAGCGCATCCAGCGTTCGTAGGCACCACGGATATCTCCGATGTCGAAGGAACCGAGGGTGACAAGCGACCGGGCAAGCGCGAGCGCCATCTCCGAGTCGTCGGTCGGCTGACCGGCGAGGAGACCGTACGGGCCGCCGTCGACAAGCTCTCTGACACCGTCCGGGTAAACCTCTGCGATCTCGTGAGGAGACCTCCATTCCACGAGAGAACCGAGGGAGTCCCCGATGAACTGGCCGTACAGCACCCCCTGCGCGCGGTCTACGAGAGCGTCATCGTAATCGGTGGAAGCCATGGTTACCGTCCTCACTGCCGGGTACGCGAGATGCCCCGGCGAAATGTTGCAGTGGCGTTCTTGCCCCCAGGGTACCGTTTCGGCAGTAATTGGCGGGTAGAAACTGTGCTTCCAGCCACCAACGGAGAGACTAGCTAGAGAAGGGACCCCAATACCCGTCCATGATGTCCACGCAGTGTTCCTCGTTGACAAAGAACTGGACATCTAGCATTTCCAACAGCTCATCGTCCCTGTGCTTTGCTGCTTGAGCTGCAACGACCTGGGGATCCACTACATGCACCGTGGGCACGTGGCGAGGTACGAAATACGCTTCCATTGTTAACTCCCAAGTACTCAATGCGTTCGGAATTACGCTAGATGATCGGACGTACGCGTCTTAGCCTACCCCACCACCTGCTGTCACACAGGGGACATAGCGTGCCGAATTCGACGTAGTTTTTTCGCCATCGGGGCGCACCCCTCCCCCGCCAAGAGTTGAGCCCAGTCACACCAGAAAGTGACTCCCATCACGGTTAAGACCTGGAATTGACCCCTTTCCCCAGCCTTAGTTACCGGCGCAAAACAACTTGTACACTGCACGATTTATGAGAAAAAAGTAGCCTGGGAAACACATTTTAATGTCGCACCACCATCCCAACCACGGGGACACCAACCCCCAAAAAGGGGAGCCTACACTTTCGTAACTTACGGTTACGTAGGTAGAGTTTGAACCATCAACAAGCCGTCTAACAAAACCACATGAAAGGGAGACAAATCATGGCTTTCCACCCCACGTCTACGCTTTCCCCCGAGGGCCACAAGGAGTCCTGGGAAAAGCTCGGCAGTGAGCACTTCGACCTCGTCATCATTGGCGGTGGCTCCGTTGGTGCCGGCGCCGCACTCGACGCAGCAACCCGCGGTCTGAATGTCGCCGTGATCGAGGCTCGCGACTTCGCCGCCGGCACCAGCTCCAGGAGCTCCAAGATGTTCCACGGTGGCCTGCGCTACCTGGCCATGTTCGACTTCGCCCTCGTAGCAGAGTCCCTCCACGAGCGCGAACTCTCCATGTCCACCCTCGCACCGCACCTGGTCACCCCGCTGCGCTTCCTCTTCCCGCTCACCCACCCCGTGTGGGAGCGCGTCATGATGTTCTGCGGCTTCGCACTCTACGACCTCATGGGTGGTGCCAAGACCGTCCCGTTCCAAAAGCACCTCTCCCGCAAGGGCGCTCTGCGCCTGGCACCGGGCCTCAAGCAGGATGCTCTCGTCGGTGGCGTGCGCTACTTCGATACTCTCGTCGACGATGCCCGCCACACCATGACCGTGCTGCGCACCGCCGCCCACTACGGCGCAACCGTGCGTAACTCCACGCAGGTCACCGGCTTTGAGAAGGACGGCGACCGCATTGTCGGCATCCAGGTTCAGGATTCCGACACCGGCGCACAGACCACCATCCACGCTGATGCGTTCATCAACGCCACCGGCGTGTGGACCAACGAGCTCCAGGAGCTTGCTGGTGTGGATGCCAAGTTCACCGTCCACGCTTCCAAGGGCGTACACATTGTCATCCCGAAGGATCGCTTCGAGGGCGACGCCGCTATCTGCTTCGTCACCGAAAAGTCCGTGCTTTTCGTTATCCCGTGGGGTAACTACTGGATCGTCGGCACGACCGACACCGATTGGGACATGGACCGCGCTGATCCGGCACCGACCGCCTCGGACATCAACTACATCCTCGATGAGCTGAACTCCCGCGTCACCCGCCAGATCACCCACGACGACATCGTCGGTGTATACTCCGGCCTGCGCCCGCTGCTCGCTGGCAAGTCCGACACCACGACGAACCTGTCCCGCAACCACGCTGTCGCTCGCGTCGCCCCAGGTCTCGTCTCCGTCGCCGGTGGTAAGTACACCACCTACCGCGTCATCGGTAAGGATGCCGTGGATAAGGCCGCCGAGGACATCCGCACCCGCGTTCCCGAGTCCGTCACCGATCACACGCCGATCCTCGGCGCCGACGGTTTCCAGGCTCTGAAGAACTCGCTGCCCGCCCTGGCTAAGCGCCTCGGTGTGTCCGACAAGGTCGCCGACCACCTCATCCACCGCTATGGTTCGCTTGTCGACGATGTTGTGGCAGCCGATCCCGATGGCCTGAAGCCGATCCCGGGTGCTCCCGACTACCTCGAGGCCGAGGTTCGCTACGGTGTCACCCACGAGGGTGCTCAGCACCTGGAGGACATCCTCGCCCGCCGTACCCGCATCACGATGGAGTACGACCACCGCGGCATCGAGTCCGCCGAGGCTGTAGCCGACATCATCGCCCCGCTGCTCGGCTGGGACGACGAGACCAAGAAGGCAGAGATCGAGTCCTTCACCACACGCATGAAGGCTCAGCTCGCTGCTGAGAAGGAGCTCACCGACACGGCTGCAAATGCCCGTTTGGAAGAGGTGTCCGACCCGCGCACCCACCTCGATGAGTCGCAGGACGAACAGTAAAACTACATAACGCCGAAGGCCCCGCCACGTGCGGGGTTTTCGCCTATTCAGAGCAAAAACCACACAAACACAGATAACTGGGCAATAACCCAACAACAAGAAAGTCCGCTTATGGAATTAACCCCCCTGTCTGCATTCGGCTGGGAGTTTTTTGGCACCGCCATCCTGCTCCTGTTTGGCAACGGAGTCTGTGCTGCTGTCAATCTTCGCACCTCCGCCGCCAAAGGAACCGGCTGGCTCATGATCTCCTTCGGCTGGGGCCTCGGCGTGTTCATTGGTGCCTCCATCGCCGATCCCACCGGTGGCCACCTCAACCCCGCAGTTACTATTTGGGCGGCCGTGGCCGGAAACCTGTCCTGGTCTTTAGTTCCCGCCTACATCGCCGGCCAGATGCTGGGCGCCATGGTCGGTGCCGGTCTTGCCTACCTGGCATACAAGCAGATGTTCGACCACCACGATAAGCCCATCCCCGGTGGCATCTTCTTCACCCGCCCGGCGCACCCGCACAACGGGTGGAACTGCCTCACGGAGTTCATCGCCACCTTTGCGCTTCTCGCTTTCATCGCGTTCGCGCCGTCGAACGGCGAGCTGGGACCGCTGACCTACTTCGGCGTTGCGTTCATCATCGTCGCCATCGGCCTCTCCATTGGCACGCCCACCGGGTACGCCATCAACCCCGTCCGCGATCTTGGCCCGCGTCTCATGTACGCCTTTGTTCTACCCTTGAAGAGCAAGGAATCCGCGTCGTGGAGCTATGCCTGGGTTCCGATTATCGGACCGATTCTCGCCGCGGTCGCCGTCGGACTACTGTCACTTGCCATCTAACCTGCATCAACGAAAGGCTGAAAACCTATGTCACGTAAGCAATTTATCGCCGCACTCGATGCCGGCACTACGTCCACCCGCTGCATTCTTTTCGACCACGATGGCACGGTTTGTTCGACCGGCCAGTACGAGCATGACCAGATCATGCCCGAAGCCGGGTGGGTTGAGCATGATCCAATGAAACTGTGGCAAAACGCCCGCCGCGCTATGGGCCGCGCCCTCACCGATATCGATGCGGACACCTCCGACGTGGTGGCCCTCGGCATCACCAACCAGCGCGAGACCACAATCGTGTGGGACAAGAACACCGGTGAGCCCGTCTACAACGCCATCGTGTGGCAGGACACCCGCACCTCCGAGATCTGCAAAGAGCTCGCCGGCGACGAGGGCATCGACCGCTGGCGCAAGAAGACCGGTCTGCGCATCACCTCTTACCCCGCCGGCCCCAAGATCAAGTGGATCCTGGACAACGTCGAGGGTGCCCGCGAGCGCGCAGAAAAGGGCGACCTCATTTTTGGCACCGTGGACACGTGGCTGATCTGGAACCTGACCGGCGGTGCCGACGGCAACGCCGAACACGTCACCGACGTAACCAATGCTTCCCGTACGCTGCTCATGGATCTGGAGAAGCTCGAGTGGGACGAGGAGCTGTGCGAGGCCATGGGTATCCCCATGTCCATGCTGCCGGAGATTCGCCCCTCGGTCGGCGATTTCGGCCGCACCCGTGACGTGGGACCACTCGCCGATGTCCCGATCCGTGGCGTTCTCGGCGACCAGCAGGCTGCTACCTTCGGCCAGGCTTGCTTCCAAAAGGGCGACACCAAGAACACGTACGGCACGGGTCTGTTCATGCTCCAGAACACGGGCAAGACTCCGACGTGGTCCGATAACGGCCTCATCACCACGGTCTGCTACCAGATCGAAAACCAGAAGCCCGTCTACGCGCTGGAGGGCTCCGTAGCCATTGGCGGCTCCCTCGTGCAGTGGCTGCGCGACCAGCTGGCGATGACCCCCAACGCGGCCGCGATCGAGTCCATGGCCCGCGAGGTGGATGACAATGGTGGCGTGTACATCGTTCCCGCCTTCTCCGGCCTGTTCGCGCCGCGCTGGCGCGACGATGCCCGTGGCGCGATTGTTGGCCTGACCCGCTTCTCCAACCGCAACCACTTCGCCCGCGCTGTGCTCGAGGCCACCGCGTACCAGACTCGCGAGGTTCTGGATGCCATGGTCGCCGACTCCGGCGTGGATATCACCCGCCTCAAAGTCGACGGCGGCATGGTGAAGAACGAACTGCTCATGCAGTTCCAGGCCGACATCCTCGATACCGAGGTCGTCCGCCCGAAGGTGACGGAGACGACGGCACTCGGTGCCGCCTACGCCGCCGGCCTTGCCATCGGTTTCTGGGATTCCCTCGAGCAGCTGAAGGCTCAGGTAGACATCGATAAGGTGTGGGAGCCGAAGATGCCGAAGGAGAAGGTCGACGCGCTGTACCACGACTGGAACCGCGCAGTTGAGCGCACCTACGGCTGGGTAGAGTAACCCACCCCTCGAAACTGTACGAACCCCGGGCGAAAGCTCGGGGTTTCTGCTTCCCCGTGCACCACGCGGTATGGTGTTGCCTATGAATCCGCGTCTGACTGTTATCGGCTCGATTAACGCCGACCTTACTGTTCACACCACCCGCCACCCCGCACCAGGCGAAACTGTCCTGGGCGACGGTGGCGACATCTCTGCCGGTGGCAAGGGGGCAAACCAGGCTGTGGCGGCAGCCCTCCAGGGTGCCAACGTGCGCATGGTGGGCGCTGTAGGCAAGGACCCCTACGCCGAGTCCGCGCTGACGAACCTGAAGTCCTCGGATGTGTCACTCGCCGATTTGGAGTTCCTCGACGACCACACGGGCCTTGCCCTTATTACTGTGTCCGAGTCTGGGGAGAACACCATAGTGGTGGTGCCCGGCGCGAACGAGGCCATGGATGCCGAGCGCGTCGGTGCCCATGCGGAAACCATCGCCGAAAGCGACATGATTTTACTCCAGGGAGAAATCCCTGCCAGCGGTTTTTCTGCTGCTATTGCGCACTCGACCGGTCGCGTTGTCATTAACCTCGCTCCCGTTATCAAGGTAGACAAAAAGGATTTGCTCCGCGCCGATCCGCTCATCGCCAACGAATACGAGGCCACTGAGGTGCTGCAGCTGTTGGGTCTTCCTGCCCAGGTCACGCCTGAGCAGCAGGTAAAGGCACTGCGCGATGCCGGTTTCGCCTCCGTCATTATCACGCTGGGGGCGCACGGCTCCATTGTGAGCGACGAATCGGGCATCACCCACATCCCTGCCATCGCCGTCGAGCCGGTGGAAACGACGGGCGCGGGCGATGCCTACGTGGGTACCGTCGCAGCCAAGCTTCTGGCTGGTCATAGCCTTGTCGACGCTGCCCGCCACGCCACCCGGGTCGCGGCCTTCGCCGTCGCCCACCGCGGTGCGCAGGACAGCTACCCGGACGTTGCCGACGAACTTCCCGGCGAGGTACCCCCGCGGGGCTAACTCGAACTTAGGTTACCCTTGCTTTTCCTGTTTAGTTTTTCGGTTCTTATGTAAGCTTGGCGTTGAGCAGACAAGCACGACACAAAAGGATCGTGCCCTGCGAGAACAGTAGAAGGAATATCTATGACGATCAACAACAAGCTTCTTTCCGCTATCAACGAACAGGTCAACGCTGAGTTCCAGGCTGCACTCATTTATCAGCAGCTGTCCTACGAGATGGATGCTCTTTCTTTCCCGGGCCTGCGCGACTGGTTCGCTTCCCACGCCGTTGAGGAGCAGGGCCACGCCGCAAAGTTCGCCCAGCACCTCCTTGACCGTGGTGAGAAGGTCGCCCTTCACACTATCGAGGTACCGTCGCTGAGCATTAGCTCTGCACTGGATGCCTTCAAGGCTGCTTACGACCATGAGAAGAAGGTCTCCGCGATGATCCGCGACCTCGCCATCATCGCAGATGAGGTCAAGGACCTGGATTCCCGTTCCCTCATCAACTTCTTCCTCGACGAGCAGATCGAGGAGGAGGCAACTGTCTCCGAGATCGTGGATCAGCTTAAGCTCGTCGGCACCGATGGCTCCGGTATCCTGCGCATCGACGCTCGCCTTGGAAGCGATTCCGCCAGCCAAGAAGCATAAACAACCCGCTTAAACACTAACAGGGGACGCAACTCGCGTCCTCTTTTGTTTGCCACTATTGCTACACTGCATCACATCTGTTTTCTATTATTAAGTGAGCTCAACGCATGCCCACCTCATCCGGTTTTTCGGAAAACCCCGACCGCAAGGATTTCGCTCAATATCCACACGGTATTCACCCCGCCCTCGTCCCTGGTATTAGTGTCGACGATCAACGCAATAACTTCGGCGTAGACAAGGTTGTCGCCGGAGTAACCGGCGTCCTCATCGTCGCCTTCATTATCTGGGGCGTAGCCAACCCCGCATCTGTAGCAAGCGTTGCGTCGACGGCGTTTTCCTGGGCAATGCGGGATGTGGGCTGGCTCCTCAACGCCGTCTGTGGCCTCGGCATGGTGCTCATGGCATACCTTGCCTGCTCCCGCTACGGGCGCATCAAGCTGGGGCGGGACGACGAGGAGCCGGAATTCTCGCGTTTTTCCTGGGTGGCGATGATGTTCGGCGCTGGCATCGGCGTGGGCATCTTCTTCTTCGGCCCCTCGGAACCACTGTCCCACTACATCAGCCCGCCACCGGAAACCGTCGACGCAGAAACGCCCGCGGCCCTCCACATGGCGATGGCTCAGTCGCACTTCCACTGGGGGCTAGCCCCGTGGGCGCTCTACGCTTTCGTCGGCGCCGCGATGGCCTATTCCTGCTTCCGCCGCGGACGGGTTTCCCTAATTTCCTCAACCTTCCACGCCTTCTTCGGTGAATCCCCCGCTGGCAGCGTTGCCGGCCGAGTCGTCGACATTTTTGCCATCTGGGCAACGCTCTTCGGCACCGCCGCCTCCCTCGGCGTATCCGCCATTCAGATCGGCGAAGGCTATAAGATCATCTCCGGTGCCAGCGAGGTGACCAACACGGTTCTCATCCTCATCCTCACGATCCTCACGGTGTGCTTCATCATTTCCGCGGTGTCGGGTGTGTCCAAAGGTATCCGCTACCTGTCGAACGCCAACATCACGCTCACCCTCGGACTCATCGTGTTTGTGTTCCTCACCGGCCCCACACTGTTCCTGCTCAACCTCATTCCCTCCGGCACGCTGGTCTACATCGACCAGCTGCTCCCCATGCTGAGCCGGTCCCTGTCCTGGGGCGAGGACACCCTCGCCTTCCAGGCCTCGTGGACGGCCTTCTACTGGGCATGGTGGATCGCCTGGACACCGTTTGTGGGGATGTTCGTCGCCCGCATCTCCCGCGGTCGCACGATTCGTGAGTTCACCGTCGTGGCAACACTTGTCCCCACCGCGATTCTCATCTTCGCATTCACGATCTTTGGCGGTGCCTCGATTAGCTTCCGACGCGAGGGGAATCCGCTTTTCGACGGCTCCCGGACCGGTGAGCAGGTTCTCTTCGCTATGTTCGGGGAGCTCCCCCTGCACCAGATCACCCCGTTTATCATCATGGCGGTGCTCGCCATCTTCTTTATCACCTCGGCGGATAGCGCCTCGGTGGTCATGGGGACGATGAGCACGAAGGGGAACCCTGCCCCACCGAAGACCATCGTTGTCTTCTGGGGGCTGTGCATGATGGGCATCGCCGTGGTCATGCTCCTCGCCGGTGGCGAGGAGGCGTTGAGCGGGCTGCAGTCCCTTATCATCCTCATGGCACTGCCCTTCTCCGCCATTCTTATTGTCATGATGGTCGCGTTCCTCATGGACCTGCGCAATGATCCGGCGGCGATCCGCTCCGATTACGCGAAGACGGCTGTGGCCAACGCCGTGCGCCGTGGTGTGGAAGAGCACGGAGACGATTTCGAGCTTTCCATTCAATCCGCCCGAGACGGCCGTGGCGCCGGTGCCGACTTTGATTCTGCCGACTCCAGCGTCACGGATTGGTACCAGCGGACCAACGAGGCCGGTGAACCCGTCGATTACGACTTCATCACCGACACGTGGGCCGACGGGTACGAAGAAGAACCCCCGAAGGACTAGCGACTACTTCTTCACAGTAATCTGCCAGCCGGCCTCTCCGACCTCGTGAAAATCGGTGACCTCGTAGCCCTCGTCTGCAGCCCAGCGCGGGATCGATTCCGTCGCCTGGGTGCAGTCGAAATCGATGCGCAGACTGTCGCCGTCACCGAGCTCATTCATAGCCTGCTTGGCATCGATAAGCGGGAACGGGCAGACCGAGCCGAGCGTATCGAGAGCGTACACGGCCGGTGCCACCTCCCGCAGTCCCGTGGAGATCTTCACAGCCACGGCGGAACCACCGAGGATCGGGGCGTTGAGCTCGAAGGGAAGCGCGTCGGCAGAGTCCTCAGCAACAGCAGGAGCCGAACTACTTGCGGGCTTCTGCGTGGGCTTCAGCCAGATCTTGGAGGCGGTGAACACACCGGCAGCAATAGCAGCAAGAGCAACCCAGCCCTGGTAGGTGAAGAGACTGGTCTGCACCATGCCGTTGCCCACCGTGCAGCCGCCTGCCCACGAGGCACCAACACCCATGAGGATGCCACCGGCAATAGACTTCACCGTCTGGGTGGCATCGGGAACGCGGACGCGGAACTCACCAGTTGCCTTGGCAGCTATGAAGGATCCGACCAAGATACCCAGGACAAGCATGACGCCCCAATCCACGCGTCCGGTCTCGCCCGTGACGATGAACTTGGTGAGGTTAGACGTCGGGCTTGTGATCCCCAGGCCGTCGTTGCGACCAGCGGCGGCAGACAGTGGCCAGGCAATGACCCCCAGGATGCCGACAAGTACGCCTGCGGTGTAGAGGTGCAGTGGCTTCTTCCAGCCCTTCTGCAGCGTCACCGGGGTGGATTCATTTTTCACAAAGTAGGCAGCCAGACCGGCGGTAAGGGCGGCAAAGGGGATGGCCAGCCACCACACGGAAAGGCCTAGCGATCCGTGGATCGTGGTGAGGTTCACGGTCTTTTCGCGCAGCCAGGTGTTGAGCCATCCGAGGGAGCCCGACTTCATGGCAGCAGCAGACAGGCCGTAGAACAGGAGCGCAAACCAACTTCCCACGAGCCCCTCACCGGAGCGGTACCACGTACCGGACGCGCATCCGCCGGCAAGCACGATGCCAATGCCGAAAGCAAAGCCACCGACGATGACGGCGTAGGGGGCGAAGGGGTCATACTCCGGCTGGATGACACCCGCCGCGGTCAAACCCGCGATCCCCACCGCGTGGATGGCGATGACGATCAGCAGCGCCGTGAACGGCCGCCACGTGTGGGCGAGGGAAATATCGCGCAGCATGCCCGTCACACAGAACCGACCACGCTGCATAACGATGCCCAGTACGGTGCCGAGCACCAATCCGGTAATAATCACTGTTTCCTCAATTCTAAAAATGAACCATACTGTCTAGTTTTAATGAACTAGTATGTTCAGTTTTAGCACATCGTTTCTCCCACGCCAATCCCCCCTCTCGTTTCCCAACCCTTTACAATTGTCAGTCAGATATTGCCCCGTGAGAGAAAGGCCCGCACGTGAAGAATCGCCGCGTTCCCCGCGCCGTCGCACTAGCCACCGCAGCTGCCTGCACAATTTCCGCTACTGTTGTACCGGCCAACGCCGCGCAGATTTCCATCCCCGGCCTGCCACCGATTGAGGTTCCGGACATCCAATTCCCGGAGGTTAACCCCAATTTTGATGCCTCTCAGGCTGCGGCGGTTGCCGGCGCACTCGTCTCCATTGCAAGTGGCATCTCCGCCCTCCTCGCCTACGCCGACAAGTGGGCTGACCGTCCTGAACCGACCGGCGAGTACCTCTCCTCCCTCCTCTCGTCCGACATCCGCTTCCAGGATAAGAACGGCCAGCAGATGTTCCTCCTCCTCAATAAGGAGCGCGAGGCGAAGGGCCTGCAGCCTCTAACGTGGGACGAGAAACAGCTCAAGGCCGCAAATTCCTCAGCTGCCTACCAAGCGAAGGAAAAGCGGCTCATCCGCCCCAATGACTTGGCCTCCACCGAAGTGGAGATCGCATCCACCACCACGTCCGTATGGGCACCGAAGGCGTACCGCGAGTGGAAGGAAGAAAACGAGAGCGAGGACATGATGTTCGAGCCTACGCTGCAGTCCGGGGCGATCGCGTTCTACCAATACAATAACTCCGGCTCGTGGTACGTGGTGTTCCGTGGTTCCACCGAACCTGCAGCTAAGCCCGGTACCATCACCGTCGATCCGCTGACGGAAGACGAATTGAACGCTGCAGCGAGCTCCTAGCTGCGTTAGGCTGGCAGGGTAAACCGACACCTACACCAAGGAGCACTATGAAGCGCCACCCGAGCGCCTTTGCCTGCGCTGCAGCCCTGACCGCGACGCTGACCGTCGCGCCCACCGCTGGAGCGCAAACGATTACTGTTCCCCAGCCGCTGGTCGATCTCGCCTTGCAGATCCCGGGATCCTCCGATTTGCTACTGCAGGTCACCAACGGCTCCGTCCAGCTCATTCCTTCTGCGCCCGCACCGGCCCTCAATGAGCAGCAGCTCGCCGATGCACAGCGCTCCATTTTTGACAAGCTCAACGCTGAGCGCACAAGCCACGGTTTGGCTCCTGTGACGTGGAACGAAGGCCTGGCAAACGATGCCCGTGCACACTCCGAGTGGCTCGCTGCGAACCGCCTGTTCAAACACGCGCAGATGCGACCCGGTGAGTCAGAGAATATTTTCTGGACGTCCTCCAACGATCCAGCTCGTGCCGCTGAGGCGTGGAAGAACTCCCCCGGACACTACGAAAACATGATGCGGCCCAATGCGCGCGAGGTAGGCATCGGTTTCGCCCCCGACGGCAACGGTGGGTGGTACGCCACAGAGAAGTTCTGGAATTAATAAGAAAGGATTACACCATGGGCATGTTCAATAAAGACGACATCCTTGAGAAGGCTTCCGACGCGGGCCTCGATAAGCTCGAGCAGATGGCTACCGACAAGCTCGGTGCAGACAAGGCTGATCAGATCCGCCAGGCACGCGATGCAGCAGACGAGCGCATCGGCAACCGTGGTGCTGACCGCGAAGAGCAGGCACCGGAGGGCGAGCCGCAGCAGTAGTCTCTCCAAAAACACAAAGGTGGTCTCCGCAGCGGAGACCACCTTTTTCCCTATCTTTTCCGGCCTAGTTGTCGTCCTCGTCGGTCGACAGCGCGGCGACGAACGCCTCCTGCGGCACCGAAACGGAGCCGATCGACTTCATGCGTTTCTTGCCGGCCTTCTGCTTTTCCAGCAGCTTACGCTTACGGGACACATCGCCGCCGTAGCACTTACTGAGCACGTCCTTGCGCAACGCCCGGATATTCTCGCGGGCAATAATCTTTGAACCAATCGCCGCCTGCACGGGGACTTCGAACTGCTGGCGGGGAATGAGCTTGCGCAGTTTCACCGTCATCTTGTTGCCGTACCACTGGGCGTTATCCCGGTGGACGATGGCGCTGAAGGCGTCGACGGGCTTGCCTTGCAACAGGATATCCACCTTCACCAGATCGGCTTGCTGCTCGCCTGCTTCCTCGTAGTTCAGTGAAGCGTAGCCGCGTGTGCGGGACTTCAGCGAATCAAAGAAATCGAATATGATTTCACCCAGCGGCATGGTGTAGTCCAGCTCCACGCGATCCTCGGACAGGTAATTCATGGACTTCATCTGCCCACGCTTCGACTGGCACAGCTCCATGACCGGCCCCACAAACTCGCTGGGAACAATGATGGTGGAATCAACAATCGGCTCCCAGACCTCGCGGTTCTTACCTTCGGGCCAGTCCGACGGGTTGTGGACGATCTTTTCGCTGCCGTCTTCTGCCACCACACGGTAATTCACACTCGGGGCCGTGGAGATGAGTTCAAGGCCCGCTTCACGCTCCAACCTCGTCCGGGTGATTTCCATGTGCAGGAGCCCGAGGAAGCCACAGCGGAAACCGAACCCCAGGGCGACGGAGGTTTCCGGCTCGAATGTCAGCGCGGCATCGTTAAGCTGCAGCTTCTCCAGTGCGTCGCGAAGATCCGGGTATTCTGCCTGGGAAATAGGGAAGAGGCCGGAGTACACCATCGGCTTCGGATCCTCGTAGCCCTTGAGGGGCTCCTCTGCCCCATCGACGGCCCACGTCACGGTATCGCCCACCCTGGATTGGCGGACGTCCTTCACGCCGGTGATGAGATAGCCCACCTCGCCAGGGCCCAGGCCTTTACACGGCTTCGGTGTGGGCGACACGATGCCGATCTCTAGCAGCTCATGGGTGGCGCCGGTGGACATCATCTTCACCTTTTGGCGGGCCTCGAGTTTGCCGTCCATGACACGGACGTAGGTGACAACGCCACGGTAGGTGTCGTACACCGAGTCAAAAATCATCGCGCGGGCAGGAGCATCGGCACCATGCTCACTTGTCGGTGCCGGCACTAACTCGCACACGCGATCAAGGAGCTCCTCGACGCCCTCGCCCGTCTTACCAGACACGCGGAGCACATCCTCCGGCTCGCCGCCGATGATGGAGGCGATTTCCTCGGCGTACTTATCCGGGTCTGCGGCGGGAAGATCGATCTTGTTGAGTACCGGAATGATCTCGAGGTCATTTTCCATCGCCATGTAAAGGTTGGCGAGCGTTTGAGCTTCGATGCCCTGGGCAGCGTCGACAAGCAAAATAGCACCCTCACAGGCCTCCAGAGCGCGGGAAACCTCGTAAGAGAAGTCGACGTGACCGGGCGTATCAATAAGGTGCATGACGATGTTCTCGCCCTTGAGCGCACCGCTGCGGGGCACCCACGGCAGGCGGACGTTCTGCGCCTTAATCGTGATGCCACGCTCGCGCTCAATATCCATGTTGTCCAGGTATTGATCGCGCATGTCGCGCTGTTCCACAACACCGGTCAGCTGCAGAATGCGATCCGCGAGGGTGGACTTCCCGTGGTCAATATGCGCAATAATGCAGAAGTTCCTAATGTTTTCCGGGTTAGAAAATGTCTCCTCTGCGAAATTCTGCGCCACGAAAATCCCCTTACTAGTACTTGATGCTCTTCAAGCTGGTAACTTTACCTTCTCTTTGACAGCCTAGCCAACTACAGTAATAACTGTGCAGTGGCTAAAACGGCTTTTCGCCAACTTCCGACCGCAGGATGACTCAGACCTCAGTCGCACTATGTCACGGCTCAACTCGCGTCTGGGGCTTGACGACGATTTTCCGCGTTCCTCTGCCCCGCAATACTTCGATCAACTGGTTGTCCCCACGAGGGATCTCGCCCGTGGAGTGGTCTACGCCCCCGACATGGACGGCCAGGCAGAACCGGGGGAAATTGTGTGGATTCAGGTTCGCACCAACCAGGACACCCAGGAACGCACCGTTATCGTTGTCGGGCACGAGGGCACAGACCTCCTAGGGCTTGTCATCAGCTGCGATCCCTCGCACCAAAACGATCCCCGCTGGCTGGAGATTGGCTCGGGGCCGTGGGATGAGTCCGGCAAACCTGCGTGGGTGCGACTCGACCGCATGGTGCGCGTCCCCGAGAACACCATCACCCGCAAGGGAGCGTTCATTAACCGCGCCAGGTTTGAACGTGTCTCCCACCGGCTGCGTGCCAGGTACGGCTGGTCGTAGGCTATTTGCTCACGGGTGCAAAGTAGAGTATTCTTCTTCCTCGACTCCAATCATCGCAGGCAGGACCTTGGGTCTGCGTAGGAGAACACGATAGAAAGAGGAAAACTTCCATGGCTAATATTAAGCAGCAGAAGAAGCGCGTTAAGACCAACGAGAAGCGTCGCCAGCGCAACATGGCCGTTCGCTCCGCCGTCAAGACCGAGATTCGCAAGTTCCGCGAGCTCGTCGCCAACGGTGAGAAGGACAAGGCTGAAGAGCAGCTCCGCGTCGCTTCCCGCAAGCTGGACAAGGCTGTGACCAAGGGTGTCTACCACCGCAACAGCGCAGCTAACAAGAAGTCCCGCATGGCGAAGGCTTTTAACAAGATGGCGTAAGTTCCATCAGCACAACACCCTCCTCTCGGAGGGTGTTTTTTTAATGCCTACCTACTGGCGCGCCAGCTCTGAGAGCCTGCGGACAGCGAACTCCACGGAGTACTCCGGATTGCCCCACCCCTTGGTTGCTTCCTCCAGCTCCGCGAGGATGACCACCGCGCGGGAGATGGAATCCTCAGACCAGCGCCGCGCAACCTTGGCCAGCTTGTCCGCCTTCCACGGGGGCATCCCTGGGACCTGTACCCCAGTACCCCGCATCGAGTACAGGCAGGCAATTGCCGTGATGTTGGAGGCTATCGCGCTGGTCAAGCGAACCGGGGGCTCCCCCAACTGCAGCGCCCGTCGCGTGCTTGCCACCGCCTTCGCGGTCTGACCGCTTACAATGAGATCCGCAATCTCGAAGCCGGACACCTCGGCCACGCCCTGATACATGGTGCGCACGCTATCCACCGTGACGTTGCCGTTGTTATCGGACACGAGCTGCGCGATGGCGGCAGCCAGCTCCCGCAGATCACTGCCCACACCTTCCAACACGGCCTGCGCCACATCGGGGGTCACGCGCGCATTGTGGCTTCGGAATTCATCCATCACCCAGCGCATCCGATCACGTGGCTTGACCGGTTTCACCTCGTTGACCTGAGTTGTCTTCTTCAGCTGCGTGAGCAACTTCTTCTGCTTGCCACCACCCGAGTGCATGAGGATGATGGTGATCTCCTCCACAGGATCGGCAGAAACCGCGATGAAGGCCTCCATGACCTCCTTGCGGGCGAGTTCCCCGTGGGTAAAGACGATAACGCGAGCTTCTCGCATGAGGGTGGGGGTGACCAATCCATACACCATGGGACCGGTTAGCTCCGCGCAGTGGTGGGATTCCACTGTGGGATTGCCCTCAGTCCGCTGGATGATGATGTCGCGAACCCGCTCTACGAGGAAGTCTTCTTCCCCCACGATTACATGCATAGCCACCCCACCATCCTAACTAGAACGCACCACTAGTGGCGTGCTGGGTCCCGTCAGCGTGCACGATGACTCGGCCGTCTCGGTTCGGGTACACAACCGGCTGCCCCCAGCGGGTGATGGTCCCCCGATCGTGCGCACGCCCAGGGCTCGGATCGATGATGAGATCCGCATCGAGATGCTCTTTGCCGTCATACTCAGGTGCCTCCACAACCGTGTCGAACGTGGCTTTAGGTACGCTCGCCTGCCAGGGGATCCCGCTGCCCCACAGGACAACCACCGCCACAACAGCAGCAACAAGGCGTGGCCGTCGGCTCAAAACAAAGTAGGTCATCCACCCGGCCAGGACGAGCGCCCAAGCTGCAGAAATCCCCACCGTCGAGTGTGGGAGGCTATTGGCCCACGTGGCTACCGTGTGGATCCACCACGCCCCCGGCTCGGCTAGCCGGATAAACACTGCCTCTCCCCCACCGGGGAGCAGCATCGCAACGGCGCCGCACAATCCCAGCACGGTAACCGGTGCGACGGCAACTCCTGCCAAAAGGTTAGCCATAACACTTACCAGGGACACGCGCCCGGACATGAGCGCGATAATCGGCATCGTCACCACGTCTGCTGCGATGGCTACGGCAAGCGCCCGCGCGACGAGAGGTGGCAGGAAGTCTAGGGCTTCTGCGATAAGTGGGCTCACCCCAACGATCCCTGCTGTGGCAGCGACCGACAGCGCGAAGCCATAGTTCGCGGCGAGATTCGAGTCCCACAGGACGAGCCCGATGACCGCAAGACACAGGGCATGGACGGGTTCGGAGCGTCGAGAAGCAACAACTGCGGTAAGCCCCACCAGACCGGTCACTGCCGCGCGCAGCACCGATGGCTCGGGCCCCACGAGGAAAACGTACCCAAGAAGGACCGCGGCAGCCACCAGCGTGCGCACGTACGGGCCCGCCCAGCCGAGTGCCAAAACTGCCACCGTAGTGACAATTGCGATGTTTGAACCGCTCACGGCACTCAGGTGGCTAAGCCCCGTGGCGATGTACACGGCCTGCTCATCGGGCGTTTGCAGGCTCGTATCGCCGAGCACCATACCGGGGATGAGCCCACGCGTATCCTCGCCGGCGATCCGAGCCGCAGCCTCTGCAAAGTCCATGCGGACACCTTGTGCCCACCCACCGCCACGGAGCACCTCGACATCCCTCCCGATGCCCAATACTCCCTCCACACTCGGGCGGTCGCTGGGCAGCGTGCGGACATTCGCGGTGATGACTGATCCTGCCTCTACCTTCTCTTTGACCAGCACTGGCATGTACCCCACATCCAAAAGATAGCTCCCCGAGCGCGTCTCGCGGACGGCATGAACCTTGAGTGTCACCTGTCCCCCAAAGTCTGCCAGCGCCCGGCTGCGAACGATTCGTTGCCAACAGGTGACCAACCCTGCCAAGCCAACCCCTGTGACGAAAAGCGTCTGACCCCACTGACGCAGAATCGCGCAACCGCCAGCCACCACAACAATGATTGCCACCCCGGCGCGGGGATCGCTGGTGAGAATCGTGGACAGCACGACCGCCCACACCACGAGCGCTGCCGGGACGAGCCGGAGCTCCGTCACAACGTAACCTTATCCTTTAGCTTGTCGAAGGTCGCAGGGCCAATGCCCTTCACATCCTGCAGCTGTTCAATGGAGCTGAACCCGCCCGTTTGCTCACGGTAGGCGATGATCGCTGCGGCGGTCTTTGCCCCCACCCCGTCCAGCTCCTCTAGCTGGCTCGCCGTGGCCGAATTGAGGGAGACCCCAGCACCCGCCGCTATGTCTGGTAGGCCCCCAGCGCCGACCGGACCATTGGTGGGGACGGTGATCTGGATGCCGTCGATAAGCTTTTGTGCCTGGTTAACAGCGAGAAGATTGGCCTCGGACTGGGGGTGTGCCTGTGCGAGGGCGTCAGCAACGCGCGAACCCTCGGGGAGGGTGATGAGCCCCGGGTTTTCGACAGCCCCAACAACGCTAACCACCACCTCGGTAGGTGGCGCGGAGGTTTCCACCACGGGAATAGCCGTGTATTCCTGCTGCGGGGAGTCCGTGCCACCCCGGACGAGGAAGAAACACAGACCGACGGCGATAACGGCGACGGCGAGGATTGCTTGCTTCGAGTCGATGGTGATGCGAGGAAAGAGGACATTGAGGTGAGTCTCCGTGCCGGTGGGCTGCTGGAGTTCGCCGAGACGATCGGCGATGTGTGCGCGAGAGTTGTTCATGCGCCTGAGGCTAAACCTGAAACCTCACAGGCGCGAGCACTCGAACGCTGTCTTGTGGATAACTTTCCTATTTTGGAAGTTCTGGCAGGTCGCGTGTATTCACAAGCGTGACTCCGCAGGCCCCAGGACCCACGTGAACTGCGATGGCCGGAGAGATATCCACGACGAGGACATTGGAACCCTCGGGAAGCACCTCACGCAGGTGCTGTTCGAGTTTCCGGGCTGTCTCCCTCGCCTCGTATTGTTGAATCGCGACGAACACCCTCCCGCTTTGCGCGCGCTCCTCCACCAACTCCGCAAGCTTGGCCAGCGCTTTCGACGGGGTTCTTCCCTTGGCTGCCACTTCGAGGCCGTTTTCCCCCACATGCAGAATGGGGCGAGCAGCAAGGGTTGCTGCCACGTAAGCACCGGTGGTTAACCGCCCGGACTTTCGCAGTGAATCCAACTTATGCACGTAGAACCAGGTGTCGCAGCGCTGCAGGATGTCCACAGCAACGGCATAGCATTCCTCCAAGCTCGCGCCCATCTGCGCACTCTTGGCAGCAGCCATTGCTGCAGCTCCCAGATCCATTGCGACGGTGTCTGTATCAACGACGCGGACATTATCAAAGACCGCCGCGGCAGCGACGGCGTTGGACCATGTGCTGGACAACTCCTTGCCAATATGCAGGGCAACCACACCCTCATCGCCACCGCGCTCCAACTGGCGGGCATAGGTGGCCGCCAGCTCCAGGGCGCTGAGCCCCGCCGTGGTATCCCCCATCGCGTGGAGGTCAACAACCTCAATGTGCAGCTCCTCAGCTACCCATGCGGGCAAATTGGAGGAGGAGTCGGTGACAATGCGAACTGTCATGGGTGCATATTCCATTCCACGAGTGACCACCAGCCTGTGGAGTCCAGGGTGGCCCACGACGTGTTGGTCATGACGTTGAGGAGGCTTTCTTCGATCCCGAGGCAACTAGTGACGAGGATGCAGCTGGAGTTTCCGTGCGTGACTGCCAAAATGGTGCCCTGCTTTCCGGACATCTCCTGGGCAAAGTCGGTCATACGCTCGGCTACCTGCAGGCGAGACTCGCCACCCTCCGGAGCCCAGCTCGGATCGGTCGATTCTGCAGCGCGCTCGCTTTCCGGCAGCTCCTTGTAGGTTTTCCCCTGCCAGGAGCCCAGGTTGGTCTCTCGCAGCCGGGTGTCTGCCTGCACATGGAGGTTCAGGTGCGCGCCGACGATCTCTGCCGTCTCCCACGCTCGCCCGAGGTCTGAAGAGTAGATTTCACAGATTTCTTTCCCTGCGAGGGCTTGCGCCGCAGCATAGGCGCCTGCGAGTCCCTTTTGCGTGAGTGGTGAATCGAGGTGGCCTTGAACACGCCCCTCGAGGTTCCACTCGGTTTCTCCGTGGCGGAGAAGGATGAGTCTCACAGTTCGTCGCTATCCGGCTCCGGTGCTGCCAGCGGGATCTCATCAATGGAGTCGACGGAGCGCACATCGACATCATCTTCCCACTTCACAGGACGCTCATAGGGCTCAATGCCCTCGATCGGCACGATGGGGCAATCCCCATACAGCTTGTCCAGGCCGTAGAACTCGCGCTCCTCGTCACGCATGACGTGGACGACGATATCGGTGTAATCCAACAGTGACCAGCGTGATTCACGCACGCCTTCACGCTTTGCAGGCTTGTAACCGGCTTCCTTCATCTGGAATTCAATCTCGTCCACAATTGCCTGCACCTGGCGCTCAGTCTCGGCCGAGGCGATAACGAACAGGTCGGTGATGGTAAGAGGCTGGGTTACATCGAGGACAGCGATGTTGGTTGCGAGCTTCTCGTCGGCGGCGTGGGCCGCGACGGTCGCCATTTTCACTGAGCTTTCATTCATGGAGCACATGGTACTAGCACCCGGTTACGAACTGGGAGAAAGGATGTGCCGTGGCCCCTCCGGGCGATACAGTTTGCGCTTCTCGATGTACTGAACCACGCCATCTGGAACGAGGTACCACACGGGTTGACCAGCGCGGGCGCGGGCACGGCAATCGGTGGAAGAGATCGCCATCGCGGGGATCTCGATGAACTGCACTTTCCCCTCCGGCAGATCGGAACGATTCACCTTGTAGCCGGGCCGGTTCACGCCGACGAACTGTGCGAGTTCGAACATCTCCTCGTAGTTCTTCCAGCTCCGGATATTTTGGAGCGAGTCTGCACCAGTGATGAAGTAGAGCTCGGCATCCGGGAATTGCTGTCGTAGATCCCGCAGCGTGTCGATGGTGTACGTCGCCCGCTCGCGGTCAATGTCCACACGCGAGACGGTGAAACGCGGGTTGGAAGCCGTCGCAATGACCGTCATGAGGTAGCGGTCTTCTTTGTCGCTTACTTTCCGGTCTGCTTTCTGCCACGGCTCCCCCGTAGGCACGTACAACACGATGTCCAGACCAAAGCGGTAAGCCACCTCGCTGCCTGCAACGAGGTGGCCGTTGTGGATGGGATCAAACGTCCCACCCATGATTCCAATACGGTGTGCCATACCCCCTAGGCTACCGTCGCGCGTCAACCCACGAGGCAAAGATGCGCGCCGCTGCGTCGCGATCCCATGCCTTCGAAGAGTTCCAGCGGAAGTACGAACCGTGTGCGGAGTTATCTACCCACTGGTGGTTGGCGTACTTGCGGATGTTCAGATCACAGAACGGATCATCAGCCACGCAGTACTCAATTCGCGGAACGCCCGACAGTGCCCCGGCGCGCATGGGGGTCCACCCCAAAACGCCGATGCCGCTTAGTCCCGTGCCGATACGACCAGGGGTGCCCTGGGTGTTGTACGGACTACCAAGGTTGATAACACCTGCGAGTTTGCCCTGCCGATCAAGGGTGCGCTCGACACCGCCCATCACCACAGCACCTTGGGAGTAACCAGCGAGGACGTACTGCGGGTGGCAGCCACTGCTGGCTTCGTAGTCATCGATGGTGGCCAGGACGCCGTGCGTGCCGTTAATGAACGAATCACGGAAGAGAGCAGCCTGTGGCAAGAGCATCTCGCGGAAGAGGTTCACCGCAGAATCGAAGTCCGTCGGCGGGGTGATGTTTCGCTCCGGTGCGGATGCAGGGTACTTGAACTCATCGAGCCCCAGGACCTTCACCGAGTTCATCAGTGATCCGCCTGTATCCCAGTTGTAGCGGGACTCAAAGTAGTGGAACATGGCTCGCAGGGTGGGGCCCTCGCGACCGTTGGACCAGAACGAGCCGCCGTAGTTTTGTGGAGCCCAGGCCCAGTCGCCATTCTCGCCGCTACCGCGTGCAGCAACAACCGCGATGGCAGGGCAAACTTCCTGCGCATTCGCGGCGACCGGTGCGACCAAAGTGGATGCTACAGCCACAGCGGTTGCAGCGATTACCCGAAGAAGCTTCTTCATACAGAGAGCCATCTCCTGTTCTTAATGTAGCTCGGATAAATCATTCGATTTAGTATTGTGCCACATTCTTCATCGGCTCTCACGCGGGGACTGTTTCGCCTGCTCGCACCGGCACCACCCCCACGGGGGTAAGTGATGTGGCGGGCACTTTATACGATACATTCGAATAAGCAACCAAAACCACCCGAAAGGCTGATAATGCAGCTTAAAGCAACAGATGGAGCGTTTTTTACCGTCGAAAAGCCTACCAACATCGTTGGTCAACGCTATATTTTCGAAAATAGGAGCGACAGAGAATTCTGGTCGCAGTTCACGACAGACATCATCAATATCACAGTCACGGCGGAGGAACTCGCGAGCCAGTGTGGAACCACCGCAAAGACCTTGGCCGGCAAACTGTGCGCTTACGCGATGCTCAACCACTTACCTCTCTTGAAGGCATGGGTGGAGGAAAAGAACCTCTTCGACGCTCGGCGACTGCAGGCTATTTCTGACACGCTGTGTGAGGCCAAAGCCAAGATTGGTGTCAACCTCGACGACTTCGACGACTTCGACGCGGCACTCGTCCAGGCTCTCCAGCCCATCCGGAAGGATCAATTCCTTCCTACTCCTGGAGAGATCAAGAAGAAAGTGAAGAAGCTTCTTTTCAAGATGTACGGTCTGCAGCTGAAAAAGAAGGAGAAGGAGCACAAAGACTCCCTCGATTTCTGGCAGAACAGTGATGTGGCCGAAACACTCATGGTCGCGTCCTTTGACGAGGCGATGGGAACCGAAATTGAGGCGCGGATCCTCGAGTGTGCCAGGCAATGGGGCATCTCGCCTGTGGAGGCACTGAAGAAGATCATCCTCACCAAGGTGAAGATGAAGATTACTCTCAACACCTACGGCGCTGACGGTAAAGCGGAGTATGCCGATCATATTGGGGATCTCACTCCGGAGCTTTCCGAATATTTCACAGACAAGGCCACCGTCGTCCACGACATGGATGAGGCCAAGAACAAGGTGTCCACCGGCTACAAGCCATCAGGAATGATCCGGGACTTTGTTCGTGGTCGTGACGGCACATGTTGCTTCCCCGGGTGCAACGTCCCCGCGTTGTACTGCGAGATCGACCACGTTCAGGATTACAAGGGCGGTGGCCCCACCAGCCCCGACAATTTGCACCTCATGTGCCACCGGCACCACACGTTGAAGACGCTGGGGCTGGTGCAAGTAATCATGGACAACCTGGGGATCAACACGTGGTTTTTCTCCGACGGGGAACGGACGACGACCTTCCCCACAGGCCCCCTTGCCGGACTGGCCTGCAAGATGGGCCTGCGGAACAGCTTCACCAGCCGCCGCGAGTGGTTGTTTGAGAAAAAGAGCTAGGCCCGCGTCTGGCCGTCGCCTCGCAACGTCCACGTGGTAGTGGTGAGCTCCGGGAGAGCCATCGGCCCACGGGCGTGGAGTTTCTGGGTGGAAATCCCAATCTCCGCACCCATCCCAAATTGCTCACCGTCAGTAAACGCCGTGGATGCATTCACCATGACGACTGCGGAATCCAGCCCCACAACGAAGGTGTCAATGATGTCTGCGTCCTGCGCAACGATGGCATCAGTGTGCCCGGAACTGTACTGGCGAATGTGGTCGATGGCTTCATCGACACCGGAGACGATCTTCGCAGCGATGTCCATCGAAAGGTACTCCGAGGACCAGTCTTCCTCCGTTGCGGGGGCATGGTCAACGGGAAGGTCATCGTCACCGTGAATCGTCACTCCTGCGTCGGCGAGATCCTGCAGCAGCTGGCGCGCCTGCGGGTACGCAGAATCGATGAGGACGGTCTCCGTGGCGTTACACACCGACACCCTGCGTGTCTTGCCGTTGAGGACAACATCCCGTGCCTTCGCGGGATCGGCGCTTGCGTCGACGTAGACGTGGCAATTGCCGGTTCCCGTCTCGATAGTGGGGACGGTGGCCTGGGTGACCACAGCGTTGATGAGCCCTGCCCCGCCCCTGGGGATGACCAGGTCCACGAGGCCGCGGGCGGTAACGAGTTCGGTTACAGAACTGTGGTCATCGCTGGGAAGGAGGTTGACGGTATCGGCAGGGAGGTCGAAGTCCTCCAGAACCTTTTTCAGGATGACGACGAGGGTTTCGTTGGTGTTACGCGCCGTCTTGGAGCCGCGCAAAAGAACAACGTTTCCGGCTTTGAAGGTGAGCCCAAAGGCATCGACGGTGACGTTGGGGCGTGCTTCGTAGACCATGCCGATGACACCGATGGGCACGCGTCGCTTCGTCATGCGAATGCCGTTGTACATCGTGCGGCCTTCGATGACCTCTCCTACCGGATCGGGCAGCGAGGCGACCTGCTCCAGACCCGACGCGATCCCTTCAATACGGTCGGGAGTGAGGAGGAGACGATCGTCGTCGACGACGAGGTCCTTCTTGTTTGCAGCAAGGATGGTATCTTCCTGCTCACGGATGGCCATGGCAGCGGCGCGCAGGACCTCATCCTTGGTGGTGCGGGGCAGCGTACGGATAGTGCGCGATGCCTTCGCAGCACGGGTGGCGAGTTCAATCACAGTCATGGTGTTCCTCATTCCAGGTGGGAGAAGTAATCTGCATGGACAACGGGGCGTTTTTCCGGGAGCTCAGCAGTATGCTTCCCGAGCATCCGCTGGAGGGCGCCGGAGGAGTAGTTCACCTCGCCGCGGCCGAGGATTTCGCCTGCGGGGCCGTGAACCTCCACGATGTCGCCGGCATGGAATTCGCCGTCGATAGCCGTGATGCCCACGGCGAGAAGGGAGGTGCCGGGCTTGGCAAGTGCGGCCATGGCCCCTTCGTCAACGACAATGTTGCCGGAGACCTCGGCCGCGTAGAGTGCCCATGTCTTCCAGGCGTTGAGCCCCTTGCGGGGTGCGAAGGCTGTTCCTACGTCGGCATCGTCGAGGGCATCGGCGATGCGTGTGGCGGAAGTGAGCAGGACGGGGATACCGGCGCGGGTAGCCAGCTGCGCAGCATTGAGCTTAGTGGCCATGCCACCAGTGCCCACTGCCCCACCGCCACCGGCGACGACACCTTCAAGGTCTGCTGCACCTTCCACGAGCGGGATGAAGCGAGCGCCGGGGGTAGTCGGATTGGCGGTGTATAAGCCGTCGACATCAGACAGGAGCACGAGGGCATCCGCGGTGACGAGGTTGGCCACAATTGCTGCCAAGCGGTCGTTGTCGCCAAACCGCGCCTCGGTGGTGGCGACCGTGTCGTTTTCGTTAACGACGGGGATGCTCCCCAGCTGATGCAGCCGGGCAATCGTGTTTTGAATGTTGCGGGCGCGGTCGCGCTGCCCCGCGTCGGAGGCAGTAAGCAGCACCTGCCCCACGGTGATGCCGTGGCGGGCAAAGCTTTGGCCCCAGGCGTAGGCGAGCTCCACCTGCCCGATAGAGGCCGCTGCCTGTTTGGTGGCGAGATCGGTGGGGCGATTGGCAAGGCCGAGGGGCGACATCCCCACGGCGATTGCGCCGGAGGTCACGAGAATCATGTCGCTGATCTGGGCACGGGTGGCGATGGCATCGACGATCCGGTCGATGGCCTTCGTGTCTACACGGTGTTCCGGGGTGGAAATCGAGCTGGAGCCTACTTTCACCACGACTTTCCGCGCCCTGGCGAGCTGCTGGCGGAGGTGCACTAGCCCTCCCAACGCTCGGTATCGGCCTCCTGGCCGTAATCCTCGGCTTCGATGAGGCCACGGCGAACCTGGGAGGCACGCTTACGCTCGGCGGCGGAGGCACGACTAGTCTGCTCGAGGCGGATATCCGTGCCACGGCCGGTGAGCAGCGGATCGATGCCCGCAGACGTCAGCGGATCCCACTCGAAGGTGATCTCTCCGATGGTGACGGAATCCCCAGCCCGGGCGCCGGCCTTGAAGAGCATGTCTTCCACGCCGGCCTTGGCAAAGCGGTCGCCGAGGTAGCCCACGGCCTCGTCGTTTTCAAAGTCGGTCTGGAGCACCCAGCGCTCGACCTTGTCGCCGGTGACGATCCAGCCGTCGCCGTCGCTGCTGCGACGGACATCAAGTTCGTTGCGCTTGGGCTTGATCAGTACGGTGTCTACGCGCTTGCGCTTTGGTTCGGCTTTTCGACGCTCAGTTACCGCCTCCATGAGCGCGTAACGCAGGGGATCCAGCCCCTGACGGGCGACGGTAGAAATGATGAAGATCGGCCAACCGAACTTTTCTTGCAGGTCGTCGGAGACGAACTCGGCGAGTTCCTTTGCCTCCGGGACATCGGTCTTGTTCAGGACAATGAAGCGCGGGCGCTCGAGGAGATCGGAATCCTCAGGAAGGAGTTCCTTGTACGCTGCGAGCTCCTTTTCCAGCGCCTCGATGTCGCTCACCGGATCACGTCCGGGCTCCAGCGTCGCGGTGTCCACGACGTGTACGAGGACGGCGCAGCGCTCGATGTGACGGAGGAAGTCATGACCCAGTCCCTTGCCCTCGGACGCGCCGGGGATAAGGCCGGGAACATCGGCAATGGTGAATGCGTCGTGGCCGACGTTGACCACGCCGAGGTTCGGCTGCAGCGTGGTGAACGGATAGTCCGCGATCTTCGGCTTGGCTGCAGACAGCACCGAAACGAGGGAGGACTTACCCGCAGAGGGGAAGCCGAGCAAACCTACGTCGGCAAGCGATTTGAGCTCAACCACAACGTCGAGTGACTCGCCGGGCTCACCGTTCAACGCGAAGCCGGGGGCTTTGCGGGCGCGTGAGGCCAGGGCCGCGTTGCCGAGGCCACCGTGACCACCGGCGGCGGCGATGATCGACATACCGGGGTCGGTGAGGTCAGCAAGGACCTCCCCCTCGGTGGTGGAGACGACGGTGCCGGCGGGAACCTCCAAAATGAGATCCTCACCGCGGGCACCATTGCGGTGGTCACCCGCGCCGTTGGCACCGCGAGAAGCCGTGAGGTGCGGGCGGAAGTGCAGGTCAAGAAGAGTGTGAACCTGGGTGGAGGCGCGGAGAATAATGTCCCCACCGTGCCCACCGTTACCGCCATCAGGGCCACCCAATGGCTTGAACTTTTCGCGGTGCACGGACGAACACCCGTTGCCTCCGTCGCCGGCAGACAGATGCAAAACGACCCGGTCTATGAAACGGTTAGCCACGAACACTCCTTCAATAGCATGAGGACGATAGTTTACCAGCAAACACACCCAAACGGCATCAGAGTTGTCGTATGAAGTTTTACACTGACGGCAAACAAAACCTGCTCTGCCACAACAGCGAGTATTACGAGCGCTACATTTCCGCCAGCGTTGAGGAGAAGCGCGACGGCTATTGGGGGCCCTCGCCCTCCGGCGACTTCCTTATTACCTGGGGCACACGCGACGGTGAAATCGGCTCCAGCGAAGCGGAGCGCATCGCCGCAGGCATGGATCAGTAGCCCCTACTAGTATCTACTTCCGTCGGCATCGTCTCGCCCTTCTCAAACGCCTCGGCGCTCGCAGCAGCGGCGAGCCCCGTGCGGTGGCGGATCACCGGATTGGTGTTGGCCACGTGCGGGGTGACGATGCAGTTGTCGAGCTTCCACAGCGGATGATCGGCGGGCAGTGGCTCCGGATCCAACACATCGAGACCGGCAGCGGCAATCTCGCCGGACTGCAGGGCCTCCGTCAGTGCCTCCGTATCCACGAGCGGGCCACGGCCGACGTTGATGACGATGGCGGTGTCCCGCATCTTCTTCAGCGACTCCGCGTTCACCATGTGGTGCGTGTCCTCCGTCAGCGGGGTGACGGTGATGAGGACATCGGCACTATCCCACTCAAACTCGTCCATCTTCAGGGACTCATCCGCACCTTCGATCTCCCTGCCGGAATGCGTCACAGCGAGGACCTTCGCACCGAAGGCCTTCACCAGCGGCACGATGGCGGAGCCAATACCACCCGCGCCGATGACGGCGACGGTGCTATCGAAGAGCCACCGCTTATTCTCATGCATCGGCTCCGCGGCATCCCACGAACCGGTGGTGATCGCGGTCTTCAGCATCTGCGTCACGCCAAGCAGCAGGCCGAGGGTGGATTCCGCCACGGTATCCGAGTACAGGCCCTGCGCGTTGGACCAGCGCAGCTTGCCCGGCTTCAGGTAGCCGGCCTTGACCAGGCCATCGACACCCGCGAAGTGCGTGTGGACGAACCCCACCGATTCCGGCAGCGTCTCCGGGAAGTCCGCGGCCGTACCGTTGAAAACAATGAATTCGCAGCCATCCGGCACCGTGCCGTCGAACGGCAGGTACTCGTGGCCACGCTCCGTCAGCTGATCAATAGTTTCTTTCCATACATCGGGCAACATTGTGAACTTCATGCCTACCAGAGTACAGATAAAAAGAATCCCCCGTTTTTACACGGGGGATGAAAGCTATAAACGCTTATGCGGACTGTACCTCAGCCGGAACGATGTTCACGAGCGTGCGCTTGTTGCGGGTGGAAAACTCCACTGCACCAGCTGCGAGAGCGAAGAGAGTGTCGTCGCCGCCGCGTCCAACGTTCTCACCGGGGTGGAACTTGGTGCCACGCTGGCGAACGAGGATCTCTCCTGCCTTCACCTGCTGGCCACCGTACCGCTTCACACCCAGGCGCTTTGCCTGTGAGTCGCGACCGTTGCTGGAGCTAGATGCGCCCTTCTTATGTGCCATGTGGGATTCGCCTCCTTTTACTTAATTCCGTTGATCTTGACCACGGTAAGCTTCTGGCGATGGCCCTGACGCTTCTTGTAGCCAGTCTTGTTCTTGTACTTCAAAATCTTGATCTTCGGGCCCTTAACGTGCTCGACGATCTCGGCGTCGACCTTCACCTTAGCGAGGTCATCAGCCTTCGTAGTGACGTTAGCACCGTCGACGAGCAGAACGGGGGTGAGAGCCACGGACGTCCCCGGCTCACCCTCGATCTTCTCGACCTTGACGAGGTCGCCTTCGGCAACCTTGTACTGCTTCCCGCCGGTCTTGACGATCGCGTACATAATGAGGGTTACCCCATTTCTCAAAACTCGTGGCGGGCACACTACAGCACCCGCGAATGCTTACAGTTACTTTTCCTGCTAGTCGCGCACCAAATCGCGCGCCTAAAACAGCGACTGTCAAAGACTACCCCGACAGTCGCCGTTTTACCAAATTCCCTAGGATTTCGCTTGTCGACGCGCCACGCGGCGGCGCCTCGGTTTCTTCTGCGGCTGCGGTTTCTCCGCCTCAGGCTCAGGCTCTGGCTTCCGCTCGGGCCGTGCGGCCCGCTTCGGTTTCTTCGCGCTTGTCGACGTTGCCCTGCGCACCGCACGGCGACGGCGACCGGAGGCCTTCTTCGGCGCCGGCTGGGGCTCTGATTCCGGCTCCGGCTCTGGCTCCGACTTCTTCTCCGTGAAGTCGGCCGGATCCGGCGCGTGGTCACTCACCGAGTTGCCACGGGTACGACGACGACGGCGCGGCGACTTCTCGAACCGCTCCTTCGCCTCCTCGTAGGTTTCGGTGTGCTCCTCTTCCTGCTGTGCTGGCTGCTCCTCCTGCACGTCCTTCTGGGGTTGCTCGCGCTTCTTGCTCGGGCGACGACGACGCTCCCGCTGCGGCTTTTCTTCCTTCGCAGGGGTCTCCTCGTAATGCTGCTCGACGTACTCGTCCTCGTCATGCTCGTCTTCATGGTGCATGGCAAGTGCTGCCGGGTGCTGACGCGGATCATGCTCCGGCTTGGAGTGGCGCTTCTTGTTCCGGCCGTAGACCGGACGCTTCTCGTGCTGCTCGACAGGGTCCTCGTGGAGGATAATGCCACGACCGTCGCAGGCCTCACACGTGGTGGCAAAGGTCTCCAACAGGCCGGTGCCCAGCTTCTTACGGGTCATCTGGACGAGTCCCAGCGAGGTGACCTCGGAGACCTGGTGGCGGGTGCGATCCCGGCCGAGGGCCTCCTTCAGGCGGCGCAGCACCAGATCGCGGTTTTCCGGCAGCACCATATCGATGAAGTCCACGACGATCATGCCACCCAGGTCGCGCAGGCGCATCTGGCGGACGATTTCTTCTGCGGCCTCCAGGTTGTTCTTCGTCACTGTCTCCTCAAGGTTGCCACCAGACCCGGTGAACTTACCGGTGTTGACGTCAATGACGGTCATGGCCTCCGTGCGGTCAATGATGAGCGTGCCACCCGATGGCAGCCACACCTTGCGCCCCAGCGCCTTCTGCAGCTGCTCATCGATGCGGTAGTGCTCGAAGACATCCTTACCTTCGTTGTTGTCCGCCTCGTACTTGACCACGCGCTCGGCGAGATCCGGGGCAACCTTGTTGACGTAGTCTGACACGATGTCGTATGCCCGGTCGCCTTCCACCACGAGGGTGGAGAAGTCCTCGTTGAAAAGGTCACGGACGACGCGGACGAGCACATCCGGCTCCTCGTACATGGTGACTGGCTTAGCGCCCTTGGAGGCCTTCTCCTCCTCTGTGCGCTGCGCGATGTCTTCCCACAGCGAGTGCAGGCGCTCGACATCTGCGGCAATCTCCTTTTCGGATACGCCCTCGGCGGCAGTCCGCACGATGGCACCACCCTCGTTGGGGATGACATCGTTGAGGATGGCCTTCAAGCGCTTGCGCTCCGGCTCGGGGAGCTTGCGGGAAATCCCGGCGTTACGGCCACGGGGCACGTAGACGAGGTAGCGACCCGCCAGAGAGATCTGCATGGTCAGGCGTGCGCCCTTGTGGCCGACGATGTCCTTGGATACCTGCACGAGCACCTGGTCACCGGACTTCAGCGCCTGGTCAATGCGACGCTTGCGGCCACCAAGCCCCATCTGACGCCAGTCAATATCTGCGGAGTACAGGACACCGTTACGGCCGGTTCCGATATCGATGAAGGCAGCCTCCATGGAGCTCAGCACGTTCTGCACGCGACCGAGGTAAATGTTGCCCACCTGGGAGGCAGCGGTGTTGGAGGTGACGAAGTGCTCGACGAGCATGTCATCCTCGAGGACACCGATCTGGGTGACTAGACCGCCGTGGTCGGTGCGCTCGCGCTCGCGGACGACCATCATCCGCTCCACAGATTCGCGGCGTGCAAGGAACTCCGCCTCCGTCACAATGTGGCGGTTGTTGCGGTCCTCGGCACGACGCTCATGACGACGCCGACGCTGCGCCTCCAGACGAGTCGACCCCTTGATTGCCTTCGGCTCGGTGATCTGCTCGACGGGCTTGTCCTTCGGCTCTTCTTTGCGGCCGCGACCGGTTCCCCGGCGGCCACGACGGCGCTTCCGCGTGGACTGCTCGGGCTTCGGTGCCGGCTCCTCGTCCTCGTCATCGGCAGAGGTACCCTCCGGCTCCTCGATAATCGGCTCCGGCGCAATGAACGTCGGCGCGACGAACATCGGGGGCATCGTTGCGTCTTCCTCTAAGGGCTCCGGCGCAGGGGTAACGGCGACGGGTTCGCTTACCTCGTCCTCGTTTTCATCCAGGCGCTCTTCCAGCGCCTTCTCCACCTTTTCTTCGATCTGGTGGATCTCGTTTTCCACGTTCTTGGTTACGCGGTAGCGGAGCTTCTCCTCGTCGGTCTTGCCCTTCTTCGTGGTGGGCTTGACCTTCTCCTCAGACTTCTGCTGCTCTTTCTTCGGCTCCGCCTTTTTGGCAGTCTTCTTAGCGGTCTTTTTCGACGACTTCTTCGCCGGCTTTTTCGCAGCCTTCTTCTTTCCAGGGAACAGCGTGGCGAGCAGCTTCTCCGCCTCCTCCTTGAGGATGGAGCTCTGCGCCTTCTTTCCCTTTACTCCGATCTCTTCCAAGCCAGAAAGAACCGTCTTGGAGTCGGTATTAAGCATGCGTGCAAGATCATAGACTCGCACCTTGTCACCCAGGTCATCTGGGTTCACGGGTGTTAGTTCACCGGTGGTGAGTGCCACGGGTTCTCCTTTTATTTGTTTGTACCCGGGCGCTGACAGGTTCTCCTGCCGCCGCCTCTCGGGATAATGAAAGTCTTGTGGGGTGGTTCAGCGTTCCGGCTGACCGGGCGAACGCACCGTTAATCTATTGTTGCACAGCGTGAGATACTCCGGCAATAATGTACGCTTTTCTCATGTCCCGTGAGCCCGCCAAAATCCCGCCTTTTGAACCACTAAAGTACGTCGCCCCCGCCGTCGCGTTTGCCGCATTTCGCGTGGCGATGGAAATGCAAAACGTCTTGTGGCTCATCATTTTTGGTGTTCTGACCGTGGCTGTCGGCGGATTTGTACTCAGGAAAACTCCGGAGTTTAGCGTGTTTGCTGTACGTGAGCACTCCGAGGATTTCGCACACCAAAAGCCAACCGGCATCGCCATCGCACTCGCAGCCAGCCTGTTCATGGATATTGCCGGCGATTCCATCATTCCTGCGTTCGACCTCTCCCCCGACGTACGCATGTACGGCCTATTCGGACTCTGGTCTGTAGTCATGTCTTTGGGCTTCATCGCCGATGCCCGCCGATCCCGCCAGACGGTGATGAACCGGGTTAACCGGGTCCTCGGCGAACCAGCACGGGCATTGCCAGTACCTGCGTCCGACATTGAAAGCGAAGCCATGCGGGAGCTTCGCGACTGCGGGGCAACCGGTGGGTGGCGCATGAAGATGAAAACTCTCGCCTCCAGGATCGATGCGGATCCGGACGAGGTCGTGGATGCGTGCAAGAACATGGAGTACCGAGGTGCTGCCAGAATCAGCACCATCGGATATAAAAATAAGCCCCACGAATGGAACGTGGAGCTTACAGCTAGCGGTCTAAGACAGGCCTTTACAGGTCCGGGAACCAGATCTTGATCTCGCGCTCGGCGGACTCGGGGGAATCGGAACCGTGCACAACGTTCTCACCAACAGTAAGGGCGAAGTCGCCACGGATGGAGCCGGGGGTTGCCTTGGACACCGGATCGGTGCCACCGGCCAGCTGACGCCATGCCTCGATGGCGCGCTCGCCTTCGATGACACCGGCGATGAGCGGTGCGGAGGTGATGAAGTCAACGAGTTCACCGTAGAATGGCTTGCCCTCGTGCTCTGCGTAGTGCTTCTCGGCGGTGGCCTTGTCAGCAACGCGCAGATCCAGAGCGACGAGCTTCAAGCCCTTGCGCTCGATGCGGGAAATGATCTCGCCCACGTGGCCGTTCTTGACACCGTCGGGCTTGATAAGAATGAGTGTACGTTCAGTCATGGTGGACAACTTTACTAGATCGTTGTGGTGACGGCATGCCAGCCGTAGTACGTTTTCTCCAAGCCCTCTTCGCCTGCAGGCGGTTCACCATCCCCCATCCGCACCGTTACCTCGATATCTGGGGTGAGTGAGAGACGAGCAACCCAGGCGGATTCCTCCACACGCATCCACGTACAGGTACCTCCGGGTTCTGTAGGCGGAACCGAATCACCGAAATCCATCCCGTAGCTCCAAGCTGATGCTTTGTCGCATTCTCGGCCTGCACGGGGAAAATCGGTTCATCGAAGCTGAAGGCAACCTCCCCCACGCTTCCGGGGAAACTAAACACCTGACGAGGATAGTGCCCACTCATTACCCGCCGTGCGATCTCACTGCCCACATCAGCGGAGCTGCCAAAAAATCGCGGCATGATGATCCCATCCTCCCTGGTTCAGGGCATTCCACCGCCCTTCTGCCCCTGTAAAAAATGCCTCTTCGAGGTGCAAGATTGTCCCCCTCATTTCGATATCCCAACCAGTACCGCTCTGTTTCGCGTTATACACGGTGCTGTTCTTTCTTTATGGTCTCCCGCCCTTCTAAGGTTCGAGGTGGTAATGGTGCTAACGCTTCTGCGCATATGGAAAACACCCACGCACCGAAGCCCAGCGGACAGGAAAAGATGCAATAGCGATAATCAATGGGATGCGAGCTGCTCCACAAAAAGTGTGGAGTTCCGTCTCTTTCTGTCATAGTCTTACACCCCACAGGGAAAATCGACGGTAAGGCGATGTGTCTATGTTTTATTACCTGCTTGCAGTGTGTATATCGCTCTAAAATCATGTAGCCTGGCGGTTCGACAGCTAGCTTCGACAAATGAGGCTACATTTCCTGACCTGCCATAATTCTTTTGAGTATCCACGGTTTTCCAGATGCCCCCTGCAATTGGCTGTAACACTTTCTTTTGAAGTTTACGTTCCGCCCCCTTCGGTAGAAAGCCACCACTTGAGCAGACCATATGCGCATAGGCTTGGACTCGATCGCAGATAACACTCCATGCTGTTGGAATCTCTCTGACTTCTAGCATCGAAGAAACTAAATGGTCAACTTCGCTTTCCGAGCGCGCCCAAATAAACACGGGAGATACCTCAGAGCCAGAGGCAGACCTATTACCTAACCCCAAACCTAATGCTGCACGCACCACCACAGCTAGTGGTTTTAAACACAAAGCTTTTCTGTTTGTTGGCTCTTCACATTTTCATGGTTATGACGAATGTGCCCCCAATCAGCGACAACACTAATTGGGGGCACCCGGGGCACTAGAAGAATCTATCTACGGCATCCTTCGCATCCGGGAGAGATAAGCCGGGGACGGCCTCGCGGAGGGCTTTGACTGCGGAAGCGGAGTCACCGTCGCGCTTAAGCCGCACGATTTCCACTTTTGTCTCATCCGGGATGGATGCAGCAACCGAGGCGGTGAACTCTACCCGCGGTGGCTTTTTGAACTCAATGAAAGTGAGAACTGCCAGTCCGATTCCGAGGATGAGGATGGCTGCGCCCCAGCCCCAGCGTCCACCCATGAAGTAGGTCACGGCGGTGAGCAGGAAGCAGATCGTGGCAAAACCATAAATAAATTTCATTATGTGTGCTGCGTGGTAAGCAACCCACGCTTCTTCCTTTCAATAATCACGTTGCGCAGGTAGAACACGAAGATCCAGACGAGGATAAACATGATCACTACGGCGCCCATGGACCAGTGAATGAAAAACCCGCCGAGGGCCACCACTTGGAGCACGATGTTGAGCCAGATAGCCCAGCTGAAGCGCTGCAGGAACGCTGCCACGACGTGCGCCACGGCGACGAGGGACACGAACCAAATGTTGGCGGGCTGCCACAGGTCACCAAACTTGGAGATCACGGTGAGAACCAGGCCGAGGGTAATTGCCTCGGCAATGAGTACACCACTCATCACGCCACGCAGCCCCTTGATGGGGTCCTTTACCGGTTCCTGTCCGGGACCAAGCGGCCCGTATTCGGAGGCATCGGTCATGCGGGATCCTTTCCAAACAGCGTGCGTGCCTCGCCGGCGGTGACCACCGAACCAGTGATGAGGATGCCTCCACCGGAGACGGTGTCGCCCTCCGTGGAGTCTTCGGCAAGTTCAACAGCGCGTTCCACTGCTGTGGCCAGATCGTCTGCCTGGTGGACGCGCTCCTCACCGAAGATGGCGCGGGCTTTCTCCGCCAGCTCATCTGCAGGCAGGCAGCGTGGCGAGGTGTTGACGGTGCAGACAACCTCGTCCATGACGGGCTCCAGCTGCGTGAGGACTCCGTCGACATCCTTGTCCCCCAGGCAGGCCATCACGCCAATGAGGCGACGGAAGTCGAAGTCGCGGGCCATGGCATCGGCCAGCGCCTTCGCGCCGTGCGGGTTGTGGGCGGCATCGATAAATGTGGTCGGCGTGGCACGGACGCGCTCCAAACGACCGGGCGATTGCACCTGGGCAAAGCCACGGCGCACAGTGTCGACATCCAGCTGGTGGCCGGATCCTGCGCCGAAGAATACTTCGACGGCAGCAAGCGCCACAGCGGCGTTTTCTGCCTGGTGTGCACCGGACAGCGGGAGGAAGATGTCCTCGTACTTGCCGCCGAGCCCCTGGATGGTCAGCTGCTGGCCGCCGACAGCAACCGCGGATTCAATAACACCGAATTCCTGCCCCAAACGAGCGACGGAATTGTCTTCCTCGACCGCCTTTTCCAGGATGACGCGCAAGGCTTCCGGATCTTGCTTGCCGACGACGGTGACGGGCCCCGGCCGGAGCAAATCACCCGTGTCCCACTTCGGCTTGATGATACCGGCCTTCTCGCCTGCAATCTCGCCGATGGTGTCACCCAGCATTCCCTGGTGGTCGAGGCCGACCGGGGTAATGACGGATACGTCAGCGTGCAACACGTTGGTGGCATCCCACCGTCCGCCCATGCCTACTTCCACCACTCCCACATCAACGGGGGCATCGGCGAAAGCTGCGAAAGCCATGGCGGTGAGCACCTCAAACTTGCTCATCGGGTATTCCGATTCGGCGTCAACCATTTCCACGTAGGGTTTGATTTCTTCCCAAATGCGGACGTAATCGGCGGGGTGCATGGGCTCCCCATCGATTCCGATGCGTTCAGTCACGAGCTGCAGGTGCGGGCTCGTGGTGCGCCCCGTACGACGCGAGAATGCACGGAGGAGGGACTCGATCATCCGTACGGTCGAGGTTTTGCCGTTGGTGCCGGCCACGTGGATCATGGGGCTTGCCTGCTCTGGGTGCCCGAGCAGATCCATGAGCTTGGCGATGCGTGACAGCGTGGGATCGATGTGGATCTCACTCCAGCGCTCGTTGTGTTCAGCATCGACCTCGGCAAGGCGCGCGAGGTCTTCCTTGGTCACAGGCCGGTGCTCAACGTGCTCTTCCTTTTCAGAAAGGTTGAGGGTGAGACCGGACTCGTTGAACTCTAGGCTCATTGCATTTTCTCCAGCTGTGCAAGGCGTGCGGTCAGGCGTTCCTTTTCTGCCTGTGCAACCTCGCGGCGGGTCCTGATCTTCTCTACCACGGCCTCAGGGGCCTTGGACAAGAAGGCCTCGTTGCTGAGCTTCTTGCCGGTGGTTTCCAATTCCTTGTCTTGCTTAGCGATGTCCTTCTGGTAGCGCTTAATTTCGGCAGCGACATCGATGGTACCGGAGGTATCCACCTCGACAAGGACGGTATTCTCCGCCAGACGGATCTCGATGGATGCCGTCGGGGTGAAGTCATCTTCTGGGACGGTCAGTCGGACGAGGTCGCGGACGGCGTCCTCCATCCCGGCGAGGTCAGCTGCAGCGAAGTCGATGTGTGCCGGCACCTTCTGGGAGGGCTTGACGCCCTGATCAGAACGGAAGCGGCGAACCTCGGTGACGAGCTTCTGCACGTCGGCCACCCGGCGCGCGGAGACCTCATCGGCCGACTTGTCGGCTGCCTCCGGCCACTTTGCGAAGGTGATGGTCTCTTCGCCGGTGAGTGCAGTCCACAGGGTCTCGGTAACAAACGGCATCGTGGGATGCAGCAGGCGGAGCACCTGGTCAAGGACACGGCCCATGACGGCAGGCTGGAAGCTTGTCTTAGACAGCTCGAGGTACCAGTCGCACAGCTCGTCCCAGACGAAGTGGAACATTTCCTCGTTGGCTTTGGCGAACTGGTAGTCGTCGAGAAGCTCATTGACATCGCGGGTGACCTGGTTCAACCGGTCGAGGATCCAGCGGTCGGCGTCGGAAAGCTCGGTGGGGAGCTTGTCGGTGACAACGGCACCGCGGGAGAGCGCAAAGCGTGCGGCGTTGAACAGCTTGGTCACGAAGTTGCGGGCAGACGAGCCGGCGTCGGAACCGAGGGGCAGGTCGACGCCGGGGTTGGCACCGCGAGCCAGGGCGAAGCGCAGCGCATCGGCGCCGTAGTCTTCGACCCAGTCCATGGGGTTAATGCCGTTGCCGAGGGACTTACTCATCTTGCGGCCGCGCTCATCGCGGACGAGGCCGTGGAGGAACAGGTCGGTGAACGGAACCTCTCCCATCCCCTCGGTCATCTTTCCTGCGTAGGTGCCAAACATCATCATGCGGGCAACCCAGAAAAAGAGGATGTCGTACGCCGTGACGAGCACGCTCGTGGGGTAGAACTTCTTCAGGTCATCGGTTGAATCAGGCCAGCCCATCGTGGAGAACGGGAACAGCGCGGAGCTGAACCACGTATCCAGGACGTCCGGATCCTGGGTGTAGCCTTCCGGCGGCGTATCGTCCGGGCCGCAGCAGACAACCTCATCGTTCGGGCCGTACCATATGGGGATACGGTGGCCCCACCACAGCTGGCGGGAAATGGTCCAGTCGTGCATGTTGTCCACCCATTCGAAGTACCGGGGCTCGAGGGCCTCGGGGTGGATCTTCGTCTTGCCGTCGCGGATCGCATCGCCGGCCATTTTTGCCAGCTTGTCTACCTTGACAAACCACTGCAAAGACAGGCGTGGCTCGATCGGCTCGCCGGAGCGCTCGGAGTGGCCGACAGAGTGAACGTAGGGGCGAATTTCCTTGACGATGCGCCCCTGTTCACGCAGAGCCTCGCAGATCTCGTGGCGAGCTTCCTCACGGGTCATGCCGTCGAAACGCGTGCCTGTATCGCAAATGTGTGCGGTGGAATCGAGAATGATGGGCATGTCCAGGTTGTGGCGCTGCCCCATGGCGTAGTCGTTCGGGTCGTGCGCCGGCGTGATCTTCACGGCACCGGTGCCGAATTCCATATCGACGTAGTCGTCGGCGATGACCTTAATAGTAAGGTCGTCGCGGAACGGGTGCGGGAATTCCTGGCCGACAAGGTCCGTGTAGCGCTCGTCGTCGGGGTGGACAGCTACGGCAACGTCGCCGAGCATCGTCTCAATACGCGTGGTAGCGACGATGATGTGGGGCTCGTCGTCGTTCATGGAGCCGTAGCGGAAGCTGACCAGCTCACCCTCGACATCCTTGTACACAACCTCAATGTCGGACACTGCGGTCTCCAAGACCGGCGACCAGTTCACCAGGCGGTAGTCCCGGTAAATCATGCCCTCGTCGTACATCTTCTTGAAGATGGTCTGCACGGCGCGGGACAGACCCTCGTCCATGGTGAAACGCTCGCGCGACCAGTCCACGGAGTCACCGATGGCGCGCATCTGGGAGAGAATACGTCCACCATATTCTTCCTTCCATTCCCAGACCTTGTCCACGAACTCGTCACGGTCGTAATCCCAGCGGCACTTGCCTTCCTCCTCCTGGAGCTTGGCCTCCACCTTGGTCTGGGTGGCGATACCGGCATGGTCCATGCCCGGCAGCCACAGCACCTCATAGCCCTGCATGCGCTTGCGGCGCACGATGGAATCAATGAGAGTGTGGTCTAACGCGTGCCCCATGTGGAGCTGACCGGTAACGTTCGGGGGCGGCAGCACCACCGAGAACGCCGGCTTGGGCGAGTGAGCATCGGGTGTGAAGTAGCCCTTCTCCACCCATGTCTCGTACAGTTTCTCTTCGTGTTCCTTCGGCTCCCATTTGCTGGGGAGCTCGCACATTTCCCGGTTATCAGTCACGGTAGCCATCTTATAACCTGGGGGTAACATCTCCAGCACCCTCTTCCACCTCCCGCAGAACCTGAGTGTTTCCTTAACCTAAATCCACCCCCGAATTACCCCCGCACCCACCACCCCTACCTTGTAATATAAGCCCGTTACAATCACTCCCCGCATTTTTGTTAAGGTATTACCTCACTGCGTAGAAAATGGACTATTCTAAGATTTACTTAAAAACAGGTGAAAGTTTCTTAGAACTTAACACAGCGTTTTGCCATAAAGTAAGGACCAGACATCATGCGTAAAACAGCACTGCTTACAGCCGTGTCTGTGGCAGCCTCTCTCATGGTTGCCCCCATGGCTTCCGCCGGCGATAACGGCGGTGGCTACTACAACGTCATGCTCGGACCGGGCACCGACGAAACGTCCGTCACCGTTACCTGGGATCAGGACCTCATCAGTTCGACGGTTGTCGATATCATCTCCGACCCCGCTATCGCGGACGCTCACGGTTCCGGCACCGTCTTTTCCGCTCACACGGAGGGCATGCCATATTCTGCTCACCACCGCAAGGCTAAGGTCAGTGGGCTTACCCCCGGCCAGACCTACACCTACCGGGTGGGCAACGAGTCCGACGGCTGGTCCGACGAGATGACGTTCACCGCAGGCAGTGGCAGCACTTCCTGGTCCTTTGCTGCCACCGGCGCTCCCAATACGCTTGTCGACGACGCGACCTGGGCTTCCACGGTTACGGCCGCCACAGCGACGCACCCTGAGCTCCTCGTCGTTGCCGGCAACGCCATGGAAAAAGCCAACTCCACCGCTGACCGCTATGCTTTCACCGACCCTGCTGCACTGCAGTCTGTCCCCACGGTCACGGGCTCCCATAGCAGGGACTCACTGGGTGGCTCCGTGGAAACCGCGTGGCACTTCCAGCAGCCGAACTTCTCCTTTGGCAACACAGCTTTCACCTATAACAACGTGGGCTTTATCGGCGTGACTCCGCAATTGGAGGATTACCGCGTTGAGAACTTCATCACGAGCAACGCGGATGCAATGAGGGGGCAGGTGGACTGGATTGTCCTGTTCGGCATGTCCTCTCTTGCGAATAAGCCGTACCTGCAAAGGGTGGCGAGCAACGCGAGCATCGACCTCGTCCTGAGTGGCAACGACTACTTCTACAGTCGCTCCCACCTCCTGAATGCGAACTCCGTGTCTGACGCGAACAAGGCCGACGGCAACGTGCTGTACCCCGGCGACAATGACACCCTGTTCGTTTCTCTTAACTCCGCTACCGACCGCAACCTCGCGCAGCCGACGGGTGACTCAGAGACGCAGGCGAAGTCCGCACAGGACGGCACCCCGGATTACACCACCGTCGATGTCACCCCGGAAGAGCTCACCATCACCACTCGTGATGTCGCCTCCAACACCGTCATCGACACGGTCACCCTGTCTCGCAAGCAGGTCATCAACCCCGCTCCGATCGCGAGTGAGGAGCCGACTCCCACCTCGGAAAAGCCGGCCACGCCCGAGCCCAAACCGACCACAAAGAAGCCTGAGCCCACCTCGGAAAAGCCGACGCCGGAACCGGAGCCGACTCCGGCACCCAGCGTGAAGCCTGGCAGTGTCGTGGAAAAGGTCACACCCGGTAAGGCCACGGTGCTCGATGATGCTGTCGTGAACCCGACGGCCACGCTCACCGGCGAGGTGCTGGATGCCAAGGGCACGAAGGTGAGTGGCGCGACGGTGAGCGTCGACAAGCAAGGAAAGGTGACCGTTACCCTTCCCAAGGACGCGAAGGCCGGCACGTACACCGTGCAGCTGCGCGACGGCGAAAAGGCTGTCGGCGAGCCGATCACCATCACGGTGACCGCGAAGGCGCCCCCGACTCCAAAGCCAAAGCCAGACCCGAATAAGGATGGGAGCTCCGACGGCTCCTCCGCAGAAAACATGGTGTGGGTTGGCGTAGGCGCATTCTTCGGAATGATTGGCCTAGCTGCCCTCTTCGGATGGCTCATCGGCAATGTCCTCGGACACGCTCGCCCCTTCCTTGCCCAGGTAGGAATCCACATTTAGCACTTCCACGGCGGCCCGTACCTTTTCGGTGCGGGCCGTTTTGCGTGCTTCGGGGCTACATACTTCTAGGAAAAGCTGGGAGTTTTCGACATTAAGGCGCGATATCCGAAGAGGCACGACTAGCGCTAAAGGTATTCCCCGACCCACAGAAAGGACAGCTAGCTACCATGCCAGGATTCCTCCGCCTTTGGGCACTCCACCCGCTTTATTTCATCGTCCCTCTTCAGCTGCCCAATTTGCGCAGCACCTTGTCTACTACTCCTCAGACCGTTTTGAGTACATCAGCAACACGATCTGGCTGATTGTGTTCGCCGGTGCTGGACTGTACATGGCGGTAGTTCGTGGCAGGGACACCACGAAGAACTCGTGGTGGAGCGCCCGGAAGGAAGTTGTTTTCCTCCTCGTGCTCCTCATCGTGGAATGGCGCTGGAAATATTGGGGAAAGCGGCACGCGTAGGAGTTGCTTCTGCCCTCGTAAAAACATGAAAAAGCCCACCCACCATCCCTTTCGGGACAGCGGGCAGGCTTTTCCTGCGTAAATTATTTACTAGTCGATGAGGCCGTTCTTGCGGACGGTGTCACGCTCGCTCTCGAGCTCTTCCACAGTCTTGGCGATGCGCTCCTTCTGGAAGTCGGAGAGGTCCAGACCACGGACGATCTCCCACTCGCCACCGTTAGAGGTGACGGGGAAGCCGGAGACGAGGCCCTCGGGGATGCCGTAGGAGCCGTCGGACGGGATAGCAGCAGAAACCCACTTGTCGTCGGTGCCGTTGACCCAGTCGTGCATGTGGTCGACAGCAGCGGAAGCGGCGGAAGCAGCGGAGGAAGAACCGCGTGCCTCGATGATGGCGCCACCACGACCGGCAACCTTCGGGATGAACTCGCCGGTGTACCAATCCTGATCGATCTTGTCCATGACGGACTCGCCATTCACGGTGGTGTTGGTGAGGTCCGGGAACTGGGTGCCGGAGTGGTTACCCCACACTACGATTTTGTCCAGGTCGGTGGAGCTGCAGCCGAGCTTGGTAGCCAGCTGGCTCATGGCGCGGTTGTGGTCGAGGCGGACCATGGCGGTGAAGCGGCTAGCCGGAACGTCCTTGGCGTGCTGCTGAGCGATGAGGGCGTTGGTGTTAGCCGGGTTGCCCACAACGAGGATGCGGATGTCATCGGCAGCGTTGTCGTTGATGGCCTTGCCCTGAGGACCGAAGATCTTGCCGTTCTCAGCAAGCAGGTCGGCACGCTCCATGCCCTTGCCACGCGGCTTTGCGCCGACGAGGAAGCCCATGTTGGCACCGTCGAAAGCCTTGTTGGCATCGTCGGTAATCTCAATATCCTTGAGCAGCGGGAAAGCGGAATCCAGAAGCTCCATGGCGACACCCTCAGTGGCCTTCACAGCCTGGGGAATCTCGAGCAGCTTCAGCTCGACGGGCGTGTCCTTGCCGTAGACATCGCCGTTAGCGATGCGGAACAGCAGGGAGTATGCAATCTGGCCTGCAGCGCCGGTGACAACAACTCTCTTGGTCTCATTGGTCGACATAACAATCCTCTCAGTAAGACGTTGGTTCTAACGGAAACTGAAGTCTACGATAATCTGAACGGACTAACTTTTCCGTGCTACCAAAGAGCGTACTCGACAAATCCGCACGGTGACAGGGCGAAAATTATTTCTCACGCGTGCATTTCCGGACTTTTGCACTTTACCTAATGACCGCAATGGACCATGTTTGTTCGGTTAACTAGTCCGATACTCCCCCCAACCCGCGAAAAAAGACAGCAGACCATCGAAAATAAGCCCCTAATTCGGGGGTTATTAAGCCCCTCACACTGTGATAATTCTCACATTGTTGCCCTGATGGAGGACGAAAACGGCGTTATCACCACCCATACAGGGGGAATGTCTCCATCGAAACGGGTAATTTAGGCGTTTAATTGTCGTAGAAACAATTAGACTTTTCTTCCGAGAATTCCAGAATAGAGAGAAGATGACTTCGTCACACGATTCTTTCCCCTCCACAGAGTCTCCGAAAGACGGCGTGGTCGAGCTTGCGCTGAAGTTCTTTGCGAATCAGGGGTTTAAACAAACCAAACTTGAACAAGTGGCAACCCAGTCCGGGATCAGCAAGCGCATGATCCATTACCACTTCACCGACAAGAAGGGACTGTATATCGCCGCACTCCGGCTCGCTGTCACGCAGCTGCGTCCCAACCAGGAGGAGCTCGAGCTGGAATCCGTCGTACCGGTGGAATCCGCCAAAAAGATCGTCTCCGTCGTTTTTGACCACTTCGAGGAGCACCCGGACGCGGTGAAGCTCGTCCTCACGGAATCCGTCTACCACCACGTTGACGCAGAGGAGCTGCCCTCGCTCGCCGACCACTCCGACTTGTTCCTCCAGTTGAACAAGCTCCTCATGCTGGGCCAGGATGCTGGCGCTTTCCGCCCGGGCATCTCCGCTTTGGATATGTACGCCTCCATCGTGGGCATGTGTCTTCTCCCCTACTCCTGGAATCTCGTCTTTAGGAACCTATATGACACTGACCTGTCCTCCTCGGTGAACACAAAGGCCCTGCGGGATCAGGCACAGGATCAGGTCATCTCGTTCCTCACCGCCCAGCTCCCGCCGACAGGTGGCGAGACCTACCTTCAGCCTGAGCGCAACGAGGTCCGCGACTCCGGTTCGGTCGAAGGCAGTCTGTACTCGGCTGAAGAGGGATTCGGCAACGTCTACGAGTAAAACCCGCCACCTCGACATACATAAAGCCTCCCCGCAGTTTTACACAGCGGAGGGGCTTTCTGCTTCGGTTTTCTAGGAAGCCTTCTTCTTATCCGTGACAAGCTTCGGCCGGCCGGTGCCGTTGACCACGCCAGCATCGATAGTCACCTTCGACACCTCGCGGGAGGGGATGTCGTACATGACGGGAACGAGGATCTCCTCCACGATCGCGCGTAGGCCTCGGGCACCCGTCTTGCGATCGAGCGCCTTCTCCGCGATAGCACCCAGCGCGCCATCGGTGAAGACCAGCTCGGTATCGTCGTAGCTAAACATCTTCTGGTACTGCTTCACCAACGAGTTCTTCGGCTCGGTAAGTACAGAAACGAGAGCCTTCTTGTCCAGCTGGTTCACCGTCGCGGTGACGGGGAGACGGCCAATGAACTCGGGGATAAGACCGAACTTGACCAGGTCCTCCGGCTGCACTTTCTGCAGAATGTTCGCGTCCTCCAGCTCCTTGTTGGAGCGGATATCCGCGCCGAAGCCGAGGCTCTTCTTGCCCACGCGCTCCTGGATCACTTTCTCCAGGCCGGCAAAGGCACCGGAGGCGATGAACAAAATGTTTGAGGTATCAACCTGGATGAGCTCCTGGTTGGGGTGCTTGCGGCCACCCTGCGGAGGGATGGATGCCACGGTGCCCTCAAGGATCTTCAGCAGTGCCTGCTGCACACCCTCGCCGGACACGTCGCGGGTGATGGAGACGTTTTCGCCCTTGCGGGTAATCTTGTCGATCTCATCGATGTAGACGATGCCGTGCTCGGCCTTCTTGACATCGAAGTCGGCGGCCTGCAGCAGGCGGAGAAGGATGTTCTCCACGTCCTCGCCCACGTACCCGGCTTCCGTCAGGCTCGTGGCATCGGCAATGGTAAACGGCACGTCCAGCTTCTTAGCCAACGTCTGTGCAAGGTAGGTCTTGCCACAGCCGGTGGGGCCCAGCAGCAAAATGTTGGACTTCTGCAGCTCAACGCCGTCATCCGAGCCGAACACGTTCTGCAACTTCACACGCTTGTAGTGGTTGTACACGGCCACGGAGAGAACCTTCTTGGCTTCTTCCTGGCCAATGACGTACTCGTCCAGGAACTCCTTGATCTCCCGCGGTGCGGGCAGGCTTTCCTTGTCTACCTGGTTTGCGCGCTCGGCGGACAGCTCCTCGGCGATGATTTCATTGCAGAGGTCGATGCACTCGTTGCAGATGTACACGCCGCCCCCGGCAATAAGCTTCTTTACCTGCTTCTGACTCTTCCCGCAGAATGAGCACTTAAGCAGGTCAGCGGTTTCTTGCATGCGTGACATAAGGTGCGTTCACCACTCCTCGCAGTAGATCATTTTCATGGACGTGAGGCTCAAGCCTACCCCACTATGTCAACACGACTTCATCGTTGAGTATTTCCGCTGGGGAAAGGCCACTTCCAGTATCCCACACGCATGTTCTCGGCACGCAGAGACCCTCGCAAGTAGATTGGTTGGTATGACTAACGTTTTACACAGCATTGAATTCGGTTCCTCCCACGGGGGCGACCCTATTGTTTTCCTCGGTTCCCTCGGCGCCAACGCCTGGTTCTGGTCGCCGCAACTGGACACGTTCTCTCACCACCGTCGCGTCATCGCCATCGATCATCCGGGGCACGGCTCTTCTGGGCTTTTCGACGCCCACTCGGTTGCGGAGTTCGCAGAACTCGTCCTCGCCACCCTGGATGATCGCGGTGTCGACCATTTCCAACTCGTCGGCCTTTCCCTCGGTGGCGCTGTCGCCCAATACCTCGGCGCACACTCGAACCGCGTGACAAGCCTGGCGCTGTTGTCCACCAATGCCAAGTTTGGAACCCCGGACGCGTGGACATCGAAGGCAGAATCCGTACGAGAAGGAGGCCTCCACGACGCGAACTCTGCCACTATCAACAACTGGTTTACCGAGGACTGGCGTAAGGAGAACCCCGCAAGCCTCGCCTACATCCTGCACCTAATGGATCAGACCCCGGCGGAAGGCTACGCCCGCGCATGTGAGGCGCTTTCCACATGGGATAACTGGGATGGGCTGAAGAATATTCCCGTGCCCACCCTTGTTGTCCCCGGCGGCCACGACGCGGGCTGCACCCCCGAGGTAATGAGCAAAATGGCGGAGGCTATCCCTGATTCCACCTACACCGTTATCGAGTCCTCAGCTCACCTGTCCAACGTGGAGGCAGAGGAGGAAGTCACAGCCCTTCTCGCCCGCCACTTCGGGATTGCAGACGACGGCCTGTTGAAGGACTACTCAGAAAGCTACCACGAGCAGTACCCCACCGAGGTCTTCTCCGACATCGACGAGTAGCCTCACCTAAGACATAAAGGATGCCACCGGTTTTCCGGTGGCATCCTTTCGTAGCTCTTACTTATTGAGCTTGCGGTAATCGAAGACTTCGTCGATAAGCCCGTACTCCACAGCCTCTGGGGCGGTGAGGATCTTATCGCGGTCCGTATCTATGCGGACCTGCTCCGAGGTCTGACCCGTGTGGCGAGCCAGCGTATCCTCCATGAGCTTGCGCATACGCTCAATCTCGCGCGCCTGGATCTCCAGGTCAGAAACCTGACCCTGCGTGCCCTGCGTGGCCGGCTGGTGGATGAGGACGCGAGCGTTCGGCAGTGCCGCGCGCTTGCCCTTTGCACCCGCGGCCAGGAGCACTGCTGCTGCCGAGGCCGCCTGACCAAGGCACACGGTGCGCACGTCCGGGCGGACGTACTGCATGGTGTCATAGATCGCCATCAGCGAGGTGAACGAGCCACCCGGGGAGTTGATGTACATCGTAATGTCGCGATCCGGGTCCAGTCCCTCGAGAACGAGCAGCTGAGCCATGATGTCGTTTGCGGAGGTGTCATCGACCTGTGCACCGAGGAAGATGATGCGCTCCTCAAAGAGCTTGTTGTACGGGTTGGATTCCTTGACACCGTAGGAGGAGTGCTCCACAAAGCTCGGAAGAATGTACCGCACCTGAGGCATGTTCTGCATATCCATATCTACTCTCCTTAGGATCCGACCTGATCGTTGTGGGCGTGGGAAATAACGTGATCGCACAGGCCGTAATCGCGTGCCTCTTCAGCGGTGAACCAGCGGTCGCGGTCACTGTCTTTGCTGATCTGCTCGAAGGTCTGGCCGGAGTGCTCGGCGATGAGCTCTGCCATTTCCTTCTTGGTCAGCGCGAACTGCTGCGCCTGAATGGCGATATCGGAGGCAGTACCGCCCACACCAGCGGACGGCTGGTGCATGAGGATGCGAGCGTGCGGCAAAGCGTAGCGCTTGCCCTTCGTGCCAGCGGTGAGCAGGAACTGCCCCATCGACGCTGCCAGCCCCATGGCGTAGGTTGCCACGTCGCACGGTGCGTACTTCATCGTGTCGTAGATTGCCATGCCGGCGGTGACGGATCCGCCAGGAGAGTTGATGTACAGGGAGATGTCCCTCGTGGGATCCTCGGCAGACAGCAGGAGGATCTGGGCGCACAGCTTGTTAGCGATCTCGTCATTCACCTCAGAGCCGAGGAAGATAATGCGCTCGCGCAACAGGCGCTCATACACAGAATCCCCAAGGTTCATTCCTGGTGCGGAATCAGCCATAGTCTAAACATCCTTTCGTTCTCATTTACTCCACCACCCTACCTTTATTGGACCGGCCGGATAAAGGTTGTTCGCTGATAGCGTTATAGCCATGAAAAACCGCCCGCGCGATGGCGGGCGGCCGGTGGAAGCTAGGCGGAATTATTCCTCGCCTTCAACTTCCTCTTCACCGAAGTAGTCTTCCGGGTCAACCTTGTTGCCGGCATCATCCTTCACGGAAACGCGGCAGATAGCGGTAGCCAGAGCCTTGCCACGGCGGACATCGGCGACCAGGTTGTAGGTCTGGCCAGTCTGCTGAATCTGCTGCAGGAACTGCTGCGGGTTCATGCCGTAGCGCTGTGCCGTGAACATGATGTGCTCATGGATCTCCTGCTGCGTGACCTCCGGCTGCTCCTGCTCTGCCAGGACATCGAGGAACAGCTGGGTGCGTACAGCGTTCTCGGCGTTCTCGCGGGACTCCTTGTCGAATTCCTCGCGGGTGGTGCCCTGCATGTCCAGGACGCGGTCGAGCATGGACTCGTCACCACCGAACTGGGCGATGAGCTGCTGCAGCTGACCCTGAACCTGCTCCTCCACAACTGCCTCGGGCAGCGGGAAGTCGGCCTCGTCGAGGGCCTTCTTCAGAACCTCGTCGCGGATAGCGGAGGCCTGCTCGACCTTCTTCTGCTCCTTGAGGTTGTTCTCGGTGTCCTCACGGAGCTCCTCAACGGTGTCGAATTCGGAGACCATCTCGACGAATTCCTCGTCAACCTTGGGGAGCTTGCGCTCCTTCACATCCTTGACGGTGACAGTGACCTCGGCCTCCTTGCCGTCCTCAACACCGTTGAGGTCGGAAGAGGTGAAGGTTGCTTCCTCACCCGTCTTGAGACCCTTGACGGCCTTGTCCAGGCCGTCGATAAGCTCGTCGGCGCCGATGCGGTGGTTGAGACCCTCCGTAGCAGCTTCCTCGACCTCCTCACCATCAACGGTGGCCTTGAGGTCGAGGGTGACGAAGTCATCCTTCTTAGCCTTGCGTTTAACCGGCGTCAGCTCTGCGAAGCGCTCGCGAAGAGAATCGATGGCCGCGTCGACATCCTCGTCGGTGACCTTGAGCTCCGGGACCTCAATCTCGTAGGTGGAGAAGTCCGGGATAGTGATCTCCGGGCGAACATCAACCTCAGCGGTGAACTCAACGAGCTTGCCGTCCTCGAGCTTGGTGATGTCGATGGCGGGTTGGCCGAGCGGGCGGAGGTCATTGTCCTCTACAGCCTTGCCGTAGCGGGACGGAAGCATATCGTTAACGACCTGCTCCAGAACCGGGCCGCGGCCGAAGCGAGCGTCAATGAGCTTGCGCGGGGCCTTGCCCTTGCGGAAGCCCTTGAAGGTCACCTGCTGGGCGAGTGCCTTGTAGGCCTGGTCAATCTCAGGGGTGAGCTCCTCGAAGGGAACCTCAACCGTGATTTTGACGCGAGTGTCGTTCAACTTGTCGACGGAACTCTTCACGAGTCATTCTCCTGATCTGTAAACGTTGATTAGGTTCAAAAAGGGAAGGTAAGACCTTCCCTTTCGTCGGGACAACAGGATTTGAACCTGCGACCCCCTGCTCCCAAAGCAGGTGCGCTACCAAGCTGCGCCATGTCCCGTGTGCAATTCAAATTGCTAGAAGGGAATTGTACTAAACCTCTGTAAACTTGCGCTTACATGGGGTCTAATTATTCATTTAAATGCACTTAACCTGGCACTATTCACCATCAAAAAGGAATAGTGGATAACGCCCTTATCTACTCGGTTTCGCGCTGGAGAAGATTGTAGTCCGCCAGAATCACGCACTCTCGTTCACCCCTAATTAACCCTCCACACGCCCAATTCGGAGTGGATTAATAATGAGGCCGGTCACCGAGAATCGGCGACCGACCTGAACCTAAGAGAGGGAATGACCGTGTCCTGCGTCAGTACTTAGTTGACACCTTGGTTCTGCGGTTTTGTACATGATAGTTGACACATCAGTCAGGACATCGTTGACACCCCGAGCCCATAATTGTTCATGAGCTACGACAACCCCAACTTCGCCATCGTCAAAGCAATCACCGAACAACATTTCACCGTCAGCGAAGCCTCCGTTCGATTCAAGAGATCCCGACAATGGATCTACGCCCTGCTAAGGCGATACGAAGAAGGTGGCCAAGAGGCTGTTAAACCGCGATCCACAGCACCGAAAACACACCCCACCAAGGTCAGCGAGGAGGTAATCAAACAGATCATCAAAATCCGCAGAGAACTCACCTCCAAAGGTGCAGACAACGGACCTGATACCATCGCCTGGGTACTCGAAGAACGAGGTTTTCATGCGCCTGCAGGATCAACCATCCGGCGAATCCTCACCAAAAACGGCATGGTCACACAACAACCCAAAAAAACGCCCGAAAGCCTAGCTACCACGCGTTGAAGCAACCCTGCCCAACGAATGCTGGCAAGCAGATGCCACCTCCACCATACTGCTCAATGGACAGGTTGTGGAGATCCTCGACTTCCTCGATGACCACAGTCGCTTCCTTCTATGCCTAGGCGTCTAAAAGCGTGTAGCTGGCCCCACCGTGGTCACAGCCGCCGAAACCATCACCCAAAAAATACGGCTTCCCCCAACCCACCCTCACCGATAACAACCTTGTCTTCTCCGCCCGACTAGCCGGTGCCAAGGGAGGCAAGGACAGTTTTGAAAATTCCTTGAAAAACACAGTATCCTGCAGAAAAACGGACGCGCAGGACACCCCCAAACCCAAGGAAAAACTGAACGCTTCCACTAAACACTAAAAGAATTGCTCCGCGCACGATCACCCGCCAAAAGCGTCAAAGACATGCAAAAACTCCTCGACGAATTCCGCCACTGGTACAACCACGAACGACCACACAGGGCACTCGGACAACAAACGCCCCACCAGGCATACACAGCACCACCCAAAGCCAGCCCACAACCACTGGTCACAGAAGACAATCGCGTCAGACACGACAAAGTAGACAAAACAGGAAGAATCACCCTCCGATTCGCAGGCCACATGCGCTACCTAGGCATGGGACGCGCACACGAAGCAACCCCCACACTCACCGTCATCCACGGCACCCACGCCGTAATCTCCAACGCTGAAACCGGCCGCCGCTACCAACCCAACCAAATCAAGAACACCCGACAACGAAAAACAGAAAAAACAAGTAACGCCGCAAAGCGAGAAACTGTTCTCACCTCACGGCATCACCTGTCAAGCATGTCGCAACTGATAGTGTCAACTATGTCCCGACTGATCACAGAGAGGGAATGACGGGAATCGAACCCGCGTCACCAGCTTGGAAGGCTGGGGTAATAGCCACTATACGACATTCCCAGTGCATTCTAGGTTACATTCCGCTAACCGGCTAGACAAATTGCCAGTTCACTACTGGCACCTGTCGAGCCTCACTACCCCTAAAGGTGTAGTGCAATGACCTACCTACACGATTCCCCGGCTGTTAATTTAATGACAATACGGGGTAGCACCCGTTTGGCCACCTCTGTTCCCCTGAATGCCCCCTCCCATGCGAAAGCTACAAAGAAAAGGCTATTCACCACGCCAAATAGCTTTGTCAATAGCTCCGACTTTGATAGCCAATCTTTCCCGCGCGTGTAGGCTTTCAGGTTCTTTCCAGGTTTTATGGCGCAAAACACCAGTTAAGAGGGAAAATGTGGGGTAGCAAGCAGGAAAAATGTAGGTGCGTGTGTGAATTAATGATAGCGGAGATGGTTATACTACAACACCATGAAACCAGTAATTATTGATGCGGATACCCAGGTACCCCTCTGGACGGCTGTGGAATGCGCGGAATACTCCAACACCGCGCGCGGCACCTTCACTAGCTACGCTGGCCGCGGCAGGGCACCGAAGCCCGTGGCAAAGCTCCACGGACTGACCCTTTGGAATTCGAAGGACATCATTGAATGGACTGAGGAGCGTTCCAAGGGGAACCGCGGAGTGAACTACTAGGACATCCGCGGTACGTCATCGCTTTTAGCGCCGGCTGGGTTTCACCGCCGGCGTTTTTTCTTTGCCAGGAACTTTTCCGCCTGTTTGCACGTTGATGAGGATAGAGAACCAACTGTAAGAAAGGGTCCAACTATATGCTCGGAATGCTGCTCATTGCACTCGTTGTCATCGGGCTGGTTGCTGGGTTATCCAGCCGCCAGTCCAAGGACCGCAGGCAAGTGAACCAGGTTAGCTTCGAGGACGCGCAGGCTGACGCGCGCCGCTGGATCGAGAGGCTCGGTGGCCAGGTGCTCAACCTGACGGGCACGGATACAGCGAGCTCTCAGGCGATTGCTGACGCATCCGAGCGTTACACCGCCGCCAATTCGCAGATCGCCCAGGCGCAGTCGCCACGCCAGGCGCAGCTCGCCCGCGAGTCCGCTCTCGAGGGGCTGCACTATATTAAGGCAGCCCGCGAAATCATGGGTCTTCCCGAAGGACCGGAGATTCCCCCGCTCGAGGGGCAAAAGGCAGCGGGCAAGGTCACCGAGGAACGCACGATCAACTACGACGGTCGCCAGATCACGGCCTCGCCGCACTCCTCCGAGCAGACGCCGAACTACTACCCTGGTGGTCGCGTTGCTGGCCGGCCGGTTCCTGCAGGCTGGTACTCCGAGCCCTGGTGGGCACCTGCTCTTGTCAGTGGCATGTGGACGGCCGGCTCTGTCATGATGTTCTCCGCAATGTTCAACGGCATGGCAGGCGTGGGTTACAGCGCTGCGGGCTTTGAGCAGGGCTACGGCGACGGATACGCCGACGGCTTCGAAGCTGCCGGTGGAGACATGGGGGACATGGGCGACGGTGGCGGATTCTTCGACGGTGGCCTCTTCGGAGGCGACGGTGGCGGATTCGACTTCGATTTCGATTTTTAGCACATTAGAAAATCCCGGCCTCAGTTCACAGGCCGGGATTATTTCGTCGAAAAGCTACTTTACTTCGGGGGCGATGCCGGTCTTCTCGTACTCGGCGAGGATGTCGATGCGACGCTGGTGGCGCTCCTCTTCGCTCCAGGACTCGTCGAGGAAGGCGTCGACAAGCTTGAGAACCTCGTCCTCGGAGTGCTGACGCCCACCGATAGACAGAACCTGCGCATTGTTGTGGGCGCGAGCAAGGCGAGCGGTGTCCTCATTCCAGCCAAGGGCGCAACGAATACCCTTCACCTTGTTGGCAGCCATCTGCTCACCGTTGCCGGAACCCCCCAGCACAAAGCCGAGTGAGCCGGGATCCTTGGCCACAGCCTCCGCTGCAGCGATGCAGAAAGCCGGGTAATCATCCTGCGCGTCATACTCGTGCGCGCCACAATCCGTTACCTCGTAACCGGCCTCAATGAGATGGGCCTTGATGGCCTCTTTGGCCTCGTACCCTGCATGGTCAGCACCCAAATAAATATGCATACCCCTAAATGTACACTGTTACCTATGTCCCATGCTCCAGTTGTACGCAAGGTACGCCATAATATTGAGACCAAGCCGTTTATCGTTATCTGGGAGGTAACGCGCGCCTGTGCCCTCGTATGCAAGCACTGCCGGGCCGATGCGCAACACGAGCCACACCCCGATCAGCTCACCACCGAAGAGGGGAAACGCCTGCTAGACCAGCTGGCGAGCTACCAGAAGCCCTATCCCCTCGTTGTTTTCACCGGTGGCGACCCCTTTGAGCGCGCCGATCTTGCCGAGCTGTGCCAGTACGGGACGGATCTGGGACTCTCCGTCAGCCTCTCACCTTCGGTTACCCCCAAGGTGACCCCCGAACGGTTGCACGAACTCCGCGAAGCAGGTGGCAAGGCCATGAGTATGTCGCTCGACGGCGCAACCCCCGAAACCCACGACGCGTTCCGCGGCTTCTCCGGCACGTTCGATGCAACACTAGAGAAAGCCCCGCTCATCAACGCGGAAGGCTACCGCCTGCAGATCAACTCCACCCTCACCAAGGGCAATATCCATGAAGCACCTGCGCTTCTCAAGCGCGTCATCGATATGCAGGCCAAGATGTGGTACGTCTTCTTCCTCGTCCCCACTGGTCGCGGTGCTGACCTCAATGCACTGAGCCCCAAGGAGCGTGAAGACACCCTCGTCTGGCTCGATGACATCTCCGACCGCATTGCTATCAAGACCACGGAGGCTCCCCAGTACCGGCGCGTCGTCATCCAGCAGAAGCTTCGCCGTGAGCAAGGGCTAGCGCCGTACAAAGGAGGCGAGCTTTACCGCTTCCTCACGGAGGAGACAAAGCGCATCTTTGGTGATGCCCCGTACAAGAAGCGCAAGCCCCGCGCGCCCATGGCGGTGAACTCCGGTTCCGGCTTTGCCTTCATCGACCACATTGGCGATGTGTACCCCAACGGGTTCCTCCCCTTCCACTGCGGCAACGTCAAGCAGCAGACCATCAACGAGATCTACGCCGAGTCCCCCGTGTTCGTCTCGCTGCGCCACCCCGAGGGCTGGCACGGCAAGTGCGCCTACTGCGATTTCCACGATGTGTGCGGCGGCTCCCGCTCCACCGCCTACGCCCTCACCGGCGACGTTCGCGCCTCCGACGACCAGTGCTGCTACGTCCCGCAGGCGTGGCTCGATGCCGGCGGCACCCGTGTCCACCCTGAGCACGGCACCGGGATTCAGATCTCCCGCAACGGCGAGATCGTCACCGTGCCGGACAGCTACTAGAGCGCAGGGAACAGGGCATTCGCCGGAACATCGCACCCGGCGTTTCAGCCCCGCGCACACCAGCACCCCTGCCAAATCCGGCAGGGGTGCTGTGGAGTATCTAGGGTTTAATCAAATTCCGGCTTCTCCGTGCGGGAACGCTTGAGTTCGAAGAAGTGCGGGTACTGGGAAAGGCGAACGGCGGCATCGAAGATCTCGCCGGCATCTTCCTTCGTGGGGATGCGGGTGAGGACGGGGCCGAAGAATGCGTTCTTGCCCATGCTGATGACGGGGGTTCCCACGTCGTTACCCACGGCCTTCATGGCACCGCGGTGGTACTTGCGGAGCTTGTAGTCGTATTCGTCGGTGTTGGCTACCTCGGCAAGGTCGGCGGGGAGGCCGACTTCCTCGAGGGACTCCTTGATCACATCGTCGTATCCGCCGTAGCCGGAGGCGACGCGACCGCCGATGTGCACCTTGTTACCCATCGTGGTGTAGAGCTCGTCGATCTTCTCGGGGTAGTTTGTTTTCACTGCCGCGAAGACGCGGGCCGGGCCCCAGTTGGCCTTCATCTTTTCCTTGTAATCCTCGGGAAGCTCATCGCGGTCCTCGTTTAGGACGGACAAACTCATGGGAATCCAGTCCACCTTGATGTCGCGGACGGATTCCACCTCCTTGATCCAGCGGGACGTGATCCAGCAAAATGGGCAGCTCACATCGAACCAAAACTGAACGGTATCTTCAACCTTCACGTTTTCCTCCTTAGTTCAAACGTGGGTTCAGTCTACCGAGATTCTCAGGTTCCTAGGAGAAAAATTACTTCCAGCGCACCTCGACGGTGTAGTCACTGGCGTCCGTGCCGGCCAGCAGCGCCTTGGTATGCGAAGTGAGGAGCTCCTCCGTGCGTTTCTCCGCGCGGTCGAGCAGCCCGCTGTCGATAGCCTTCTCGCGGGCGGCTTCCTCCTCCTGCGCCACGAACTCCATGGTCTCCTGCACCTTGATCTGGTTGAAGGGGTTCATGGACTGGTCGTACACCGTGATGGTGGCGGGGTCGATCTTCGATTCGGTGATCTCCACCTTCGGGCTGTCGATGGTCACCGTACGGGAGGAATCGTTGACGTCGACGGAAATCTTCGAGGCATCCTTGATGCCGGCTTTCACCGTGCCGTCGTAGGTGAACATGATGTTGTTTCCGGTGAGTGGCACACCCCAGCCGGCAACGACCTTGCCGGGATCTTCGCGCTTAGCCACGTTGGTGAACACGTACTCTTCCACGGACAGCTCGGCAATGTCTTTGTAGCTTGCGCCCAGCTGGGTGGAGCTGACGATCGGCTTAGCGTTGTGGATGAACCCGGCGCGGGTTCCGACCCAGAAGGTGGCACCAGCAACAAGCACCAGGACAAGGACGACGGCAATGATGCGAGTGATGGATTTGATCATGGGGTATTCCTTTTCACTATTTTGTTTGGTCGGGTTTCCTCCCAGCTAAAAATAAGTATAGGTTAGCTGGCATGAGTCTTCGTACGCGCGTAAAGAAAGGTATGGCGGCGCTGGCCGCCCTTGCCTGCATGACCCTCCCCGCCCCCGCCTTCGCCCAGGTCACTGACCCTCCGGCCCCTCCGGCCGCTTCGGACGAAGCAACCGCCCCGGGAACGGTGGTCTCCTCCACACCACTGCGGTTTGGCAACGGTTCCCGCTTTGTCTACACGACAACGGATCACCTCGGTCGCGTAGCCTACGCCGGTGGTCTCGTGCTCGAGCCGTCCGCCCCGTGGCCTGGCCACGGCCCTGTTCCCACCATCGCGTTTGCCCCCGGCACCCGCGGCGATGGGGATGCGTGCGCGAACTCGAACTCCATCATCGGCACGTTTGACCCGCTGACCGGCGCGCTGGGCACGAATTACGAGTCCCCCATTCACATCGCTGCGTCGCTGTCCGGCATCCGCGTGGTGGTCACGGACTATATCGGTGTGGGCACCCCGAGCGTTCCCGGCTACACGGTCACCGACGAGGAGGGTACCGCGCTTATCGACGCGGCCCGGGCGGCCTTCCACCTCCGTGAGCTGCCGGCTGACTCGCCCCTCGGGTTCTACGGCTACTCGCAGGGTGGTGGCGCTGCCGCAGCCGCCGCCGAGCAAGTGGGCGAATACGCCCCGGAGCTCAACGTCAAGGGGATATACTCTGGTGCAGCCCCAGCGAACCTCCTCGAGGTCATGCCCGCCATCGACGGTTCGTCCATCGCCGGCGTGCTCGGCATGTCCACCAACGGCTACATGGATCGCTACCCGGAGATCCGGAAGGTGGTGGACGAGAAGTTCAACGCCCGCGGCAAGCAGCTACTGCAGGAGGCGAAGACATCCTGCATCGCGGATCTCTCGCTGCGCTGGGCGTTCACGGATAGCCGCATGCTGACCACCTCCGGGGAGTCCTTCCCCGAGGTGGCCTGGCGCTCCCCCGAGTTCCGCAACGCGCTCTTGGAGCAGCGCCTGGGGCAGAAGAAGCCGTCGGCGCCGATCCTCGTCAACTCCGGCAACGGCGACGACGTGATCCCCAACGAGCAGGTGCGTGAGATGGCCCGCGATTATTGTGAGCTCGGCGCCACCGTGGACTTCAACGCCAACCTCACCCCGCTTGTCCCCGGCAAGTGGGCGCTCAACCACATAGGGCCCACCTACGGTGACGCACCGCTGTCCATCAACTGGCTCATCGACCGCTTCAACGATGTCCCTTCCCCCAGTGCCTGCGGGCGCATCTAGATGTAGCAACATTCTGACACGGAACGTGCTGTCTAGATAGTATTGGGGACATGAAAATCGCGGCGTTCGACTTTGATGGCACCATCCTCTTTGACAGCGGGATCCCCGATCCCACGCTGGAGGCGATCCACCGCTGGCAGGATGCCGGTCATCTCGCCGTCGCTGCCACGGGCAAATCGCTCAAGTCCGCGGAGTTCACGCTCCAGGACTACGACATCGCCTTTGACTACTCCGTCCTGTTCACCGGCGCCGTCGTGGCGAAGGGCCACCACGACATACTCTACGAAAAATACCTGGACACAGACATGGTCGAGCAGGTGATAGACATGCTGTCCACGGTCCAGGGGATCTCCTGCTTCGGCACCCGCCTGCGGGAGCGTGACACCCGGTTCCTCGATACCCAGGGAAGTGATACCGACACGCCCATCCTTGTCGACTACGAAGACATGTCCACCGACGGGATCCCCCACCACCAGTTCATCGGCATCCCCATCTGGGTGCCGGGCGATGACGCCCTCCGCCAGCGACTCGTGGACATGATCCGCAGCAGCTTCGACTGCGAGTGCGTCACCAACCAGGACTTCATCGACATCATCCCCGCCGGCTGCACGAAGGGCACGGGGCTTGCCTGGCTCTCCACCCACCTCGGTGTTCCCCGCAGCGAGGTGGAGCTCTACACCTTCGGGGACAGCTTCAACGACCTTGCCATGCACGAGGTGGCCGACGAAAGCTTCAGCTTTACCTGGTCGCCCGAGGAAGTGCGAAAGAGGACAACAAACGTTGTTACGGGCGTCGAGAAGCCATTGGACGAGCTCCGATAGACTGGGTAACAAGAACGCTTACCTCTCCCCCGGCGCGCGCGTCGCGTTTTTCGGACCGGTCACCGTGCGAGGCCAGCGTGTCCCCGAGGGCGTGCCTCTGACGGTGCTGTGCACGCAGCTGGGGCTCACCCACGTTGCCGATACCTCGCGCGGTGTCGACCTCGTCGTGTCTGATTCCCCCCATCCCCGGTTGCCCCACCGTCACGCACGCAGA
>JALFAQ010000012.1 GCA_022772305.1 Corynebacterium glucuronolyticum
GATACCCTCCCTGTAATAGCCCATGCAATAATGTTTCACCTTATTGCTATAGAAAACCACAGCATTAATGGACTGCAAAGACTCTTTGAACTTCTTCGTCCGGAGCAACACCATGTAGCGGTTATTCCGTGGCATGATCACACCGTAGCCAAGCTCACGATCCGTACACCACTCGTCGGGGCCGACCGCCCTGATTGAAGTAGACAGGTAATCCAGCCGTTTAATAATCGCCTTGTTATCGGCGATTTGCTTATCCTGCAGTGCGTCGATTTGCGCCTGGTCGACTACATCTAGGTCGAGGGTGAGACCGGCGAGGTATTGAACAGTTTCTACACCGTTCAGATGATTCCAATAGAAATGGACGAGTTTGACCCATTCGACCTCCGGCTTAAACTCGATGATGGATTCAATGAGGGTGGGAACTGTTGGTACCTCCAAATTTTCCACCAGATATGCCCCTTTAGCTGAGCCTGTGTAATCCCAGCGGGGTCCGGCCCATCCGCCCCAATTGCCGGTTTCCTTCTTCGGCGTGACGTAGCCAGACACGGCACCGGATTTCACAGCATGAACCCCATTCTTATCCCGCATTTCAATATAAAGACGAGACCCGGACCTTACAGCCCATGTCCAAAAGCGGAGGCGGTATTTCTTGCCGGGCTGGACCTTCACTAAGCGCATAGGAGGGGCTGTGGTGCCGCCCGACGAGTATTTGTATTGATTGCCTAATGGGGCTGCGTAGTTCCCGGTCGCACCATCAATGACGGTGCCAAGGCCTGGTTGCTGCCACCAGATCGGCTCCGGGGTCGCCCCCGAGGTGGGTGGCTCGGAAACGATAAGCGATGTTCCAATTGGCACTATTGTGCCAGCTCGAAGCTCCCTCACTGTAATGGAGTCAGCTTTAATTTTCGACGCGTCAATCGACCCGGCACCAATGTGGCGGGCGTCGAGGATACCGCCGGTGATTTTTGCCGCATCCAGGTTGGTGATAACCTGGTCGCCGATGGTTTGGGCGGCCCAGCTTGTGCCGGTCCACCTCCACTGGCCGACAACCGTATTGCCGGAGTATTGAAACCATGTGTCACCGGGGCGCTCACCACGAGTGGAACCAGGGGCGGTGGAGGAATACCACACCCTGTTCTTCGTGCTCGCGGATTCTGCAGCAATGGCAGTCGCAGCAGACACAGAAGCCTCCTCCGTTGGTGTGGAAAACTCATACTTCATATTCGTATACTGCGTAAGAATCGTCGTCCACAGTGTCTGACCCACCTGGTAGGCCGGCTGACTGGTTGACCACCCGTTAGGATGAACCGGGTCCGGTGGCAGCTCAGGCCTTGACTTGCCCCATTTCCACAATCTGACCACCGCAAGAACAGACACACCCTGCGCACCCGTTGCACCTTTAGGGCCTTGGTCGCCCCTCGGACCTTGGGGACCGGTGCCACCGGTGGCACCTTTCGCCCCCTGGGGTCCACGTGGTCCCGTGTCACCAATCTTCCCCACGCTATAACCAGTCTCGTTGGTGTTGTCCGAATATTTCCACACAAAGCGTGTCCACACAAACTGACCCGGCGCGGCGGCTGGGGGCTGTACCTGCCACCCGGACGACGGGGCTGTCGTGCCGGAGGTCGAAACGGCATAGGTCACGGCGGTGGAGGTGAGTTTTGTGCCGTCCTTACCCGGCCGGCCATCGTTACCAGTGTCACCCTTAGGCCCCCGGGGGCCTGTTGCTCCTGTGGCGCCGGTATTGCCTTTCGCCCCCTGGGGGCCGGTTTCGCCGATCTTGCCGACTGTGTAAATGTCTTCGGTGGTGCTGTCGGTGTAGTGAAGAGTAGTTTTCGTCCAAACAAACTGGCCGGCCGGAACACCAGCCGGGGGCTGTGTGCCCCACCCAGAGGCAGGTGCTTGGGTACCAGAAGCAGACGCAGCATAGGTGATGGTGGTGTCATGAACACCCACACCGTCCTTACCCGGCACACCGTCCTTACCCGTGTCGCCCTTGGGACCTTGGGGTCCACGCGCACCTGTTGCACCCCTCGGCCCTGTGGCACCAGTTGCACCGGTTTCACCCTTCGGCCCCGGTACACCATCCCTGCCCGTAACAAGCACGGGCGTGGACCTCTCCACCCGGCCGTCACCAAACCATGTGACCGTCCGCTGCCACAACTCACCAGCCCCGTCCCCAGGATAAGCCTGCGACCACCCAGATACGGGGGCCTCCACCCTGGACAAGGATGGGGCAAACTCCACCGCCGTATCAACCACAGCCTTACCCGCCACGGCCACGGCATTCGTCGCATCAGACCGAGCAGCCACCACCTCCCGACGCGCCGCATCCGCCGTCTGCCTGGCAGAGGCAGCGGCTGCCGTCACCTTAGCAACATCCCCCTTACGCTCCCGACGCTCCTTAACAATAGTGCGCTCAAGATCAAACAAACCCCTCTCCCGGGCAGCATCATCAATCAACTCACCACCGAGATGAACGGACCAGCCGATGGTTTCCCCCAACTCTGTCAGGGCCTCAACGCGGGTGACAGGAAGGCGGGTGCGCTTGCCCCAAATCTCCACCGGCACCACATCACCCAAACGGAAATCCACACCCGGCACACACCCCGCAAGGTTCGCGGCAGCAATATCCTTTTCAAGAAACACACCACCTTTAGTACGCCCAGCAGCATGATCCAACACAGCCTCAACATTAGACACACCCGAATAAGCAATGGGCTCACCCGCCTCTGTATACTCCGATGCAGTAACAGCCACATCGGCACGCACAAACCTGCGGCCCATCAATCCCTCAGGCGCACCCGGAAGCTTCGACACATAGCCAAGCTCCTTACCCTCCGGCGGGTCATCACGCACATTCTCAGGCACAGACTCAGGCCACTCCACCCGCCACGTGCCCCACGTGTGGGATGCAACAGGCGACAGAACAGTCAGCTCCCCACCATCAGCAACAATCGGATACAAGCTACATCTCCTTCACTTCACGAACATCAACAACAAGCACCGGGCGAGCCGGTGTAACCTGCCTCGTCTCACCGTTTTCACGCCCCACCCGGGTGGTGATAGGTGCATCACCCGGCCACCACAAACCCACAGTGATACCCACACCCGCCTGACGTGCAGGCTCTGCAATCGTGTCCCACAAAGAATCATCATTCACGGTTACAGCAACCTCCTTCGAGGTGTCCACACCTACATAGGAGACAATAAACTTCGGGGTCTGCCACCCCATGGCTTGATCGACCGCGTCGAAACTGTCCTGACACAAATCACGAATCACCGTCACAGCCTTACCACGCTTACTGAAGCCGTCCACAACGGTGGCGTGCTCCGTCCACGCAAGCAACCGTGGGGTCTTATAGGCCTGCCCAGACGCATCCGTCCCCCACTCCTTGAAGCTGGCCCCTCCCCACGACACGGGAACCGATGGGCACGGCCACAAGGCGAGTTCTGCATCCAGGGTAGTGGCATGAATCGTCAACCTCGACGGGGCTGCATCACCACTAATGACAACAAAGGTGATGGCATACGCCAGCCGTTGCCCCTCACGGGCAACAAGCAACAGTCGCACATCACCCGTCGCAGGCACGAGTTCACCCTTCTCGTTAAAACCCAACCCGTCAGCACCCAGGCGCTCCAGCAGTGGACAACCAGGCTCCACAATGAAGCTGGCTTCCGCACTCGCTTCAGCCAGGTGCTGCCCCGGCGCTTTCAGCGGCGGCACAAGGCCAGGTAAATCCATGACCGGGTAACCGTTAGAATCACCCAAACCAATCCACTGCCCCTCTGTGGCCACCACGTGATCAATATGTTTACGCCACTGGCCTAAATCCATGAATCCACCTCCGCAAACACATCTAAAACACCAACCTCATAACTAAGGGTCGCACCCACAGGTACAGTAAAGCGGGCACGTAAACCAGGTGGCACCATCTCCGAGATCACCAGAGTTTGCTTCGACAACGGCCGATCCACCACACCCGTGTCAGGTATTGTCACGCGGCCACCAGCAGAGCGCCGCAAATCCACCACCCGGTTTTCAGACACGGCAGGCAGAATAAAAGACGCACCAGACGGCATAACGACCGGCCCACCCGCCCCCTTCCACATGATTCTCGGCCACACGGGAACATCACCATGATTTGTCACTGTGACATTTCCCGTGCTGGAAAACCGCTGCACCCACACCCCAGCATCACCAATAAGAGACACGCGAACAGTCGCCCCACGCTGGGGTATGACCCCAGGCGCGGGCAGCCCCTCAGCAAGACGGCAACAAAGACGCCACCGGTCAAGAACCAGCCACCCCGGCTTCGATTCGGAGAACATGCGCCGCACTTTCCGGTATGCGTCACGGGAACGGATAGCAAGTGTGAGTGCTCCCGTCATCGGCTCTATCACCCGATTACGCGGATCAACACGCGCACCTTCCTCCCCTATCACCTGTGTGGGGTTATCCGACCACACGCCCGTGAAGCCCTCCAGGGTATCCCCCTGCAGGTACACATCACCTTTCAGCGGATATAAGGAGGTCTCCACGCCAGTGTGGTCAACCCATGACAAGCGCACCATTAGTCACTCTCCTATCTCATTGTTCGTTTCGCTGCCATCACAGCAACCGGCGATGGCCTGTTGTCCTTCAACCGGTCAACCTCATGCCCCAACTGCACCAGCAACTTCTCCACTGCATCTCCATCAAAGCTGTTGCCGATAAGGGTTACAGGGGCCGGGTCAGGCATGGAAGGAAGCGTGACCTCATACGGGTTGGACACCTGCACGGGGGTGGTGCGCAGTGCCTCCGCAGCAGCCAGACGTACCTGCCCCTCACCCAACAAAGCATCACGCAGCTTCTGACTGTCGGTACGCTCCGCTTCCGCAAACGCGCCGAAGGCTTCCGCCAACTGCCCATAGCCGGAAATCTTCTCCGTAATCGGGGCAAGCGCCTCAGTGAACCGCTTCACAAGCTCAAGGTCTTCCAGCTTGCGAAGATTCTCAATCTCCACTGTCTGCTGATCAAACAGCGACTTATCCAGCTTGAAGGAGCTCAAAGCGATCTCAGACGCGGTACCCGGAGACGCAATGTACTTCGCGGCATCGGAGTTGGAGCGCGCCAAATCCTGATTAAGCTTCCGCCACGCCTCCAACTCCGCCATACCAGTTGGTGCACCGGTCTTACCCGTCAGCTTCGTGAGGTACTGGGTGAGCTCATCGTGACGCTTCCAATAGGCTTTATTCGCCTGACCCCACTTGTTATCGATGCCGAGATTGACAGCAGACGTGCCAAGAGTGCGCACACGGTTACCGACACGGGAGTACCATTCCTCCATCTCCGCAACCTGCTTGTTCACGCGGGCTATCTCCTGCCCAATGGTTGCAGCTTGCAGCGACATGCCAGCCTGCTGCGTCATCCTTGTGATCAGCTCCTGCTGACGCTGAATATCCTCCTGCGCACGCTGCATCTTCAACGTGGTTTCAGCGGCATTCTGGAATGCTTGAACCTGGCCCTTCTGCGCCTCCAGCCGCTTCTTATCGGCCTCCGCAGACGCTTTAAACACATCGAACGCCAGCGAACGCCACTGGCGGGTTTGCTCAACAGCGCCCGTGGCTTCCTCCCCTGCCTGCATCGCATTCCACCGGAACCGGTCATACGCCAAAGACAGGTCTTGGTAGCCTGCCTTCTGCAGGATGCGCTGGGATTTCTCAAAATCCCACAGTTTCTCAGCAGCTGTAGCCACCTGGCGAATGCCGGCAACCTCAGCAATGCGCACACCCCAATTGGCGACACGCAACTGCCTTTGCGCCTCCGTCGCCTCAATGATCGCCAGCTGATGGGCAACCATCAAATTGGTCAGGGTGCGCTGCTGGTCTGCCAGAGCCTCCTGCCACTGACCGATCTGCTCATAGGCCTTACCCTGCGCCTCAAACGAGTTGATATACGCATCCCACATGCGTTTACGCAGCTTCAACGCCCAATCCCAAATGCCCTTGATGACATCAATGACAGCACCAGCAACACCGATAGCGGCCGATATTTCCGCATGCCCTGCAGCAACAGCCACCTTCGCAGCCGTCTGACGCGCCTTACCCAAAGCGGTTTCCGCTTCAGCAACAGCAGCCTGGTCACCAGACTCTCGCGCGGCCTTAAGATCAGCCTCAGCACCAGCCAAAGCAGCGTTAGCCTCAGCCTGCTCCTCGTAGGCTTTCCTCATAGAGCCAGCGGATGTCAACAGGGCACTGGCCGCGCCTGTGGCCAGCTTGAAGCCCTGCCCCATGTCGCCGATCTTCTCGCCAAAGCCACCAACAGCCTCCACAACATTCAGGTAATCAGCAAGCGACCCGCCAGCGGCGAACGCCTGCAGGTTAGCACCATTGTTGAAGCCCCGGGAGGTGGAGGCCTGACGGGCAGCCTCCACAGCCTGCTCAGCAGCCTTAAGCTCATCAGCGTATTTGCCGGTGGAGCTGGTAGCCTGCTGGCGTGCCTGCTCCAATTGCAGCTCAGCCTTGCGGACAGCATCAGTTGCACGCTGCTGCGCCGCTTTCATCTTCTTCTCATCGTTGCCGTTTTTCTCACGGGCAACCTGCAGGTCAATAGCGTTCTTGTCCTTGACCTTCTTGAGATTCTCCTCGGCCTTCTTAACAGCTTCAGACTCACTGGTTGCCTTGCGACGTACCTCCGCGAGACCTTTCTCAGCGTCCTGCAAGAGCTTCGTGTCAGCCAGCCAGCCACCAAGAGCGCCGCCCGTGGCCTCCATTGCCAGACCCCCGGCACGGGAGCCGAAACGGTCCTCAATCCACTGGTAGGAGAGGTTGCCCTTACGCACAGCATCAGCCAAGTCCGTCAACCCCGCCACCAGCTTGTCCCACTGCATGGCAGTCATGACCTGCTCCGCACGGCCAGAAAGGTTCATCGCCAACTGGCCATGACGCAGTAGACCGCCCTGGTCATAGATGTTCAGCAGGCCCTTCTTCGCCAGCTCAAACAACCCATTGGCGGAACCCCAGCCAACCTCCTTCGACGTGCCACCGTCCTCGATGGTCACGCCGTCAGCAGAGGTGGAGGTGATGGAGCCACCACCAAGAAGCGGATACCAGTAGTGGTTCGGGAAGGAAGAATGATCAGCGCCAGCAGCCTGGCCACCAATCTGACCATTGCCCCTAGAGCCGCCCATCTCGACATTCACACGGGAGCCATCACCGAAGAAAATCGTGCCACCAGTGTGGCCACCGTAGGGGCCTCCGTTGAAGTAACCCATCGCATAACGGGGACCTGTTCCGAGGCCGGAGCGGAAGCCGTGGGCTGTTGCCCACGCACCCTGAGACATGGTAGCAAATTTGCGTCCGGCGACAGGTTCGCCAGCAGCAAGCGACGCAAACGCACTTTGCACCCCAGAGCAATCACCCCAATTCGCAAGCAACCCACCACCCCACACGTAGGTGGCTCCTTCAAGGGAGCGGGGAGCACGCTGACCATTGACAGCCTCGCCCTTCGCGAACGCGAGCATCTGCTCCGGTGACACCTGGCCACCATCGGCTAGAGCCTGGAGGCCAAAGCCGCCCAGGTCAAGACCACGAGGCAGTCGGTCAGCATTGATAGCGGCTAGCAACCCATGGTACTTGTCACTGGACTTGCGGTTGATGACCCACTCGCCAGCATCGACACGAGCCGTAGGCATACCATAGCCGTCGACACCCAAGATGCCATCCGTGCGGTTAGTACCCGGCCCCGTGACAGGGAGCCTGCCACCAGTAGCAAAACCGGCAACGCCACCAGCAGCACGGGAGGACACACTGATCCGGGAGGATGCAGCGGAATCCACCCGACTGCCGAAGTTGCGGATAGCCTCCTTCTTCTCAGAAATCCACGAAGAAACCCGGTCCCAAATCTCCTTCAACCCATTCCACAAGCCATTCAAAATATCCCGACCAGACTGAACAAGCCACTCACCCGCACCAGCAAAAAAACCACGCACCTGATCAGGCAAACCACGCACCCAGGCCACAGCATTATCAACACCAGTCTGGAACGCCGTGGAAACATTGGCCCACATTTCCTGAACCGTCGCCCACGCCCGCGAGGCCATATCCGTGATAAAACCCCACACACGCCCTGGCAACGCCGCCACCCAATCAACAGCAGCATTCACACCATTCATGAAACTCGTGGAAACCGTATCCCACATCTCCTGAGCCTTCCCCACAGCCCAGTCCTTCACACGGCCAAACACACCGGAAACGTTGTCCCAGAATTCGCCAAGCTTCTCACCGGCAGCAGCCACACCAGCACCAAAGTGCCCCTTGATGGTCTCCCAGCCAGCGCCAATAATCCCGGGGATTTCACCCCACTGGCCAGTGAAGAAAGCTTTCACAGCAAGCCAGCCTGTGGCGAAGTAATCCTTGACGATCTCCCAACCAGTCTGAAACGCCGCGCCAATAGCCTCTGTCAGCGGGGAGAAGAACTCGGTGACCTTCGACCACTGTTCACCAATCCACGCCACGCCAGCTTCGAACGCGCCCTTAACCGAGTCCCACATGTGGGTGCCTGTGTCCTTAATCGACTGGAACGCGCCAGACACTTTCTCACTCAGGGCAGACCACAGGTTGGAGAAGGTGTCTTGTAGCCACTCCCCCGCGCCCTTCAGAACGTCCATAAACTTCGACCACAGCTCCCGCCCCGTCTCTGTCTTCGTGAAAAACAGGGTCAGGCCAGCAGTGACGAGGCTGACAGCGAGACCGACTGGACCAAGCCAGCCAGCGAAACGGGACACCAGACCAACCAGCGGCTTCAGGTACTTGCCAGCACCGGAGGCGGCCTTGCCGAGCTTGGAGACATTACCGGCAGCTTTACCCACCGTGGGGAACGCAGTCTTCGCCACCGTGCCAGCAGCACCAAACCCAGCCTTCAACCCGCCGATCTCAAACGCGCGCCTACCAACCGTGGCAACCCCCTTAAGCCCCTTTGCAGCCTTATTAGCGTTACCAGCAGCCTTCGCGAACGCACTAATCGGCTTCGCCACTGTCCCCAAGGCCTTAAACCCAAGAAACGCAGTCGCCAACGCCTGCACCTTCCCCGGATTCTTCTCCGAGAAATCAGCAACCTTCCCCGCCAACGGGACAAGAACGCTCTCAACCACCGGGGTGAGTGCGTTGATGGTGTCACCCAGTGCCTTCCATGACGCGATGGAAATGTTCTGGGCGATAGAGAGCATGGAGTCAGCAAGCTGACTGACAGCAGGCCACGCCTTCTCCCCGGCGTTGCCGAGGGAGTCCATTGCACCGCCGATGCGCTCCCACATCTCCGGCTCCACAGCCTTATCAGCGAACTTCACCATGAGGTCGCCGACATGCTCAGCAGCCGTACCAGCAGCCGGGGCAAGCTTGGTTTCAATGACGTTACCGACCTGCTCAAACGCCGGTGCCAACGTCTCACCAATCTGAGTAGCTGCAGGCTTTACAGACTCCGACATGGAGTCGAAAACCTTGCCCAAAGAGCCGAACATGGAGGGGGCTGCTGCGAATGCGGGGGCGAGCATCGACTCACCAAACCTGCCCATCGCAGCACCCAAGTTATCCAACGCACCCTTAAAAGTGTCACCCGATTTGAGCGCCTGTCCACCGATATAATGCTCCATCGCAGACGCGAAATCCTCGAAGGAAATCTGCCCCTTCGAGGCCATATCCTGCACCTCAGCGGTAGACACACCAAGCTCCTTAGAAAGAGCCTGAATAGCAGGAATCGAGTTGTCACGCATCTGAGCCAAGGTTTCACCCGTAACCTTGCCCATAGACATCGCCTCAGTAAACACAGGCCCAAGGTCACCAAACCCCTTACCCGCAAACGCGGCAGAGTCACCAACGAGCCTCAGAACCCTTTGCAGTTCCTCACCCGGCTTCGCACCAGAAGCCATAGCCATCGCAGCCACATTGGCAGCATCAGCGGTACCAAACGCGGTACCCTTCACACTGGCGGTGACATCCCCCATGATGCCCTCAACCTGCTGCGCTGAGTTGCCGAGCCCCTCGAATTTTGCCTTGGCCTGATCAATCGCACTAAGCCTGTTGAAGCCCTTGACCAGTGATGTGCCAATAACCCCAGCTGCAGCGGCACCAGCAGCCGCAGCACCAGTTTTCAAGGCACCACCCAAAGCGGAGGACATGCGGCTACCAGCCTGGGAACCAACATTGCCCGCACCGCTGAAAGCCTTCTTAATCCCAGGGGCAATCTTCGACGTCTCCGGCACGATAGAAATGTAGCCAACACCAAGCTCAGTAGCCATATCCTCAACCTCTCTTCACCTTATGCAACATTGACACCAAGGAACCTGTTGGCTTCCTCAATGCTCATCGTTTCTTCCTCAAAATCAGACCCAAACAAGCCGCCAAAACCGCCACCAGCATCTGTAGCATGGTCAACAGCCTTTTCCTTCACCGGCGGCCTCCACGCAGGCTCAGGCCGATCCTGCTCCTTGCCACCAGCCAGGCCCCACGCCAACCCGTTGACCGCATCAATCAAATTGGCGATCTGGTAGTCGGTCATCGTCCAACCAGGCAGACCACCCTGGACGTGCCGGTAGACCGCTGACTCCGGGGCAGAGTTTTCGACGATATCTAGCAAGTCTTCCCAGTTGAGACGGTCACTCCCGTCACATAGCCACCGGAGTCGGAGACCAAGATCAATGAGGTCACGGTTAACCGCACTCTCAAATTCCGGGTCCTCCAACTCCAGGGCTAGCGACATTATTTCCCCGGCTCGAAACCCTCCAGCCACAGTTCCGTGAACTTGTTGGAATCGGAAATCACCATGTCATCAATGATGTCGATTTGCGCCTTCGTCAACCCAGCGGCCTTGAACAATTCGTTATCGAAGTCATACTGGTCGATGTCGCCCTTCCGGACAGCCTTGTTCAGGGCGATAAGCGTCTTGCGCTTCACAGAATCGACTGCGCGGTGAACGTCGATGGTCTTCCCATCAATGGTTTCGAAGTGGATTTTTTCCAGTGCCATAATGTGCAGATCCTTTCAAAAATGGTGCAGGTCAAAGTATGGAAGGGGCTAGTGGCGACCTGCACAGGATTCCACTAGCCCCGGGAGTTATTCAATTGTGTTAGGAGGCTTCACCCGGGACACCAGCAAGTGCACCAGAAGAATCCGGAGCCTTAACCGCGCCCGTGGCCAACCAGGTGTGCATATACTTGCCATCCGGGCCCGAAAGCACATCAATGGTGCACTCGTACTGAATCAGCGAGCTCTTGGTCATGGAGATTTCGCCGATGGAGGAAATCTGAGCAACCGGCGCAAAACCAAGGCCACGCTTACCCCCCTTGCCACGAATCGCATAGAGAATAGCGATGTCATCCTGGACACGGGAACCCTCCGCAATATGCACGAAACCATCCTCAACGTGAACGTTTTCCGCACCGTAGATCGCCTTGAGGACAGCACCGTTAGCAGCTTCAGCAAAGGTGGTGGTCAGCTGCAGGCCGTACTCGGTCTCCACAATGTCGATAACGTCGAGGTTCCAGTCCTGAATCTTCTCGGTGGAGCGGGACTCGTTCTTCTTCGTGCCGTCCTTGGTGATATAGCCAGCGGAGGTAAGCCCCAGGGTCGTGGCGAGGGCCTTGAGGTCCTCGTCCGGCTTCTTCGGGTACTTTTCCGGGTCGAGCGCAGCGGGCCCGATAAAAAAGCCGCCGGAAATAGATACGTCGGGTGCGCCGGTGAACACATTGGCGCGGTTACGACCATTAGTTTCAACAGCCATGATGATTCTTCCTTTCATGAGAAAACCCCGCACGCGGCGGGGTTCAAAAGCCTATTTTTTGCTTCTTTGGTTTTTTGTGAGGGGCTAGTACTCGAATGTAAGCCAGCCCGTGAACTGCCACCGATGGCAGGCCACCAGATCAGGGTCGGGGAACTCCACCTCGCGCGTCTCCTGCTCCCAACCAAGGACAGCAGGCTGGGTGTCGATAGTTGTCAGCGCGGTTTGCGCCTTGAAGATAGTGTCCAACACCTGCTCAAGGTCCACGCCATACACCTGCACGATGATGAGTGTCTCCGAGGAAATCAGGGTGTCCTGGCTCGGGGCACCACTATCAACACGGACGAACAGGTCAGGGCGCTCCGTGGGCACCTTCGACACCACAGGGCAGGTGAGTTGTGGTCGCAGCCAGTTCGCCACCACCTCAATAGGGGTCAACACTTTTACCAGCCACCACCTGTCAACTTCACCAACGTGTTGTTCCTGGCATTATCATGTATCGCCCGCCACGAACCGGGATAAACGATGGCGCGATAGCGAGCAGCATAGCCACGTTTCCTGATCTTGTTCCACCTCGGGGCAGGCCCCGGCCTACCAGGCCGATCAGACGCAACATAACCCCGGCCAGCCTGGGCGGCAACACGCTCAGCAGTCGACGCCACCATACGCGCCACAGGTGCGGACTGACGAACATCATCAAATCCATCCTTATTCCAGCTGAAACGCATCACTCGTCCCCCTCTTCTTCCATAGTGAAAGTGGTCCACCAACCAGCAGCAAAACCACCAATGGGACGATCCCCACCAGCCGGGAAAACAAGGAGAGACCCGTTCTCGGACAGCGCCTCACAGTCAGGAAACGAAGCAGTAAACGGGGCACCGTTTTCATCAACGGTTGAAACAATAAGCGTTGCCACCTTTTACCCCCTTACATTGATCGCATGAACAACACGCAAACCCGGGTCCCACCCATGAAAACCATGCGAGAAATCCTCCGGATTACCTTGTACTTCCCATTTCTCACCATCGGGTGTGCGGATTTTTGCACCGGGCACAATCGCCACCGAGACGGGGATATAGGCATGCAGGTAGTCGACGGTGCGGAGGATCGAGTCATCGCCTTTTTCCTCCGTCCGGTCGATCCACCACTGTGCGACGCGGACATTGGCCCATTCGCCGCCACCAGGGCGCTCATTACAGAAACGGTCGATGGTTGGCTCACCGGGAAGGAACACCTCGAGGACGTGTGGTGTGGGAACAAAGCTCATCTAGAACCTCGCCTCCACGCACATCATGCCGGAGTTTCCTCCACCCTCAATGGCCAGCGCGTTTTCCAGCATCTGCTGCTCCTGCCCAGTCAGATACAGGTTACCTTCCGAATTACGGAAAGACCGCGACTCGGCAAATGGCCCCGCTGTGTAGGACTGCGACTGCAAGTGCGAGGTCTCCTGGGAAAGCAGCGCCCGTTTCACCATTGAAACCGACACCATCCGCAAAGCACCCGCGAGATTCTCCCCAGGAGAATCGGGGATACTGGGGAACCATGACCTCAGCCAAACGGTTGCGTCTTCCAGCAGGGTGGTGATGACCCCGTCATCGGAGGGGAACGTTGCCCACCGCGCGCGAACATCCTCCACGGTTGCGAAAGCAACCATGATAGCCACCCCCTTCCCTGTGTTACTTGTCAAGGTTCGTCAGCTTAACCACAGAGAACGGATCAGTGACACCGAACGCCATTGTGGCCCAGGTGTAAAACACGGTCTTCTGCGTCGCCTTGATGTACTCGTTGTCCGTGGAAATCGGATCCTCCACACCCATGACACCGACAGCGCCACGCTGCATGAGGAGGCCATCGCCATCCGCGAGTGCCTTGGACTGGGTGACAAGCAGCTCAACACCGAGAGTGTCCAAGGTCTGCTTCCAGTTGTTCAGGCCAAGAGCGGTACGCAGCGCCTTGGCAGTACGCGGGCGAAGCACCAGTGTATCCGGGGTGTAGCCCAAGTCAGTCTCCTCCACGAGAAGCTTCGCTTCCTCAATATCGTCGATGATCTGGCCCTCGCCCGTGACTGCCGTCTTCTGTGCAGCAGCCACGTTACCAGCCGCCTTCCAACCCTTGGACTGATAGCTGAGGGAGCCATCAACGCCTTCGAGGGTGGCGGAGATGACAGAGAACGCACGAGCGTCAATATCCTTGACCATCGTGTTTGCGACACGCTGCGCACCACGCTGCAAAAGCACCGGGTCGTTGCGCTTCTGCGCCTCGCGGGTCACCTCGAACTTGCCACCAGTCTTGACCACCGGATCAACGACCGGCACGCCCTCACCAGTACCGATGAGGGGGAATTCCGCGCCAGGGGCAATAACGCCGGGCACCTGGTCAGTGAGGGCACGGTTCTTGACGAGACGGTCGTACATGATCGCGCCGCCCTTGGCGGCAGTGCTGGTGAACAGGAACTGGGACACCAGGTTCGCTGCCGTCAGCTGCGCCACATAGTTGGACAGGCGCGTTGGCTCCTGGACGAACATGTCGACGGTGATAGCACCGTCCTCGACTCGTGCCGGGGACAGGGGGAAAGTGAAATCAGTCATTATCTTTTTCCTTCCTTCTCTTAGGCCAGAGCCACCGTGACAAAGCCATCAACAGCAGCGGACACAGCCTGACCAACAACAGGCACACCGTCACCCGCCTTGGTGGCCTTACCGGACGCACCAGCAGCCACGAGATCACCAGCAGCAATGCTGCCTGTGGCCTGCACATCCACAATGTGGCCAGCGCGATAGACCATGACATGGCCGGCCTTCTTCGCACTGTGGGCGACGACACCGAAGACAGTCTTGCCTGCCGCTGCAGGCTTGACCACCGGATTACGGCCATCAAAATCGGCGGCAATCTCCACCAGCTGCCCCGCCTCAACATCACCTGCAAGCTTGCAGGTAACGTTCTGAGCAGGGGTGTAATGCACAAACGTAGTGCTCATTTTTACTCCTTTGCTTTTTGGTTGTTAGTTCTTCTTTGCGAACGGACCAGAGACAGGCCACGAGCTAGGGAAACCAAAGGCCTTCGCCTGGGGATCTTCTTCCTCGTTGATTTTCTTCAACTCCGCAACCGGCTGTTCTGACGGGGGTGCCGCCTTTTTGGCGGCGTCTTCCTGAATCCGCGCCAGCTTCTGGGCGTTGCTTTCGAATTTCTCCGGGTCATCGCCCAACAGGTCCGCGTTTTCCTCGGAGATGCCGAACTCGGAGAGGACCCGCATGCGCTTGAGCTCGGCTTCTAGCTGGGACTCGCGCCGCTTCGAAGAAGCAAGCTGCTCCTCAGCCTTCTGCAAATCCGTCTTCTGAGCCTCCTCATGCTCATGCCACTTTTCCGCGTCATCGCGGAGGGCATTTCGTTCGCTGCGGTATTTGGCGGCTTCACGCCGGAGATCCGCGATTTCCTTTAGGAATGATTCCTCAGACCGGGACTCACCAGCCGCCTGCTGCTTTTCATCAGCTGGGGTGGTGTGATCCTCGGTGCGGGAACCTTCCTCCCCACCATCAACCTCCTGGGTCGTGTGGTGCGTAATGTCACTCATGTTTTCCTCCTGGGAAAAATTGATTGTTGCATGACAAAACCCCCACCACACTTGAGGTAGTAGGGGTTAGTGCGCCCCCGGGAATCGAACCCGGGTGTAGCAACCAACAGCGCTAGTTAAATATCTTCAGCCTCCGACATCTCTTCATAGATTTCCTGGCGGGCAAATTCCAGCATCCCTAAAGCCGTCACAAACGGCGTATCCCCCTCCGCGTAGCAATCAATATAAGGCTCACCATTATCGTCAATAATGTACTCAATACTAATTCTGTGTAGCAACACCGGCTAGCCCCCTAGACCGTATACAGAGGTGACTCGGGGTCATCGAGGTCAAGCACAACAGGATTACTGCCTCCCCGAGCACGATACAAATACTCCCTTGTGTCCGCAGGAGCCTCATCCCAATCGAGCAGTAACTCCCAATCGGTAGAACGACAAAGACGAAGGAACAAACTGTGAAGCTTACCGAACACAGCTTCCGAAAGAACGCCGACGGATATCTCCCAACGATCGGAATCTTCATAATCTGGGCGCAGGCTACAAACAGAATAGGGGCGGTCAGGGTCTAAAGGGCCCAACCCTTTCAAATACCGCGACAACTCCCCTATTGCCGCACCTGTAGCACCTGAAACAATATCTATTCTAGGACGATACCCCATACTCGCCTCACCTCTTCCAAAACCCGGGGGGGTCTGCCTGTAGCGCTAGTTAGGTATTGAGAAGTTCCTGCGCCTTTGCGCAGAATTCTTCAGCGGGGTTGTTCACATCCGGCAAATCAATGACAGCGTCGGGCTCTCCGAACTTCTTACGCACACGTTCCAAGGCCTCAGGGATGCTTAAACCATCAGCAGCGGAATCCAAGATCACATCCTGAATCTCATCTCCCCGATCCCAATCCTTGGCTTCGCTAAAACCTTGACCAGTACACGTGAGAACTTTATCGTTAGCGAACTTTAGCGCTACGATACCGCCTTTAAACCGCCACATCCAGCCAGTACCAGGAGAGGATTCACTGGTCAGCGCGTCGTACCGTGGTGTCGGAATCATCTCCAAACCCATGTAGCGATACCGGTCATCAACACCATTATTAGACATCTTGACCAATCACCTCCGCCTCAACGATTCGCTGCCCATCACGGACTCTTACCCTTTTTATTCTATACCGTACTTGCCTACCAAGTAAGTACTCTTCCTCTTGCGGATACCGAGAAAGGGCCGTCGACCTATCTGCCTTCTCATCCCAACCTAGATAAATACCTTTCGTCCCCTTTGGCAGTGTCAGGCGCAGTTCGATATCGCCGAACTCATCCTGTCCGTGTGTCGAAGTTGACAAAAACCCCCAAGCCTTAAACTCTTGGCCTCTCCATGTCTCTTCGACACTCGGGTCGAAACCTTTCCCGGTTGCGCTGCCAGCAAGTTCCTCCACCCGCACCCGGCGCACAACCTGCAGTGGCGTCCGCACCCGGGGGGCGCGCCCAATCACAGAATCCAACCCACGCACAGCCTCAACAACCGGCTTCAACTTCCGTCGCTGTGCTCGTGGACCATTCTCCGCAGCCTCAAACAACTTATCCCGCAGCTCGAAAGCCTGCCGATTAATCACCTGATGCCCTGCACCCGTGTAGAGACGTACTGCCAGGCGTTCTTCCTTAGTAAGCTCCGAAACGGTAAAATGCTCGTGCAGGTAAGCTCTTGCTTTACTCTGCTCCATGCTGACCAAAGAAACAACGTCCCTACGGTCGCCCAGCACCATTTTTCCTACATTCTCGACCGTATTCTTGTTTCCCACAGCCGGGCTGTAAGTCCTCGGGTCAACCTTCCCCGCTGCGACAGCTTTCTTCCACCTCTCCCACTGATCAGGACCCGGTTTGCCGTCTACCCACGTGTGCTTCTTCCACTCCCCGTACAGGGCCTTTTGCTCAGCCTGCCCCACCCACGGCTTCCCCTCCACAACAAGCACAGGAATACAATCACACCCATCGTGATACCGGCGACCATCACGGCGGGTCATCACAGTATCCTCCGCATACACCGGGCCACGCGACGCCAACATCGCACAAAACGCACACGACTCACGCCCCGACAAAACACGCGCGTACCCCGTGTGTGCAGGCAATCCAGAATTCTTAAACCTGGCCTTCCCATTGTGGGTAACCCTAGCGACAGCTTCACGACCCGCCGCCAGCACGTGCCTAGAAACACGCCCACCAAGCTCACTGCCAATACGGTCGATAACCACATCATCGATGCGATTCGCCGCGGATGGCATCACCGGGCGAATAACCTTCTTTTTAGTCTCCTCATCCAGGACTTCCACCCTGATATTCTGAGAACCAGGAGTGAGCCTACACACATCCGCAACGGCCCTATACAAAGCATGGCGAGGGTAGTCGGGTACTGGCTCCAACTTCAGCTCGACCCCATACTGCACGGCCTGCCTACGCAAATCCACCATGTGGGCACGCCAAGAGTTTTCCCTCGCCCGCAAAACAGCGGGATACAGCACATCAACCATGCTCTCCACCTGCCCCGTCGACACCGGCACACCCTGCTTCCGGACGGTCTTCATCACCAGCTTCTTCACTTGAATCGAGAGGGACTGGTCGTTGCGCCACAGGTAGTCAAACACTGTAACCTCCCTCTACCACCATGGTTTTATTCTTCTGGCGAACGCAGGGATACCGGCTTATCACCAGTGAATTTCAGGCCACCAAGGCCAAGCCTGCGGGCAGCATCCTCCGGATCAACGCCAGCACGGATCGCAACGCCGAGGGAATCCCAGGTGGCCTTATCAACCGCCCCTTGAGCCCCCTCCCCGGCCGGAACCTCCTCCGCGGGGACACTAACATCCTCATCCGCAAGGAGCCAGTCATTCGGCATCGCACCCTGCGCCTTGCGTGCCCGTTCGACACGCTCCCTCGTCCAGCCCGGAATATCAGACCACAGCTCCTGCGGCGGAATACCCAGCATGGTGGCAAGCTTGCCAAGCCCATCAACGGTCTGTGCGAAGGAGCGCGCACTGGTTTCTTCCCAGTTGACCTCGGACTCGAAATCCGCAGCCCCTACCTCATCACCAGTGATGTAGGCACACAGGCGAAGGAGCTGCTCATGTGAGTCACCAAGACAGGTTTGAATCTCCGCCGCTTTACGGTCCTTGGAGGTTTCCAGTGCTGCCAGGCCATCAGCGGAGATGTTGCTGATGGCGTTAGCTCCGAGGGACTGGGCGGGGACTTGGGCAACCGCCGCGAAATCGCGCACCGTAGCCTGACGGGACTCGATATACCGCGTCAAATCAGACTCCTGATACTGGCCAACCTTCACATCCGTGTCTTTGAAGAACTGTGTGGTGGCCACATCCTGGCGAAGCGCTTCGGAGCGATCTTTCGGCAACCAACCGATGATATAGCGCTGCTTGAATGCGGCCGCAGCCTGCGTCACACCCTGCTCATAATTCGTCGTGTTAATACGATCCTGCAACCCGAGGAGATGCTCGACGATGCCGTGTTGTTCCTCGCCATCAGCCATCCACCTGTCCCTGTAGCGAACAATCGGAGTGACACCAACCCCATGCTCACGCGCCTCCACAAGCTCAAAATTCGATGAGGTATTGAAACCACCATCACGCCAGCCAGAAACCTCATTCGGGTAGTAGCGCGCACCAATGAAATACACGCACTCCTCATCCCACAGTCGTAGAACATGCCTACGGGTATCCACCTCGAGGGCAAGCACCGGGAATTCATCAGAGGTGGCCTCCATGCCAGGGAAACCCGTGGAGTCCCCGAAGTAGGCCACCATCCGACGTGGGGAATGGACGTTGATCTTCGCACCACCACCGGCAGCAGGCAGCACAGAACAATAGGCCGAACCGTAGGCAAGACACGCACGGTGCAAACCAGTCTGCTTCCTGGCCATGCCGTTGCGCTTCCACCACTTCCAGGAATCCGCAAGACCCCGCTCACCAGTGAAAAAACCGTCAACCTTCAGGGACTGGCCGTAGGTATCCAGTACGAGGCCGATGAACGGGGACTGAGACATGCGGGCAAGTTCCGCATGACGATCACGGTTTTTCGAATCCACCTCGACATGCATCCGACGGGCAGCCTCCTCCCCCGTCCACGGACGCAGGTAGCCTGCGATCTCGTCAAACACCGCACGCTCATGGGAGTGCGTAGTCAACAGCGCCTGCACAGCGTCAACGACTGCTTTTTTCCTCAGCACGCTAACCTCCCATCATCATAAAAAGAAAGCTTCACCACTACGTTCCCTTGTCTTCGTCTCCGACTGCTTCACCTGGCGCCACACCATCCGGGCACCAATCATGCAGACACACGCATCTATCTTCTTCGCCGACGATGGGGAATCTTTCCGCACCGTGATCCCCCACCTACCCTCAAAACGCCGGGCGTTGTAGACATGCTCCACGAGCTTCGGATTCCCATCATGGGTGAAAGCGTGGTGGAGGATTTCGTCTTCGCACAGCTCCGCCGCCGACGTGAAAGGGTAGTCTTTGCCACGCATGTCCCAGGCGATTGGCTCCGGCGGATTCGACTTCGGAGAAGCCCACACCTGCAACCTATCCCGATACCTCGATGGCCACTCAACCCTGGTGAAAGATTCCCACTCGCGAACATCGGCGAAAAACGCCACCACATCATAGGTGTTGAAGGCTCTGTCGACGGCACCATCGACAGCGTCGACGTTGACCATCGGCCTACCATCCTCACCTGCTGCGCGCGGCTCCCACACACCCAAGGTGAAAATGTGACCATCGGATACCCTGCACCCAATAAGCGCCGTGTTATCGCCAGAAAGCGAGCCGTCAAAAAACATCACGATCTGCTCGCCAGGCTCCACCACGATCTCAGGGTGGGACATCTGGGCGAAGTCCTGCGGGTCGGCCCACGAATCAGACGAGGCCACAGGCCAATTCAAATACTTCCGCTTCGAATCCGACACATTCTTCGCCGTCCAAATACGGTTCATGATCGAATCAAGGTCCACCCAAGGACAGTCCGCATAAACGAACTCCAAACCGGCACGCAAAGACTCCGGGTCAGCCATGCTCGTCTCCGGCGGCGCCTTTACAACATCCATCAAATAATGCCGATCCGCACGCGACTCGCCCAATTCCTGAGCCACCCACTCATCAAAAATATCCTCAGCCGCAGATCCCATGCCCGGCTTCCACGCATTCAACGTGCAGAAAAACCGAGAACCAGACTTGGACAAGTTGTCGGCAATGGTGCCATACAATTCAACCCCACCATTGGTGGGGTACCAGTGCTCAAGCTCATCACCAAACACCGCCGAGGATTCGGCACCATCGGCAGATGTCGCCGAGGACGTGATCATCTCCAGCTTCCCATCCGGGGTATTGACCTGCGTCTTACCCACATCCAAGGAATAATCCTCATGCAACCGTTTCGCGACGTTCTTGTTCGCCATCGCCCGTACATGGCGCATCACGTTCTCGTTCTGGTCTTTAGACACCGCCGAGAGCTGCACCCACGGCATAGCCACAGGCTGACCAATACACCCACCCGGCACCCGAGGATCGAAGTCTTTCAGTCTGACGGGGGCTAGTAGTTCGGTGAGTGCCATGACTGCGGATACCGGGGATTTGCCGGAGCCTTTCGCCAAACGACGAATCATCTGCTGATACAACCAACGCCCGTTCTCATCCACGGCATACGCCCACAGCACATACCGCGCCTGCCTCCGGGTATACTCCCAGCGCTTACCAGCCCTAATACCATTCGGATGCTTCACATACTTCGCAGCCCACGCCAACGCCTCATAGCCCAACGTCAGCTTCGGCAACCCTGGGGGCAATGTGTCGAGCCGGTCTTGGGGGGCAGCATCAAACACCGTTTACCACCCCCTTTTCCCGCTAGCTCAGCTTTTCCCTGTAATGCTCCATGATCGACACGACCGAATCGTCTTCAGAGATGACAGGCTCCGACGCGGACAACTCCAGGCGCAAGCGCCTACGCTCGCCCTCCGTGGTCATCAACGATGTCGCCATCTTGTTGAACTCCGACAGTGTCGCAGCCCGAACCGGCTCACCAGAATTCAACTCAAGACTCATGACGTGACACATCAGTTGTGCTGTCTGCCAATCCGACGGCTGGTAAAACCTGGCCTGGCCGGAGGTCTTCAAGGAGCGGTACCACTCCTTCATCAGCGGGTGCCACGACGGCTTCACATTCGGCACCTTCACCTTCGCAGCCCCCGGAGCACGTGTGATCTCCGCACCAGGGGCAGGCTTATTACGCCTGCGCCGCTTGTCAGCACGCTTCGGGATAGGACCAGGCATCACGACCTCCTTATTTCAAAAAGATTTTTGATATTGGCTGGTTCCCCGCAGCGGATGAACCGCTCACGGGTGTACCGCTCCACCACACCACCAGGCACACCGATGCGCCTGCCTGGAGCCTCCTCCGCTTCGACAAACACGTGCAGGCCCGCACCCGACTGGGATACCTCCGTGTAGATGACAGGCTCCACGATGGTGGGGATGACGGCTTTCGCCCAATCGGCAAGTTGACCACCTTCGATGCAGTGGTCAAGGTCGTAGCAGCCGACACCCCCACCGAGCATGAAACCAAAACCATCACCGCAGGTGGAAGCACGCACATCTTCAAAACTTGCCCATGTCGTGTGATTCGTGGAGGACGCTGGCGTACCGTCTACCATAATTGGCCGTTTACCATCGGCCCGCGCCCAGCGCACCATGGTCGCCATCGCTTTCGGGAAGGGGGTGCGTTTGCGTTTCCGGTACGCCCGCTGGCGGCATGCGTCAGAGCAGTAGCTCGGTGTGCGCCCTCGCGCGCCACCCAGCCCAGTGGGTGCTCCACATTCTTTGCAGGTCATACACTAAATTCTACCAAGCGTTACGAATTAAAGCAACGTCCAGCAGAAACATTATTGCACCAGTTTGGCACCGCGAAATAAACCACCCAAAACCGGCGAACACCAAAAATGACTAAGCAAGTCACGACAGCCAGCCACAGCGAAAGCCAGAAACGAAAAACTCCTACACCAGCGCAAATGTCAGAACCCGTACCCAACCTTTCAACCTATCCCCTCCGGGGCCGAGGTCTTATATCGGTTGGGGTCTCCCCCCACCCTACCAGGATGTGGTGTCTCGGGGAGGTGGAGGCGGGCGTATCGGCGCTGTTTCCCGGCCTCGATCTGCTTTAAGGTTATCACGCGATGACAGTCTGTGCAGAGTGTTTCGAGGTTTGCGTCGTCGGTTGCGCCGCCTTCTGCGAGGCCGATGATGTGGTTGATTTCGAGGGGCACGTCTGTTGCTCCGCAGCGGGTGCAAGCATGATGGTCGCGGGCGAGGATGCGCATGCGGGTGGAGGTTGGTATATGCCTGCCCATGTGACTTACCTCCCATAAGAATGTGATGCTGGTGCCCAGGCTGAGATGAAACTTCGGCGGGCGCGCGTTGTGCGCCCCTCAACCCTTATTGTGTGGCACCGGCAAGCCTATAAAAATACCGCTTGGTTTTTGACCACGCGGTATCATCACGTCGATTATACATCACTTGTGGGCGTAGGCAAGTCCTTTTGCGCCTGGACCTGCCTGATGTGGTTTAGACACTCAGCTAGCAGGTAGCCGTGTCGACCGTTGGGGAGCTCGGTGCTGCTGATGTGGCCGTAACGTGCCCAGCCACGCACGGTATCGATGGTTGTGGCGGTTCCTCGGATGGCGAGCTGTCGGACGATTTCGGATGCGGGCAAGGGTTGGGTCATTGTTGTTCTTTCATTGTTTGGGTAGCGGTGTTTGATCGCGGTGGCAAGGTAGGCGGCCTGTTCGATCATCAGGTCGGTGAGGTCGTCGACGGGCGGGAACTTTTCTGCGATAGCCCATGCGTGCTGTTCCACCAGATCACACAGCTTGATCCCGGTTGGTTGTAGTGGCGGCTGGTGGCCAGCGTGCTCCAAAGCATCGGCGACCATGACGGCAAGCCCACCGGGGATGGTTTCGTCCCTGCGCTCATTGATCATGCAGTCCTCGATGTTGAGCGCCCAGTCGTTGTCTGGTGTTGGCGACTGAGGACCGAAGGCGGGGCGCATTTTGCGTGCCAGTTTTACTTTGGGTTTGGTCCAGCGGATTGTTCGGAGCTGTTGGAATTGGATACGGAGTTCCTTGGCTGCGTGCCGGAGAGATTGTTCCTGGACTGCGGTGTCGATGTATTGGTTCATGCTGCTTCCTTCCGTGAAATAGGGTCAGAAAGTTGGGCTTTGACCGCGTTGATGAGGGAGGATTGAGTGATGTCTTTTCGGGCGAGGGCTTTAAGTACCTGCTCGTCAACTGTGCCCCTACATGCGATGTGGATGATAGACACGGGTTCTGTCTGGCCTTGGCGGAACAATCTGGCGTTGGTTTGCTCATAAAGCTCTAGAGACCAGGGGGTGGTAAGCCACACCAAAATGTGGCCACCTGATTGGAGGTTCAACCCGTGGCCTGCACTCGCGGGGTGAATGAAGGCGAGGGGGATGTCACCGTCACACCAGTCTTTGATATCTTCGGAGGTTGTGAGTTGCCTGCCGTGCGGGTATCGATCCTTCAATCGGTCGAGTTCATGCTTGAACCAGTAGGCCACCAGGACGGTGTTGCCGTTGGCTGCCTCGATGATCTCATCCAACACCTGAAGTTTCGCATCATGGACAGGCAGCCAGTCCTGTTGGTCGTTTATATAGATGGCTCCGGATGCGAGTTGCTGGAGTTTTGCGGACAGGGTGGCCGCGTTGGCGGCATCCACGGTCGTATGGTCAAGTTGCAGCACCATTTCCTGTTTCAGTTTTTTGTAGTTCGCCTGTGCGGTGTCATCGAGGGTAACCATCTTGGTGGATGTGGTCAGCGGCGGCAACGAAAGATAGTCTGTGGTTTTCATAGACAGGGTGATATCCCTAATGCGGGAATAGATCTCCTCCTCGGCACCAGGCCTAATGTTCCATTCGTAGATGATGTGCCCGTTGCGTCTACCGGGTGTGAACCAGGTGGTGCGGAAGTTTGTCAGGTTTTTAAAGAGACGCTCACCGCCATCCAGCAGCTTGTATGGTGCCCAGAGGTCTTCCAAACTGTTGGGGGCTGGGGTTCCGGTAAGCCCGATAATCCGGCGGATGTGGGGGCGTTGTTTGAACAGTGCTTTGAACCTTTTGGCCTTGTGATTCTTAAAGGAACTGAGTTCGTCGATGACGACGGTGTCCCACGGCCACTTGTCCTTCGGCATTTGGTTGATAAGCCAGGGGATGTTTTCCCGGTTGATGATATGGATGTCTGCTGGGGTGGTAAGTGCTTGTTTTCTGGTTTTGGCGTCGCCGACGATGACGGAGACGGTGAGGTGCTGCAAATGGTCCCATTTTTTGATTTCTGCGGGCCATGTGTCGCGCGCTACGCGTAGGGGGGCGATGATTAGCGCTCGTCCGGTTTGGAACGTGTCGAACATCATGGTGTTTAGTGCGGTGAGGGTGATGATGGTTTTGCCGAGGCCCATACCAAGCAGGATGGCTGCTGCGGGGTGTGACTGGATGAAGTCGATGGCTTGCTTTTGGTAGTTATGTGGAACGTATTTCATGGATGAGGCTTTCGATGTCGTCGGGGTTGTCGAGGGTGCGTACCATGCAGCCGAGGTGGCGGAGCTG